>CAZWBB010000007.1:0-60717 GCA_964632045.1 uncultured Methanosarcinales archaeon | reverse complement strand
TAATTGATACGGACGACATGGTAGTCGTATGGTTCACTGCCATCGTATTGAATAGTATCGATGGAGAGGTCCAGCCAACCTTTATGGATGATTTTTGAGCGAAGTGTTTTTGGTTTGATAATCATACAAAAAGTTGCCTTTACTCCTGGTTTTTAATGGTTGTGAATCACAGCCGCAATTCTATCGGAAGAAACCTCCCGTCGTCGCATGGGCTGTACTCTCACTATCTGCCAGATCATCTTCCGTTTAACTACAACCGTATCAGTCTCAGACCATGTCACCAAAAGTAGACTCAAAATCGAGACCGCGTTGCAGATGATGTTCATCAAGATCTGCAATTAGCTCTTCTAGCCAGTTTCCTTTCGGATCAATCTCATCCTTATGTGATTGCAGCCATGCAAAGAAGTTGTTTAGTTCTTTAACTGGTTCATGGGAAAATCTCTCATCAAGGATGGCTTCAATTTGGTGCTTGTCAAGAGATACTCTTACGTGGAACGCTTTAACAATCGCCTCGACTTCTTTTAGGGTATGGTGCCATCTATCCATTTCGCCTTCCAGCAGCAAATGCTCTACATTAATGTTAACAGAAGCTTCTTCCATCAAATCTCTGACCTGCTTCAGAACTGCTTCTGCTCCTGCGGTCCATTTTTTTAGATCGCTCAGTACTCTTTCCAGATTGGTAATAAGCCGGAAGACTTTCTTCCGGTCTGCATCTTTTGCATGCTTCTCCAGATCTAATTCAATCTTCCGGATCTCACTCAACTCTTGACCAACTTCTCCCATTCCCAGGCCAGCAAGTCCTCTACTTAAGGCAGTTAGCAGTATTTTCCTGTACTTTTCTAATTTCGAATCCAGGTCAGTAACTTTTTCCAGGAATCCTTTGGGAGAATAATGTGCAAAGAAACTGTAGTCTGGACCCGTACCATGCACGTTCAGTTCTCCAACAATATATCTCATATCTCTGTCCACATAGATTTCTGTCCGGGAGAGATATTTCCAGATATGTATTATCTTTCTTAGGTCCTTCTTTGTGCTCTTCCTTTCCTTCTTCAAATCTTCCAAAGCAGCAAGAAGTTCTCCTATCTCTTTGTTTTCAACTGCAACCAGTCCGGTAACATGGCTGACGTACTGATCTTTGAATTCGAATTTTGGTTTTGCCATGGTAAAGGAAATGAATATTCATTTATATAGTTTTTGCAGGAGGGCGCTGTCCAGTATACGATTTATCTCCATTCTGGACAGTGCCGTAGGGAGTGCATTGGATGACTCAACTCCCACCTAATAACCACTCTCCACTCACAACCACCAAAACTTTTATAAACTTGCTTACCTCAGAATAATTGATGGCTTGGGACCGTACACAATATTTGAAAAAACGTCTGGAATACGAGATAGTAGATGGGAAATATGCCGACAGGCCTATCATCACAAGAGATTCTCCTATCGATGGAGGTGTCTATCTGGGGGCACATCAAAGGGAAGCGATCGTGGTAGATTCAACAAAATCGCCTCAACTGCTGCTGTGCTTTGAGGAAGCCTTGCAAAGGACAGTCGATCCAAAGGATGGGCTGGTTGACAGGAGTATCATCCTTCCGACAGTAAAAGATTTTGTCAGGGAGAAGTTACAGTACGACAAAGGTGCGGTCACAGAGATAATGGGAAGATATGATGTTGAGAATGATGGGAAAATTTCCCTGGATCTCTATCTGGCAGAAGGAGTAGGGGTCTGTCGCCATCAGGCTGTATTTGGCGGTTTCCTGCTGGAACGCTTCGGGAAGGAAGGTTATATCCGGGGGAAAGTCAGTGTGGACAGGAATACGATGTATCGTGGTGGACATGCCTGGGTTAGATACACTGCATCAGATAGCATTATCATGGTGGTTGATCCAGCACAAGACTTTATGGGTCAGCTTAAAGAATCGATGAAGAAGGCAAAGTGGTATTACTTTAGGGATGAGGATGAGCATCTATTGGTATCATAGTATATTGAAATGACATACAGAACATTACGACAGGCTGCAAAAGAAACAGGATTGAAGATGATGGACGTAGTGCAGCGTCTGCAGAAGGAAGATATTGAATATCAGATAATTGAGGATACAGTCCATATTGAGATGGATGACCTGTTCAAGTCACAGATCGCCCGGTTGGAACTTGAACCTGAGAAGATGGGTGTGGACCAAAGGATCAAGATGATCGATTTCTATGCTGGGGAAGCAGATACAAGCATAATCCACCTGAGATGGCTGGATCATATAGTGGATGTCCTGGCGATGGACCACTCCAAGTCACTGGAATCTCTGACAGACAGGGTTGGTGACCTTTTTTATGAGCGGTTAAGAACGAAATTCCCAATGATGCTCAATAAGAATCCCGCTCCGTATATATCTGGGAGATCCAGGCCGTTATTGAATAATGCGGATGGAGGTACTAAAGCAGCTACGAAAAGAATAAACTACCGGAAGGCTGCTCTCAGGCGCTCAGCAACTAATATCGTGAAGAAAGTCGCTGAATATTTTGATGTAGATCTGCCGGAAAGGATCAATGTGGGGGAAGCAAAAGGTAACTATGCATCCATACGCTATAATAGGAGAGGTTTCTTCATGGATTCCGAAAAGAGAGCAGAGGAGGTTGCATGATGTCAATGGGAATGAGTCTGGGAATGCAGTTGCGGCAGGTACTCCGCCTGGAACAGCGCCAGGAATTGAAGCTGGAGATGAAGCAGATGATTCCCAAGGAATTCATGGAGTTCATCAATCTGGAATCTGACGACGACCTGGATCTTCTTAAGAAATCACTTCCTTTCCTGGTACTGCATGAGGTGAGTCATCCATTGTATGATGACGGAAGGATCAACATACCTAAGTTGAGACCTTCACAAAGACTGCAGCAGAGAATCACTGAGCTTGGCTATATACAGGCTTTTGAGATTGGAATAGATGCAGGAGCTATGCTCATCGGGGAGGGGGCGTGTGACTATTCGCCGGCAAAACTGTACCGCTCTCATGCAGCCATAGCCGAGAGAGTACATAGGGATATCTTCAAACTGCATAAATTTGAACCGGAATACGGTTTTCTTGCTCGTATAGAAGCTGTTCTTCAGGAAAACGGAGAAAGATCCTGCGGGTCGGCAAGATCCTCCATCCATGAGATGGAAAATACGATAAATGAAGATGTGAAAAAGGCCATCTTCGGTAAAGGATTTACGATTTACACGGATATGGTCAAAGCTTACCGAAGGGTCTACAAAGAGACTTCTCTGGTTGGAGAAATTGAAAAAGAAAGAAATAGAAGTACTTATGGGTATTTTGTTAACTGATTCCAATTACCTTGATCTTGAAGTTCAGCGTCTTGCCGGCAAGAGGATGATTCAGGTCGATCGTCACTTCGGTCTCTTCTACTTTAACAAGACGTGCAGGTAGCTGCTGTCCATTTGGCAAGGCCATCATCAGGATCATCCCTTCCTTAGCTTCGATCTCTTTAGGTAATTTGTCTTTTGGCACTTTCTGGACCATCTGTGGATTGGGATCACCGTATGCTTGCTCGGGTGGAAGCTTGATCTCTTTCTCCTCACCTTCTTTCATCCCTACGACTGCTTCATCAAAACCTTTGATGATCTGTCCACTGCCAACTTCAAACTCCAGGGGCTGACCATGTTTTTCAGAACTGTCAAAGACCGTTCCATCATCAAGCGTTCCGGTATATTCAACTTTTATCTTATCTCCTTTCTTCACTGCCATATATATCACTCCATGTTTCGCAAAAACAAGCATAGAACTCATTTAGACGATTTTAGTAGTAAATTTCATGCGTCCTTTTTAAGCTTATCGGTGGTAGTTCAAACAGCTTCACGGCAACCTTTCAATTCCTGCAGAGCTAAGCCTTTCTTCTGCAGCTTCTTCAATGCTTTTGCTTCTATCTGCCGGGCCCTTTCCCTGGTAAAACCAAAATGCTGTCCCACTTCCTCCAAAGTATGTTCTCTGGGTTCTCCTATTCCGAAGCGCATACGCAGAATCTTCTCTTCCCTTGGTGTAAGGCCGGCCAATAATCGCCCGGTAGATTCACTTCTCTTGACTTCCGACGTAACTTTCTCCGGGGAAGGTATCTTTTCATCAGCAATGAGATCAAGCAGTTCTGCATCGCCATCCTCTCCCACCTTCCTGTTCAGAGAATCGTGATACTTGTGCATCTTGGATAGTTCAGTGACCTTCTCCAGTGGAAGTCGGCTTTCTTCAGCGATCTGTTCCAGGGTTGGTCTGCCTTCAAGGAGAGGAGTTAGTCTTCTGATGCTGGCATGGAATTTTGAAAGGTCCTGGATAACATGGACTGGAAAACGGACAGTCCTGGCGTGGTCGGCAACTCCTCTACCTACAGCTTGCCTGATCCAGTAAGAGCCATAAGTAGAAAACCTGTTCCCCCTGCGGTAATCAAACCGGTCTACCGCTGTGAGCAGACCTTCATTTGCGTATTGGACCAGGTCACTGAAATCAAGAGAGTGCATGTAAACTTTATAGGTCCGGTAATGGTTGCCAGCTATCTTGATCGCTAAACGGAGATTTGATTGTACAAACTTGTGAGAAAATCTCTTCTCCAATCTCAGATGTCGGTTCAACTCCTTCTTCAGGTTCTCCAGAAAACGGCGACGTTCAGGGTTGTTGAACAGAGAACCTTCCATCCAGCGCAACTCATCGCTGACATGGCTGGAGAGCGTTCTGGCAGCGTCCTTAACTGCTTTACGTGGCAATCTATAGACAAGAAGGTCAAACAGCTTATCATAAAGTTCTCCATTAAGTTCGCAGTACCTGGCTTCTTTATCAAATATCCCTCCTTTTAGATATATGTCCTTCTCTACTTCACCAAACTCATCAAACATATCCCGAATTCCATGATACTTCTTGCGCATCAACTTGTAGTATTGGTTACGCAGAAGATGGTAGCCATTGGTTGTCTCCCCATCATCATCATAACCTTGATACTCACAGAGCATGGAAAGCAGACCATGGTAACAGAACTCAATCTTCTGAGCCAACTTTTTCTCTTCCTCCCCACCGAGCAAAGGAAATTTACCTGCTTCATTCATGTATACACCAAGAGTGTTCAACCTCTTGACACGGTTCTTATTACCGGCTACTAATGCCTCCGAATACAATACTTCTTCAGAACTAGGTATCTCCCCCATCCCAGAAAGTATATTCTTGATGTATAAAAAGGTGAGGGATATGTTGTATATAGTGTTAAGTTGTAAAGTGGTAGCGGGACTACGTCCTTAGTGGTAAGTTGTGGCTGCGATATCTGCATCTTAAACTTACCACTTACCACTTACCACTATTTCTTTCAACTTCCTCATTGCACTTTTCTCCACAAGGTTAATCGCCTGCCTGGTCACTGAGAAATGGTCACCCACTTCCTGCAGTGTGTGGTCGCTTTCTTCTCCCACCCCATAACGCATGCGCAGTACTTTCTCTTCCTTTGGAGTTAACCGCTCGTAGAAAAGTGTATCAAATCTATCAGCTAATCTCACTTGCTCAGTCAGTTCTTCAGGACTGCCTTGAGGATCGGGGATATAATCTGCGACTACTTTTCCACATTCTCCTGTAGGTTTTTCCATGGGATTCTGCTTGGAGGGCATCTGCAGGAACTTCATTAAAGCAGGAACATCCATTTGCATCTCTTCTGCTAATTCCTGTAGGGTAGGATCCCGTACCAGTTCGTGTTCCAACTTGAGGCGTGCCTCCATATATGTCCTATACTTCCTCTGGAAAGCGCCTGGCAACCGTACGGTTCTCGCTTCCCTCATTATGCCCCTCTGGATCTCCTGGCTAATAATCCTGTAAGCATAGGATGCAAAGCGATAGCCACGACGATACTCGAATTTCTCGATGGCTCTCATCAGTCCCAGGTTCCCGTGCTGCACCAGATCAAGCAAGTCCAGTCCGCGGATATATGTTTGGTGAGTCCTATGATAATCCAGGGCGATCTTAGCCACCATCCTTACGTTTGAGCAGGTAAGCCTGTTCACCAGCTGCTTTTCGTGGTGGACGCAGAGACGCAGCAACCTTTCTACTCCTGAAGATTGATTTGTTTTTTGCATGTGCTTGTGCAGGTTGGTTCCAGCGGTACGAAGAGCACTCCTGGGAATCTTGTAGTGAAGCAATTCAAACAAAGTATTATACTTCTGATGTTCACGACATTGTTCTGGTGTGAAAAATTCACAAGTATCAATATTCTGTCCCCACTCAAAGAACTGTTGATAGGTTTTCTCATCAATTCTTCCGTCGTCAAAGAGAGATTTCACTTCCCAATACAGAAAACCCAGGCTAGTGGTAAGGCCATTGTCGTAAAGAAGAGGAAATCTCTCCTTCAGAAGAAGCCTTTTGGGAAATATGGAAGGTCCGTCAAACTTGGGCCGGTCGGTCGACTCTTCACTGTAGATGCAAAGTGACGAAAAGAATCCATGGTAGCATTGCTCAAGTTCCTTCCCCAGCTCTTGCTCTTCTCGCCGTGATAGCAGAGGATATTGCTTGCTGGCAGAAAGGTAGATCTGAAATGGATCCAGAACAGTAGTGATCCCACTAGACGTGCTTATATTTGCATAGAAATTGTCCCTGGGAGCCCCCATAACAGAAGGAATATCTCTGAAGTATAAATAATTTGGGGATATAGTGTATTTGTCTTCTACTTATGAGAGAGAAAAGTAAAAAATTAAAAAAAAGGCCACCAAAGGCGGAAAGTACAAATTTACCAGTACGAAGGCCTTGTCAATTCAAGAAACTTTACAGAAAGTGCAGCTACAGCGGTTTCTACTTCTGCACCACCACCCAACAGTCCTACGTAATCCTCAGCAATCTGGCCCACGGCAACTGGTAATTGGTCACCTTCGAGATCGTCCTCATCCATATCATTGATCCTATGGCGTATGTAATCAGCAAAGCCTTGGCCGACAGCCGTTACTCTGGTGAAGGATGAGACGAATCCTGTGTAAGCATCACGAATTTCGTCTGCTCTTTCACCCAAAGCCTGTTGCAGAACTTCATTATTATCAAATTCTTCTTTAAGTTTTTTCTCTGTATAATCAATACCATCTTTCACTATCCTTACACTGAGGTCAGCAGTCTCTTCTTCTATGTTTCCATACTTTGCTTCGAATTCATCACTTGAAGCAAACTCTTGCATAAAGGTATCAGTTTGCCGGTGCATCAGCAGCAACGAACCTATTGCGGCTACTTTATCCTTTAGAGGAGTTTCGCCAACCATTTTTTCTAATTCTTCGTATTCCATTTTATTTTCCTCCTAATTACTATTCAGAATCCCCCTTTTATTGCACGGAGTGGTTTTCTTATTTAAATCTTTTGCCACAGTTTTACTTGTTAGTAGCAAAAGTTTTAAATACTGGCTGTCTTTGTAATAAAACGAGGGATACTAATGACAATAAAATATCAAATTAAAGAGAAAACGTTTGAAAACGGAGCCACTCTTTTTTACATAGAATCGCCGTCTGATGATATTTCAGTAATCGCCAACATCAATGCGGGCTCACTCTATGAAACGGATGAGAACGCTGGAATCTCACATTTGGTTGAGCATATGATCTTCAAAGGTACGTCCAAAAGAGGTTCAAGGGATGTCATCTATAATGAATTTGGACTTTTAGGCGGGCAATGGTACTGCCACACCACGCAGGGAAATATTCCTCTTGGTATGCGGGTCGTCCGGGAAGATTTTGAATCTGCATTGGAATTGCTTTCTGACGTTCTGTATGATGCCAGGATGGAGGAGCAGGAAATCGAGAAAGAAAAGAAGATTGTCCTGAGTGAGATAAGAGACAGAGCAGATGACCCTTATAGCTGCCTGTGGGACAGTTATACCCAAAATCAATTTGCAGGATGTGACCTAGCACGACCGATCATCGGCTTTGCGGAAGTTGTGGAATCTTTTGATCCGTGTGAGGTGGCGCAATTTTACAAAGAGATGTTCACTCCTGCCAATACCAATATATTTGTAGTTGGTTCACTGCCTTACAAAGAAGTTGAGGAAATGGTTCAGAAATACTTTGGAATGGAAAGCAATGGCCCATCCCATGAAGTGTCTAAGGTTGTTCTTCCGCCTAATGAAGCCAAAGAGATAGTGATTCCAAAAGAGCTGGACAATGTGCACCTTATGATGGGAAGACTCGTTCCAGCCTGGGGTGGTGAGGATTCATATCCTTTGACTGTGCTGGGATCATCTTTGTCCAGATCAGTGTCTGAGAGGATTCTTAACCAGGAGCCGATATCATACAACCGTTGGGTTTATTACGACAGCAACAGGTGCGCTGGTTCTCTTGTCGCTTACGCTACATGCGATGCAAAAGACTACAACAGGGTAAGAGAGTTGATCGGTGAGGAGTTTAGCAAGTATTCTGAAGGGAAAATACCTGAGGACTTCATTTTGGACGCAATAGAGAAGCGAAAGAAAAGTTACGTTTTGCAGAATTCAACGACCATGGCCAAAGCCAAGACAGCATTAGAATTTTGGCTGTTAGGGGATATGCAAAGAATTAACACCCATCTTGACTTCCTTGATCAACTGACCATTGAACAGGTTAAAGATGTTGGCAGAAAGCACGTCAGACTGGATGACTTGGTTTGTGTGAGTTTGGGGGATTTGGGAAAGAATAATCTGGGTGGTTGATGGAATAGGTTACTTGTGTATTGTTACAGTATGATTTCCTTTACCAAAGTTAAGAACTCTTCTGTCCTCTTGATTGAAGTTTCCGCTTTATTCCTCTCAGCAATCTTTCCCATCTCATAAGTGAACTCTCTCCTTTTAGACAATTCAAATTTCACAACCTCTACATGCTCTCTGGCTTTTCTTTCTGCAATCTGCAGCAGTTCCTCTGCTTCTTCCTCTGCCTCCCGATACCGTTCAAGGACATGCTTGGTCAATTTCTTATTATGATCCAGAAAGTAGTACACCAAAGCATGATACGTCAATGAATGGATGCTCTGTTCCGCTTTGATACGATGATTGAATTTTGCCAAAAGGGCAGTTGCAGCATAGAACATAGCGTAATAAGCAGTATTAACTACCCACATATATGCTTCGTAAGATTGAGAAAGCTGTAATTGGTTCTTCATCTCCAACCTTTCGGAAATGTTGAAGAGAGCTTGGGCAGTTTCGAGAGAACTCTCTGCCTTTGTCAAGAAGAAGTCAACAAATTGCTGGTCTGCTGTAATTATTGTACCTTCCTGAATAAGCTGCTGTAGTATCCCTCTTGACTGTTCAATATCTTTGTCAGTAATCATTTTCCTAGCAGATGGAAGTATTGTTCCGCTCCTCGCAGAATTATATGATTTTTAATAACTTCGTTTACAATATTGAGTTCTGTGGCATTTTTCATCTCCATGAGGCTGTTTTCTGTAATTACATTGATATCGAGTTTGTAGCTGAGGGAGTGCAAAAGAGATTTCACCTCACGTTCGAACTTAACGGCACTTAACCGATCAGGAATCACAAAAAGAAGGTCGAGATCGCTTTTTCTTTTCTCCTTACCACTCGCATAACTTCCAAAGACAAGAAGTGTGTAATACTGTGTTGAAATCCTTCTCAGTTCGTGGAGAATTACTTTGATACTTTTGTGCTTTAACTGGAAGCTGTCTTTCCTAAGACTCTCGATGTAAGTGTACAAGGGCACATCTTTCTCAATATTGAGGGAACAGATGCTGCTCGGCCCCATTTTCTCAATAGAAATTATTCCCTGATTGTGCAAAGAGATAATTTCCTGATGCGTAAGTCTGTAGTTTACATTTGTTTTCATGGAAATTTCTCTAATACTGTACCTCATAAGAGGATCCTTTAATAATAGTTTCAATATTTCGACCCTAGATCTATTTATTACCATCGATAATAATACTATTACCATAAGTAATATATAAACCTTTCGCAAATCACTATTTTGGCTAGTTCGTACAAACAATTTCTTGCCAGATTTGCTGATTCACTGCCCTCCTGAACGCCGACCATTCATCCATAAAGCGTATCAGTTAGATCTATCACAAAATCATACAACTCTTTCTCTTCTATAACCTGCTTGACAAAGAGTCCTTTCTCCAGCAGCCCTCTGCTGTAAGCGCTGTGTTCTCCGATCTGCACGTGGAAACAGGGATTGTATTCAGCGATCTCTTTCATCTTTCCAAACAGGTTTCCCCAGTTTCCGATCTCCCCATCGGAGATGGTGAAGATCAGCGAATTTCTTTTTTCAAGAAGCTCACTTACTTTTTTCATCTCAACCTGCGTCCCGCCAAACTGTGGGTGCAGCGCTTCCAGCTTGGATTGCTTCAACCCCTGGCTGAGGATCGTGGAACTGCTGAAATTTGCGAAGTAAGCATCAGCTTCATGGACATTCAGTTCATCAAACCTCTGCACAGCCATGAAGTAAGTGATTAAAGCGACATGATATTTGCTGTTGTACCGCCACTGCTGCCCGTTGGGAGCTCTAGGATTGACCACTTTTCCGAGAGGTGCTCCTTTTGGCATGTCCCATTGCATACTGCTGGAAGTATCCAGCATGGCAAATACTAGATCCGGACGGTTGCATACTTCCTTTCGCACCTTTGCTTCGATGTTATATTTGTACTTGCCTACAGTAAGCTCCAAACCTTTGTTATCTGCGTCGTAATGGAAGCCGATGATATCCCTGGGAGAATCTTCCTCATAATCAAAACTTCTTTCGTTCAGATCAATCAGAGGATAGATCTTGCTTTCCATCTTCGGAGCTATCAGCTCAAAGATCTTGTCTTCCGCAAGTATCTCATAGAGGCATTCAAGGTATTCAAAATTGGTCATCCATCCCGGTTCTTTGCCTGCTTTGATACCATTGGCGATAACTTTTTTCTTCATGATGAGAGTATTCAGTTCATCGCCAAAACCATCGCCAGAAGGGAATTTACCTCCTTCTTCCTGGCCAGTTTCTTGCCCACTCTCTTGCATTCCATTTCCTCCAGGTCGGTTGTCATTTCCAGAATCACCTTTTTCAGAGGAGCCAGTTCCTTCTTCCTCACCGGATGCCGCTCCACTGCCCTCAGCCCCACTGCTACCCCCACCAGGGCACTCGTCATCTTCCCCCAAACAACCGCCAGCTCCAAACAGCCTTTCTATTGGTGGCTCATCCATGAATTTAGCAAACTCTTCAGCATAGATCTTAGCGATGTTCTCCCAGTTATCTTCGTCCATCAGATACTCTCGGATCCTTTCCTTGTCTTTCACAAACACTGTATGCTCTCCCAGTTCAAGTCCCCTTTTCATTTCTGAGATGCCTGTCTTGTGTAGGAAGTTCTTGATAGCGACATTCACCTCTTCATCATAAGTAAGATACTCTCTTACCAATCGATGGTCGTGCTTGTCTCCATTGAGGTAGAGGTTCAATCTTACGTGCGATTCAAACAGCTTATGGAATTGGCCACCCCCCTCTCTCTCCATCAACTTGCCCTGCTCCTTGAAAAATAGGTAAAGTCCAGCCAGGTCGGTAATTCCCTCTTGACTGTTCACTCTCTTAATAATGGTATTGTTGATGTCATCAATTAGGCTGTTAGTGAATTTATGCAACTTTCCCTTATCCTGCCAACCTGTAACCTCCTGGATTGGAGTGATGAACTTCTCAGCCAGTTTGAGTGCTGTAGCAGGACAGCCTTTATACCTTCTTGTCCCCCTGTGGCCAATCTCATGGATAAATGTATCTGATAGGAGGACTTCCAGGGCTTGATCTTGGGGAATGTTCTTCTTCCGGAGATACTGCTCTGTTTTTTTGTCCATGACAACGTCCAGCCAGTCCGGGTTGTAAGAGATGTTCAGTTCATAACTCTGCAGATCGATATTGGCCATGGTCATCCCCGTGGTCTCATCAAGATTGAAATCTCTGAAGAATTCCTGGTCTCTTCTAAGTTCGTCCAGTTTTGGTTTTAGTTGTGATTTAGTCATTTTCCAACGGGTTAGTTATTTTCCCCTTCTCCACCAATCTCTGATGCAGTAAAAGACTGGTAACCTGGACGGAATAATACAAATCCCCCCAATCTTCTTTAGACTCTTCTTTTCCTATCATCATTCTCTTGCTCAGGTCAATCCTGGCTGTCCAGGTTTTCTCAGAAGGCAGTCCAAAATATTCTATCTCCAGTTCGTCGCCATCCAACTTCGGATGCCTGAAAAACTGGATAGATTCTCCAACATCAGCCAACGATATGGAAATACTTTGTCTGTTCAGGTATATAGAATTGGAATTGATACAGCTCAGGGTGGAGAAAGGATAGTTCTTTCCGTCTTCTCCTTTCAGATTCCCCCAGGGGATGAGTTCTATCTGACTTACATTGCTCTGATAGAAATCTATGAGTTCATCTCCAATCGAATAGTCTTCCCTGATCTCTACCAGGGCGTCTCGGTCATCCGCATAGCGGATCTCACCAAATAGTCTGCCTGATTGGTCGAGTTCCAGCGAGTAGACACAGTGAATTCCCTGTTTGTTTAATTCTTCTTCGGAAAGCAGAGGTCGGTTATCAAGCGTGTCATAGATACCATACATTCCAACATCAATAATTCTGCCGTGAAATTCCCGTATGCCATAGATGCTAGGAATTCTCTTTTCGGAACTCGATCCTGAAAAAAGAGCATGTATCGCTCTGCCAGTTTCAAAATAAACTTCATTGGCAGTAGGGAAAACCAGTTCAATTTGGGTTTCACTGCTTCCCACAGCATACAGTTTTTCTCCAGCCATGTACATTAATTTCTTTTTGTCAGGAAACAATATCCCATAAACCTTTTCCTGTGCGGCTATTTCTTCTACCGTTGGAATATGGATGTCGGATGGTTTGTTTTTTCCCATTCTATTGCTGCCCGGCACGCTGTTCCGCGGGAGCCTGCTCTTTCCCCCGGTCCAGCAACTTCTGGTGCAAAGGGTGGTCCATTATCGGCTGCATGGCACCACATGGGGAATGTCCTCCAAGAATAGTGTTTTCGAGCGCTCTCCTTGCATTTAGGTGGATCTTTGCTACGTGAATTCCCATATTGCCCGCTCCGCAATATGCTACCTGCAAAATTTCACCTGTCTTTTTTAGAAGTGCGATCTGATAGATCTGTGGAATGCTCCCATTAGCATCAGTGTTAATTATTTTTCTACCATTGAGATCCAGAAATTTGCCCTCGGCACAACCGAGGATCGAGAAAGGATAATATCTGCCATTATCCCCCCGAAAACTTCCTTGGGGAAGAAAGTGAACTTGGGAAATTCCCCCATGCTTATTGTTATACCTGAAGATCTCATCAGCTAGATAGTACGTTCCATGCTTCTCCTTAACTTCCAGCAGGCGGGAATCTCCTTTATCATCACCTGCCAGAACGAACAGGTTACCTTCATCATCAACCGGCATGGATAGAATGACGTCAAGGTTTCTTTTCTTCATTGCCTTCCTGGAGATGAGTTGTATGTCATTCAAAGAATCCATGATCCCATATTCTCCCGCATCAAGTATTTTTCCTCTTTGCTGGCTCATGGTGCAGGTTCCTTCTTCCCTCACATCAGAAATGATGCCTCCGGACAGGGAAAAGATTGTAGAGACGTTTTTCCCCCGTGCAAAATACACTTCTCCTTCATGTACAAGTATGGCCCTGATGGGACCAGGATCAATGTCCCGTTTGTTGATACGGTATGATTTCTTATTCTGGATGTCCAGATACTTAATGCAATAATCAACAGAGCAATAAAGGATACCATGGGGATCAGGTGCGGCCAAATCTTCTATTGTCGGGATATAAATCGCTTGGTCTCTCGCAGTTTTCATCCCCGCATCAACCTCATCACTTCCTGGCCTTTCCTGAGCAGCTTCTCGTGCAGCGTTTGATCGGTCACTGGTTGGATTTCGTGGGAAGAAGGGATCCTCTTCTCCAATGAGATCCTATCTACGATCTCTTTTTTGTCCAGATCGATCTTTACCTTTGCGAAGCTTTCTACGTTCTCAGTAAGGTACACTGCCTCTAGAATTTTCCCCTTCAGATCGAAGGGTTGCAGCCGTCTGAGCCCTTCGGTATGTTTGATCTTATCTCCATTGAGATATAATGAATCCAGGGATTTGTATCGGAGGATGGTGAAATCATATTCTTTCCCATTCTTTCCCATGCAATTTCCATACGGGATACAATGAAACCTATCAAAGATACCGCTATCTTCAAACTGGAACACTTCCTCTTGTAATACGTATTTCCCATCGATGTCTTCAACTTCATGGATTGCGGTCTTTGCACTATGGTTTTGGACTAAGGCAAAGAGGTTACCGTCCTGATCTGTCTGGAGGAAAAAGATTCTACCAACTTTTCTCTCGAATAAAGCTTCATATGGGAGAAGCGATTTGTTCCTTAGGGTGTCCATGATACCATGTTCTCCCGCATCAAGGAGCTTTCCTTTATGAAAACACATTGTCTCGGGTCTACTCTCTCTGATGACTGGGGACATTTTTGTAAGCAGCGAATGGATAGAGAATTTGTGATGTGCCCTGGAGAAATATACTTCCTCCCCATGGGGAAAAATACTGAAGAGCGGTCCATCCCCCCTTTTTCTTTGATTAAGATAATATGAAGCCTTGCTTTCCATATCAAGGTACTTGAGAAAATGGTCAGAGACGCTGTAGATAATACCTAAAAGGTTGGATCGAGCAGGGGTGGTGGGTGAATCAGACCGACGTGCCGGTTGTATGCTACTGAGTTGTTTGAAGTAGCTGCAACTTTCCAGCGTCCTGAATGGTTGGCTCTTGATTTCATTGTCTCTGCCTCGCTCAATAAGTTTCTGGTGCAGACAGATATCTCCTATCGGTTGCATGGCAGAGATTGTCAGAGACTTCCCATATTCAAGTAGGGGTTCTTTCTCCACAACCCTGCGGTCTTCCAAGTCGATCTTCATCTTCCAGATTCCCTTTTTATGACCGGAGCAGATAATCTCTGCAATGTCATCAGAATGATATAGTAGTTCTATGTTCGTTATATAATTAAAATGCATCTCAGATTTTCGGACATACTCGCCATTAAGATCCAGATATCTGCCATGAACACAACTGAGAATAGATAGAGGATAATCCTGGTCGTTTTTACCCCTTAATATTCCGTAGGGAAGAAGGATCATCCCATGATTGGCAGTATGATGGTTGAGCTCTCCATAAAGCAACACTTCTTCCATGGAAGATTTGTCTGTCTTCCAGACACTGGATCGGAAGTTATCCTTTGTCAAGACAAAAAGGTCATCCTCATGGCTGGCCAGATCAAGGATATCAGAGCCTCTTGGCATGTCAACCAGAATCTCTTCATTTGTTATATCATACATGCGAGAGGAACAGCCGATAATAATGCTCCCTCTATGCTCTACTAAGCAGGATTCATACAGACTTCCCAGTTGCTTTTTTGTCTCTTCATCCGGACACCACAATATATCGTCCTGCGACAAAGAGTAGACACTGTTAACTTTTCCCAATTCTTCTTCGGATGATTTTTTGCTATAATATGCTTCTCCCTGATAAGAAAGTAATGCTTTTATCACATTTTTGCCACCTAGCGAAAGCATAGAAAAGATCCTGCATGATTCAAAGTCAAGATATCTTAATTCTGTCTTTCGGACCGAATAGCGTCCACTACCTACAAACAAGATGCCGTAATTCTTCTCGCTTCTAGCGATCTCATCTATTGTGGGAATATATATGGGCTGGAGGGCAGCCTGCTGAGTGCGGTGCGTATGCTCAATAGTACGTCCCCCATGTTCATTTTCTTCACTCATTTTTTTCATGTAGCGGATGTGTAGCCTCCCTGCCAGCTACTTCACTGCACACCGCTCCACCGCCTCACTGCACATTCATTTCCCATTCTTCGCTGCTACAAACTCATCATAAAACTCTCTCAGGAAAAACCATTCTTCTGCAAAGAGGCCTTTCTTCTTCTTGTCAAACTCCTGCTTTTTGAGTTCCTGCAGACGCTCTACCAACCGCCTCCTCAATTCATTATTCACGTGTGGCTTTCTATCTTCAGGCAGATAAGTGATCTCCTCGTCAGGCTTCTTCTCCTCCAGAATCCGTTGACGGCTGAGCTGCTTAATTTTCTCACGAAGTTCTGGATCGGCTGCGTACACCTTTTCCCTGAAAGCAGGATCCTTTACAAAATGTTTGTCGTTGAACTGGGCAAGTACGTTCATCACCGCGGTGCTGGTCTCAGTTACAAACTGCTGATACGGCTTTCCTGTTGAAGAGACGTCTTTACCATACTCCTCTTCGGTCCATTCGCTTGCTTTTATGAGGTTCTGCAACTGCTCGTGGGCATTGGCATCAATCGATTTCATCTTTTCCATCAGCTGATCCTGATATTTTTCCATGTTTTCTCCCATCAATTCTGCCAACACTTCCTTCTCTTTCTCTTCAAGCTCATCCGTGAACTGTTCGAATATCTCGTCTTGGTCCAGTGTCTTAACAACTTCAAACTGTTTTCTTACTTCATTCTCCAGATTGGCGTACTCTTTCTGTCGGTTGCGTTCATTGAACTCTCTCCGTAACAGATTCAGGTTCCTTTGCGTCTTGTCAGGCACTCTTTCACCGGCAGCGAGATCTTCCAACTGCTTGAATTTGTCATTAAGATTATCCCTGATCGTCTTTACGAATTCCCTCAAAACCAGCGCTTCGATGTTCAATTTCTCTTTGCCTGCTTTTGGACTGACGATCCCTTTGTAAGGGGCGACGAACTGATAAGCAAGAACCAGGCTGTCCACAGGATTGATCTTAACATCATGGTTTCTCTTATGGCCTTTCTTGATCCTCACGACCTCTTCCAATCCTTTAGCTAATCGGTAGACGGCTCGCACGGCCCTTTCATCGATCCCCCTCAACACGCCACATAACCTAGTGCTTTTGTCACACTCACCACAGGCACGGGGCCAGTTGATTTGTTCTTTGCTGTGGCTGCTGATGTCTGGATTTGAGCAGTAGTTCAGGCCGGATTGCAGATACTGCAGCACAACTCTTTCTTTCAATGTAGGTTTTTTACTGCCGATACCTTTAAAGATTTCTTCAACCTCATCAGTGAGATCCTTAAGTCTGGCTTCCTGTACGCCGGGAGAAAGATTCTTTGTCTTTAACTCATCTCTATCGCGTACGGTAATCTCATAGGCATCAAAATCCAATACAATATGGTACCTGGCCCACATCGCCGGGTCCATCTTGAACGTACCTTCGTAATCATCCGGATTGGATGCAGCGATCCCTGAATAATATCCGTTTCCGAGCTTGATGATCGTACCGTCGTGATTGATCTCGCCTGTCATCAATCCATAGAAAAGGTTCATAACAACCTCAGGACATCGGTTGTACTCATCGATGCAGAAGAACCGTTTATCAACGTTCCTCAAAACCTGCAGATCGGCAGTGGTGATAGAGAAATCTGCTTCGATCCTTTCCTTTTCTTCCTTTGAGATCTTCTTCCAGGTAAGTTGTAGTTCCCCTCCATCAGAATCCCCGTTTTCTTTGTACGATCTGATAAGGTATTCCACGCCATCATCTGCAGAATAGACAGCCCTGCATTCTGGCATGTTTTCAATGCTTCCCTTGGCCAATGAGATGTTCAGGCTTTCAAACAGCTCTTTTGGTTTGAAGTCACTCCTTCCTTCCTCCCACAAGGCCCATTTATTCCCATGAAAGAAACCGTTATAGATATCCCGCATCAACTGCGTCTTCCCTGTACTCTTCTTACCACGATAGTGCCCGTTCAATCCAGCCAATATCTTGGCAACCGCCACATCTCCCAGCAGCATGTCCTCTCCCGCCAAACTTCCCACGGGATTGCTGTTTCTGTAATTAGGTAGTTCTATGTCTTCTCTGGTTATTTCCCCCATTTCACTTTCCCCCCATAGTGTAATACTTGTTAAATTATTTACTTGAGGATGATGCTTATTTATAAATGTTTTGGCCGGTCTAGTGTTAGCATAGCAACAAATATATACTCGCAGCATTTACTCTTCTACATGAATGGAATCATTGCCATACTGGGATCTCCGAATGATGACGGAGGAAATTTGTCTGATATTGCGGTTGGCAGAAACAAAAAAGGAATGGAGGAATATCGGAATCGTGAGGGATATAAAATTCTAGTGACTGGTGGATTTGGGAATCACTTCAATACCACGGATAAACCGCATGCCTACTATGCAAAGCAGTTTTTAATCAAAGAAGGTGTTCTGGAAGAGGATATTCTGGAATTTGCTGAGAGCCACGATACAGTTGAGGATGCACTTTTGGCAAAACCGATTATTGACAAGTATGGAGTAAAGGATTTAGTGATAGTAAGTTCCGATTTTCATATGGAAAGGGTCAGATATATTTTTCAGAAAGTTTTTGAGGGATATGATTTACGATTCTCTGCAGCAAAGACTGATTTTGATGATGAGAAAAATCGAATGTTGCAGGCGCATGAGAAAAAGGAGATAGAGAAGCTGCAGCGGAAAGGGATTAACGGCAATATCTGGTGACTGGATTATGCAATCCTTGCTGAGGGATCTCCTTCAAATCCCAATGCTGAGTCATTATGAATTAATGCGGCCAATACTGGATAAGCATAGGGATCTTCTGAATAAATCAAATCAGCCATGACTTTTGTACTCTTATTATGAGATTTTGTGATAGCATTATTCACAGTTTTTCCTTTTAGTAGTTCAAGGGCTACTTCATTGGAGCACTCCATGATTGGTTTTGCTGCGAGGTCATTTATTGGTTTGCATGTCGTAATGTGACGGCGGGGTATGAGGAATTTTTTTCGATACCCGATGAAAGCTTTGCAACCGTTCTCGATCGCTTTTATTCCAAGGTTAGCCAGACTATTACAAGCTCTAGCGAATGTAACAGTTTCTTTGAGAAGAGAACAGGAACTTATGTTAACTAATTCTTCTTTGTTGTTATCGTAAAAACTAGAACGGCTTCCATGACCATTGAAAAATACAAAACGGTGCTAAAATCGCGTGAGTGCGCCGAGAAAGGCTGAATTCTTGACAGCGGTCACTCGTAGGTTACTGGTGAGTTTCCTGTTGTCAACTTTGCTTATCAATGTGTGGGTGAAAATAAAAAGAGGTGAAACCCATGAATGTCTTTACAAAGCAGGATAAAGAAAAAGAATCTAATAAACCTAGAAAAAGGGCTTTGAGATAATTACAACATCCCCTTTAAAGCAAATGATTAGGGACGAGGACGTAATTTCATATCTAAAGCAACCGAGTATGATCCCCCATGGCGTTCTATAAAAAAGAACAGTGGTTGTCCACAATAATAATCAGAATATGCTGGTCCGGTAATACCTACCCTATGAAAATCCCACATGCGATTTTTTTCATAGTCACCTTTCTTTCTGTGGTATATCTCTCTAAAAAAATCTCGTACAAACTCAAGATTTTCTTTGAAACCTCCATCGGAATAACAGCTTGTAATAAATTTCATCCCATTAGTTCGATAAATCCTAGATATCTGATCTAATAATATTAGTCTCTTATTTTCCTTGAAACAATCGTCTTCTGGAGTTCCCACTTTCATGTATTCACCGTGAAGGAAACGAAGGATGTCCGCTTCTAAGTTCATCAATTTTGAATATACGCTATAATCTTTTGGCTTCAACTCTCCGCTTCTCATTACTTTGCATTGATAAATCTCATCATATTTTTCACAAAATGCAGATGCTAATTCGCATCCAACTCCAACAAGGAAACTTAAGTACGGTACTACATCCTCATCTCCCTCTTTTATTGTGCTTATACTTTTCTGCACCATTGGCTGCCAGAAATCCACATATTTTTCAACATTAGTTCTATAGACTATATTACAATTGATTCTCTCATGCTGAGTTCCATTATCTTTCCATATACAATCCCACGGGGGTTTGCAGTATTTACGGATCCTGTAAGGGAGTGCCACTCTTTTGTCAAGGGCAGCCAGTTTTAGTTCATATGAAAAAAGTACTTTCAGTGGAGACTCTGTATACCCATAATCACCATGAGGATCAACATATTCTTCAGCCACCATTTGAGTGGATGGTGTTTTCAGTAGTTTGTCATATAGTACACTTATATAATCCGGATGACTTAATACTCTATTCCAAGCGGACTCATCCAATGGTATCTCTCTAAAGTATCTTCCCTTTTGAAACAGCACTCTTCTTTTTCGATGCTCATTCATTTCTTCTTCAGACTCCTCTCTCCTACGAAAAGTGTAAGGACAGGCAAAAATGGAAAAAAGATTGCCTAGAAAGTTTATACACGTTTCAATGTTAACCTTGGCTAATTTCAGTTCGGTAATTGTCCTAGCTTCATCGACTGTATTCTGGTAGTTGTCAAAAACATGTTTCATAACTGCTTCCTTACTATGCCGAAACTGTGCAAGAAGTTCAAGTAATTCACTAACATCCAATCCTGTTATTCCTTCTAGGGAGGAATTGTCAAGATCAGTAACTATCGTTCTACCATCTTCGATCCTTATGTATGGTACATCCTTTAGGCCGTCAATCTTTGACATTTTATATTTTGCTAAAATCTACTTAACTATTTTATATCTGCTCTTTTCTGCCAGTGATCAATATGAACACTTTATGAATATCCGTAACTGTGCATTTCTGCATTCTTCCTTGTTACCATCATTTTCTTCTTTCCTACAAAGCTAAAAATAAGACTGTAACCCAATTATTTAAATATTTCGGTCAATTAACTACTCGACAATAATGTTCTGTCCCTAATTGGTTACAACATACTTTGTTAGTTAACTAGTGTCATGAGATACCCCAAGATTTTCTCCTTGTAAATCCTAATTATTTGGAGTGAAGAACGCACCAATATGATAAAACCTCAGCAACCTTTATATAGCACCTACGCTCTATATAAAGAACATGACGCACCGGGTGTAACAAATCCCTTAGTGCGCCACCTATCACAGCCGATAAGCAGGGTTTGGTTTCATTTCTCGAACAAACAGCGGCGCACCGTTTTCGTATTACGGGGCTTTGTATTATGGATCCGCTTACTAAAATTCTCAAAATTTACATCCACGCCTTCCACTTTGGTGATTCTAAAACCTCGCTTTTCTGCCTCGTGTATGATGGATTCAGTCCAAGCATAAGTGTATTCTGTTGCCAGATCGTGTCTTGTTCTGATAATTATCATCGTTTTAGAAGTTTTGGCATCTTCCTGATGAAATTTACCTGCATCTCAACCATCTCTTTGCCAATTTCGCTACTTTTTTCAACCTCTTCAATTAGTTGGTCCCTGGTGAAATCACCATAATCACCCACAGAAAAACTTATGTCGGGAGGCATAGCTGCAAGCCTTTTCTTGACTAAATTCTTGATATCTTCGTCATAGTCAACCATGCTAAATCACCTCCATCTTGTGAAGTTGCCGGAGGATTCTCTTGGCATGTTCAGTATCGTGGTCTATTTCCGCATTGGCGGTATGCCATGTGTATGTGTCGTCATCAACAACTGCAATTATCTCATCCCTCAAAGGGGCGGGGACTCTGGCAAATACTTTGAAGAATTCTGCTTTTTGGTTTTCGTACTCGTCTTTGTCCATGCGATCAGTTAAAACAACGTGTTATTTAAATATTCCGCCGAAATATCCTACTCCCCTTTCCATAAAATAACATTACCTCGTCCTTTCTTCACCTTCTCGATCTTTCCCCGATATTCCAGTTCCGTAAGGATCAAACTGACCTTCGTCTCTGAGAGATGCAGCATCTCTCTTCTCAGCTGTTTCTGGGTGATGCGGCCATCATGTTTTTTGATGATGTCAATCGCTTTCTCCAGATGACCAGGTTCCCTCTTCAGGTCCCTTTTGTGCTGCTCCAGCGTCTTCCTGTTTTCCACTTTCATCTTTTTACGGAATTTACGCACAGAACCGTACTTCCTGTAATACTTGCCGATCCTGAAGAGAGCATATCCGAGTATCACTGCTGCAAGAGCATATCTCCACCAATCATATTTCATATTTGATTCACCTTCTTTTTGATCATCGGTCTCTTCAACGAAGAATTCTTCTTCACTATCCTGCCAGAGATCATCTTCTTCTGCGAAATCAGGTAACAGGAAAAGGTCAAAGATGAATTTATCTCCGTCGTTACCATCTCTTATCTCTACATCTTCATTTATCTCTGAAAAACTTTTCCTGGCTGTCAGTATATATTTACCCGGAGGCACCTCAAAAGTGTACGTTCCTTCTTTGGCAAGATACTTCTGCTGGGGAAGAGTATCTATCTCAACCAGAACATCCTGCTCCACTTCCAGATTCTCATTGTATATGGTTCCTTGCAATGTGGTGGCTACTGCTAAAGATACGGTAAGAAGGATCAGCAGAGGGAGGATCAGCTTTTTCATTCCGGTGGATATATTCCTACATTTTAAAAATGTAATGGAAGAAGACGGTGACAACGTTAGGATCAATTATCAGGAAGATTCTTTATTATTTTCTGAAGTGTATTCCAAAACCGCATTGCTTGTCTGTTCTTCTTAAATTCAGCCGATTCGTGTGATCCAAAAGTTCCCCGGATCATTGCTTGTAGGTACGTCACCAATTCGATCTTATTCTTGGCCTTCGAAATTTTGATAGCTTCTAACACCAGATGCAATTCAATTTCATTCAGGTCAATCTTAGAATGCATTACTTCTTTCCTGAATTTTTTCCATTGACTAAATCCGAACATGATTAAAATAATATTTTCACACTATTTAAACTTTTCTTCTTTACAGGAATTTAGCTGGGTAAAAAGCTCCGCCCTTTAGGGCGCTAAATTACTGTTCCAAAAATCCACCAGTCTAAGCGAGGAGCGCAAAGCCATGGGCTTTAGCCCGTGGATAGCGACGAGCGGCGGATTTTTGTTACATCCCATAAAGCTTCCTAAAGCTTTATCTACAAAAATTTTTAGGTTTCAGACCGTTTTTCAAGATTCTAGCAAAGCTTCAGAAAAGTATCTTTAAAAAGAAATTCTTCTACCAGGATGACATGAAAACACGTGAGGTGATCGAAAAAATGGCAAAGATTGTGCGAAATATTCTGCCTTGGATCTTGCTGGCGGTGTTTGTGCTGAGCGTCATTCCGATGGTACTTGCTGAAGAGACTGAAGGCGAGACTGATGTAGTAGAAGGATCTGATGATGAGATTGCAGAGCCATTAAGAGAAGGTCTGCGAGGGTTGAAAGAAGACATTAGAAGTGTGCGACAGGGAGCCCGAGAGGAGGTTAAGGAATTGCGTCAGGAAGCTCGACAGGAAGTTGGAGAGCAGATCAGAGAGGTCACAGAAGAAGCTAGTGCGGAAACCCAGGAACTGAGACAAGAAATGAAAGAAAGAGCAAAGAAAAAAGGAAAGAAATTTCTTGAAGAAGGCAAGGAAAAGCTACGGAATCAAGCTAAGGGAAAGATCAATGAACTGAAAGGCAAATTCCGGGAGAGATATCATGAACTGAAGGTTCGACATAAAGAGGCGAGAACGTCGTACCATGAGCATCGTGTTGAACTAAGACAGCTCAAGAAAGATGCGAAAGGATGCAAAGAGGATTCTGAAGATTGTCCTAATAAAAGACTGGCTTTGAAGAAAGGCGTGAAGCAGCACTTACTCAAGACGGAAGCTTTGATCGATAGGTCGTTGGAAAAACTCACCAATCGCGTTGAAGCATCAAAGGCGCTTAGCGAAGAAGATAAAGAAGAAGCGCTGGCTAAGATTGCAGGGCTGGAGGAAAGGCTTACTACTGCTAGGGAAAAAGTGGAAGCTCTGAAAGATGAAGCGACTAATGAGGATTTGAAGGCGGCGATCAAAGAACTAAAGCAAACCTGGCAGGACATCCGTAAAGAGCAAAGAAGGATAGTAGCTTCTTTGGTTAGGGCAAAATTGGAGAGTGTGGTTGAGAAGCATGTCGAGTTTGAGAATGGGATGCAGATGCGTATCGATCAGCTGCAGGAGCAGGGAGTCGATACTTCTGAGCTGGAGAAGATGAAAGAAGAGTTTGCCAGCGAATTGGAAGATGTCAAGGAAAAGCAGCAGGAGGCGGATGAAGCTTGGCAACAAGCAGGGGAAGGTTCCATAAATGAATTCCGCGAAGCGCAACGTATATTTAGAGAAGAGATGGAAGGGACCAAAGAAGTGCTCCGGAAGTTCATGCGGGAGTACAGGCAGCTCAAGAAAACTACCAGTGAGTGATTGTAAAGTTTTTTATTGTTTTTCTTTTTTGCATCTAAAATGAGGAAAATAATGTTATTTTTGATTGTGGTTGCGGTATTCACCATGATGGTCGGTTGTAAAAGTCCTGCTAAGATCACTGATACTGAAAGCTTAACGGAAGATGGAGCGGTGGAAGAAGTACTCAGTTCCGAGGAGGTCGAAGTCGCTGAAGAACTTGATGAACTGAAAGAACTTGACGAACTGTCTGCGGATCTCGAGGAGGACATCTCTTTTGAAGAATTGGAGGATTTGGGGTTGGAGTAGAGTAGCGGAGTTAGCTTCTTACTTTAGATTGCACAGAATCATACAACCTTCTTACTACAGATTCTCCATACGGCCTTAATTCAGGAGGTACTTCAAACTGATCTCCTTCTATCCAAAGAAGTGGCCGTTCTTCTTCTTTGTCAATCAGAACTTTCACACCGCAAACGACTCTGGCCCGATAGATCTCCTTACCAGGTGGTTTACCCATCGCTCTAATCTTTCTGGTTTCCCTTTCCAAAACAATCTTTAGACCGCCACCATTCTCGGCAGTATAAGTTACCCAGCTGCGATGTTCATCCCATTCTATAGAATCAGAGGTTTGCTGTGCATAAGTCGTCCTGGACCAGCCTTCAGCTTTTCGTACAAGTTTTCCTAGATTAGGAGGATTAGATCTAATCATGTGTCGGACTATCTATTCTGGCCGCCATATTTAGGTCGTTCAAGGTAAACGGGTCGTTCTTCACCCAGTCCTGTCTCGCCGCCTTCAGTCCGTGTCAATGGGCATGCGATTCCGACTTGCACCCACGCTTGGTCCTCATCAGGACATGATTCGGTGCTTTCCGGTACGAAAAACCGGCCTGAACGCTGTCTTTTTTCTGAACTTCCTCTCATCAAATCTTCAATTCCGTCAATTATCATTTTTCTCCTCCTCAGTTGATTGCCAATTCTGCTTTTGCCAACTGTCTTTCCATCCTTTGGTAATCCCTGATTGCATTGACCTCTCTCACTACAGTCTCCCACTCGTAGAAAGTCATCATGTTTCTTGAAGCGATGTCATCATATTTGACATTCTTCGGCCTTTCTCCCATAATCTCCCTGAATACCCTTCTGTCGTCTTCCATTTTTGTAATCACCTTTGTTGTCCATCGTATCTGTAATCGTCGGTATTATTACTAAATATAGCTTCTACTATTTAAATGTTTCGGTAAATAGTAACCCAGCAGTAGTAACGCCAGGGAGTTGGGGTGGTGGGTGGCGGTGAAAAACAATCTTCGGCCAATTAAAGCAGCTTTTCAGGAGATGAAATCCAATTTCTTTACTCTAAAACCACAAACTTATTAAAGCGTTTTTCCAAGTCTTTGCCACAGGTAAATCACTGGAAAGAGTGAAACACAATGTGTGGCATTATCGGTTACATCGGAAAAAAAGGGGCGAATGATATCCTTATTCAGGGACTGGAACGGTTAGAGTACAGAGGATATGATTCTGCAGGAGTATGCACCATCAACAATAATTCTCTTTGCCTTAACAAGGTACAGGGAAGGGTTGAGAACCTGAAACAGAAAAGCGTTTCAGGAACGATCGGTATAGCTCATACGAGATGGTCTACCCATGGCCGTCCATCCGATTATAATGCACATCCTTTCATCGATGGACACAATAGATTCTCAATAGTGCACAACGGTATTATCGAGAATTATCTGGAACTGAAAGAAGAGTTGCGCAAAGAAGGAGTGCGATTCACTTCTGACACAGATTCTGAAGTTATCGTACATCTGATCGCCCGCAACTGCAACGGAGATCTTAAGGAGGCAGTCCGCAAGACCATCAAAAAGCTGCAGGGGGCCTTTGCTTTCTGTGTCATCAGAAATGACAAAGAGGAGATTGTGGGGGCAAGAAACGGCAGTCCTTTGGTGATCGGTCTTGGAGAGGATGAAAATTTCCTTGCTTCAGATGTTTCTGCGATAGTAGAACATACCAAGAAAGTAGTCTATCTAAATGATTTCGAACTCACAAAGATCACCAGAGAGAAAGTAGAGATATTCAACTTCCATGGCCAGGAGCAGTCTCTTGATGTGAGGGAGATAAAATGGGATATTGAGAAGGCGCAGAAACAAGGCTATAAACATTTCATGTTCAAAGAGATCTTTGAACAGCCGCAGGTAGTTGAAGATTCCCTGAGGGTGAATCTTGACATCCCAAAAAAGATGGATCTGAGTAGGATTATCATCGTGGCCTGCGGCACGGCCAGCTATGCCGGTTTTGTGGGAAAATATCTGGTCGAGAAGATTGCTAAAATACCAGTCATCAATGAAATTGCTTCTGAGTTCCGCTACAAAGAGCCGCTGCTAAATGAAAATGATCTAGTAATTGCCATCTCCCAGAGCGGCGAGACGGCTGACACTCTAGCTGCAATCAGATTAGCTCAACAGAAAGGCGCTCAGACACTAGGGTTGATCAATGTTGTCGATTCAACAATCGCCAGAGAAGTTGAGAAAGTCATCTACACAAGAGCAGGACCTGAGATTGGTGTTGCTTCCACAAAAGCTTTCCTTTCTCAACTGGTGGGGATGTATCAGTTCGCTTATCAACTGGTGGGGATAGAGTTCAATCCGGGTGATATCGTGCAAAAGATTAAAGAGGTGTTGGCCCTTAGCAATGATATTAAGAGAATGGCAGAGAAGTACTTCCTCAATCAGAGTTTTCTTTACATCGGCAGAAATACAAACTTTCCCCTAGCCCTGGAAGGGGCTCTCAAACTTAAGGAGATTTCCTACATCCATGCGGAAGCTTATCCTGCAGGCGAGCTGAAGCACGGACCGATTGCCTTGGTTTCAGAAGAGATGCCTACGATAGCCATCTGTCCAAGAGACAGTGTCTATGAGAAGACCTTCAGCAACATCGAAGAGATCAAGGCAAGAAGCGGTAAGGTAATCGTCATCGCTACAGAAGGGGATGAGAGAATCAAGCATGTAAGTGATGATGTTATTTATGTTCCCGAGGTAGAAGAAGTGTTGTATCCTTTAGTTATCGCGATTCCGCTGCAGCTTTTTGCTTATCATGTTGCTGATTTGAAAGAATGTGATGTGGATAAACCAAGGAATTTGGCAAAGAGTGTGACGGTAGAATAGTTTAGCGTTCTTTAACATAACTTTCATTTGTCCGGACAAAGACACTCGTGTACTGGCCACGGCATCCCTCTATAGCTCATTAAAAAACTCCAAGAACTTTGTCAGAGCGGCTGCTCCTGAAGGGACCATCTTTTCTCCGTACTCTTCCAGGAAACCCGCCAGTTCTTCCACTTTGTAAAATGAGATATTGCGGTGTTCAAACTTCCCGGGAGCGTTTTTTTTCCAACTTTGTTCTAACTCTTCCTGACTAAGGTAGATTGGAATCCCGCCGATCGCTTCCGGGTGACGAGACGGTCTGTGACGGATGATCCCGTAGAAGGAACCACCTCCCATCTCTTCCTCAGAAAGGCCCATCTCTTCCCTTAACTCCTTGCGCAGATGTCCATCGATACTCAGTTTTTTCCCATCAACATCAAGAAATCCGCCAAAGACATGCGGCACATTGGGATAGATCATCACTTTATCACTTCTCCAACCGATAGGAACATAGACACTGGATTTTTCCCTTTTCCTATCGCTGAATACATAGACGACTGCACATACTCCCAGGGGACTTGCGAAGTAATGGTTGGGATCAGCATAATCATCGATACCTGCGTTCATCAATCTTTCTCTGAACTGGGAGTCGTTGATCGCCTGTACGTTCGTTCCTATAAAATCCATATAGTTCGTACCACTGAGGGCGAGATGCAGAGTGCCGCCTTCAAGAAAGGCTCTTGATAAGCGATACTTCTGATTGACTCCACCGATCTGTCTACTCATCCTGCTGATTCTATTCTCATCCTTCCTCGCCAAGGCATCTGCCAGTTCATCTGCTCTGGCTAAAGTGGCATTGACCTGTTGCTGATTCCAATAATCAAGGACCTTATTGTACAACTCTGGTCGTCTCGATGCAAGAATCAGCTCTTCACCTTCCGCTACTTTTACTTCAAGTTCGCTGAAATGAATCGGTTTCTCTGGTTCAACAATAGATTCCCAAGTATTTCCCCCCATACTATTCATGGAGACTGGGCCATTTAAATAATTTGTGGAGGGAACAGGAGGTTGTAGTGTCCGGAAATTATTTCGCATTAAGTGAAGATAAGCCGAGTATAGGCAACAATAATAACACATGCGCAGATGGAGCGTGTTAGCGTGCGACGGTAGGAGCACCACGCGGAGTAGGACAAGCTTTGCGACCTTCCGGCACGGTAGTGCTCTCGAGGAGCAAAGTTGGCCGTCTGCCTGCCTGTGGTGTTATTGTTGTTGCCGTAGTGATGGCAGTGAACAAAACAAACGAAAAAATATTAGGACACTACAGAGGGAACAGGGGGAATGAGCATATAGAATCCCCTTTCAAACCTCCAACAAATAAAACCTCATCTTCCCCCTCTTGTCAGTGATCCGTTTTTTCTTCCTTCCTCCTGTCTTCATCCTCATATTATGCAGGAAGGCAGGCCCTTCTTCCGTCTCCTGGAAGCAGAACCGCTTAGGAAGTTTGCTGTAAAGAGAGCGAGGCGGTAGAGTGTCCCAGGGCATGGTGCCTATCCCTTTCAGCTTGTTTCCTGTTTCGTAAGTGTGATAGAATATCCTTTCCAGACTCAGTTGCTCTTTCAGATACCAGACGGTTGCTGAGAGCATCGCTTCATCCCACATTTTCATGTGCGGTCTGAGAACCTCCTCCATGTAGTATCTTATTCTGTTTCTGTGGATGATACCTTTACTGAACTTCTTCTGCACGACCCCACCTGATTCGTCTGTCTGCTCGATAGATATCTCTTCTTCAGAAGCGAGCCGTAACCAGTCACTCTGGATCTCTTCAATTAACGCTTCTTCCTGATCGACATTGATTCTGGCCCAGGCCAATGTATTCCGTATTTTGCTTATCGGATGATTTTCATATTCAAAAGGCCGGTCATAACTATAAGATCTTATGGCTTTTGCGTATGGGGCATTATGCTTGTTGGAGAAGTTCAGCTGCAGCACTAGATTATGACCTGGCCGGGAAGTCTGTTTATTATCAAGAAGACCCCATCTTGAATCGTCTCCCCATCTGCCTAAGGTTAGCAGATACACTTCCGGGTGCACTGGCCAGTAAGATTGTAGAGCTTCCTTTGTAAGAAGATTATCCTGCAGCGTAGAAGTGACTTCCTTGACGAGCGGCTTCTGAAGTAATCCCCGGTAGTTGGAATTCTTTATTTCATGTATGGGCTTTCCTTCATCTACGTAATATGATAGGAGGTTAAGGGCATACTTGTCTTTGAAGTAGTGGAAAAGAACTCTTTCTTTTGGGAATCTTCTGATCAGGGCGTCGAGCTCTGGCTTGTTCATGGATTGTTGAGGGTTTTTGTTTTTATAATTGTTTTGGAAGGACTTGCATCATGAGTGAGCACGTCATCTAACTCATAACTATATTTCTTAAGACAGAAATGTTTATATTTTTGGTTTTCTGAAATGTTTTGAATGATTTTAGAAAATTTTTCAATGGGTGAAATGGTTTTGGTTATCATTGTGCTACTAATTGTCTTTTGCTTCTTTGCCTTTAAGTGGATGTTTAAACAAATACGTGATGTTTGTCAGAAGACGTCCGGTTATCTGATATTTGTCCAATTAGTGTTTGTTTTTGTTAGTTGCGGTGTTTTCTTAGCAACATTCTTCTATTACCTAATATTTGGTCAGAACAGTCAGGTTGATGCAATTACCATCTTTTTGACGGTAGTGGTGGGTTTCATGGGAACAATAATGGGGGTCTTCTTTAGTGAAAAGACTATTGGAAAAACAATAAAAGATTTGGAAGAAAGGAACAGAAAAGCATTCAGAAACCTCCAAAGAATAAAGCATCGGTTAAGTGAAGCCAGAAAAAACTAATCACTGAATCCCCCTTCTAGTTCTTTTATAGTTTCATCGACTAAATTCTCTATTTCGATAAGCATTTTCCTCTCTTTTTGATTCATACACTAAGGTAGAGTGTGTAGGTATTTAATATTTTGTAGTATCTAGAATATAGTAAAACAGGGAGATGGCATCCTAACCAATCGTTGATTGTCATCCAAAATGAAACACCTACACAATCCCCCTATTCTCAACAAAACCCATTCGTTTAAGTTTGGATTTAACATTCCTAAAACTGCTATCATCAGCAATTTCAAAACGAGAACTACCCAGGTTACTAAGAAAGGTAGGAGCCACATACACGGCCAGATTTCTGTCATCATACACCTGCTCTTCATCCCACAAACTCCTGGGGGTGATGATTATTTCCTCTCCTTTTTTGGCAAAGTAAAAATTAGCCGGTCTTAACAGATCGTCATATACTTCTTCCAGAACATCATCGACATCCAATCCTGGATCATATTCTTCAAGAGCATCCTCTACAGTTTGTTCGAACTCGTCATCAACAGGATCAATCCCTGGATTTTGTCTGATTAGATATTGTGTAAAAGGAGATAATTCTTTTCTGCCCTTAGCATTCTTTTTCAGGAATTCCTTTGGTCCACGGGTACTACGGGCCTGGTCTATCAAATTTGTATTTTCTTCAAATCCCAAAGCAAGCAGATCCTGTCTGATATCTTCCATATCTCTCAAATCATTACTCTTATAGACCCCATTTTGAATAAAGTCAGGGACGATCACACTTTTCTGGGGCACAAGACAATCAGGAATGTTTCCAACAGCCGCCCGATGATCATTACATTCGGACTGGTTGTCCGTACCATATTTACTAGAGATTAGTACTACACCATCAACAATTGCAAAGTAAAAGTCAGCAGGTTTAGCAAGTTTTGCCCGCACCGCATAATGAGTTGTCCATTCAGGTTCTTCTTCATCTCTCTGACGACTCAGATCTTCTCTCACAACAGAATAAGCATCAAGAAAATCCTCATCAAACAAATTAACTCCAGGAAAATCTCTTTCTATTTCACTAGCAATTTCATCAACCGATATCATTTTCCCATTCAAGAATCGCTATTCTATTTAAGTTTTCGTATGTTCCTACTCCCACATAGCAATTCACCAAAAAGCTTATATGCTCCTTCTCAAAATGTCAAAAACCACCGGTCGGACACAAATATTTATATATATGACATAATTCTTAGAATAGGTCATGAAAAAACCCCGGTTGGATTGGGATAATTTGGAAAAAGCACCTCAATGGAAAGTTAGCGAAGAGCAATCAATTCACGGAGCCTTAGACGTAATCCATAAGAAAATTGAAGAAGTATAAGCAGCGAACAATATTTCAATAGAAGAATGGGGAGAAGTACTACTTGAGGTAAACGGTGAAATAACGGATTATGAATATCATTCCGGGCGTTTTGATAGAGAAGGTCGATATAGTGGAGGTAAAATCCGGGAAGTTAGGAGGCCAAATTATAAGCAATTAATCAATGTCGGCCAGATGTTAGAAAAACTCAAGTTGCATCTTGAAACCGCCCAGTATCCCTGGACACATGAACCTTTTTCTGATGCTAAACTCTCAAAGGCTCTTTTGTCAAGAAAGCCCAAGTTAACATTAAGATTCTGGCGAAAAGGAATTGTTGAAACAGCGGTAATATCCGATTTTTCTTGTGAGATTAAGATCACAAAAACCGAGAAGTCGTAAATCCGCCGCAACTTTTATAAAACAGCCCACTTTCTGACAACATATTACCTATGACTTGGGTATTCAACGAGGTAGACAATTTCTATTGTTGCCTAAAAACAAGTGATAAAGATGAGGTCAAAATAAAATGGTTGATGAAGCAAAAGTATTGGAGGCAATCGAGATTGCCAGGACTAGTGGGAAAATTAAGAAAGGAGCTAATGAGGCCACAAAAGCGATTGAGAAAGGCAACGCTAAACTGGTTGCTTTTGCTGCTGATGTTACTCCCAAAGAAGTCGTGATGCACCTGCCTCTTCTCTGCAAGGAGAAGAATGTGTTTTGCGTAGAACTTTCCAAGAAGGATGATCTGGGAGCAGCTGCCGGACTTCCTGTTGCCACAGCCGCCGTAGCTGTTGTCAAGGAAGGAGATGCCAAATCTACGATTGAAGCTCTGGCAAAGGAGTAGGTGATCTGCAATGGCTAAAAAAACGTTCATTAAGAGAGGCAAGAAAGAGCTGGATTCCAGAGCGGAAGGAGAGGTCAGATTTTCTCTAGGAATACCTGCCGTGGTGAAAGAGCTTATTGGCAGAGCAGGCAGTAGAGGAGAGCTTACTCAGGTGATGTGTCAGATTCAGGATGGCCGGGATAGAAATAAAGCCATCAGAAGAAATGTCAAAGGACCAGTCCAGGTAGGCGATATACTGATGCTGTTGGAAACAGAGATTGAAGCGCAACGTCTTGGTGGAGGAAGACGCGGCGGTAGACGATGAGGTGAATCATAATGCCAAAATGCAATTTTTGTGGTGTTTCCATCGAAAGGGGAACAGGGAAAATGTATGTTTTTGCTTCCGGTAAAGTAAATAACTTCTGCACCAACAGGTGTGAGAAAAATCTACTGAAACTGAAGAGAAAACCACTGAAGGTCCGCTGGACAGAATTCTATCGGAAAGAACATGGTAAAGAGAGTGTCGAGAAGAAAAGTGACGAAGAGAAGAAAACGGTTGAAAAGAAAGATGACGTGAAGAAAGAGAAGCAGCCAGCGGTGGAGAAGAAGGAGCAACCACAGAAGAAGAATACTGAGGACAAGAAAACAGAGAAGAAGAAAATTGAGTCGGATAAGAAACCAAAAGAAGCTGAAGAGAAGAAACCTGGTAAAGAGGACAAAAAATGAAAGATGATTCTTTGAAAGTAGAAAGAACTCTTATTCTGGCTAAGCAGGATGCTATCCATCGCGGTCTTGTGGGAGAGATCATCCAGAGATTTGAACAGAAAGGGATGAAGATTGTCGGTATGAAACTCGTGGTAGCCACCAAAGAGATGGTAGAGCAGCATTATGCAGATGATGATGAGATGTGGACCCTTTGTGGACAGAAGACTATCGAGACTTGGCAGAAGAAAGGTAAAGAGGTCAGTGAAGGACCTTTGGACGTCGGCAAAAGGATCCGTCAGTGGAACGTTAGTGGGTTATCTGGACATCCTGTACTGGCGATGTGCTTTGAAGGCTATCATGCTGTAGAAGTAGGTAGGAAGATCGTCGGACATACAGAGCCCAGACAAGCTGCTCCGGGGACGATCAGGGGAGATTTCTCTGTAGAAAGTTATGACCTTGGTGATTTCAACAAACGTCCCATGATTAATCTTGTCCATGCAGCAGGAGCAGTTCACGAAGCAGAAAGGGAGATCAAAGTCTGGTTCAAGAAAGACGAGCTGTTTGATTATACAAAGAGAGATTTCAGGCTGTTCCATTCGTTTGAGTAAATTTGATGGAAAGAATGGAACATTTGGCTTTGAGGTGATGATACAATGAAGATAATAGTTCTAGGAAGTCCGGGAGTAGGAAAAGGAACCTACACTCAGGAATTGGTAAAAGAATATAACCTGTTGCACATCTCTACAGGAGACATATTCCGTAAGAATATCAAAGAGCAGACGGAACTAGGAAAGAAGGCAGATGAATACATCTCTCAGGGAAGATTGGTACCTGATGAAGTGACTATCGGCATGGTCAAAGAGAGATTATCAGAAGAAGATTGTCAAAGCGGGTTTATTCTCGATGGTTTCCCTCGAACAATCGCCCAGGCAGAGGCACTGCAAGGGATAACTGACATAGATCTGGTTATCCACTTCATGGCTGATGAAGAAGTGATCATCGAAAGGCTGGGAGGAAGGCTGACATGCAGGAAATGCGGAAGGATCTTCCACAAGAAGAACATTCCTCCAAAAGTTGAAGGGGTGTGTGACTCTTGCGGAGGAGAACTATACACACGAGCTGACGACAATCCTGAATCTATTAAAGAAAGGCTGCGGGTCTATGAACAGCAGACGGCTCCGCTTATTGAGTTTTACAAAGAGAAAGGACTTCTGCGTGAGATTATGGTTAATGAAGACTTTGGTACTCACGGGAAGGAGATTATGGGAAAGATAATGAAGGTTATTGGTGGGGTTGGTGTTTAAGTCATTCTCAACCGCTACTGTTCTTTTTTTAGTTTATTCCATTTACCCGTACGTATTAAGTTGGATGGGAAAACAACACCGCCTGGGCCAAGGGCGAACGAGCTAGGCCATTCGTAAGAGGTAGGTCAGATGCATTTTCCTTCCCAAAACACGTCTTCTTATACGTGAAAGGAAACATTTTAGAAAATGCCGAGTGAGCGGCCAAGGTGATGTTTTCCTCAAGGAAACTTAATACGTCCATTTACCCAAAAGACTTTTAAAGAAAACGTCAAAAACACTTCTTATCAAACAATGAGGTAACGAAAATGGCTGAAAAGATGGTTGATAAAGTAACCAGGTTGATGAAAATACCTGCTCAGATAAGGAATATTGGGGTATGTGCACATATAGATCACGGAAAGACGACTTTTTCCGACAATCTACTGGCAGGAGCTGGCATGATGTCTGAAGAGCTGGCTGGTAAGAAATGCGAGCTAGATTTCCATGAAGATGAGCAAGAAAGAGGAATTACGATAGACTCAGCCTCGGTTTCCATGGTTCACAATGTTGAGGATAAAGAGTTTCTGATAAATCTGATTGATACTCCAGGACACGTTGATTTTGGAGGAGACGTAACAAGGGCGATGAGAGCTGTAGATGGGGCGATCGTCCTCATCTGCGCATCTGAAGGAGCGATGCCGCAGACAGAGACTGTACTAAGGCAGGCGCTGAGAGAAAGGGTTAAGCCTATCCTTTTTATCAACAAGGTTGACAGACTGATCAAAGAGCTGCAACTGACCCCTGAACAGATGCAACAGCGGTTTATCAAACAGATTGCTGACGTCAATAAGATTATCCGGGGAGTTGCCCCACCAGAATACAAAGAAAAGTGGCAGGTGAATATCGAAAAGGGAACAGTCGCTTTTGGTTCAGCTTTCCATAACTGGGGAATCAGCCTACCTTATATGCAGAAGAAAGGGGTATCTTTCAAAGATATCATCGACTCTTATCAGGGAACTGATGAAGAGATCAAGGAGAAGGTAAAAATACTAGCGAAGAAGGCTCCTATTCATGAGGTCATATTGGATATGGTCACGATCCATCACCCCGATCCCATTCTGGCGCAGGAGTATCGGATACCTAAGATTTGGCATGGTGATCTGGAGAGCACGGATGGAAAGTCATTGATACAATGTGATGCAAGTGGAAGACTGTTCTTTGTAATCATCAAAGTAGTTGTAGATCCGCAGGCTGGGGAGATTGCTGCCGGAAGGCTATTCTCTGGAACGATACATAAAGGAGACGAAATCTTTCTGAACATGGCTAAGTGGCCGGGAAGAATCCAACAGGTATACGTCTATAATGGAGCAAAAAAGGAGATTGTTGACAATGTCCCTGCTGGGAATATCATAGGGGTCGGTGGTCTGAAAGTAGGTATACCTGGTGAGACCGTCACTTCAGATGGACAAGCCGTACCATTTGAAGAGATCAAACACATATTTGAACCGGTTGTCACAAAAGCGATCGAGGCTAAGAAGCCAAGTGACCTGCCCAAGCTGATTGAAGTTCTCAGACAGGTGCAGAAGGAAGACCCGACCATTGTCATCGAGATAAATGAGGAAACGGGTGAACATCTGATGCATGGTATGGGTGAGTTGCATCTAGAGGTCGTTGAGAACAGGATCATCAAAGAGAAAGGAGTTGAAGTAAAGACATCTCCACCGATCGTCGTTTACAGGGAGACCATCACAAAAGAAAGTCCTGAAGCTGAAGGAAAATCTCCCAACAAGCATAACAAGCTTTATTTCAAAGTACAGCCTGTTGAACCCGAGGTGGCGCAGGGACTTAAGGAAGGGAAAATGCCCACGGGCAGGTATAAGAAGAAAGATGAGCAGGTAATATCTTTCCTACGGGATGAATGTGACTGGGATGCCAAACTGGCTAACAAGGTTAAGGGAGAATGTAAAGGCAACATCCTTCTTGATAAGACTCGAGGGATTGTTCATATCGGAGAGATCATGGAGATGATCTTGGATATGTTTGAAGACGTGATGAAGGCAGGTCCTCTAGCAAAAGAACCATGCATCAACGTGCAAGTTAGCTTAATGGATTGTACCCTGCACGAGGATGCCATCCACAGAGGTCCGGCCCAGATGTATCCTGCTATCAGAGAAGGTATCCGGAAAGCGATGATGCAGGCGGGTCCGCTGTTTTATGAACCGCTGCAGATTACCCGGATTGAGACCCCTAATGATTATGTGGGAGAAGTGTCCAAGATCGTAAGTTCCAAGAGAGGGCAACTGCTTGAGATGAATCAGGAAGGCGACATCACTGTGATAATCGCCAAGCTTCCGGTAGGAGAACTCTTTGGTTGGAGCAACGACCTGCGTTCATCAACCGCTGGCAGAGGAAACTCATCTCTTGTAGATCAGATGTTCGAAAGGTTGCCTGGCGAACTGCAGGATAAGATCCGGAAACAGATCGTGCAGAGGAAAGGATTGACAGAAGGTTCATTGGGTGCTTGAATCTTGCTGCGCAAGAGTTAATCCTCTCTTACTTTTTTTCATTCATTTACTTCATTGTATACTAAAAGTCCATAGAAGTCGAACTTCTATGGACTTTGGTATATACCAAAATCATTAGATTTCTGTTCGAAATCTAAAGATTTTTAGTATACCTCAAAACATATCCTATCTCTAACCCTGTGGGGTCCACTGCTGGATCGACGATCTCTTTTTCTACGATACTAAAACCCGCTCTGGAAAATATCTCCTCCCACTTCTCTTTTGGAAGAAGCTTCTGATTGGTGAACGGATGCAGTAGATAGTAAGGATTGTAATAGCCAATCCCCATGGGCGTTTTCATGACACTGTGGTTGTCGATGTCATAATCCACTTCGATGACCAGCAGATTACTGTCGCTAAATTTTTTCCCCATATCACCGATGAATCTGATTAACTCTTTCTCTCCTATTTGGGCATATACTTCATGTAACACAAATCCGAACAAAACAAAATCAGGAGTATCCTCAAATTCGTAACTGAGAGCATCACAATTAACCAAAGAGACCCTATCACCTAATCCTTTCTCAGCTACTAATTGGAGTCCTGCTTCATAAGATTCTCTGTCTGGTTCAATTCCAACTGCCTGGATGCCGTCCATCTCTTCACAGAAAGTACATAAGTACAGAGCATTTCCACAACCAAAGTCAACAAACCTTTTTGCGTCCGGTTTCGTCTTCTCGATCAATCTTTTGGTCAATGGGATAGAATCATAATATGATATCTGACAACTACCTATCCCTACATGCTTCCCTGTCCTGGATACTGAAGCTCTCCCTTCCCTAAGCATCTTTCCCATATCGGAAAAGACCGGTCCATACCCCCCTATCAATAAATTAAACCAGCCTTTGTACTTCTCCAGATTTTTTCCGTAAGATGTAGTGGAATATTTGACAGTTGGATTGTTATCTTCCTTTTTTAGAATGTCTTCAACGACCAGGTACTCAAAAACCGCTTCCAGAAGTTCAGGATCGTACTTTTTTTCCCTGGCTACCTCTTCCACACCAATCCCCCCGTTGCTATTATTTAACAATTCAAATAGTCCTTCCTGCAACAGCTCAAATACCAGTTTACTGGCTACAAATCCTCTTACGTATCCCAGAGACTTCTCTAATCCCCCCAGAAATTCATCTGTTTGGCTCATGGTTTTTTGGCGATATCCCAGATGGTAAAAAAGTGAGTGCGGTAAGTATCAGCGATCTCTTTGTTCTTGATGAGGATGGTGAGAGGTTTTTGTTCATCGTTCTCGTAGTATATCTGGATCGCTACTTCTTCCCCACATATCGTCGTAGTGACATTGTGGTTGTTCGTATCATCGATGAATCTTGCTTTGGTGTAGGGAAGGGTATTAAGAAATTTGATCCTTTCAAGAGCACTTTTGGAATAGATGTGAAACATGGTCTGTTTCTGCTGGGCTCTTCTTTTGTGGATTACCTCAGGGAAATATTCTCCCATCTGGTCAATTACAAATTGCGGTACATTAAGGTCCAGGATGTCCTCTTTTACCTCCAGAAAATGTAAGAACATGTTCCTGATGAAATCATAACCGCTGAAGATCTGCACGTGATGACTTGTCTTTGCCAACTGGTTGCTCAGTGTCAGCTGCGGAAGGATCTGATTCAGCCTGATTTCTTTCTCTTTGATAATATTGCGCAGAGCGTCTGGTGGAGCGGCCTGGTAGTGTTTCTTTCCATCATGGCTTATCTGCCCGACCAAACCTTTTTCCTTGAGCTTAGCGATAGAATCATATACATTCACTCGGTGGATACCGCTGGCTTCGGCGATTCGTGTCATGGTGGCAGCACCGGTTTCAAGCAGCGAAATGTAAATCTTTGACTCGTTCTTGGACAGTCCGAGTTCAGCCAGAACTTTTTCTTTCATCGTATACCTCTCTGTTACAATTTGAAATATATAAAACTTGCGTATAGAAAAATTGTACTTGTTGGCTCCACCTGTCGGGTTGCATTATGAGGATTTGTTTAATTACCATTGTATTTTAATTGTTGTTGTATGGTGCACCACTACACTGTGCGTTGTATTGCCTACTACTACATTAAATTATAAGGTAGAATTACCGGAAACTTTCCGATGGAAGAAGTTCCCGTGACAATTATTGGAGGGGGAGTTGTTGGACTTGCTATTGCCCGTGAGTTTGCTTCAAAGCTGGGAGAGGATCAGGTATTCCTGCTTGAGAAAAATAAGTATCTAGGTGCTGAGCAAAGCAGCAGGAGCTCCGAAGTGCTTCATTGCGGTTTTTATCAGGAAGGATTGAAAAGAGTCCTCTGTAAAAAAGGGAACAGGATGTTAAGAGATTTCTGTCAGACTTATGGGATATCCATGCAGGATACAGGGAAATTGATCGTAACGCAGTCTGAGGAAGAAGATAATACTCTTGATGAGCTGTTACACAGATATTCATCCTCCGTCCCTGGTCTACGGAAGCTTGAACCAGGGGAAATTTGTGGCTTTGAAAAAAACTTACGGGTTTACTCTGCTGCTTATGCCCCTACCACCGCTACGATGGATACTGCTGGTTACATCGATACTCTTGCCCGGTTGGGGAAAGATCATGGAGCTCATCTACTGAGGCAGCATGAGGTAAAAAATATTATTCCAGAAAAGGACCATTTTGTCGTAGAAGTCCAGTTTGGAGACGATACTTGTAGATTCATGACCAAGACACTGATAAATTCTGCAGGTCTGTATTCGGATAAAATTGCCCGCATGGTAAATCCGGAGAATAACTATGAAATAGTCCCTGTGAAAGGAGAATATGTAGAATATGTAAATAAAGGAAAGTTTTCTGTCTCCAGGAATATTTACCCCATGCCCTGGCAGTTTGAGCATGAGGGAAGGACGTATAAAGACTTTGGTGCTCATCTGACACCTACTTCTGACGGAAGCATTGTTCGGGTAGGTCCGATAGTGAGTCCTGTGAATGAGAAAGATAACTACAGATACTCAATATCTGAAGAGGAGCTGATAGAAAAGTTTCTTGGCAAGATGGAGCAATTTTTCGTGAACGGCGGTGGTGAAGAAGAGAGGAAGAGTTTCAAGACGGAAATAAAGCCGATGCTTAAACCCGGACATGTTGGGATCATCGCAGAAGAAAAGAACACTTACGACTTCATTATTCGACGAGATAAAAAACATCCCAATTGTTTTCAGTTGGTGGGGATGGAATCCCCTGCTTTGACTGCATCATTGGCAATAGCAGAGCATGTGTATGATATGTATGAACAGGGGAAGTGATCAGTTGGCCAGATGTGATTGCTGTCACCTATTTCACGTCGATGCATGGAATATATAGTTCATCTAATTGAAATATTACCCCTATTTTTGTGGGAATATTCCAAATGACAGGAGAAAGATTTATATGTCTCCCAAACCTCAAAAAATAAAACCAAATGTGGGGGGATGTACTTAGGTGAATGTTTCATGATGTACTCGCCGGAAGAATCACTGAAAAAAGACAAAAAACTTTAAAAAGAACTTGAACAATAAATTTATTGGGGTGGCGTCACTGGAAATGAAGAAAACTTTAGGGATTATTGGCAAGGGAGCTGTAATTGAACATCTTTTCAAGAATTTGGGAAAATATGGTCCTGACAAGGATGGAAATCTCTTCTTCGATTATGATGCAGATGATTTCTTAGAGCAGGTTGGGAGGATTGTTTTTTACAACGGGGCTTATGAGACAGAGGAAAGGTTCAGAGAGTCAAGGGGTTTTGCGGATATGGTCGATGCCGATGGTACTTCTGTTAAAGGTATCGAAAGTAGTATCAGGGAATTGGCAGTCAGCCATGGACTAAACTTCAGGGTCCATACAGATGAGCAAGAAGGTAATCTTGAAAGACGAGTAGAGGATGATCAATTGGTTTTGGAGATAAGAGGGAGAGCAGATCCTTTCATGAACGGAGCAGGAGGATTTCAGGAAAACACTGGAGAATTTGAGAGGTTCTTCACGGAATCTGACGTTATTGTGGATGCATCTGGTGAATACATGGGTCGACCACCTACTTTGAAAGAATATGCTGACTATCTGCTGCTTCCTGCACACAAGAAGGCTGCAGTGAAGAAACCAGTAATCGATATGGAAAAGGATTGGCGCGTATACTGTGGATATGTGAAAAAAAGTGGAAAGTGTAACAAGGGGAAGACCAAATTTGCGGACGAGTGGAACTTGATGTATCAGCTAATCGAAGATATTCATTCAGTGAGGGAGAGTAAAGACGTATTTGGATTTGTATCTTCTTTTGGTGAGCGTATCCTTTCTGAACTTCCTTTCTATGTTCCTATGATACTGGAAAGAGGTCAGAGGTTGCGTGACTTGATGGAGACGGGATGCAAGGCCAGGCCAAGCTATATAAATCTGGTGAACGAGCCTGGAGTCACATCCATGATCCTTGCTTCTCTTTGTCCAGAGATCGCCGGAAATATCGTTGGATGGTCGGCGGTCGACTCGATGCGCCTGCTTAAGGTTATCCGCGATAAATATGGTTATGCTGCTACCGATGAGGAACTGGAAAAACTTTGGGTTCCTGTCCTGGGGCTGCATGATGAGAATCTGATGATCCCGATACTTAGTGAAGAAGTGCAATTGACAGCCAAAAGCAGACAGACCTTTGCCAATCTGGAAAAGAGAGTCAATATGGAGCAGGCTTTTGATAAGTTGAATAATGAGATCAACATCTATTGGAACAAATACCAGGATGAAGATCACGTTTGGATGGACTATGATAAGAGCATCCTTGCGTTGATAATAAATTCATGCAGGAGCAAAGGAGACGTTTTTTCTTCTTTTCCAAAGGATGGAGAACCATTGTGTAACATCTTACTTAAAAATCCAGGTCATGAGAATCCGGTCTACTTGAGCGGGGTTCACGGGTTCAGGAATGGCCAACCATTGGAAGAGAAAATTTCTGTGCCATCTCAACTCAGGGAAAAGGAAACTATGGTCTATGAGGTTGCCACCGAAATATTTACTAAGATTAAGCAGCTCGCCCTCAAGTTGGATGTAAGATTTCCTGAACGAAGAAAGGCTTATAGGGAGAGAAGGTACTTTGCCACTGATGGCACGAAGGTTGCCGAAGCATCAGTTGCCGGTAAAAAAGGAAGGGTTATCATGCAAGGTAAGAGATATAGTACGATCACAAGCTTCTCTCTTGATGAAAGATGTCTGACTGCCGCAGGCTATGAAGCAGGAGTTGAGATGACCGATCCTGATCAGCCCGAAGTGCGGAGAGAGATCAGGTTGTCCGGCAGACAAGTGAAGGTGGCTTCCTCAATTGCATTCTCCCCATCGATTGGCGATGATAACTTTCTGCTGGCGACATTTAAAGGTGTAGGGGCGATCAGGGTGGGAATGAGGGAATTTCAACATACCAAACGTCTTGAGATAAGTCTGGACGAGATCAGCGATTACCTCCTTCTTGAGAGTGCAAATCAGGAAACGTTGCGTGTGGCCGCTGCAAGGGAACGGTTCATCATAAGCAGGGGTGGCACGGTATATGGATATGATGGCCGATCCGACAGAATCAGAAAGCTATATACTATCCCCGGGACGATCAAATCATTGGTTGCTCGGAATGACGATATCTTTTCGGGAACTTCCATCGGAGAGATTTATAAAAATGATGAATTGTACTGCAGATTCCCTTCTGGAAATCCTATGATCAAGCGTATGCAACCTGTTTATTACAAAGGTATCGACTGCATCCTTTTTTCGATCTTCCTTAACAAAGCTTATGGTGGAGTCTATTTCACGGGCGGGGAAGAGCCGAGCAGGTCCGCTCCCGTTCGGATCTCTCGCTTCGGAGCCATGGAAAAGATCTCTGATTTTCACTATGATGGTCAGAGGTTGGTTGTATTGGACAGAGGAGAAGTAAAATTCCAGGGAGGGGATGGTTCGATCACTACTCTGGATATGCCAAGAGGAAGAATGAGGATCATAAATGTTTATGGAGGAGAATAAAATGACTGAAGACAAATTATATTTCACTCCCGAAGGAGGGGATGAGATAGCTTTAGAAGGTTATGAAGCTGTTGGAGATGGCCTGATGGGTGAGGTATATCGTTTTGAGCCACCTGTCGAACTTAAGAATGCGATGGGTGACAGTTGGAAAGAACCAGGTGAGGGCTCCTGGCCGATCAAGAAGTATATTGCATTGAAAGTAATAAAAGAGAACAGGGATGGTGATAAATTTTTAGACGCTGCTTTCGAGCAGAAAGCAAATCCGCTTGATCATCTTGTTACTGTGCATTGTGTAGGAGAAGTGAGAGAAGGGAAAGAAGGGAAAGATAAGCAACCACGTGCTGCAATGCTGATGGAGTATTGGGGAACGGACTTAGATATTGTCTTCAATGATTTCCCCGGAGTAGAGATCAAGAAAGATGAAAGTGGTAAAAAGTATGGTTGGCGGCAGGATATCAATGAGAGGCTGGATGTTGACCCAAGGGTGGCTAAAGCTTTTAGGTATAAAGTGATGATACAGGTGGTGAGTGCACTCATAGACTCCCATGGGAAAGGAAAAGTGCATGGGGATCTTATTCCAAGAAATATACTTTGTGGATTTGATTATGAGAGTGTTAAAGGGAACAAAGCTCAATTGGAAAGAGCGATGATCTACGGTGAGATAAAGCTCTGTGATCGGAGGATCAGTAACAAGAACGCCTATCAAGAGCTAAGTCTTGCAGATCTTTCCATCAATGCCGATGAATTCGATTATATTAATCATTTCTTGGGAACCGGTAAATGTATCGATCAACTTACGATGAGCAGGGATACTCTTTCCGCGGTAGCAATCTGCGGTTGGCTTGACAGGAAGAGAAGAGGTTCGAGGACAGGCTACCTACAGGATAAGGCAGAGATGAAGAAGTTAGGTAGTAAGATGGTAGATGTTCGGGGTCTTGGATTTGGGGATGAAGTTTATAACGACTCGGAAGGCTGGATACTGCCTTCGCTTCGCGACATCCGAGACCGGTTGAAAGAGTATGTTGAGGATGACGGTTATTACAAGGTTGAGGAAAAAAAGGGTGATGGCCACTATTACACTGTCATACTCCGTCCGGTCGACAGGTTTGAAAGTACCTGGAAAGAAAAAAAAGACATGTTCCAAGAAGCAGTTTTCAAGAGCTTCTTTGAAACTTCTGATTGTTCTTATCAAGCATTCGTCAATAAAGCGGGTAGTTTGATCAAAGAGGATGAAAGTAAGCAGATAAAGAAGATTTTTGGTGAAATCCTATCAGAGAAAGTTGGTATTCTGGACAAGAAGATTGATAGGGAAAGGGAGCTGCTTGCTGATACAACGCAGAGCATTGCGAATCTGGTTGTGGAGAAGAGTGACAAAGAGGCTGCGCATACTGGATTGCAAGATATTCTCGATAGTTATGATGTGACTTTAGAGGGGGCAACAAAAGCAGGAGCTCCAGAGCAGATGCAACAGGGCATCCAAACATTGCGTGACAAGGCATCTCAGCAGGTGCAAGATTCATTAGCTGATATCGATAGATTGGGTCAAAGGATACGAGACCTACAGGCTGCCATGGGTAATTATGACATCACCGGGTATACAAATGCATTACAATATGTTGCTGATAACATCAATCAGTATGAATTTCCTGACACGAGCAAGAAAGGTCGGATCATCAAGCTGCTGGAGGGAAAAAAGAGAACGATCGCTCCAAAACCGGAAGTAAAAGCAGCTCCACCTGCAGCAGGCAAACCTGGTTCGCTGAAGATGAACGCTGGTAAAGATATGCTGGCTGAGGATCCAGTTGCGGATGCAGGATTGCCTGAAGAACCTGCGGCTGTTGATAGTAAGATTCCAGAGGAGGAAAGTGTCTGATTTATGATGACATGCCCCGTCGCTCGTGGCGGTGGGGTTTTTTTATTTAGGAGGTTTTTCAATATGAACAGAGATAATTATGAGCGGAGATTTGTTGAAGACTGGAATATCACTCCAGGCAAAAAGAAGCGGATGAAGTTAGCAGGTAATTTTCTTGAAAGGTATGAGGATGGTCACTTGCAGCGATTGTTGCTGGTGGATTGCTACATCAGGGACTCCTACAACCATCTCGCACTGGATGAGGAGGGGTTACAAAAAGCTCACACTGAAGTAAAGAAGATACTGGAAAGCACAGATGTTCCCAAGGAAGTCTATCAACAGGCTCAGGAGTACAATGATCAGGTCTGTCTAGGGTTGGCTAAAAGCATGAAAGATACAGATTCAAGGTTGCAGATCATCGAAGGGATGAGGGAAGGCGAAGCCAAGGCGATGTGGAAAGTCTACTTAGAGTCCTTGAGGGCAAAGGAGACATCTGGAGATAAACGATTAGAACATCTGGCCAAGGCAAGGGAAATATCTGATATCTGCCTAGAGTCTGGTCATGAAGCAAGAGATTATTATTTTGCTGCGATAAGCAAGCATCTTATATATAGTTGGCATAGTGGTGATCAACAGACGGCGGACAAGCCGGAGCATTACAGGGCCAACGAGCTGCTTGCCAACTGTCTGCTCAACAACAAGGTTCCCCCTCGGCATGCTCTCATGCCATTGCAGAAAGCATATGAACAGGTGGTTGAGATGGAGGCCGTTATCAAAAGTAGAGTTGAATCGACCAAGAGAGATCATACCAAAAGCCTTAGAAGTGATACTGACAGTGCATGGTTCATTAAGAAACTCGTCAAAGCAGATGAGTTGAAATCCCAGATTGAAAAAGACAAGTTAAGGATCCAGGACAATCTTACTTCCCTTTACCGTCATCTGGCTCATGAGTCTAAGAAGACATCTGACAAGAAGAGTTATTTCTTAGGGATCTGTAATCTGGTCGAGGGCGATGTGGAAGCAAACCTATGGCTGGGCAGGATCTCATTTGTGGCAGGAGATTATGCTGATGCCTTGGACAAGTACGAAAAAGTGGCCACCATATTATGGGACTCATCGGATGATGATGCGTACGCTGAGCACAAAGAAGCATTGTTTGCGGGTGGAGACATGGCTGGTCTTCTTTTCTGCTATCACCAGACCAGTATCAACCTGGCAAAACACCCTTCAATAAAGATCGTTGAAAAGATGCTCCCAAGCCAGGCAGACAAAGACGTATACCAGTTGATCCTCAAGACAAATCAAGCTGCTCATGAAAATATTGATATCAGGTCACCTAAAAAGAGGATCTCCCATTTTGGGTATGATCCTCTGAAGACCGACACCAAAAACTCGCTGATTATGAGATTAATGTCAGCAGTTGAAGATCTGACTAAGAGGTAACTTAAAATGGCAAAAAAGGTAGTAATCGGAGTTGAGGCTCCTTCAGAGGAGAAAGAGCAATATACCAAAGGTCTGTATGTGTTCCCTGATGTGAATGGAGTATTTTTTGATGAAGGAGGAAGCAAATATTACAGGACCCTGATACTTGAAAGTATTGAGAGGACACCTCATATGCTTGAATCTTTGGGAGACAGACTTTGGGCGATGAGCAGGGCTGCATTGGCAGAAGTGGCAGGAGACCAGATTCGTAAACCTTTCGGTCAGAACTGGACAATCACTGCTGAGGCTACCTTAGATCAGCTGCTGGCAAATGTTGACAAGAGTGAAAAGATAAAGGTGATCAACAAAGAATTGACTAATGGTTGTGTAACAACAGAATCAGGAGGAGGTGTCTATCTGGCCCTTTACTTATCTGACAGGTTCAAGTGGAAAGTGATCGGTGGATACCTGTTGTATTCTGATGATGCTACAATTGATAACCTGAAGTTGATCAGTGAAAAATATCGTCCCACGGGACGGATTGTCACCAGGAAGAGTTCTGAAAGTGCTTCTCCAGGTGATGAGATCTTGGCTGCCTGTGGAAAAGATGTTGTTTCCTATCCTGGAGAGAAGAAACTATTTGAGATGAGAGGTAAGATCACTGCTTTGGATGCGTTGGACCGATTCACTGTTGCTGCCGACAGCAGGGGAGGGTTCGTGGTGCATAATCATCTGATGATTGCTGATTATGAGAAGAAAGACACCTCCGAAGGTGATTTTGATTACCTTCGAGCGCTTCAGAAAGGGAAACACTATCTACCTTCCGAAGCCAGTTCTATTCTACTGCATAAGAAGAATGATCTACTTTATTACTGCTTCTTTGGGGTAGATGATGGAAAGATCGTAGTCTACGATCTCACTGGAGATGATTCAGGAAAATGGTCCCTCCAATATCATAAAACGATACGCTTTCAATCTTCGCAGAGGATGGCTAGCAGTGAAGGCAAAGATAACTTCATACGTGGGATGAAATTAGAAAATGACTTCCTGAATTTTGCTTTGGGTGATCTATATATTCGTATGGGGATTTCAACTTTGCTGGACCATGATCCTGAGGTCAGGATTGATCCTAAATTTGAGGATATGAATAACCCAGGTCTCTACCTCGCTCAATTGAAAGCAACGTATGATATAGCTCAGATATGTAAAGTGCCCCATAGGATAACCGACTTGGATATCGTAGAAACAAAATGAATGCCTACTATGATGTAATCGCAGGAAAATCAGAGAAAGCTAAAGATGAAGATGCAGCCTATATTGGTTCCGTCATTGATTGGAATGACCAGGAACTAGGATTGTACATGATATCTGATGGATGTAGTGGGTATGTCGGTGCAGAATCAAGCCATCTGGCCTTAAGCAGTATCCGAAGGTACATGGAGAGGGAACTTAGGGTTGGAAAGGAAAGAAGCTATGAAACAGTGATCAGAGAAGCTATAGCTGGAGTAAATCAACATCTCTGGAGGAAAAGCGGCTGGCATGCAACATTGGATCTGGCGTTGATATCTGATAAAGAGATATATACGGCTCATCTGGGGGATGGACAAATTTGTTTTGTGTATAATGACATGTACGAAATTAAGACACCGGACCAGAGCGCACAAGGTAAACCTTCTAATTATCTTGGAGAAGAAGTATTGGACGGACGGACGATCGATGAGAGGATCTACTTCCGGCAGTACGATCTGGAAAAAGAGTTGGAAACCGGTCTGCGCTATGTCGATCTGCACACGGACGGTCTAAGAGGTCGAGCTACTAAAGAAGATATGCATGAGATTCTGCTTCATACAAAATTGCTGCCCCATCAGATATTAGCCAAGTTGCGGGAAGTAGTGATCTGTCCCAAAAGAAAGATAAGAGAGGTTGAAGGGCTGGAAAGACGTCTTCTGAGTAAGATTCCTTGGAAAGAACAACAACTGCCGGAAGAGACGGATAGGGACACGATTATCCGTCTTTACAAACACCATACCCTCCCAGAGTTGGTCCGGAAGATCGACAATGGACTTGAAGGCGGCGATCTACAGTCAGATGATACTGCTATCGTGTTGATCGATTTTGAGGATAAGTTGGAAGCAGCCCTAAGTAAGTATTGCAGATGGACAGAGGACAATCTGGAGGAAGAACTTGAAAGATATCAGAAGATGGTGACAGAAGATGAGCGATGGATGAAGGCTGCAGAAAGTGTTCTTAGGGAGAATAAGATAAAAATAGAGGGTTATGAATCGCACCAGCAAGATACTCAACACCAGCTGATGAGAGCGGCTCTTAAAGCAGCAAGTGTAAAAGTACGTAAAACAGAGGAAGGTGAGGATGGATTTGTTAATGTTGGTGAACGTGAATTACCAGCAGCAGGGGCTGACAATAGGGCAGCTGGCCTATTTGAGCGCTTACGTAATACAGTTGACAAAATAGGTGTGAGAAGTCCATTTTACAGAAAGGAAAATGATCAAGAATGAGTAAAACAAGAAGCAGCAATGATGAAGAGATTACTGTAGAAGATATTTCAAATCTAATTATTGCCGCAATCGAAGATTTGGAAGCGAATAACAGCCAGATCTTCAGAGCGTATGAACAACAGAAAGGGCAAGCGGCTTCTTGGTTTAGAGTGTCCGAGGACAACAAGATTCGGGCTGAACGAGCTGAAAAGGAAGCTGGGAAAGCACGTGTCGCTCTGGTAGATTTGGACCGACTTTCTACACAGTTGAATGATGTCAAGGAAGATAAAGAAAAGAATATCGAACCAGTGGTGACGCCAGCTCCTATTGACAATGAGTATCTTCAAAGAGCTAAGGATATCAGAACAACTGTTTTGGAGATCATTAAAGAATTTCGTAACACCAAGGAAGGGTTTGAAGAGAAAATATTCAATTCGCTCAACATGAATCTAAGAGGTGCTTCTGAACTCCTGCAAGGTAGAAAGGGAGAGATTGTGGTGGCTGAAACGGGCATCATACGACTCGATGAAAGGTTGGGGGAATTTCAGGCTGCCGCAAAAAGGTGGAGACAACTGTATGTGACGTCGCGAAGGAGCAAGAACAAGTTTTTCACTGCTTTGAGCAGGACTGAAGAGTCACTGAAACATATGCGGGATTGTTTTGCAGAAGGACGAGAATACAGGGGGAACATAAACACCGGTCATCCCCAGACCACTCTTGCTCTTCGGTCACTTCAGTCAATACTTAATCATCATGCTGTCGGACTGCAGGAAGAGAGTGGGAAGATCTTGGATATGGCCAGCTCCTTCTTTGAGAACCTGGCGCAGAAGCAGGGTGAGTCATACCGGCGGCTTCAGTTGGGTGTAAAAGATCTTTGGTTGGATTTCAACAGATTCCAGTAAGAGGGCGAAGCGCTGCAGCCTCTACCGGAGAGGTTCTCCGAAGCTATGCAGTTTGGTGACAGCTATCAAAAGCTTTGGATGCTGCGCAAAGGTTTGACTGAATACCTCTCAGGAGAGGATACATTTGAGGATGAACTCCGTCGCTTCTGTAGTAATATCTCATTGACGGCTTTTAACATAAGTCCTCGATATAGAGATTATCTGGCAAAGGTTGCCGAGGACAAGCCACCTATCAAAGAAGCGCTTGTATCCATATCTAGGATTGCTGAAAAACCTCTGGACCTGAGGCAACCCGGAATCTTGGGTAGTCTAGAAGGTCTTTTCCAGTATATAATCGGGGATGCTGAAGGCACACAAAAGAGAATAAATGAAGTGGGTGAAACGTCCACACAGTACCTTTACCAGAGTAATCAGAAGATGGAAAGATTTCTTCATGGTGAAACAACAGAAAGAGAACTTAGTTTCAAAGAAGAATGCAAACTGCATAATCAGAACATTGGCGCAATCTTCGGACATGCTGATTCCAAACTTGAAGAATACAAAGAGAGAATCGCGGACCTGGAGGGTAAGCTTGAGTTATCCAGAAGGACTTGGATCACTTGCCTGCAGCTGCCAGGAAAAGTAAAAAAAGTCAAAGAACCGGAGGTGCCTGCCCAGAAAAATCTTCTCGAGAGGTTGTTCCATGCCCAATACGAATTGGAAGAATCCCAGAGGGATCCGATCCTGGATGTTTTTCGCAGGGAGGTGAATATCCCTGGGAGACCGATAGATGCAGTTAAATATCTCTCCAGTACTGATAATCTGCGAAGCACGTTGGAAAAATTTTCCGATGAGGAAGTGGAGAGTGCAAGAGAATGGTTTGGCATTGATGTTCATGTCACTAGGGACGGCATCTGTGAAATTTTACTCACCCCTTATTATCCACAGAATCTCAATTGGAATCACATGATGGAAATCACAGGGGATAGGGGTGATACGCCTCAGGCGGGTTCGGAACTGGTTCAAATATTCAGACCTCAGAATCAACTGCACCTGATTTTGAATGACAATAGTAAAGAAAATATCCTATTGGCGAATGTCTTAGGCAGGAAAATGACGGAAGGCTCTGACAGGTACGCTCATCTCTCAGATCCTGATAATCTATCTTCAGCCTTGTACGGTTTACATAAAGATGTAAAGTCCGCCCTGGCAAAAGTATGTGGTATCAAAGAAAACAGACCAACTATCCCAAAAATATGTGAGGGTTTGCTGAGGCCATTCTGGACGCCTCAGGATGATGTTAGAAGTCATCCTCTATATCAGATGTCTGAAGAAGAGCAGAAAGAAGAGTATGGCCAGATACTGCGCAAGATACCTGAAGAGAAGAAAGAGAAAAAAGTTTTTGTTCCACAGAATCTTCTAGGAAAAGTTCTTGTTGAACAGAGCGCATTGATAAAACAGGGTGAACCAAAGCATCCAGCACTGGATATACTAAACCGGAAGGAAAGAAAAAAAAGTTTGAAAGAGATGCTCGAATATCTTAGTTCCCACGATGCTTTGAGCAGTGTGCTTGAAGGAGTGTCAGATGAGGATTTGCCAAAAGTACGTGATATGTTCGGTTGCAGAGATGAAAACCTCACACCGAGGGGAATATGCGAAGTGTTGCTGACTCCCTATTCGTTACAATATCTAGATTGGGATCGTCTGAGCAAGATCAAGCCAAGCTCTGTTGGACCGGTGGGGGAAGATTATATGAGAGTTTTCCGCCCAAATAATCTGCTGCACCTGCTCATTATGGAGGGGGACCAGGGAGGTAATGACCTTGCTGAAGCTCTGATAGACGATGATGAAGAAAGATCGGTGGAAGAAGCGTACTCCCATCTGTCAAGTACTGCGGTGCTCATGGGGTTTTTAGATGGACTTGATAAAGATGAATACAAAGCGCTTACGCAGGCAGCTGACCAAAATGAGTTAATTTCCAGAAAGGATTTGTGCGGCCTGCTGCTGAGACCGTTTTGGACAGCAGAGGATGATACTATGGGCCATCCACTTTACAGGATGACTGAAAATGAGCAGAAAGAGAAGTATGGTCAGGTCCTGCTTAATGTTCCGCAGGAAGAAGTTGAGGAAGAACCTGTCCAAGAGGAACCCGCAGAGGAAGAACCGCTTGAGGGGGGCATATCACCGCGTGACAAGCTGGAGCAGGTAATCCTGGTACAGTTTCAGGCATCCTGCAGCGGCAGTAAGCCTTTTGCCTTAGAATGGCTGACTGGGGAGGATGTCAGACACAACGTATCTTATCCAAAAGCAATATATGATCAGTTTTCCAAACCGGAAACACTTAAAGCTAGATTGGAGGATATGCAGGCAAACGAAAAAGGTAATTATAGAGCGCTATCCAGATTTGTAACTGATGATGTCAAGCCTGATTGCACTCCAGAAGAATTGTGTAATATTCTTCTTGGTGACCCGCAAGGATCTCCTGATAAAGAAGTCATCGTTATGAATGAATTTGAGAAGAAGTATTGGGAAGCTGCTCTGAATGGCAGCGCAGTATTTCGTCAGTTTGTCAGGGATTACAATTTGGGTAATTTCACTGTTTCAGAAGCACTGCAACAAATAACAGATATGGGTTCCAACATTGGGATATTTGGTGATTCTGATGAGGATGATGGATGGAGAAAGATGGTCTATAAAGAAGAATTATTCGGCCTCCCTAGAGGATTATCGGGCGAAAAGACATGGAAAAAGCTCGTAGGTTCTTACGTGGACGCAGTTGACATGGAAATACCTCATTCCGTTGCACAATATCGAGTAAGTGCAGAATCCGAAAATGATAATCAGGTAGTGCAGCGGATGGCAGAGGAATTGCAGTCTAAGTATGCAAAAAAAAAAAAGGGAAGTTGGTGGAGGCGTGGGACAGCTCTGGCAGTAGCGATGGTATTTGGAATCACCGCAGCCAGTGATTCTGCAAGAGGTTGGGCGGTCGACAATTACGAGCAATTCATCTCATCAGAGAAAGAGAGGATAGAGAAACAAGAATATTCAGCTTCTGTCCATTCACCCAAAGATGGCGGTATCGTGGATCTACCTGCGGGCATTGGAAAGAAAGGCAGTGACGAGAAAGGCAAGGAAAGGAAAAGTGCAAAAGATAAACCGAAAGGAAAGAAAGAGGCGGTTGCCAAACCTGCCAAGGATCAACCAAAGGAGAAAGAACAACCAGCCGCCAAGAAACAGTACCCCATTTCCGATAATCTGTACAAGAACGACCATAGGCCGCCCAAGATCACCTCATTTGGTTACATCGCAGGAAAGAAAGATTATCTTCTGGCTGATCCAAGAAGTGAAGAGGAACTGATCGTACTTGAAGCGGATGATGGGTCTGCTGGAATAATAAGACAGATTGAGATCGTTTCAAAGATTGGAGAAGATGAGGTAAAGCGTTTTATGGTGGATGGAGGAGAGTCAATTATAAATCATTGGATCAGTCCAAGTCAGGTATGCCCAAGTGAAGGAAGATGTGAAGTGGATTTGGAGGCGATAGCTACCGACGGAAACGGAAATTTGAAGAAAGAAAATGTGGAAGTGAAAATTTATCCTTTGGTGATAGCTGAGTTTGGGTGTGGAGGTAAAGAGGTCGTCAGTATGTTTCGTGGTGGGATAAGTGAGAAAAGGAAATGTGGTATTCTTGTAAAAAGCGTGAATCAACTGAGTGAACTTAAGGTAGTTTCTCATTTTAAAAAGAAGGTTAAGATACCAGGTAAGAGAAAGTATGAAAACAAAGGGTTTGATAAAGAGTTCAAGCTTGATGCAGGAGAGATATCTCAGTACATTTCCCGTGAGGGTCAAGCATACATATTGAGTTATGCATTTAGTCCGAAACAAGCTTGTGGGGAAGTACGATGTCGTTCTAAACTGGAAGTATCTGTTGGAGATATCTCCGGTAATGAAGAAACAGATATGACAAAATTGACTTTTGAACCTTACAAATATCATATCACCAAGACAAAATATCATGTGGAGGAATCAGGTAAATTCGTTTTTGAGTTTGAGGCCAAGTATAACAGAAAGATCCAGAACGAATTGAAAGGTTTCAGGTTTGATTACCTGACTAAGCCAAAAATACCGGACATGAATTGGGAGTTGGATCGAAGTATTCCTGGTTCGAGGATAACGGGGACTTGTCCGGAAGATAAGTCTGAGGTGAGATTAACCATAAAAGCTTCAACGCCTTTGGCCTCAGGCAAGAGAGTATCCGGTCGCAAAAATTTCAAAGTATGCTCGGAATTAAAATGACACTGAGAACAACTGACGGAAAAGCAATAGAGATAGTTGAGTCGAAAGGAAGAGGTTCTCTTAGCGTCCGCTACAGGATAACCAGGGATAGTTACAACCGTTTCATGAAATCGTTTCTGAATACCGATTTCTGTTCAGGAAATGCTTCCCGCGATATCAATAAGAATGAGATTAAGGTGTGCGAGCATCTCAGTGAAAGCAGTGAACTCAGGGACAAATATCTATCATATCGTGGGTACTGTGAGATCGAAGACATGCTTTGTGTGATGTTTGAGGATCTTGGAGATGGGAACAGCCTGGAAGAGTTCATCAATGTCAAAGATGATTTTGGTGAGAAACTTCCAAAGGATCCAGAAGAGAGAGAAAAGGAATTTGAGAAGAGAAAGAAAGATGTCAAGGTAGAAGATATCAAGAGATTGAGTCTTGAGGAGATAGTAGACTCGGCGAAACAGCTGGCAGAACAGCTCGATGACATGCATAGCTATGATTATGATGACGAACATCAGGGGATCATCCATATGGATATAAATCCATCAAATATCATGATATTGGAAAGGGGAGGTCGTAAGAGAGCTGTCCTGGTCGATTACGGTTTGGCAAGAGCGAAAGGCCGGGACATATTCAAGTTGTACAACTTGGTCAAGCCAGAAGGTGTGGCTGGTACATACTACGGCTCTTCAGCAGATGACCCGCTACATAACACCATATACTGTGCACCTAACCTGTTTGTGAAGGATGAGCATGGAGCTCTCCATTCCGATTCTTATGAGAAGGCTGAACCATCGTTGGATACATACAATCTCTGCAATATTTTCTGTCTGATGTTGACAGGGAAGTTGTCTGAGTATTGGAGAGCTCAGGGAGATTGCCGAGAAGAGATAGCTAAGAACATTGCTGATGGATGGGATATGGAGAGGGCAGAGTTGTTATCAGATATTGTCGCGAAAGGAACATCACCAGATAAAGGTTCTAGATACAAGACAGCGGCCGAGCTTCTGGGTGAGATATCTTCAGTACAAGAGCAGCTGGATCTGTTCGTCCCCGAGGTAACAGGTCCAGTGTTGGAATTTGAGCCATATGACACTTTTCTGGGGCAGGATTTTGGACAGCCCAATTATGAAAGCGTGTTTGGTACATTCCTCACTGATGATGCTGTGTTTAGTCTGGAAGATGAGGAAAAGGAATACGAAAGGATGCTGTTTGATGCAAGTGCATTGTACCCCACTAGCAAAAAGAAGAAAGTGACCGCTGCTGCTCCTGTCACCGGAAAAACAAAGAAAAAGGTCCCAGCTCCAAGAAAAGCTACCCCTAAGCGGAAGACTGTTCCGACCAAGAAGCCAGCAAAGAAAAAAAGTTCGAGCTGGTTGGGCAAAGTAGTATTTGGATTAGGTCTGTTGGGTGCTGCTTATGCTATACCAAACGCAATTTATGATTATTTTGACAAGCCTCCTGGTGAAGTTAAGTTGGAGAGCAGCAAAGGGGCCAGTCTCTCTGGTTCGACTACAATTAAAATGTCGGCACAGGATGACGGACTTAACCCCGGAATAGAGAGAATTATCTTAAAAGAAGACGGTAAACCTATCTTTGAAGGAGGGGGAAGACTGGGCAGTGAATTTAAGAAAGATTTCCCTGTGAAAAAAGGATACACCGGTAAGAAAGATTCACATACCTATGTACTAGAGGTGATTGACAAAGCGGGAAATTCAACCACAAGCCCCCCCTTAGTGTTGAATTTCTTTGTGGATAAGATTCCAATTGTCAAGCTTACCGATACTCATCAGGACTCCGACTTCACAAGAAGGAAGATCGAACTGGAAGCGGTAGATGAGGGTTATAATTCTGGATTAGAGAAGATCATTCTCTACGATGGAGAAAAGCGTATCTTTGAGAAAGAAGGGCAACTGGGAGATACATTTAAGGTAAGTTTAGAATTTTGCTTGGGTAAGAAAGGGAAATGTAATAAAGTGAAACAAGGATCACATAAGTATCTGGCTGAAGTCGTTGATAAAGAAGGAAATGTTGGCCGGAGCAACCTGCTTGCTATTGATTATGATCCTGCGCCATCAGTTTCACTCAAACCAGAGAATTACAGGACCAATGGTACAAAAACTTGGCTATCTATAAATGTTAAAGACACAGGTTACAACGCTGGTCTGTCCGAAGTGAACTTGATGCAGGATAGAAAAGTGCTTCATAAGTTTGATCCTAAAGGCAAGGAGAGTTTTAAGAAAAATGTGTTTCTAAGTATCTATGACCGTAAGGGTGCGACCAAAGTCACGGAAGGAACCCATAAATATTATGTAATGGTTCGGGACAAGATAGGTAACACCAACTCTACTAGAGAGAGAAAGATCCATTTTTACAATGTGGTGCCAAAAATTGAGAGTGTTACTTGCAAGCCTTACGTAGCAGTTGATAATCGTCACAAGTCTGTCTGCAAGGTCGTTGCATCAGACGATTACGCCGTGCGCCGTTGTAAGGTGACTTCCCGGACCGGGCGCAGGAAATATGCGGATTTGGATATCAGCGGTGTTCACTCTGAAGTTGCCTTCCGTTTTTCTCCCAAGAAGTTCTGTTCAGAGCCTTTCTGCAACAAGAGGATCAGTGTGGTATGTTATGATAACGAGAATGCCGAAAGTGAAAGGGAGAAAGTAAGGATCCGCATTAAACCAACCCTTTACGCCGAATTTCCTTCAGAAAGTCACTGCACTTCTAACCAGTCATATAGATTGCTGATCAGGATATTTACTAAAGGGAACTTGTACGCGGATTCCGCAGTGAGGGCTTATCCCTCGATACTTAAGGGAACTAAGTTGCCCAAGAAATGGAAAGTAGATGGGAGTTCAATAAGAGGCAGATGTCCTTTCACAAAAAGAGATTATATCACTGCATTAGAATTTACTGTGGGACTTGAAGGTGAGCGGTTTGCCTATTCCCATATGCTTGAGGTCAGGAAGAAAAGACCCAAGGCGATGCGTCTTGAAGATGCGGATCACTTGGAGCGATGCTTTGAGAAGGATGGACAGTACGCTGCGGAGTTTTCGAGGTACTATGAAGGTTATATGACAAGCGTCCTTTACTCAGTCGTGAAGTTGAAGCAGCCCGGGAAAGATTCCTGGGAAGAACGCTATAGATATGAACTACTCCCTCGAGCATCTGAAATCTCAAAAGGTAGTGCACAAATTGTATCCTGTCTGGCTCTTGGCTCCCCGCTGCGGGTTAACGACTACGAAGAATCTCATGGAAGATGCGAGGAGCTCAGACTGAACACAAAATCCTCGAGAAGGTTAAAAGATAATGAGAGAAAACTCCTTAGCTTCAAGTTCAACGATGGAGGGCTGCCAGAATTGGGATATGAAGCTGGAAAACACTACAAAGTGAAAGATGGACACATACATCCGGTATCCTTTGTAGATGCGCTAGTGACGACCTTAGGACCTACCCCTTTATGTGGATGGCATCGACATGGCTCTCCACTGGCTGACCCGAACGTCAATGGAGGTTCCCAGAACGATCCTCCAAAGACTAATTATTAGAATGAAAACATCAAAACAATCATCATCATTATTGTCAATCGTACTGGCAGCGGGAGCAGCAATGGTCACAGGCATAATGCCCGCGGTCGCGGAGCGGGCTGTAAAATCATATACCATCCAATCATACTCTTATGATGATTGCGAAACGCTGCAGGGTGAGACTGCAAAATTTGTAAAGAGTGATATTCTTACGATCTCTGGCAGGAAAGTTGCTCCATTTGATGACCTGAAGAAAAACTTTGAGAAAGTATTTGGTTCAGTAACAAATCCTCGAGATAAGAATAACCAGTACAAGACTGCTAGGTGTTACCTTGAACACAAAGACTTTCGCGATCCTAAACAATGCGTCTATTTTCTCTACGATGATGTGAACGGGGATTATAATTTTGACCTGATGTCCGATCTATTGTTTTTCATACCAGCCAACTATTCATTAGGGATTCCAAATTCACCATTTATCATCTGTGGAAGATACCACACTAAGTAGCAGGAGGAACTAGAATGGGAGATCAACAAATAGCTGCTGAAGAAAAGAAACGGAAAAGAAACCTCATATATCTGATTAGCGGGACCTTGCTTCTGGCAGGGTCGATTGGATACATTGGCTACCGGGGTAACAAATATGGCTTCTACGATTGGATGATAGAGAAGGTCGGGATTATTGAGCCTAAAGAAGATGAAACATCATCTCCCGATTCAGGTATCGAAAGCCGGTTAAAGTTTGATGTTCCGAAATATTTCCGTGATAATACCAAATATGATATTAAATTCAAGATCCCCAATGAGAAAGATGATCTTCCTTCATTAATGGGAAAGGTCAAAAGATGTTATCGGCTGACCTGACCTGATAAAGTTGGTAAAGCGCCTTTGAATTTAGCAAATGACTCTAAAAACAAGCGATGGGAAAACAGTTGAGATAGTAGAAGAGAAAGGTAAAGGCTCATTGAGCGTCAGGTATAAGATCAAGTATGATGGGTATCCACGTTTCATGAAATCTTTCCTGAATACTGACTTCTGCGCAGGTAATGCTTCTCGTGATATAAACAAGAATGAGATCCAGGTGAGCGAACATCTTAGCAGCGACCCCGACCTGACAGATAAATATATGTCTTATCGTGGATACTGCGAACTCGGGGACATGCTGTGTGTTATGTTTAAGGACCTTGGGGATGGTAACAGCCTCTCAGACATCATAGGGGTAGAGGACAGGTTTAGCGACAGGCTGCCAGAAGATAGAAAAGAAAGAAAGAAGGAATTTGAGCGAAGGAAAAAATCAGTGTCAGCAGGCGATCTGGCGATGTTTAGCTTGGAGGAGATAGTACATTATTCCCGGCAGCTGGCCGAACAGCTTGATGATCTGCATGAGTATGCTCATGATGAAGAGCACCAGGGGATAATCCATATGGATATCAATACTTCAAACATAATGATCATAGAAAACGCCAAGGGCAAGAACGCATATTTGGTAGATTATGGATTAGCCCGAGCCAAGGGCAGAAAGATATTCAAGTTATACAGCTTGATCAAACCTGAAGGAGTCGCTGGAACATATTACGGATCTTCTGCAGAAGACCCGCTTCATAATACAATCTACTGTGTCCCTAACCTCTATGAGAAAGACGAGGACGGGGTTCTATTATCGGATTCTTACGAAAAAGCAGAACCTTCACTTGACACCTATAATCTCGCTAATGTATTATGTTTGATGTTGACTGGTAAGCTGTCGGAGTATTGGAGAGGGAAATATTTTGGAGAAAGTAAAAAAGTAATGACAAACCAGATAAGGAACCGATGGAGTTGTGAAAAAGCCGAGTTGCTGTCTGAAATCATAGACAAAGGGACATCAACAGCTAAAGGATCCAGGTACCAGACAGCACAGGAGCTGTTGGCAGCGGTCGTAGAAGCGCAGAAAGGATTGGACTTTTCACCCATCACTATCGCTCCTCCGGTCTTGGATTACAAGCCGCTGTCAAAATACCATTTTCCTTCAAGCAAACCGCCTTTTGAAGGGGTTTTCAAAGGCCTCTGGTCGGTCACTGGACAACCGGGGTGGTTGCAGCGAGTTGAGTCGGTCACACCTCCAAATATAACTTTGAATGGAGCGAGAGAACTGAAAAAGGAGAAGAAGAGGCAGCAACCTAACAAGATATGGCAGTTCATTTCACAAAAAGCGTCCTCGGCCGGAGGATCCATCTCGGATTTCTACTCCAGGCACTGGAAGAAGATTGCATTGGCAGCAGGAGCAGTTTCTCTCCTAGTTGGAGGAGCAGTTGCCTGGGAGCATTATTCTCCGGACACAGAAAATGGAGGAATTCAATACCCGGTTTTCATCGATGACCCACCAAAGATCAGACTTGCCGCCAAGCAGGGGAAGTACAACAAGAGCAGAGCTGTACTAGAGGTAGAAGCTACTGATGGAGGGTTCAATGCAGGTTTGCAGGAGATTATGATTCTTGACAAAGCAGGCGAACCAATCATCAAGAGAGAGCTGGAAGGCAAGGAGGAATACAAAAATTCATTTTCTTTTGGTATCGATGATGTTCATGAGGTTACGGTAGGAGAAGGCACCCAATCATATTTTGCGGTAGCTTATGATAAAAATGGTAATAGGGCACAAAGCGGCCGGGTTAAGATAACTTTCGATCCATTGCCACGGCTCGTGTTGTACGGATTTTTTCCAAAAAATGATTTCAGCGCAGTTTATGATATTATGATAGTGGATGATGGAGAAAGTGGAGGGTTAGAGAAGGTTCTGTTAAAGATGGATGGAGAGGAAGTTAAGCAATGGAACCTCACTTCAAAGGATCAATTTGGGACACAGGTCAAGATCAACACAGCTACTAAGAAGGATTCCATCAATGTTACGCCTGGTATCCACTCATTTGAGTTTGAGATAACCGATGTTGGAGGGAACGTGCTCACTACCGAACGTCACACTCAACAATTTCGACTCTCCCCTCAAAGGCCGGAAGTATTAGATTTCAGATGCCCAAGGTATATTTCATCTGACATGTTCAAGAAGAACAGCTGTAATATTGATGTGAAAGACGATGGACAGATAGTGAGATGTCGGATGAGGTCTAATCAGAGAGCCTTGCCGCTTTATGCCAAGCCGGCCAATGATGCGGAAGAAGGTGAGCAGACATTTCTCTTCAGTCCATCACAGATATGTAGAAATATCCCCTGTAAGAGTACAATGAGGGTTGTCTGCAAGGATGATACAAAGAAATTGAGTCGTATGAAGAAGAGTGACATCCATATCGAACCTCTACTGTATGCCTCTGTTGACAAGAAGACAGAGTGCGGTTTTGGTGTTGTGCGGAACTTTGAGATCCCTTTTGAGGTTTTCTATGGGGGTGAACTGGTC
>CAZWBB010000006.1:59537-70712 GCA_964632045.1 uncultured Methanosarcinales archaeon | reverse complement strand
GAAGGACATTGTATCCCCTAACTATGAGAAAGCAGTTGTTTTGCGTTTCTAATCGCTAATTACACGTTATATTGCAAATCGATAAAAATTCTCATCACTAATTTAATATATCCAAACACCATTACTAATCCCAGGATGAAGAGCTCTTCCTAAAACCTCGCTAAAGGGAACGGGTTCTTGAAGTTTGAAAATGGTAGAAAATAGAAAGCACTACTTCCAGGAGCAGAAAAAACGCAGCCATAGCCAGGAGAGAGTTCATTCTGGTAGCGATCTTGAAAGCATCGCTAAGACCTCAGATACGGAGACACAAAACACAGATGCAAGAGACAGGACCTACGAGAAATACGCAGTTATACTGGACACAGTAGGGACTCTGGGCTTAGGGATCGCTACTCACCATGAGACATCCCCCCTGCAGTATCTCCTGGGCTTTGGCACTTTCTGTTCAGGTCTGGGAGTGGTGGCCGGTTCCCCAAAGACAGACGACAGTACAATAAAATTCATGCAGAAGATACAACCGGTTCTGGGAACTATGGCAGCGTTCTGCGCAGGAGGATATTTCTTCATGGGTGATGTAAGATCTGGCACAGTCATGGCAGGATTGGGAGCTGCCTGCTATGCCAGAACCTTCTCGCAGTTTTTTCGCTCCAAGAAGAAAGCTGACGGCAAGATGGGACTTGTCGGGTTGCTGGATAAAGAGGATTCAGAACAATGATATCTAGAGGTAGGATGGTTAGAGGTTTAGTAAGCCTGGCAGCGGCAGGAGGATTGTTTCTTGCCAGCAGTAATTGCTGTATGCCCCGGGCGAACAGAGAATATATAGAAGGATACCAGGATGCTGTAACGGAAACGGAAACGGCATCTCTTGAACATCTGGTAAGCAGCACCTACTGCCTGGACACGCAGTTGTTGTATCAGGATGAAGAAGGGAATCACATCACTCCTGGTGGTTATGGTACAGGATTTGGCTACCGAAAGGTGGATGGATATCATTACCTGCTGACTAACCAGCATGTCTTAGGGCACATGGAGCATGAAGTAGGCCTTGTGAAGTTCAAGAGGCTACATTCTAGAGTTAAGATTATCGATTCAAGATTTGACGAGTATGAGGAGGATGATATCTCCCTGGAGATTGTGTTTGAGTCGTCGGATCTGGATCTTGCTATCATTCGTACAGAAAGTGAAATCAATCTATTGCCAGAAAATCGCTATGCAGACTCTAGCACTTTGAAGTTTGGAGAAGAAGTATATCTTGTCGGTTATCCTATGGGCCTGTTTCCTGTTGTAACCAAAGGTATCGTTGCCAACCCAGGAAATTTTGTGGAGGATGAGGATAGTATCTTCAAAGATGAAAAGAACCAGATCACTATACCTGCCTCTGCTAAGAAAATTCTCGACCTATCTATCAATCCTGGAAATTCAGGCAGTCCATTTTTTGTCAAAAGAGATGGAGTGCTGTACTGGGCTGGAATAGCAAACGCTTATGTCGCTGATGAAGCAAAGCGCAATACTGGATTGGCAGTGACGATGGGTTCGACCTACATCCGCCAGATAGCCGATTATGTAATTACAAATGCCGAGAGTTTTATTGCAGAGAGAAGAAGTTTGGAGGATGTGGAACTGCTTAGGTGTGAATAATCTCGCTAAAGGAAAATGGTAATTCAATATATTAAGAAATCTCTCCAGAAGAGAATACCAGGTAAACGAAAGAATAATTCTATTGGGAAAAACCTGGATGAAAGAATAATCGCTGAACTAGTTTTCTATGATGGCAAGAGTGAAGCGGAGCAATTTCTGTTGAGCAATAAGTACAAACTTTACAGACCATGTCATGTGGCGCACAGTCTCTATCCTTTTCTGGATCATCACGGTTTGGGTACTTTGGTGACAGATGAAAAAGAGAGAGTGAAGTACATCGTCAAGCACAGCACCAGGTTCATGAGGAATGGGACGAGGATAGCTAATCCATTTCTATACGGAGGAAAGAAAAAATGAGCGATCTGCAAGAAAATTTAGTAGAATGGGAAACGATGCATCAGGCAGCTACTAAGAACGAGCTGAAACCAACTTTGAACTACCGGAAGTTCGATCTGGAGAAACTAACATTAGTACCAATGGCTGATGAACATCTCGGTTCAAGGTATTATGATGAGGACTTGCATAAGCGCAATCTTGACTGGTGTCTGGAACAGAAAGCGTTTCTGATACTGATGGGCGATCAACTGGAGACAGCGACCAGGGATTCAGTCGGAGCAGGAATCTATGAACAGGATGAGATTCTCGACACGCAGGTCGAACATTTCCAGGAACTATACAAACCTCTGGCAGACGAAGGGCTAATCCTTGGTATGCATCCGGGGAATCATGAGTTGCGGGTCTACAAATCATCTGGATTGAATCTTACTAAAGTTCTTGCGCGTCAGTTAGATGTCCCTTACCTTGGCTGGGGGAAGCTGCATTACTTCCTCGTCGGTAACCAGGGATATACTATCTACACGACCCATGGTGCAAGCGGAGCCAGACTACCACATACAAAAATAAAGGGTGCCCTTGATTTGGCAAACTTAGCGGATGCAGAGATCTATGCCATGGGACATGTCCATGCTTTGAGTCATCACGCCAAAAACTTCTATCAGGCGGATCTTAGAAACAAGAAGGTGATCGAATCGCAGAGACACTTTCTTCTCTGCGGTTCCTATCTAAATCATTGGGGCAGCTACGGCCACATCAAATCTTACGAACCGATGAGGAAGGGAAGTCCAAAGATTAAGCTGCATGGAGATGAGCATATCATAAGGGTGAGCCTGTGAACGGGCTGGGCACAGTGGGGGGCGTGCTGTGAGGTTGCTCAATGAAAAAAATACTCAAAGAAAACGTTGAATGTCTGCTGAAAGATACGTATAGGAGGAGGCAGGATGATGATTGTTACTGTTTGTTGTATTATCCTTCCCGAACCAGGGAGAGTTATTGTCCTTATCTGGAAAGGGAATCTCTCCAGGTGACACTTGGAGAAGGACTCTTTTCCACCAAGCTAGATTATTGGAGATGTCATCGGGAAAGGGTCAGTTTCAAGGCGGACTACGGCCTGATCACACAATTCAAGAGGTTAATGTCAGATGATTAAGACCATCACTACTTTGTTAATTGGACTAACTGCTGCAGCGGGTTGCGCCACAACCAACAGGACATATTATCAGACTATGTACAGAGACGGGCAAACATTCCAGGGTGTCAGGACGGAAGCAGAGAAAGAAAGATTCCGTTACGGAGTGGGCATTGAAGTAATGGACGTTGACAAGGAAAATCTTGAACAGGAGAATGAGAGTGTTCCCATAATCGGTGAAGTAAGTTATGATGGGAAGGTAAAACATCATCAGGTTAACATCGTACCTTCATTGGATTATTCTGTCTATGATCTTCGTGGTAGACTGCTGGGTCAGGAAGGTGGAATAGAAGCAAGAGTTGGGGGAGGAACCGAGCTTCAGGTTAAGGTCGACATCTACAAGTATGATTTCAGGACTTTCAATGAGGAATACAATTTTGACGGTCCCTTTTCATCGATCGATCCTGATGCGAACTTTTTCCTGGCGACTGGATTGAATTTTGATTATTGGCACCTGTCTGGTTTTCTGCAGGCAAAGCTGGATATGAATAAGAATTTTGCATTCGCAGGTGGTGCAGGCGTGAGATGGTGAGGCAGAGAAAGCTGCAGCGTTGGTTTGACATCATACCAACGCCAAAAGAAGATGAGAAACGAGTGAAGAGAGCGAACGATGAAGAAAAACAAGCATGATCAGGCGATCTTGGAATTGGAGGAAAGAGTTAGGGATAAGTATCAGATAACCCTGCGCAATGTACTCTATTACCTCCCTCACCGCAAGGACGTTGCGGGAGAACTCGATCTGGTTGGTATCTGCAATGGGAACTGGGACATCTATGAAGTAAAAACGAATGATGGATATGATACAGCAGTGAAACAGCTTGACAGGGCGCAGCGTCTTCTTGGCAACTGTGGTAAGATAAGGACTTTCTACTACTCGGCGAAAAAGAAGAAGATTCAGCCAGTAAATACATACAATCGCAGGAGGCATTGATTATGTTTGGAAAAAATAAAAAGAATGGAGAACCTGGACAAGAAGAGATGCCTCCCCCTGAGGAGGATGACCGGGACATCTCTGAGCTCAGCGAGGAAGAGAAGGATGAACTGATCCAGGAGATGGCAAAGCAGATGTACATGCAGCATGAGGTCATCGGCAGGCAGAAGCAGCTCATTGATCACTATCACAACAAGTTACAGCAGGTGATAAAAGAGAAGGAATCTTCAAAGATCGACATAATCATCAGCGCTGAAGAGACTACTTATGGAGATGTCGGCGGCCTTGACCAAGTGATAGCTGAGATCAAGCATTTTGAGTATGGCCTGAAGTATCCAAAAGTATACGGAGCTTATGGCATCGAATCTCCTAATGGTCTGCTGATGTACGGTCCTCCTGGCTGTGGCAAGACGATGATCGCCAAAGCGATGTCTAACGAACTGGATTGCTGGTTCATGGAGATACCCCTTAGCCAGGTGATCAGCAAGTATGTCGGGGAAGCTGAGAGGAATCTGGAGGAGGCGATCGAAAGCGCTAAGGAGAGGTACCAGGAGACAAACAGAAAAGTTATGATCTTTGTCGATGAAGCGGAACAGATGTTCAGAAGAAAGGGCCTATATACTGACGGACCTCAAGTTGTTGAGAGATGTGTTAACATCTGGTTGAGGACGATGGATGGCATGGGCAGCAATGACGGTCTCATCTTTGTTGCCGCTACCAACCATCTTAATCAGATAGATGAAGCCATGCGCAGAGCTGGCAGGTTTGATTATATCGTCGAGATTCCCAAGCCAGACAGGGATGCCGTACAGGACATATTCATCAAACAGATAAGGATGATGGAAAGGAAAGCTGGAAGGGAGATCTACCAGGTGGAGAATGTTCCACAGATAGCAGATAGAATGTATGATATCGGAGTAAGCGGGGCAGATATCGCTGAGATATTGAAGAAAGCTTCCTTATCCAGGATAAAGAACTTTGTGGAGAGGTTTGAAGTGTCTGGTGAGAGGAAGTTTGGTAGTGACGAGTATATAATACGTGATGATGATATTGAGAATGTACTAAGGGAGTACGATCGGGTTGAAGAAGAGAAAGTGATTGGGTTTGGTGTTTGATTAGGTAGATTACCTTCCAAGCTTCAAAAGGACACAGATTTATCTATTTCTCAATAGTAAAATATATAAATCAACTGCAATCTTAACAGTATATGACTATAAATTTTCCAGGATATAAAAAACTGCCAGGCGAGGGAGCCTATTGGAAGCCAGAAGAAAGGGGAGAGATTCTTCTACTAGTAAGCCAATGCACCATCCCCATGTGGACAGAAGTATTGAATAGTATGCAAAGTATTGTCAATGATCTTCCGCGCGAACCCTCAACGGGAATCGAGATACAAGTATTCAATACGACAAACAGGAAAGGGCTCTTAACTCTTGACGAGGAGCTGCTGGAGACGATCGCTGACAAAAAAGAAGAGCCCGGTAAAGATTACATCCGTGTGTCGAGAGGGCTTCTGAAACATGGTACCGTCCAGGATAGCCTTGAAGTTTACCAAGCAAGAGACAGAGGATGGTACAACGAGTTTTTTACGGATCAGATGGTAGATATCTATGGAGAAGCTACCAACTGGCATATGTCAATCCTTTACGATGGTTCTCTTCCGCCCAGAGACGAATTAGGGATACTGCTGAAGAATCATACTCGGGTGTCAGCTACCTTGCTGCTCAATGCGCACAACCAACCTTATCCACAGGACGAACTTAGCGGAGTTATTGACTCACTTACCAGGATTACATCAGAAGAATACGGGGCCCTGCCTTCCAGTACAGATGAGGTTGTTACCGAGATTGCAAGAAGTATCAGCAATATCGTTGGTGAATTCTCAGGCAGAACACCGGAGAGAGATATTGGTGTCCTACTTAATTAGGATCTTCTCAAAAAATATATCTATCCTTACCTCGAATATTTTATCTTGTCAATAAAGATAAATAATTTCGTGATTTCTACCAGTAAACACGTAACAATTTTCGCTAAAGGGAAATCATCACTGATCCAAAAAAATGCTTTCCGAAAAAGATGTGCAGATCGTCAGACACCTTAGAAATAACGCTCGCATCAAACTTACTGAACTTTCAGAAAAAATCAACATTCCTGTAACAACTCTCTATGGTCGTCTCAAGAGCTATGAAAGAGATCTTATCAGGAAGCATACCTGCTTGATCGACTTCAGCAGACTGGGATACTATAAGAGTGTCTACCTAGTATTGAAGGCAAGGGAGAGGAAGACAGAACTGAGGGATTTCCTCGGTAAACATAGTTGCATCAACACTTTGCTGAGGATCAATTATGGTTTTGACTTCCTTTTGGAATGCATATTCCGGAACGAGAAAGAAGTGACTGATTTCCTTGAGGAGTTGCAGGACAGCTACAATCCAGAGATTCAGATGTTGAACGTCGTGGAGGAGCTGAGGAAAGAAGAGTTTATGGCGGGAGAAGCGAAGGGATTCGAACAAGAATCCGGAGATAATCCTGCAATATTGAGGTAGAAAAGCGTTCAGATAATTTCAAACTAGCGATAGCGAGGTGGAAAAATGAACAGAAATAGAGTATATTGGGGAACGCAGGCAACTGTTGATTACGGTGTGAAGATGAGTGATACGCAGATCAGAGAGTTCTGCCAACTACTTCAGAAAGAAAATCTTGGCGGAGATATGGAAAAAGCTCTTGGACATGCTTTACAGGCAGGACATGGGGATATTGAGATCAAGAAAATTCCACAAGGTAGTCTCAAAGTAGCTAAAGACATCCTTCGTCAGATAGTTCCTGAAGAGAAGTGGGATGAGCGGGGTGGTGGAAGCCCTTTCTATGCTACTTTAAGTGGATCCAGAGTTGGTAAGTCAATGGGATATGCTCTATTTTTTCCTGAGGTGAAGTACAACGGAATTATGGTGAAGTCGCTTGAAGATCTGATCGACTCTCAAAGCATAGATAGGAATCTCTTCTCTTTTGAGCACAAGAATGAGGCAACTCCCGGAACACTGGCTTTGGAAGGAGCTAAATACAAACTGATGCTGGCTAATTCTGATGGTAGAGACCTTGAGGATCTTGATTTTGATAAATACGTCCGTGACTTGAAAGGCACTGCTCAAATGAACAAGGAGTCAATAATACTTGTAGCTTTGGCAGGCCTTAACAAAGGCACCCCCGATACGTACCGTGAATTGATCAAAATGGTCAAAGGCGCCGGTGAAAATATCAAAGTCTTTGTCGGTACAAACTCCTTTGGATACGCAGAAGGAGAAACTCAGGAAGTCAGAGATAAAAGGATAAGACAATATTACGAGCTGCTCAAGTTGGCTGATTTTGTGTCTATGAATGACAACGAAACCAACGACCTTTACAATGCTGCTTTCAAGCATCGCGATATCCCACTGGCGGAGAAGTTCCTTGCTTTGGATTTTAATGGGGCGAGAGTCACCCATTCTGCCGAGGGAGCTCTATTCTTCTGCAACATCCGTCCCGAAGATCTATTCGATGAATCCGTGGTAAGAAACTTTCCCTCTACAATACAGAAGTTCTTACAGTGGAGCGTAGATGGCACAAGTTTGGCTTATCAGGAAGGCATCTTGCCAAATTTTTCCCTGATCCAGTGTTATTCTGAAAACATTAGAGAAAGGCAAAGGTCCCCATTTGATGTGAGGTTCCTGGTAAACAAGGAAGTATCAAAAACAAGAGATGCTGTACCCAACGGCATTGCTTATGCCGTTGCTCCGGCGGTAACTTATCCCAAAGGCGGACTGACTGGACTGGGGGCAGTATTTGATGGCTTACTGACAAGTTTCTCAATGGCAAGTATCGGAGGTAAATAATGGCAGAAATAAATCCTGAACAATTTCAAAATGGAGAGTTTGGCTACGATATGAGAGAGAGGGTCGAGGAAGGGATCAAAGATAAATTCTCAGCTATGGGAGATAATCTTGCTGAAAGGCTCATAGATGACGGAAGACGCAGTGTCGTAGTTGGTGGGGATACAAGAGTTACCACACCAGAACTATATGATTCATTTGTCCAAGCACTTCGCAGGAAAAATGTCAATGTGATAGGGTTGGGAATCAACCTTCCTACACCACTCATCTACGTTGGTTATGAATTGTATGGAGCGGATGCTGTAGCTGCAGTAACTGCATCTCACAGTTCATGGGACTGGAATGGGATCAAGGTGAACATAAGAGAATCCAGGAACGCTCCTTCTGACCATAACAATCTACTGGCATCATACGGCAGTGACGTAACTGGGTTCTACATGTCCTTCCTGCAGAGAACTTTTGCAGAACTTGCTCCTCTAAAAGTAGCAGTAGATCCACTTTGGGGCAGCTATTCCGGCTATTCAGGAGAGGTTCTAAGATCTATGAATCATTATGTCATCAGCGATGATTATCTGCATAATGGAAAGAAAGGTTTTCCGGCCGATCTTGCTGGTTACAGTTCAGATCCACACAATCACCATAATCTGGAGCATCTGATCGAAGTAGTTAAAGACAGTGGGCTTGATTTTGGTATCGCTTTTGACGGCGATGGTGACAGGGTGAAGTTCATCGACGACCAGGGAGAGATCGTATCTGAAGATGAGATCACAGCTCTTCTCGGAGATTATCTGGTGAGGGAGTACAAGAGATGCTGGGGGGAAGAATTTACGCCGAATGTTATCGCAGAGATAAAGAGCAGCAGGATGGTTGATGATGTTGTGAAGAAGGCAGGCGGCAAAATCGTCAGAGAAAGGACAGGAAGGGTCAACATCAAGCGTACGATGGCAAGTGATAGAGGGATCATCTTCGGCGGAGAATTGAGCGGTCATTACTTCTTCCGCAAGACCTTCTGCAAAAGGCCATTTTATTTTGTTGACACTGGAGAAGACGGCCTCTTCACAGCTCTGATGGTAGGAAAGCTCATCCAGCAGAATGGAAAAAGCCTGAGCGAGCTGCGTAAACCATTGCCAGGATACCCAACATCGGGAGAACTTAGGTATAAGTACCGTCCTGAGATGAAACTGGACACAGTGGAGGTAGAGATAAACAGCATTTTGCAGCATCTGGAAAAAAGCTATCAGAACGATCCACGGTTTGAGCTGATGAAATGTGGTTCTGACTTGAGGGCAGAGGGTACAGACGAAGAAGAAAATTACTGTTCTGTAGTCTTCAGGAATTCAAACAACAATCCTCAAAAGTTTACTTTCGTCCTGGAAGCCAACAATCAGCCAACGCTGCAGCGTATGAGGGACAACTTTCTGAGCAATTTTTCGGGGGCCTTGGACGGCATTCCTGGTCTTTCTGCTGAGCAACGGGTGGAGATAAACGATGATCTAAGAAATAAGTTCATGAGGTATTGAAAATGGAAAAAGAAACTGTACGAATCGGCATCAACGGCCTGGGAGAGATGGGTAGACAGATATTCCGGGCAAAAAAAGATCTGGAACTGCAGCAGCAAGGGATAAGGATAAATCCTTTCACCGATGATATTGACGTGCCTAATATTGAAGTGGTTGCTGTGAATGATCTGGCCAGCACAGAGAACCTGGTTTATCTGATGAGACATCATTCTGTTACCGGTAACTATCCGGGAGAGGTCAGGGCAAGAGGAGACTTTCTCAATATTGACGGTAAGATGATCAAAGTGTTCAGAGAGAAGGCTCCAGGAGACATCGACTGGAATTCTGTAGGTGTCGATCTGGTGTACGAGGTTACTGGAGTGAAGGATATAATCAGCACTAAGAAAGCGCTGGAAGGCCATTTCAATTGGGGTGGCAACCTTGTTGTAGTTGGTAATCCTTCCCCAGGAGCTGAGATGACCATTGTCTATGGAGTTAACCATCAAGAGTACAAAGGGGAAAGAATAATATCTGCTGCATCATGTACAACAAATTGTCTTGCCCCGCTCGCTTTGGCTTTGCAAAAGAAATATGGCATCAACTCAGCCAAATTCAACACAATACATGCCTACACCGCTTCTCAAAAAGTCCTGGACGGACCGCACAACAATTTTGAGAGAGGACTGGCTGCTGCTCTGAACATCATCCCCACAGGTACGGGAGCATCGAAAGCTATAGGCAAAGTGATACCGGAACTGGAGGGAAAGATCAGCGGTTTTTCAACAAGGGTACCGGTCGGAACAGGTTCTCTGGTGGATCTGACTTTCTGCACCCCTGGAATCCACAGTAAGGAAGAGATCAATAAGACGATTCGAGAAGCTGCGGACGGTAACCTGAAAGGAATACTTGGTTACACCAACCAGAAAATGTCCTCTGGCAGAGTTGCGGCTTGTCCAGTTCCTTCTTTAGTGGGACTGCAGGATACGGAAGTAGTGCATACTGCAGATGATGATGGAAAAGCAGCAACTCTTTGTACAGTACTTTCCTGGTATGACAATCAGAGAGGCTACACTGTGCAGACGATGAGGTTGATGGAATACGTTTCAAGGTGAAAAGAAAGCGGTAACTAACGTGAGAGATAGATGAAATGAAAGATATGGATGAAAACGACATGAATGAAAAAACGCTCTATGTAGGTAATTACACCCTGGACATGGCTATCACGGAAGGAGTAAGGAGAGAGAAAGGCTCTTTTTACATTACCACAAGCGATGGATGCGAAGTAGAAGTAAAGGTCGATGTAAATAGGATAAAAACTACTGACAAGAACGATGCTGAGCGTGACCTTACGTCATTGCTTGGCAGGATACCGGGAGCTACAGTCAGATTAGGAGGAGGGGGCATAAACAGTTTAGAAGAAGCGATCTTCATGGACAAATCCGGCAAGTATTGTATTTACCTAGATATGCAGGTGCCAAACTATTCCATCCTGGATTGCATGAAAGGCAACCAGGTCCATGCTAAGTTCCTCAATAAACGCAATCCTTCTCTAAATCTGGTCATCGGTGGTAGAGAAGATAAAATCATTTTGCGCAGTCCGATCGAAAAAGGGAACAACTTGGATGACTACGACAGGACGATGGTGCGGAGGATAGTTGAGAAGTGCCGGAGGATTGTGATAAACAGCGTCAAGGATAAAGAACTGGCGGAATGTCT
>CAZWBB010000006.1:36442-59527 GCA_964632045.1 uncultured Methanosarcinales archaeon | reverse complement strand
GAATATGCGCAGGAATTTGACAAAGATATCGGTATCGTGGTCACCACTTCATTTGAGGATAATGATTTTGTCCGTGAAAAGATCATCCCAAATGCCACATGTATCTTCAACTACGATGAGATCGGCGTTGTCTTCAATCCCGAACAGAATGCACTTGGTGATGAGAAAGAGAAATACGAAGATGCCCTCTGGGGCGTAGGTGATGCACTTCGGATCAAAAAAGAATTGGCAAGCAATGGCCATAGCATCTATATCACCCTTGGAAAAAATGGCGCTCTAGCAGCTGATGGGAATGGTGATGTCTACCACGCCTCCCTCAGCAATGAGGATATCAAAGAACAAATCACATCCATCATCAACAGCAGAAGCGATTCGACCAGCGGTGCAGGAGATCATTTTGCATCAGCTGTCCTCAAGTATGAAGAGGAAGGCATGCAGACTGTTACAGCTGCTGTCTACGCTCAGATCAACGCTATCAAATACCTGGGTTACAATGGAGAGATCTTCCCGCACGATTTTCTGATCAAACCGATCGACAGACAAAGCCTGCAACGTAGGTTCATCTGGAGAAACCTGGGTGATGCTCTAAAGCAAGAACAAGGTGAAAGCAATAATGAAACAAGATAACAAACACACCATACAAAAAATATCTGCTCAACAGGTCTACGACTCGAGGGGTAATCCGACGGTAGAAGCGGTAGTTAAGACAGGCTGCGGTCTCTTCAGCTCAATCGCTCCTTCGGGAGCCAGCACAGGTAAGCATGAAGTTATTGAGCTGAGGGATCATGACAGGTGGAGTGTTTCAGAGGCAGTAAGAAATATCGATAAAGACATTGCATCCAGGCTACAGGGGAGAAGCTGCCGCCCTCAGGAAGAGATTGATTACACATTGCAGTTGATGAATGAAGAAAGAAGCGGCAAACTGGGTGGAAATGCGATGGTCGCAGTCTCGATGGCTGTCTGCAAAGCAGGAGCAAGATCTATGGGTATGTCTTTGTACGAATACATAGGATTATCTTGCCGCTGGGATGGTCTGCCCCGGCTGCTGCCTGTACCACAATTCAACGTACTGAATGGGGGGAGACATGCCGGGCAGGAAAATGACCTCCAGGAGCATATGGTCATGCCCGTCGGAGCAGAAAATTTCACCGAAGCGATGGAGATGGGGGCCAGGACTTACGTGTGCCTGAAGGAGATACTTAAAGGGAAGTATGGGGCCCGAGGGATTTTGGTAGGAGATGAAGGTGGTTTTGTACCTCCGATAGAAACGGTTGAGGGAAGGTTGGATACAATTATTGAGGCAATCAAGGAAGCTGGTTATACTGGTAAGATGAAGCTGGCCCTGGACTGTGCCGCTTCTGAGTTTTATGAAACAAAAGGAAATGCAACACACTACAGGATCGGACAGGAGGAGTACAATGCCAGCAACCTGATTGGCTTCTACGAAGAGCTGAAAGAGGAACATCAGGAGCTATTTTCCATCGAAGATGGTCTACAGGAAGATGACTGGGACGGCTGGAAAGAGATGGTACAGCGGATGGGAGCAAACATGCAGATTGTTGGAGATGATCTTCTGGTGACCAATCCAGATAGAGTAGAAGAAGCGATCGCCCAGGATGCCGTTAATTCCGTGCTGATAAAACCAAATCAGATAGGCACGGTCACTAAAACGCTCGAAGCCATAAAGATCGCCAGAGAAAATAATTACTCCACCATCATCAGCCATCGTAGCGGTGAGACTGAAGACACATTCATCGCCCATCTTGCTGTAGGGACGAACAGTGGGCAATGCAAGTTTGGCGCTCCCTGCAGAAGTGAAAGATTAGCAAAGTACAATGAGCTGCTGAGGATTGAAAGCGAGTTGGGTAGCAAGGCTCAGTATGGATTCAGGTTATAGGGAAAGAATCCATAGAATTAATTTCAGGGGAGGATTCAAAATGAAAAGACAAACATTTTGGTACAGCATCGTCAGAGATGAGATGTACAGGACCGTGAAAGGGGGATCTTCTTTCTGCAGGAACGGTGATAGGGTAGAGTACAGTCATTATGACAACGACCAAGAAGACGGAAGGATGTATCATTATGAATGTGAGTTCTCCACTGAAGACTATCGGCGGGCCTTACAGGAAGTCCAGGAGAGCTGTGAAAGCAACATTTCAGGTGAAGGAGGTTGCCGGTTAGGGATGAGGAGGGAGAAGGACGATTATATCGCACTTACCTTTTCAGCAAGACCTTCTCCTGGTCGCACTCCTGGTGGAAGCGGTCTTAGTGGAAGCATAACCACCAGAGCTAAACTGGAAAAGCTGCTATTGGAGGATTGAATAAAATGGAAACGATCGGTGAACGTCTTAGAAGAAGGGAACGGAGACAGGTCTGTCCTGATAATCCAGGAACGATCTTAACTAAAGACGAAATGGAAAAGATGGGAAAGTATGTTGGCATGGAAGTAGTACTAAAAGTCGGTTCTTATGAATGGGAGGATGAAGACTGGAACTCTCCGATAACAGAGGAGAGAAGCATTCTCTTGGAGGGGATACTTGGATATCAAAGGAAAGAAGACAATGTGGTCACCCATCTAGTGGGAACTACTGGAGAAGATCATGTAATTTACGCGCTTACTGCCTGGCATGATTTTGTGGATGAAATTTCTGACAAGGCAGGAGATGAGATATTTGAAAACTCCCATTTTTGGTTTTATTATAAGACCAAAAACGGCAACCCCATTCCAGGATTGTATGACAAAGGGATGGATTTTCATGTAAATAACGTAAAGATGGCCCATGCCAGTCGCAGCGGAGAAAAGAACCAGTTCCTTGCTGCAGAATATCTGGCATCCTTGAAGCAGAAAGATCTGGCTGGGAATGAGATTATCAGATTGAAGTAGTGGGGAACCATGATAGAAGTCAACAAAACAAGTGAGCTGTACAGGGATGAGATTCTCCAGGAAAGCAAGTTTCTGGAATCATTGTTCAAGGGAAAGAATCCTTACCCCATTGAAGTAGAGTTTCATCTTTCCAGGAGATGCAATAGAGACTGTTGCTACTGCTGGTCCCGAGGAACCGACTATCGCAGCGGCCAGTCCTCAAGCAGCATCAGCAAACAAGATATTTTCTCTCTGCTGGGCGAATTCTCTGAGAACGGTGTGAAAAGGATAAGTTTTTCCGGAGGTAAAGAACCTTTGATGGCTGAGATGCTGCCAGAGGTGATCGAATATTCCAAAGCAAAGAACTTCTACGTGCGTCTGCTGAGTAATGGAATACTCCTCAATGGAAAGCACCGCCAAAAGATCACCGATTCAGAAGTGGACTGGGTCAGGATAAGCCTGGATTCCATAAAAGAAGAGACTTATCAAAAGATATACAATGGAAATGAAAAAGAGATGCGGCTGATCATCAACAATCTGCGGAAACTTGCCAAAGAGAAAGGTGGTTCAACCAGAGTAGGGATAGGTATGCTTGTCCAACAGGTAAACTCAGGACAGATCATGGAGATGGCTGATTTCGCTCATCACAGCGGAGTTGATTTCATCGATATCCGCGGTCTCACTGAAGATAAGAATGAGACTTTTACTCAAGAGGAGCTTTCTGATATCCTCCGGCAGGGGGAGAAGGCGAAGCAGAAATATCCCACCCTTGTCAACTTCCGTAGTGAGATGTTCTCAGGACAGCCGTTGGGAAAGACTGAACGCTGCTGGTTTGGGAAGTATAAAGCTGTGATTGATTTCTCAGGAAGAGTATATGATTGCTGTCTGACTGCCAACCCTGGCATGGCTAAAGGCCATATCATGGGTAAAGTGACGGGCTCCTTCCATAAAGTCCTCAAAAGGAAAGTCAAAAAGAACAGGCTCTGCTCTTTCTGCGGATATAACGAACTGATGATCAACACGGCAATCGAAAAATTATGGCAGGAATACAAAGGAAATGGAAGAAGATAATTATAAGGAACTGAAAAAGCAGTTTCCTTTCTTGGATGACCTCCTCGAAAAGATACTTGAGAACAACAGAAGATCTGGTCACAAGCTGGAACCTATAATCAAAGAGATCAGGGTTGAAGAAAGGATCAATATGCCACCTAAAAGAAGGCCAGAATCCGGCCCCTATGATTTCTGGGAGATTGATTATCACTTTCCCCCGCACAGTGTTCGTGCTTATTGTGGAATTCCTTCTCATGGAACGGGGGAAAGTGTTGGGATGCAGGTTGTAATATACCATGCTAGGACTGATGCAGACCTTCGACAATTTGTCATCGATGCTATCCGAAATAATGAGGATCATTACCTACATGATGCGGTAAAGGACCTGACGGACGGCGGCAAAAACAATATGATAGTCGATCTCCATAAACTTCTGGAAGAGGACATCTCTCTCCCCGCTCAGGCTAGGACCAACAAAATCCTTTCTGAGATATTTTCAATGAAATCTGATCATGAGACCGCCGACTATTTTGAAAGAAAGGTGTATGACAAAATAACAGAGCTCACTGATAGCATTATAGAATCTCTGGAGAAGCCTTGCCGATATCGGCATCAATCAGTAACTGTAAAATCTCCGGCGAGAATCGAGTTTGGTAGTGGAGCTGCTTCTGACACGCCGCTGATATCTATGGAAAAAGGAGGAGCTGCTTTACACCTTTCTGCTAACCTGGATGGAGAAGAACCGATAGAGGTTAATGTCAGAAAACTGGAAGAAAATGCCATTCGGCTCCACTCCAAGGACCTGCAGGAGAAAGAAATAATTACAAGAAGAGAACAACTTGCCGATCTTCGAGGGCCTCTTAGATTGCTCAAGGCGTCAGCTGACTTAATTATCCCCCAGGAACATAATCTCCCCGTGTTTCTTGCACGTATCGGGGGTGGATTTGAACTTATCACCCATAGTAAGATTTCCAAGAATTCCGGATTGGGAACTAGCGGAATCCTTACAGCAGCTATCCTCAAATGTTTGCATACCATCTTTGGCCATTCTAAGTCAGCTATTGGGATAACTAAAGAAGTCTTGCATATTGAACAGCTGTGTGGTATCGGTGGTGGATGGCAGGATCCCTTGGGCGGGCTTGTTGGCGGAATCAAATATATCCAATGCCCCCCTGGCGACACGTATTCATGGGATCCGAGACCACAGTGGGAATTTCTGGATGGAAGAAATGCTGATGAATTAGAAAGGAGGCTAGTTTTGTATCACACTGAACAGACCAGTCCAGGTTATGATCTGTTGAAGAAGAGAGTAGAAATCTATCTATCCAAGGAACCCCTGAAGTATGAAGCTCTCATCGAAGCCAAAGAGGTAGTCAAAGATATGAGAGACTCCCTCCGCCAGAATAACATCAGCCAATTCGGAGAAACAATGACAGAATACTGGAATACTCTCAAGAGGATCGGAGATGAGGCTACAAGTCAAGTGGCTGAGCAGCTTTATTCAGAGTTAGAGGACTTGATTGATGGGATGAAAATGGCCACTTTTTCTGCCCATCGTGGATTTATGTTGCTGCTAGCAAAGGAAGGCAGGTCGGAGGAACTGAAAGGGAAGCTGGAGGAGAGGGGAGGGAAGGTGTATGATTTCAGTGTGAACTTTAATGGGATGCAGGTTGAGTTACGATAGAATCTGTGCAGATGGGTTAAATGTGAGATAGATGAAGACGAAATGGAGGGCTACAATGAAGATAAGACACTTCACAGGATTGAATAACCTGGAAAAAGAACTGAATGATGTTCCGCATGGAGAGCCGGTGATGCTCTTCCATGAGGTAGAAGACGGTGACAATTACATCATTCTTTATCATCAGCCGAAAAACAGGATTGGTGTAGATATAGGTGTCGTTGGAGAGACATCTGGAGATTATATCGACCTTCATCAGATCGGGCTGATCGGCTTCAAAGATCCAGTGTACCATTTACGATGGATTCGCAGTGCTGAACTTGAGCAGTACCGGAAGCCTACTGGTAAAATGATTTTCACCACTACAGATGCTTTCTGGCGAGACGATTTCATACTAGCATATGGCAGAGATGCTCTTGATAGCGTTGTGCGCCGGAATTCTCTTACCTATCTGGATGAAGATTACCTACCGATAATAAGCTTGTTTCTGGAGGGAAGAAAATGAGTCTTGGAATAGTCTATGCTTGGCTTAAAGTTGATCAGAACGTGACAACATACTTTGATACCTCTATGGAAAATTGGGATAGGGAATACGGATATTCAGCAGATGACTTCCAGAAACATAATTACAGTGTGGCAGGAAACCCTTTTTTCCATTTGGGAATTGCCTGCTACTTACCTTCTACCGGAGATTCATTTCAATTTCACAAACCTTATTACGTGAAGAGTCTCCCTAAAGGAAAAGGAGGAGAGGTCACAGAAATAGTGGATTTTTTCCAGGATGGAGACAAACTCTTCGATCAAGGCAGCTACGGAATATATCATACGCTGCATGGAGTTCAAAAGCAATGTCTTCCTGACAAAGCAAAGAAGATAACCATCAAAGAAAAAGTGTTTGATGTTGATGGCAAACAGTACTCAACCCGGAGAAGTGACCTGATGGAGGTCGTATCTGATGACTATCCCAAATATGTCCATCTTGCAAGCGGGGAGATTATTGCTGTGGCTCTCTTTCCTGAAGAGATTATAAGGAGGTACAAGAAATGCAAAAGATAATATCCGACTATGATGGAATTTTCATCGAAAGTGAGCTAGCCAAAGCATATGGTTGGTACATCGCCTGCAAGCATGACGAGCTTTCTGAACACATTGAGAAGCAAACGCAGAGCAGCTCTTTGATCGAAAGGATCAATTCGGGAGATCCTGCTGCTGAGGAGCTGCTAAGGAAAATTCAGCCTAAAATCAGGAATGAACTGCGGGATGGTGTACGCTGCTCCGGAGGGACGCGGTTCGATTTTGGCTACAGGATGTACCGCCTCTTTGTCAAGGGAGAGGACAGAGTTAAAGTGTTAGATGAAATTCAGACAGGGAATGAAAGAGAAGCAACAAAAGATGAACGGGAGTATGTAGAACAAATCCTAACTGCTAAAAGAAGTGATGTACGCCAACAACTCATCGATTGGTTTGCGGAACCGATTGCAGGAAATCTGCGTTTCTTCAAGCGCCTTTACCAAGAGATGGGGACAAATTACAATGATCCCTACCCCATCGGACTTGTTACGCAGTCCAAAAGTTCAGGAATACTCAAACAGTTTGCTTTGCGTCGGCGGGGAGATACAATCTGGACTGAATTCCCCGAACTGCCTACCATCTTCGGAGAATATGAAAAAGAGTCAGGGTTTCCCTATGCGGAATGTGCTGGGGACAAAAGGGGGGAAGCCTACCAAGGAATTCCTAAAAAGGACTACAAGAAAATTGCTTATAGTCTTATCTGTGACACACTTCAGACACATGAAACAGAAACGCTCACTTTTGAAGATACAAGGGATGGAGTAAAAGCTGCTAAGGAAGCAGGAGTCAAGTGTGTTGGGGTTAAGGAAGCAGGAAGTACCCAAGATTTGTCTGAAGCAGATGTTGTTGTGGAAGGAAGTTTGTATGAGATTATCGATACCATACCCGCTATTGTGGAATTAAAGCCTGAACCTGCTCTGAACAGGATAATGGAATGCCTGCAGCTGAACAAACTGCATTATGAGCAGCAAAGGAGAGCAAATGAAAGCAATGTACTTGATTCTTTGGATAAAGGAGGACATTCAGGTCATGGCGGGCCTACCCCTTGGTACTGATGAGGAAATAGAAAATGACAAAATTAACCTACCCATTTAACGAAAAAATAAAAACAACAGCGCCAGAAATAATCGAAAAGCTAGGCAACAAGGGAGCACAGCTCTATAACATGACACAGCTTGGACTTCCAGTACCACCTGGCTTCACTATAAGCACCGATGTCTGTCAGCATTTCTTTGAAAATGATGGAAACCTTCCTCCAGGATTGCTAGATGAGATAAGGCAGAATATCCGCCAGGTTGAAGGAAAAACAGGAGCAAAACTGGGAGATACTGAAAGAGACCCTTTACTTGTCTCGGCCAGAAGCGGTGCCGCTGTTTCCATGCCGGGGATGATGGAAACGATACTTAATGTTGGTCTGACAGATAGCTGCGTCGAAAATTATATCTCCAGACACAAGCAGATAGAGGATAAAGTTACTGCGGAGCGTTCAACTGTATTTATACTGGATTGCCAACGCAGGTTATATGAGATGTTTGGAGAGAATGTTTTTGGTATTGAAAAAAAGGAATTCAGAGAGTTATCCGACCAACTTAAGAAGGAATCTGGCGTGCAAAGTGAACTACAGCTAAGCTCAGGACAGATGAGAGAATTAGTAAGGAAATATAAACAGCTCTTCCAAAAACATGGTAATGAATTACCACAGGATCCATATCTGCAGCTGGAAGAAGCGATCAAAGCTGTAGAAGAATCTGCAATGGGGAAGACTGCAAGAAATTATCGGAAAGGCGAAGGGTTACCGGAAAACGTTTACACTGCCGTCAATGTGCAGGCCATGGTCTATGGGAATAAGAATGAGAAAAGCTGCAGCGGGGTAGGATTTACCAGGAACAGGCAAACCGGGATCAAGGACAGAGAAAATCCGTATGGCGAGTTTGTCTTTGGACAGGGAGAGGATGTTGTAGGAGGTGGAGGTAAGAATGTGTTGAAGCTGGCTGAATTGAAAGACAGTATGCCACGGGTATTTGAACAGTTGATGGATGTCTGTGCTCTTCTAGAACAAAAAACCGGTAGGGTGCAGGATTATGAATTTACTGTTGAAGATGGTAAATTATGGATGCTGCAGACAAGGAATGGTAAACTTACCGGGAGAGCAAACATCCGCTCCAGCTATGATATGGCTAAAGAAGGTTTATGCACTGTCAAAGATGCAGTGATGAGAGTAGGAGCAAAGGACATCGAGCAGTTGCTGCATCCGATGATTGACTATGAAGCGATCAATGATGTTGAAGATGTACTGTTGAATCGTAGCCAAGGGACCGGAGCGTCACCTGGAGGGGGAGTTGGCCGGGCTGTATTTGATAAAGAAACGGCTATTGAATATGCAGCAAGAGGAGAGAAAGTCGTGTTATGCCGGATTGAGACTAATCCATCTGATTACGCAGGAATGATTGTAGCTCAGGCCATAGCTACATCAAGAGGAGGAGAGACCTCACATGCTGCTTTGGTGGCAGGTAACAAAGGTATCCCTTGCGTTGTGGGAACGGGAATTGAAATCGATGAAGAAAATAAGAGGATCATCTATAGTACAGATGATGGGCAAAAAAAAGTGATCAACGAGGGAGACTGGCTAAGTGTTGATGGTAGCACAGGGAAAGTCTTAAGTCACAAAGCAGAACTAAGCGAACCCAGAATAGATGACCCTGATCTGCAAAACTTCTTGACGTTACTGAAGGAAAATACGAAAGTAAGAGTCTATGCTAACGCCAACGATGCCCAGGAAGCAAAAAGAGCCCTCCTTTTCGGAGCGGAAGGGATCGGATTAGCCAGGACGGAGTATATGTTCCTGGAAGACAAGATGGAAAATGAGCACCGCGCCTTAACCATCCAGTCATGGGTGGTAGCGGAAGATGATGCAGTAAAGGAACAAGCTCTCCATAAATTGGAGGAGATGCAAAAGAGAGATTTTTTGGAGATGTACAAAGTGATGCAGGACAAACCGATCGTCATCCGCCTGCTGGACTACCCGCTGCATGAGTTGCTGGGAGACGCAGAAGAAAACATGGATACTCTTACTGGGATTAGCAGATTGTCAACAGGCGAACTGAAGAATAAGGTGCAGAGTTACAAAGAAGTAAATCCCATGCTAGGCCACCGATCAGTAAGGCTAGGAATAACCAACCCCTCTCTTTTCCGCATGCAGATCAGAGCGATCCTTTCTGCAGCCAGGAAGTATAATGAAGATTGCCAGGGTATAGATGATAAATATGTGACGCCCCATATAGAGATCCCTTTAGTATCATTGCCTGAGGAAGTAAAATTTGTGGCAAAACTTGCAGAAAAAGAAGCTGCAAGACTAAATTTCCAAAGAGGAGGCTCATCTTCTGCCAGCGATAACAGATATCTGCTGGGCATAATGTACGAGACATCTGCCGCCTGCCTACAGTCTGAGCAGCTGGCTAGAGTATCAGACTTTGGTTCGTTCGGTACGAACGATCTTACCCAAACAACAAAAGGTATCAGCCGTGAGGACGGAGCAGATTCTTTCCTGCCGGAATACATCAGGCAAGGCATCCTTAAGAAAGACCCCTTTGGTACTATAAACGCTGAGGGAGCAGTAGCCAAAGCTATGCATATTGGTGTCTCAAGTGCCAGAGGTGTAAGATCTGATTATGAATTTGGCATCTGCGGTAGGCATGCAGGTGATCCCGATTCACTGAAGGTTTGCTACAAGCTGGGATTGGATAATGTGTCTCCGGGTCCCAATCAGGTACCGATTGCCTGGTTGATATTGGCGCAGGAGAGTTTGAAGTAAATGACATCCTCCCCAACCTGAAGGTTGGGGTATCGAAAGGATGTCGACCAGATGATTCTGTACCACGACCTAAAGGAAGTGGTATGGAATCCTCTGAGTATCATTAAAATGGTCAGTATAAATTTTGGTATAAGCAGTTATTCAAAACACATGCCGGGAGTTGCTCTTGAGGAAAGAATAATGCAGGTTCCGGAAGGAAGTGAGTTGCCGAATTGTCCAGCCAGAGAGTATTTAGATGAAATTGAAGCAGAACCAAGAATATTCTCTCTATGGAATTACCAAGATTGCAGGAACAACACTTACACAAAACTTCCTGCTGTACTTTTCAGATTGAGGGCGGACAAACAAGACATCTCTGAGATGTATCTTATCTGGCTACAGCCCAGGGAGGAGTGGATAGCTGTGCAGCATAGGAAATGGATTGAAGCATGTTGCCATACTGATGAAGCAGAGAGAGGACCGTATTCTTTGGATGAATATTGTAAGAAGATGCTGAGTATGGCCTATGGTGTAGACAAGGATCTGATAGAAGGGGATATAGCAAGAATAGGCCCATCCACACTGGAGGGACAAGGTTGATGGCAGTTCTGATCGAAGGAGAGATGTGGGAAGTGGACAAGCGGATTGACACTGGCTCACTGCAGGAAAATGTCAACCCCAAGTCAACATCCCTTGAAGAAGCCGTTGAACCCTATGGATTGCTGTACGGGACAAAGAAACATGGCTGGTTCTTCACCTGGGGTTCTCTCAGGTATTACAAGCGTAAACAGAAGAAGTATCGTGAAGTTGCTACGGCAATTAACGAACTAAATTGCGTCCATGCCAGCAGCGAGGAAGTATATTTTGATTATGGGAACAAGGAGGTGAAAGCCTTAAAATCAAAATTCAAATCCAGTAAGAGAGGTTTTGGGATAAGCTGTCTATGCGAGCACAAAGGCAGAATCATCGATGGAGGTTGGTATGGACTGGTCGATACCAAAACAAACCGGTCCCTTATCAGCAGAGAGCAGCTGAAAGCGAGGGGCATAATCACTATAACCTCTCTTTTAAGCGGCGGGGATGAACTGTTTGCTTTGTACAAGACCGAAAAGGAAAGGGGAATCATTGAGATAAGGAAGGAAGGACTTGAATATTCTTTGGGTGAAGAGGTGCTCCACTATGACTCCGGGAACCGAGCACCGTCTCAGGCTATAGTCATTCCAGTCGAGGAGTTCACAGGGCTCAACGGGAAAGATTATAACTTCTCAGTTCTCAGCTGCGCAAATCTGAACTACCTTGACATAAATGGAGAGAAGATTGCGGGTGGTGAGGGAGGAGAGAAGATATATCGTGTTGTCCCCTGGTGCCAGGAGGGCAATTATCTAGATGTAGTCATGTCCAAACACAAGAAGAACGAAGTTGTGAGAGTGACAATCAATCTGGAGAAGAGACAGATAATCGATCAGGAACTCCTATTAAGAACAGCATACCCATGTAAAGCTCTCTTTCCTGTTACCAATATGCGACTTCACAACAAACTCATGTGAAGAGGGCAGCGAGGGATTGAACAATGAAAGAACTAGCCATCGTAATACACCATTACTTCAGATGCGCTGTCAATCTCTCTACTTCTTCCCATAATTCTTCTTCACTTCTAATACTCTCAGAACAATCCTGATATACACTGAGTTTATCCGTCATCAAATGAATTATCCAACCTTCCATGGAAGATAAATATTCTCGCTCGATAAATTCATCGTCCTGCGCTGCCTTGTTACCAACATATCCATTCCCGGCGCAATAGGTCTCATGCCTGATTGCTATATCAGCATGTCCACTTCTTGCCTCTGAGAAGTCCATCAACCTGAAATAACCCTGCAGGTCAACTACAAGGCTGTTGTTCCTATCATCATTCCCTGTAGCTATTACTTCACGCAACTCTTCAATAGAAAACCGCCTTGGCTTAATTGCCCTGCGCACCTTAGCTTCGATAAAAGCGCTGCTACTAAGTTCAGACATATTCCCACCTCTTGGATTGACAGGATAGGTCGCCCCGGAGATCTTCATCTCCCCTGTCTTATTCAGATATGGTAATGTTTCCCCAAACCTATCAAACAATCGGTCCTCCTTACCGGTATCATCCTCCGGATCAAACTTAGGATAATTTCTTCCAAGGGCACTGCTTACCTCTCTCCATGAGCCGTCATTCTGTAACCTATACCTTTGAAAACCCATTCCTATCTCGGCTTCTACTCTAAATTTCATACGTTATAATCCCCCTAATACCCAAGAGTTGTGCTGATTTATATAATTTTCCCAAATATTACCATTTACCACCAAAAAATCAGAAAAACTTAAATAAATCCAAAACTCGTATCTCAGAATGGACAAAAAAGACAAAAAAATCATCAAATGCCTGAAAGATGATGCTCGGGCCAGTACCCAGGAAATTTCTAAGAAGACCATGATTCCCATCACTACAGTATACAATCGCATCAAGAAGATGATCGAATCAGGTATCATCAAAAACTATACTGTTGTTCTTGACCAAGACAAGATCGGTAAAAGCCTTCCTGCCTATGTCCTCATCACAGTAGACAAAGAGGAGCTGAAAGAAGGGAGCTTTGATTACGATCAGTTGGCGAGGCAGATAAAGAACATGCCGGAAGTTGAGGAAGCTCTTTCTATAACTGGTGTATATGATCTTATGCTGAAAGCCAGGCTTGAGAATGTCTCGCAGTTGAATGAATTCTTAGTGAAGTTGAGGAAAGTGCAGGGCATTGAGAAGACGCAGACCGGAGTTATTCTTAGTGAGCATTGACAGTGATGGGTATTTGGAGTGGGTCATGGGCATTGGATTTTCATTAAGACTGCATATTCATTACTCACAGCAATTAATACTCAGAACCACCAATGTTACTACTGATGTTTCCCGATAATTACGCTACATTTTTAAAGAATCCACAAAATTCTCCTAGTAATGGCAGAATTGATCATTACGGAGAAACCTTCCAGTGCGAAAAAAGTAGCCTACGCACTGGCGGACACAGCTCCAATGCAAAAGAAGAGCAAACAGAGTTCTTACTATGAACTGACCCACAACAAGAAGCCATTGATAGTAACTTCTGCTGTTGGTCATCTATATGGTTTGGTTGAGCAAAAGAAGAATGGATGGACCTATCCTATCTTTGATATTGAATGGGCCCCTTCTTATAAAAATTCTAAGAATCTCAAATATGTTAAAGTATACTTGGACACAATCAAGATGCTTTCTAAGAAAGCGAATGAATTCACGATCGCCTGCGACTATGACGTTGAAGGAGAAGTTATCGGACTGAACGTGATAAGATTTGCCTGCAAACAGAAAGATGCTAACAGGATGAAGTTTTCTACACTGACTAAAGGCGATCTTGTAAAGGCGTATGAGAATAAGATGAATCATCTGGATTGGGGGCAGGCTCTTGCTGGAGAGACCAGACACAAATTGGACTGGTTCTATGGTATCAATCTTTCACGAGCTTTGACTGCGGCCGTAAAAGCAGCCGGGGCATTTAAGATCATGAGCGCTGGCCGTGTCCAGGGACCTGCCCTGAAGCTACTGGTAGACAGAGAACGGGAGATCCAGGCTTTCAAGCCGGAACCTTACTGGCAGATCGGCCTTTGGGGAGATTATCGAGAGGAGAAGATCGAAGCATGGCACATTTTGGATAAGATTTTCGATAAGAAAGAGGTTGATCGGATACTTAAAGCGGTCAAAGATGAGAAAGAAGCTTTGATAAAGCAAGTCAAAAGGACAAGGAGGAACCAGGCACCACCTTTTCCATTCGATCTTACTACGCTGCAATCAGAATCGTATGCTCACTTCAGGATCACACCAAAAGAGACATTGGCCATAGCCCAGAGTCTGTATCTAGCTGGAGTCACTTCTTATCCAAGGACCTCTTCGCAGCAGTTGGACCCAAAACTTGGTTTCAAAAAGATCCTCACTCAGCTCAGCAAGCAACCTCAGTATGGAGGAATGTGCAATGAGTTATTGAAACTTCCGCTTAAACCGAATAACGGTAAAAAGACCGACCCAGCCCACCCTGCGATCTATCCCACCGGCCAGGTTCCGGGAGGTCTGAAACCAAGAGAGGCGAAAGTGTATGATCTGATAGTCAAGCGTTTCATGGCTACTTTCGCCAAAGCTGCAGTAAGGGAGACGATGGAAGTCCATCTTGACGTGAAAGATGAGATCTTCCTGACAAAAGGAACAAGAACGATCGAAGAGAACTGGCATCTCTACTATAAACCATATGTTAAGCTGGAGGAGGTCAAGCTGCCTGAGATGGACGAAGGTGGTAAAGTGAGGGTCAAGAAGATTGATAAGGTGGACAAAGAGACGCAACCGCCAAAGAGGTTTAATCAGTCGTCAATCATCAAAGAACTCGAGAAGAGGGGTCTGGGAACCAAAGCGACACGTTCAGAAATCCTGGATCGGCTTTTCCAAAGAGGATATGTAGAAGGTGTCAAGATCACTGTTACTCAGTTAGGGATGCACACTATCAGCATTCTGGAAAAACATGCTCCCACCATAGTAGATGAGAAACTTACTGCGGAATTTGAAGAGGAGATGAAGAAGATACATGACGGAAAAGTGAAGCAGGAAAGTGTGCTGGAGAAAGCTAAGACATTCCTGATCGGCCTTCTAAAAGATTTCAGGAAGAAAGAGAAGGAGATTGGTAAAGACATTTTGCAGTCCGTCAAGGAAACACGACAGGAGCAGAATTTCATAGGAAGCTGTCCGCATTGCGAAGCCGGCACATTGGTCATCAAACATGGTAAATTTGGTAAGTTCATCGCCTGTGATAAATATCCTGACTGCACCGCTAGTTACAAACTGCCTGGTAACGCCCTGGTCAAGAGCGCCAAGAAAAAATGTGATGTTTGTCAGCATCCTATTATCGAGGTTATCCGGAAAGGAAAGAGACCTCAGCAGCTCTGCATCAATCCAGACTGCAAGACAAGGATCAGCGCAGAAGAGATGAAAGAAGTAAAGAAGATGGAGAAGAGGAAGAAGGCCAAGGAATGTCCTTTGTGCAAGAAGGATCTGGTATTGAGAAAATCATTTTATGGCTCCTTCCTGGGTTGTTCAGGCTACCCTAAATGCAAGCATACTGAGAACCTGGATGGAAAGAATAATGGTAAGAATTCAGCAAAAGATGCGAAGAAGTAGGAAAATTTTATAAATCATACAACTGTTTGTCACAAAATGCAACCGCAAATGCAGCGACCAAGTAAAGTAAAAAGATTTATAAAGGAGACGATAAGAGTACTGCGTATCACAAAGAAGCCAGGCAAGGCGGAGTACCTGAACATTGTCAAGGTGACTGCACTGGGGATTGCAATTATCGGAGCAATGGGCTTTGTCATCTTCATGCTGAGACAGATATTACTGTAAGATGGAAGAGAATAAAATATTTGGTGTACGTACTGCAGCTAACAGGGAAGATCAGGTAGTTGATTATCTAATCTCCAAACTACGGAAGAATGCAGATGCAGGAGTGTTGACAGTTATCCGTGCACATGGCATGAGGGGTTACATCTTTGTAGAAGCACCTTCTAAGTTAGATGCTGAGAGAGCTTTACAGGGCGTTCCATATGCTCGCGGTCTGCTTCCACATGAGATACCTTATCCGGAGATTGAGCATATGCTGGAGCAGGTAAAGATTGAGATGAACATCAAGAAGTGTGATATTGTGGAGATTATTTCTGGCCCATTCAAGAGAGAGAATGCAAAAGTTATGCGGATCAACAAGCAGAAAGAAGAGATTGTTGTCGAACTGTTAGAAGCGGCCGTTCCTATCCCTATCACCGTCAAGATGGACGCGGTGAAAGTTATCCGGAGAGAGGACGACGAAGACGATTGAAGAGTTAGGAAAGATTTTTTCTAAATGATATCAGAGCATTATCAGGTTATGACCATGATGTTGCCGATGTCTGGGGCAATGCATATCGGTTAGAATTGTAAGAACTAATGGTAGAATTATAGGCAACCACTACAAATATTTTTAAACAGTAATTGAGAGATTATAGATATTTTCACGGGAGGCACCAAAATGGGAATGATAAAAACTGGTCTGGCCCTTGTGGGTTTGGGAACCATAGGATATTTCTGTTGGCAAGGCTATAATTACCTGCCGCAATTGGTGAACAAGCCAGAAAGGGATTATGAACTGTTGCAGGAAGAGGACCAATTCTACCTTATTGACAGCATAAGTGGTGAAAAGAAAGTAATCACTAAAGATTTTGAACTGGGGACCTCGGAAGAAAGGTTGGAAGGTTTGCTGTATGATGGGAAAGAAGGATTAGACAAGCTGTTGCAGAAAGGAAAGAAACACCTGAAGAAGCATCTGGGTGATGAGAAAGAGCAACCTCAGTCAGGCATGGATTGAAAGTGATGTGTTAAACCTACAAACACCATCACCATAATAAATATAAGTCTCTTCCAACCATAAATTTCCATGCGTTTATCCTGGCTACATCAAGGCAGTCTGCTGGAAAGATATGTGACAACTCTCTATGACAAAGCAGATAACACTAAGAAAGCCTATCTGATGGATCTATGTGTCTTCTTCAGAGAGCTTTTCACTAGGTTCTGGGAGTTTGATCTGAAATACAATTTTATCGCTGAGGAGATTGTTCTCAAGTATGTAGAGAATCAAGGAATTAAGCAGCTTGACAGAAAGGAACTGAAACAGCTGAGAGATAGCAGGATAATAACAAAGAATCTTCCCGTACTTTCCTCATCCTCATCTCTATTCGAGAATCGGCCGCTGCTGAAAATCTCTGATGGCAAGTTAAGGATGGATCTCAATCCTATGCCAAGCAGCATCGACAACCTGATAGAAATCAGCCAGGAGGATTATGAACTGGTAAACATACCATTTGGCAGATATGCAAAGGAGCTGGAACCAGACTTCTTCTCTGACATCTTCAGATTAGAGAAGCTCTCCGAGGTGATGGAACATCTGAAAGACAACCTGAACAACAGCAATAATACTCTTGCGAGAAAGCATTCTTCGCTGAAATCGTTTGAATTCTTTCTTGAGGAGATCGGTCTGGTTGATAGGGTGATGATGCATCGGGTTCCACGTCCCAGGGAGATGCAGAATGCGCAGCCTTATCTGACTGAGGAAGAGATGTGCCGCTTCCTGGAAAGTATCAGATACTACCCTGAGAACAGCAGAAAGGAGCTTTGGAGAAGGGATAAAGCCATGTTTGGTATATTGTATGGTACGGGAATCAGGAAAAGCGAACTGGTCAACATCGAAACTGGGGACGTTGATCTGAAAGAGAGTACCATTTTCCTGCAAAGGACGAAAGGCGGAGAGAGTAGGGAGGTGTGCCTGCCTGGGGGGATCATTGAAGATCTGAGAACATATGAAGATCACAGGGATGGTATGTACAAAGAAAGTAGAGACAAAAAAAGATATTATTTCCTGAGTTGCCGCAACCAGAGGATGGATCCACGAAGTGTGTTCAGCCTAGTAGATAAATACCTGATTAAGGCAGGCATCAACAAGAGGATCAGCCCCCACTCCTTCCGCAGAAGTGCTGCTACTCATATGGCCGACCGGGGAGCCAGCGTATGGCACATAAAACAGTTCCTTGGACATAAGAATCTGATGACAACCGGGAAGTATCTTTCTTCTTCACGCCAGAATTTGGATAAGCTGCTGAGGGAACATCATCCATTAGGCGAGAAAAATTTATAATTGTGTTGACATTCATTCCTGGTATACGGCTGTGGTCCAGTGGTACCTTGTGTTGGTGCAAGGCGCAAAAAGACACGACCCTCCCAAGGTCGTTACCCGGGTTCGAACCTGAATGCTAAATCCCGCAAACAGCGAATGTCCCGGCAGCCGTATTATTATTCTTATCCAATATTTTTAGTTAGGATCCCACCCCCATCTCCTCCAGTTGACCACTAGCCAGGGGTTAAAAACCGAAACATTTAAATAATAAGACTGTTTTTTTATACTAAAAGGAACTTACGAGGTAAAATAAAATGAGCGACAACAGAAATGACAAATTAACAGTAGGAGCAGCGATGAATGATTTCAGTCTGGGACTAACTCCCGAGCAGAGATACGAACATCTTTTAGCGGCACAATCACCTAACAGCGCAGCGAAGTATCTTGAATCTATGAGAGATATGGCAGCAGCTGTTGAAGGTGGCGTGCACGAGCCAGGAAATGATTACGCCGTCAGATGTCTTCAGGGAAGAGTGAGACCGGCAAGTGAACATGAATGGGAAAGACTGAGCAGAGTATGGGAAGTTCTGAGAGAAGAAGATTAGATTTGGAGGGATAAAGATGACAGATGAATACAAATTGACTGATAGGGAAATTGACGATCTTAAGCTATTTGCAGGCAACTCTTATGAGATGACACCAGAGTTGGAAGCATTACTGAATCAACCGATTTTACCCAAATCAGCAGACAAATACAGTCCAGTTAGGAAAGAACCAAGAGATAGCTGGCTGCCGGGACTTGTACGAAAATACGGTGCAAAAGTTGGTATAAGCAGGGATGAATTTGCAGATGGTCAGGTGCGATATCGAAAGATAGAAGTTGAAGGGACTCCAGGAGTATGGATCTCTAGCGATGCTGCCTTTGATAAATTGATGATGGCCAGCTATTCTGATGCTGCAGACTTGAGTGACTTACTTCCCAGCATAGATTTTTACCATGCTGCTTCTGCAGCTTAATTTCTTTTTTTAAGATAAAAAAAGAGGGATTACAATCCCTTTATCTCAATCCTTTCTCCGCTCTTGGCATCTAGATGGTATGTCTCTCGCTCACCCCATGCAGGAGGGATGAAAGGGAACGATCCGCCTACATACCGCCCTGTTGGAACGGTCAGTACGCCATGCTCTTCGCTCATCCGCCAGGGATCATTTCTTCCGATGTCTGCCTGCCATCTCTCTTCTCCCGTGCGAGTATCAAGAGCAAGTACTGGATTCCCACCCCAAAAGCCAACGTAAAGAGTATCGCTTCCTAAAGTCAAATCCACTGGACGTCCCTCAGCTTGCCAGGACCAGACTTCTTCACCGGAATCAGCATGGTAGGCCGAAACACCACTCTTGCCCAGCAGATAGACTGTCTGTTCATCTGCTATCATCCCATCACTTCCAAAAGGGACTCTCTTCAACCACTTCTCTTTACCGGTTGCGGCATCAAACGCAGCTAGCGGTCCACGGAAGCTTTCAACATACAGAGTTTCTCCTGCTACGGCAAGCTGCTGGCAACAATCAAAATTGCCCTCTTTCCAGAGAGTCTTTCCGTAAGTAAGGTCAAAAGCAGTAATTCTTTCCCAGCCAGAAGCATAGACTCTGTTATCATCTGCTACCAACTCATGAAACCGTTCACAAGAATCAGACCTCCAGAGTTCATTTCCTTCCCTGTCCAGAGTAAGAATGTGACGACTTTGCGCAACAACCAGCTTTCCATCAGCTAACTGCATACTTCTCACATATTGATTAGGACCATCAGGAGACACACCTACCATTTCTCCATCCTTCTTGTTAAGAGCTGCAAAATTCTCACCATCAGTTACACATGCCAGCTCATCATCCTGAACTACTTCCCATACACGACGACAGGCATAATCACTTGATGGACGTTCCCAGACAACTTCACGTCTCTCCAGATCAATCCCATAGACCATCTTCTTAATGGCCTGCACTGTGATCGTCGGTTGGAAAGGAGCACATAAAGGACTGTCTTCAAGTAGCGAATAGGCCTCTTCCAATTTACCTGCTTTTAATGCTTTTGTTGCTTCCACCAGCTTTCCTTCTCTTGCTGCAGTCGCTTCTTTGTGTGAAGCGATCTCAGTAGCAAGTGCTTCTTTCAGCTGATCTTCAAGAGTAACTGATTCTGTTGTGTGTTGTCCAACTTTCTCTTGAAGTGCTTCCAGCTGCGCTCGGCCTTCTCCAAGCTGTGTAGTCGTCTCTTCCAGAGCAGCTTTTGCTGCTGCATATTCATTCCATCTGCTTAAGTAATCGGTCATTCTATTGCCTCCTGGTAATCATCTGGCTTACATGAGGATGTGTATGAAGGTCTTTCAATGGCAGTCGCATTTGTTCATTACTAATATTGTCATATACTGTCACTGTTGTACCATTGGGAAAGAGTGTACTCATAATCTCATCCACTTCTGCTGTGAAACCGGGAGAGTATAGGATTGTCCTTCCGCCGATGATAACGCCTTCTTCATGTATCTCAACCCGTAACTCATCCTTCTTAGAAGCTCTCTGGTTATAGCAAGCAGGCATCTTCTCTCCCTTAAGGAAGTGTCTTGCAAGATGATCTACTGCTGTTTTTATGTATCCTTGTGAAGGATTCCTATAAGTAATCAAATCAGCGAATTCTGCTAATTCGTCGAGATAAGCTCCTGAAGGATGGTCGTGAATGTATACTATTCCCAGTTTATTCCCCGCTTCTACCATCTCACGCAAAGCGTCCAGTGCTTCATGCGTATTACAAAACTCTCCATCGGTCACCATTATCGCTGCAAAATTACCTTTGGCTTGCTCCATAAGCTCTCTCACTGTTCTTGGATTCAAATTTGTTCCTGCACCTTGACTTACGCAAAGCGTTTTCACCAGATCATTACCACCATGCTTATCCTGCCAACCAGTGGATAAAGTGTCATTAGAATAATTTACAACTGAACAGTCCGCTCCATCTTCCTCAAAAGCCAGATGCAAAGCATTTCTCCCTGCTTCACAGATTTCCTTAAAGTAATTCATTATCGATCCGCTACTATCAACAAGCAAACAAAGATCTTTGTATTGAGTAGGCGCTTCTGCTCCTGTTGCTTTCTCTTCCACTCCTTCAGGATTCCTGATGCTTTCCAGCAACTCAAAAGCAGCAGCAAAATCCGGTTGCTTTTTGGTCAATGCTCTCTTGGCATCAGTCAGCTTTGCCCGGTACTCGTCAATCGTTCCTAACATGGCTGCTTTTAGTGCTTCTTCCTGTTCAGGAAGGCCCTTGCTTCCTTCTTCTACTTTTGCTTCCAGGACTTCTAACTCTGCTTGCCTTCCTGTAATCGCTGTGTTCGTCTCTTCCAGAGCAGCCTGTGCTGCCTACAACTCTTCATATAATCTTTTTGCGTCTGTCATTTTTGTTCCTCCATTTACATTCCAATCAGTCTTTTATGCAACTCTTCACTCCGTACTGCTTCCACTGCAAATACTGGGTAATTCAATGATGCAATTACGCTTGTGCCCTCACACGTCTTTGAACCCAGATCAATCTTATCTATGACAATCTTTCGATTCCTAGGCAATGAACAGGCCACTTCAAGCATATCTCCATCCAGGGATAAAGGTACAACCTGTTGCATCAGGTCGCCAGGATGTTCCATATCTATTGGATGACTATTTACGTCCAGATAATGAACATTCGCACTACTGATGACTGAGAAGTCATATTCTTTACCATCATAACCCGTAAACTTTCCCCAGGGGATTATTGCCACGTCACTTGTCGAGCAATCTTTCGTATCATATACTAACACTTTGTCTTTAAGATGGAATTGGCCTTGCTCCTCAACCACTGTCCTCAAGGAGCGATAGCCGTCCTTTTCAATCATAGCGAACATGTTTCCCTCATCATCTGTTGTGACACCATGAACCAGGGTCTGGTCATTCCCAACGTACGCATTCATAGCACGGATACCGTATCCTGCTGCAACGATCTGTCCATCGACAATTGCCAGATCTAAACAACCGGGGTAAGGAAACTCACCCACTAACCTGCCATCAATGACATCAATCACTGGTCCTTCTTTTGTAAGCACGTAAGCTTTTTCTCCAGCAACAGCTATCCCACTGATAAAGCTCTTGAAATGCTTCAAGGTTAGTGGACCTTTCACATCCTGCAAGGTCTGATAGCAAAGTTCAACACCATGTCCATACAACAGTCCCAAGGCGGGTTGTAATCCGGATGCCTCGTCAGCAACCGTATCTTCACTACAACTTAATCCCTGTAATATTCCGTAAGCAGCTTCAACCTTTCCTTCTCCTAAAGCAACTTCTGCTTCCCCTAGTTGTGCTTTCCTTTCTTTCAAAGCTTCTCCCTGTGAGGCTATCTCCTCAGCTAAAGCACCTTTTAACTCTCCTTCAAGCGTCGCTGCATCTGCTGTGTGTTGTTCAACTTTCTGCCCCAAAGCATCGGCATCCACTCTTGCCCGCTCAATTTGAGAAGTTGTTACCGCTAAGGCATCCTGTCTTTCAGACAACTGTTCAAATAGATTTCTGTAATCTCCTTCCATTTTTGTCCTCCTATTTACACCTAGTTACCTCAAGAAACCACCTTATTGTTCTAAAAATGAGGGTTTTATATAAATGTTTTGGTGCAATTTACCACTGCCCAGTTAAATTGGGAATGAGGTGGTGATGTTGATGATTGTGATAGTGAGGATAATCCATAATACCACAGCACATTCATTAACTTTTTATAACATAACATCTTTCACACCCTGATGCATGAAACAATAATCGCCAGACGTATCATTGAAGAAGCAGAGAAACAGGGAAAAGTTAAGGCCATTGTTATCGAAGTCGGCGATCTTGCTCACCT
>CAZWBB010000006.1:0-36416 GCA_964632045.1 uncultured Methanosarcinales archaeon | reverse complement strand
GGAAAAGACGATGAATGAGCTGGTCGACTGGAAGATTGACATTAAGAGAAAAGAAGCCCAGGTTAATTGCGAGTGCGGCCATTCCGGAAAACCAAAGATATTAGAGAGAAGTCATGATCTCACATTGTTCGCCTGTCCTGTCTGCTCTAAAGTGCCGGAAGTCCTAGAAGGAAAAGATATCGTCCTGAAACAGGTTATGGTGGAATAGATGTGTCTTGCCATCCCAGGAAAGATCATTAAGATTGAAGAAAAAACTGTAATAGTAGACTATCTTTCTGAACAAAGAGAAGCTGTAATCTTGGACTCTTCTGATCTTTCCGTTGGAGATTACGTCTACGTAAGCAACAAGATCGTCGTTCAGAAAATTCCCAAGGAAGAAGCCTTGCAGTGTATCAAACTTTTTCAAAATGCAGCCTGAAGTCTATTTTCTGAAGTACGCTTTTCCCTGCGCCGAAGTGTTGAAAGATCTTGGTAAGATTACGCAGGATGACGTAGACAAAGTCAGGGATGCGGCTTTCAACCAGGTGGCTCTTCCATCTGAGTATCTCATGAAAATTTTTTCCGCGGCAGCAAAGAGATTGCAGAAAGTCTACCCACTGAAAGACGGTTTCTGGGACATCCCCACCATAAGAAAATACTTTCAGGAGGAACATAACCAGATAATTGACAGAAGAGAGGGAGAGTATGCTTATCTTGGACCAACAATAAAGGAATTATGTAAAGTCGTCATGGCGAAAGTGATTAGGAAAGAAGGTGATGTCCTGATTGTAGAATATGGAGAAGACAGAAAGAGAAGGGTTGTTTCTGCACTGTATGACGATCCCCTGTTAGGAGACCTTGTATTCATCCATTATGGATTTGCTGTGGAAAAAGCTAGCTCTTAACCAACACTATTTCCTTCTTTTCAAGCAATCCGAACAGATATACTACCACAATTATCCCCGCAACAAGAAGAAGCATACCAACCCCTTGCATCATCGTAAAAGCACTACCTGCATAAGCATAATTGAGCAGAGTGGTGACCACGCTTCCCAGCAGCAGAACAGAAGTAGCAACTGTCGCTTTGACATACTTCAATCCAGTATACCAGGTAAAGACGTAGAAGAAAAGGAATACTGAGGTAAGTAATATCCATCCAATCTGTGAGAGAGAAAGAGTCGCAATGGCCATCATATTTCCACTCGCCAACAGGAATGCAAATATAAACAGTGAACCAAAAGCCATCCTGCCAAAAGCGACGATATTAGAACTCATATTTCTAAGAGTGTGCTTGGAGATGGTTGTCTCCACTGCCCAGAACAAGGTTGCCAGGAGGATGAGCAAGTCGCCGATTCCAAGAGAGAAAGCGGTTAATTTCAGTAGCAGGATGTTTCCTGCCAGCAAAAGAACTGCAGCAAAGATGATTTTCTTATTCAGTCTCTCTTTGAGGAAGAACATCGCTAATATAGCCACATAGAGAAACATTGTCTTGTGGATGAACGCTCCCTGAGCAGCTGAAGTAAGCTGCAACCCTTTGAAGAATAACAGAAAGGGAATGCTACCACCACAGAGGCCGATCAGTACCAGTTTTCCCCACTCCTCTTTCCTCAATGCTTTCAGGTGCTGGAATTCTTTGAGGGCAATGATAACTGAAAATAAGAATAATGCAACAACAACATTCTTGCCGAAAGTATAGACAAACGGATTGCCCATGGCTACGCCGAATTTGTTGACAAAGATTGAGAAGCCGCTGATTAAAGCAGTGAAGAATACAAACAACAACCCCTTTCGATGCATGGTGGGAAGAAAGCAAAGTTATTTATATAATTTATCATTCTGGAATTTATGAAATATGTGTTGGTTTTTGGCAACCCTGATATTCCAGAAGACTCATTTGCAATTGAAATTGCTGATAAACTGAAGGCAGAGATGGACCCAGGTATGTTTGAATTTATCAGATGCGATTCTGCAGAGAAACTTATGGATTTCAAGGACAAAGAATTTGTCATTCTGGATGTGGTGACAGGAATAGATGATGTACTATTGATTGAAGATGTTGGGCAGTTGCAGGAAAGGAAGCTCAACACTTTACATGATTTTGATCTGGGGTTCTATCTCCGTCTATTGAATGAGATCGGCGAGTTAGGGTCGGTCAGGATTATTGGGATTCCTGCATCGGGTAGTAAGATAGCTATGAAAGTGCAAAAGCTTCTAAGAAATTGAAAACTAACTTTCTTGACTCTTACTTTGATACTCAACATACTGGCACTTACCACAGACCACCCTATCTTTATGCTTCCCCATGAACATCCCTGGTCCGCATTTTGGACAGTTCCTATTTTTTCTTTCAATCTTATCTCCAGAAATATTATACAAATCACCTAATTTCTTTCCTTCCTTCTTTACTTGACCTTTCTTTCCTTTACTGTCTTTTTTTGCCCCACTACTCTTTGCCAATTTTATTCACCTTTATCCGCTTTCTTCTCTTCTTCTGCAGGTTGCTCTTCACTTTTCTCCTTTTCATCTACTGCTTTTTCTCCCGCAGGTTGCTCCTCACTTTTCTCTTTTTCATCTACTGCCTTTTCTCCCGCAGGTTGCTTCTCACCTTTCTCCTCTACTGCTTCTTTTTCTGCAGGTTGAGCTGCTTCTTCCTTTTTCTCTTCAGCAGCTCCCTCTTTCTTCTCAGACTTCTTCTTCATATGCTTGGTTACCATTTCCACTTTTGATTTTGCTTCGGCGTTGGCATATGCTACAGCCTGGAAACTAGCTTCCTGAGCACCAAATTTTGTGTAAATATGCTTCACGACCACCAGGACAGGTTCGCTTTTTAATTCCCTGGCAAGGGCTTCTGCAAGTACAGCATTACCCGGTGTTGCCCCGTCAAACTGAAGACTTCCTTCTAACTCTACCCTCTCCAGAAGCGGATTTTCTTTTCTTTGTTTGATTGTAACTTTCATAATTCATCACACAGTTATCTTACTTTGATAGCATACTCACCTTTCTGCTTGATACCCACTTTCTCGGCGATCATACTTCTTTTAATATCAGTTATGTACAACCTTCCTTGCCAGCTTGTGGTAAAGCTTGTACCCTGGCAACCTGCGCACTTGTCTTTCTCCACAAACATTTTACATTTCCTGCATGCTTTTTTCTTTGCTATTGTCTCTCACCCTATTTCTTAGTCTCACCTGATTCTTTGTTATTGTCCCCTTTCGCTTCCTCTTTCTCCTGCATCCATTCCATCTTTCCCAATCCTTCCTGACGCATGGAAAGTCCGATCTTTGGATTGTTCATGTCTTTGTAACTTACAGCGATAATTCTTGCCTTGCACTTGTCATTGACTTTCAGGCTTTGGTTGGTCTTCTTTCCCTGCAATACTTTCTCTTTACTGAAGGAGACAAAATCGTCCATGCTTTGTGAGATGTGGACCATCCCTTCAGCTCCACCCATATCTATGAATGCTCCGAAGTCAGTTATGTCCCGCACGCTGCCGAAAACCAACTCATTGAGCAGAGGTTTGAAAGTGAGCAGCTCAAATTCAGTCTCATAAAATCCGGCTCCGTCACCTGGTACAATGATTCCTTCTTGTATTTTTCCAACATCGATCACATTCACCACAAAACCGAGCTCTTTGGAGATATAATTCTCATAAGTACTCTTAACATTCTCCAGCACAGCTTCTTTCTTACTGCGGTCGAACATGTTTGGTGGTACCCGAATAAAGTCCTTAACTTTGATGCGATAAAACATATAATGTAACCTCCTGCGACCTGATTTAGGATATTTGTTTATAAAAGTTTTGGTATGGATTGGATAAATTTATAAAAAGTCAGATATTGTCATATATTGATGGTTTTGCGTGAGATAAAGAAAGAGGTTGATAATCTGGCGAATGTAGAGAAGAATCTACGTAAATTTCAGGATAACTGGATCAAGCCGCTGAGGACCAACACAAATTCTCATCTGCCTTTCGTTAAGGAACTCGACCACGAGACGAGGAAGATGATAAACAGGAAGATGGCCTTGTTTCAGGAAGAATTGGCCGAGATCAAGGCTTCTCAGGCCATCAATGAAAAGCTGGGTTACTATGCTCGCTATCTGATCGAGCTGAAACTGACCACTCTGCAAGATGATTACTCAAAATCAAAGATGATCACTAACAGGATGCTGAATGATGACGTGCTTAATCTGAGCCAGACCATCGAAGATGTAAAATCTTTTGATGAGAAGGTGCAGAAGCTGGTGACTCATTATAACGAGGTGAACGAACTGCTGCAGAAAAGTCTCTCTCTAGAGGAGGTGGTATTTTTCATGGATCTTCCACACAAGATGTATCTGCAAAATCTACTTAAGATTGCTCAGAAGCAAAAAACCCTGGTGAGAGATCTGGGAAAAAATTTTATTTCCCTGGCAAAAGAGACGAGGAAGAGGAAGTAAAAATGGTCGATATTAATTTCATTATCGGTATTGTCGGAATGTTGTTTATCCTTACTGCTTTTGTCCTTGATGAGTTTGTCAAGAAGTTTAATCAGGACACGATTCAGTACAATGTCTGTAACATAATCGGAGCTGGTTTTCTGACATACTATGCTTCTTCTTTGGCCGCTTGGCCTTTTGTGATGCTGAACGTGATCTGGCTGATAGCTGCGGGAGTGAAGCTGTTGAGGATTGTTAGGGATTAGGGGGTGTTGTTTCTACTTCTCCCAGTCGTACTTCCTGCTACACCAATATGACCAGTGTAAGTAAAAGTACCTACGAATGATCTTTCTTTTCTAAAAGAGACTTTAAGTCATCTTCACTAAGACATGTTGCATAGGCAATTGCTTCTTTAAGGGCATCCTCTCTTGTCTGTGCAGCTAATCCCTCTCTCTCTAGTCACTTCTAAACGGATAATCCTCTTGACTAGACCATCGAATTCTCTGTTACTTGGAATCACAGAATAATGTATAAATGGTTCCGTTCCAAAAGACAAATCAGACCTCCTTCCAATTGGACTTTGAGGATCTTGTCGAGGATCCGTAATCACTGCTTTCACTGAATTATAACCATCGCGTTCTTCTACTTCAACAACTTTCCCTCTTAAGTATCCTGAGGGAGAATTTGCATTATCTAAAATAACCCAACAGGGGTCACCTACATTCAAATTAGAGTAGGTTTCACCTTTCATTTCTATTCCTCCCCATCATAACATCTCAACTCTGTTTCTCTTCCATCAAGAGTAGGAAGTTTACTTTGGTCAACTGGAAGAGCAATCTGCTCTCCACCAACGTCAATTAGAACTTTCTCAATTCCTTTCTGGCCACATTCATACTGAATTCTTCCGGATAGTCCTTGGAAAACAAAAGAAGTACCATCATCTTTGTTAGTTCCAGCAAGATCGGCTTCAATCTGATCTCTGAAGAGTCCTAGAAGTGTATTATATTCTTGAACAAACGCTTGCATCAACTCTTGTTTAGCTTCTGGATCATCAAGGATGGAGTTATCGGCAACTCCGCCTCCAACAAAACCAACAGGATAACCTATTAAACCATAATCAGGTCTAAAAGCTCCAGCATCCAGTCCCCTCTTCATCAAGCTAATACTCATCCAATCAATAGTCCCATCAGAACCATCGTTCTTATAACTAACTCCTTGTCTACGATTATCTGCACAAGGACAACCATCAACTGCTTCCAACCGTAACTTAAGTTTAGACTCAACGACTCCTGGTACTCTTGTAGGTTCTTCATTGTACATCCAACCTTGGTTTACTTCCGCTACAACATCTTGTTTTGCAGAAAATTCTAAGGTTACCGTATAAGGAACATCAAATAAATCTTTATTGAATCTCTTTTCCTTTAGTTCTATTTGAATTTTCTTAACAGGTACACTTATTGAACTCCAATAACAAGGTGAAACATTAACTTTTAGACTATTTCCACCTTTTTTAGTTTCATATCTGTCTGGGTTAGCAGTTAATAGTTGAGCAATTTCCTGTGCAGGTTTTGAATTTCCATATAATTTCTTTTCATCTTTAGGATGTCTCTTCAATTTTTGCATTTGAACGTCATCTTTTCCAACACGTTTGTGAAGTAACTCTTCTTCGTGGCTAATTTCTCTATTTCCATCACTATCAAACAAAGTAATGGCATCCAATAGATCCTCACAACGATCTTCTAACGGTCGACTTTGATCTGCAAAACCAGTTATTTTTTCAGCATGATCAACTAGTCTATCAGCAGGCACATATGGACCCATATCAATCCCTGTTGATTCGACTAAATATACGGCTCTAGAAGGTCTTCTTGCTCTTGCTTCATCAGGAGAAAGTCTTTGCGCTTCAGCATCTGCTGGAGTAAGTGCAACTAGTGCGCCTGCTAGTGCAGCTGCTTTTGCAACTTTTGAAACGTAATCTTTTGTTATCTCTAATATTTTTGTTAATATCATTTTCTAGCCAGGCAACACCTTAATGTTGAGAGTATCATTCTTCTTCCAAAGCAAAAACTAATCCATAATGGGGTAACCTACCGCATGGTGTGTTTTCACCCACCTGCTTTATTAGGAACCCGGATATTCCTTCGTCAAGGAGATATTGCTTGAAAACGGGAGGGACTTCACCCTTCTCACCATGCAAAAATTTTCCTGTTTGAGGCTCATAGTATAGTGCCTGTTCTCGTAACAAAATTCCGTCGTCTGATTTAAGAAGAATTATTCTAATTCTTTCATTAAAAGCATCTTCATACTCTGCTTTTGTACCGGCAAAAAAGAGGTTACATCTCTTATATAAGAGTTTATCCAACGCTTTTTCGTCTCTGCTTTTTCCAAATAATCCCATTTTTATTCATCTCCGTTATCATTCAAACCCCATCTCTGAAAGTCCTAAAACAGCTTCCTTCGGTTTCAGGAAATCCTGATCTCTTTGATCATAAGCCATCTCAGTCTCTACTGCAACTCTAAAATCTTCAATATCATATCGAGATCTTCCAACAATTATCGGTGCAAATAACCTTATTGTACCATCTATGTTAGCTTTCAAAAAACCAGCATCAGGAACTTGAAGATACGCTTGTTCTGCTCCAAGGTTTCTAGCATCATCTAAAAACCGAAGTAAACTACCTTCAGCAATTAGAACAAGATCTAAATTAAAACCATCAGGCCTGCCACTATCCTCCCACGCACACCCTGCTTCACAAGCCTCAATACCGACTTGATACAACTCCTGCACTGCCGGATCTTTAAATAAAGCAACATAAGCTGCTGAACTGTCAACATCTGAGCCGTTAATTACTAATGATCTAACTTGATATCTGAGCGATTCATGATTATTTCCATCAACTAACCTATCTAAATCCTCTAATACCTGTGTTTTTGAATCTATCATTTTCTATTCCTCCGTACGAATTTGAGTAGAGACCCAGTGATCACACACAAGCTTCGTTTCTTGTCCTGCAACGTATTGTGGTTCATCTTGGTCTATTGGTAAAGAAATAACTCTCTCTCCAGTGTTATAGACAACCCCCTGAACAAACCCACTATCATCACATTGATATTGAACCGGACCTTGTTCACCATACTTAGCTACAGTTGTTCCTACATCTCCATCAGAACATCCTGCTGCCATTAACATTGCTAAGCCACCTAAAGCAGCCACTATTTTTTCTTTAGTTTCTTTTATCATTTTCTTATTCATCTCCGTTTCCCCTCCCTTGTTCCTTTCTTGTTCAAGTGCTTATTCACTTTAGGAGCAAAGAATTCTCTACATTCCCATTTCATTCCCTGGACTAAGTGTTCAAACTTAAGTCGAGCTTTTCCAAGATATTGATCTACCATCTCCACTCCATAAACTTCCCCTTGAACAGAGACTGAAGTTCCTGGTTTCCTGTTTCTCAGAATTTTAGCATTAATTGCTTGTAAAGCTCCTGTGCGAGAACGCATCATAAAGTGATTCTCACGGCTGGTATTACCCCCACCTACACAATCCGTGTAATAATAGCCTTCCTCAGTCTCCCTAACTCCTTGCTCCAATTTCTGTTCCCACTTCTCGGGAAGAGATTCAGGCACATACTCTGTAATTTGTGGTTCTGTATGAGCCAAACATCCAGAAACTGCTAATGCAGTAAGAGCCGCCATAGCTCCCTTCCTTGGAAGATAATCTCTTTCAGGTTCCATTCTGTTTGTTAATGTCATTTTTCTTCTCCATTTTTCATATCAGCTCTAAGCTTAAACAAATCAGCATTTTCTGGTCGAAGAACATTTGCAACTAAGGGCTTAGCTTCTTCTAAACTAGTAACTACCCTTGCAACTTCTTTTTCAAGGGGAACCTTGCGCCTTACCCAATTAGGATGTATCTCAATGACATTATACTTATCATCATCTGATCCATGAGCAATTGGGATCCTGGATCCTGATAAGAATTCTCCACGAACACCATCAGATATAGGAACATGGAATGTTGCTCCAAGAAGTTCCTGAAGACTCCCAAGTGCTTGCTGAGCAATATCATGGTCTGCAACTATTTCTTCATTTAAACTAAATAAATAATCAACCAACTGATTATGATTATAAGGAAAGTTTAAATCAGGATTGCCTGAAATAAAGCCAATGTAGCCAAGCAAAGACATACATCTAAATGAATGCGAAAGGTCTTCACCATTAGCTTCCATGATGTATCGAACTTTTGCTGGAATTCCAGCAACAGAATCTGGCACACGATCTCTCTCGGAGAATATCCTAAATAACGCTTGAGAACTACGACGTGAAGTTGAATCCAAACCCCGAGCCAAATAACTGTTAACCGCCAAAGCTGCAAGATACCTGGTTCTCTCTCCAGCAAAGGGATCTTTCAATAAATCAGTTGCACTATTCCTAAAAATAATTTCCTTGATGCGAGAAGCCTGAGAGCTCACATTTCTTCTTGCACCTGACTTAGATCTCCATTCTTCTGTTGTATCTGTCATTTTTTATCTCCTCCCTAATCTCCATGTAATCACTATTGAGTGATTCAAACACCCCTATTTATATCTTTCTTATATCATTGATATAATTGATATAAATTAGCGAAAGATTTAAATAAAATCAAGAAAAATCACAATTATGAAACGGAAGCTAATCAAACAAGCAAATCAAGCATACACAGTAACACTTCCGATTAATTGGATTAGAAATCACGGACTAGAAAGTGGAATGGAAATTAACGTTGAAGAAGTAGAAGACAAAATTCTTATTTCCACTGATGCTAAGATAGAAAAGAAGAAAATTGAATTGAAACTTACAACTGATCTTCCTCAATTTACATTTCAAAGTCTTAACGTACTATATGGAGTGGGATATGACCATATCAAAGTATTGTTAAGCAATAAAAAGCAAAAACAGTGTGTTATAAATGCTGTTGAAACTCGTCTCTTAGGTTTTGAAGTTACAGAAGATAAAGATGATTACCTTCTTGTTGAAAATCTCACTGAGCCAAGTGCTGAAAAACAAGAAATTCTTTTGAGAAAGATGTTTTATATTATAAATGAAACAATTAATATAACTAAGTCTGACTTAGAACAAGCCAAATTTAACAATTTACAGGATATTGTTTTATTAACAGCAAAACTCACTAAGTATAAAAATTTTTGTTGTAGGAATGTTTCTAAAAAGAGATTCAGTGAAGAAAGAGTGACTTATCATTGGCAACTATATTTACAATTAGGATTCCTCCAGCATGCTGTATGGCATTTTTATGAATCATTAGACAAACATAAACTTAAAAAGAGCTTCAAAAGTTTAAAAGAAATAGCTAAGACATTACAAGAGCAGTACAGGAGATTGCACTATGGTTTTTATGCTAACGATATCGAAGAAATAAGAGCAGTAAGCGAGTTTCTTCACAAATATTTATATGAACATATTGATAAAAAGATTATGAGTGCTAAAGGTACAGAAACTTTATTTCTACACTACTTAGCAGACATTTGTCGGCAAATAAGTTTATTGACAATTCCAGTGTCCTCGCTTTTGTTGTACTAACTATTTGTTAACTACCCTGGGCTGAAGTCCGAAAGGGATACCAGATAAGCGAAGCTTCTCCGAGTACCCAGAGCGTAGCGGGGTTGGTAACATCCCGGAAATTTGCCAATTCCTTCACCGGAATGAATTCCAGAGGTTTCCTTCGCAAATTTCCGTGATCTAAAACTACAGGGGTCACCTTAATAGAGGACTTTGATTAAGCTTTTTTTTCTTTAGAATCTGCTTTTTCCACTGGTGGTAGCCACAGGCAACTCGCGAACGTGTGAACTGATAGTGACTGGTGGTGGTCATGTACTTTTGACATTCCATCTATTTTTCATTTTCTTATGCAGCTGATGCTAGTTTCTTTCAAGAGTAACCAGCTTGTAAAGATTGAATGCAAAAAACTTGGACCTTTCTTTGATTGAAACCGGTTCAATAGTCTTTACAGATATTCATCTGCAATCCTGGCAATCTCAATCAACTTTTCAGAAGAATCGCTGATTCTTCCTCTAATGTTATAACAGATTTTCTCTTTCCACTTTTCTAAGGAAAGCGTGAGTCCTCCATTTTCGGCTGTAAAGATAGCTTCTTTGAAATGAGTCGGAAAACGTCGACAGAATCCTGCGACTGGCCCAATACTTTCTGAGCGGAACACCCGGTAGGTTTCTCTGTCCCAGTTCGGCCGGGGACTGTCGGACATCGAGGCCCGTTCCAGTCCAGGGACTTTTTCCGCTTCTATTATCTCTTCGATATCATAATCTGAACTGGAAATGGCTCCTTCTCCCATCAGCCAGGCTATCTTCTCCCCCTGCATGGCCTCATACACCGAATTGAAGAATCCCAGGAGAGGGACGATCTCCTCGCTTCTGGCATCACTTAGATACAGCTCATAAAGTTTTGTCCTGTTGACCTCTGCTCTTCCCTTTGCTTTTCTTCCCTGAAAATCAAAATGTTCACTGTTACCCTTCAGTTCTTTCAGAAGGAAGTAATGCAGTATGTTCTCCTGATACAGTCCGCCCATCTTGAATAGAGAACCAAAAGAGAAATCTTCTACGTCCTCCAATTCCCTGGTCAGATGCTCATTTGTTCCAGCCAAAGAATTTAGTAGGGAACATCTTTTGGATACGTAATCAGAAATACTTTTCGGTGTAATATTCATTTTATGACCTCCGTTTTGGCCATATGTGAAGGCTGGATGTTTATATGGATTATTGTAATGGAATGATTATTCGGGGCTGCTTATTGTTATTACTGTTACTCTCTCACGCAAAAGGATACTCTCTCTTAGAAATATATGTAAAGGATAAAACTATTTCTTTCCATTACCATCTTCTCCTTCTCCTACGGGATCTGCCGCCAAAACCACTGCCACCTCTTGTACCTGATCCGCGACGTGAACTTCCAAATCCGCTGCCTAGGCCTCTGCTGCCAAAGCTGCTGTACCCACCAAAACCTCTTCGGCCCCATCTTCCCTGGCGACTCTGATAGATCTGAAAACCTAATCCGATCAACCCTGGCAGTAAGAGAAGTCCTCCTCCTGCAAATAAGGGGTAGTTCTGTTGTTCTGCGATTGTAGGTGGAGCGACCAGGCTGCCTGGAACCATGTGTTTATATGCCTGCACAGCGAGGTCAGATACTTCCAGCAAATCCTGAGCGGTCACTTTCTTGCCAGTGTTGAGTCCAGCAGCTAAGCTTCCTGCGAAGGATTCTACTTCATTAAGTTTGCTCTCAGCTCTGTTCATCACCACATTAACCCGGTTCAATTGATTACCATAAGCAGCAGTAACTGCGCCTACTCTTTTTGTCAGTACATATCCTGCAGGAGCGCCCTTCTCATCACAACCGCTCCTAGCTTTAGGACACTCATTCTTGACGTAATGTTTTGGTTTGTACTTCCTGGTCATGCCCAGTAAACCTTTCTCCTGGTCGGCTGCAAATTCTCTGATGTGCCTATCCTGCAAGACAACCGGGGGATGATTGACATTATTGTAACTTACCACTAATCCTTTGTCTATCCACTCGTTCTGTCCCCTGCCGCCGGTCTTGGCAAAGTCTACAGGTCTGCCTAAAGCATCAACTGATGAACTTTCCTGACGATACTCTCGCATGGGTATTGTCGTAACAGGAACTTCCGCAAGGGCAGCAAGACCTCTGTGCAGCTTTGCCCATCCTTTGTTCGCCGTGCTCAACATAAAGTTCCACCAGTGTTCCGAATAATCATAGTAAGAGGTACAAGACTCATTACCATCTGAATCCGTGGAACAATCCTCATAATCGTGGTCAACAGCCCTATGCTTGAAAGATTGCTTAATATGGGTTCCTCCTCTTCTTATCGAACCGATTGGTCCTTTGAACGGCTCCATCTGCTTTCTCACAAAGGTCATCTTTGCGATGGTTGCTTTTGCATCAGCTGCCACGTCCTGTAGTTCTCTCATCAGAACCACGTCTGTGCCTACGCCTTCGCCGCTGGCCATCTTTACATATAGCTCACCCAGCTTATTGGAAACATCATTGATTCCGGCACTGACCTGCACCACAGCTGGTGCGTCTTCAGCAAGTTCAGGTGCATAGAATATGGCCCTGCCTGCGCTTTCTGCCTGCATCACATTTGAAGTCACCCAATAACCTGCAGGAGATAATACCAACCCAGCAGCGATACCGATCTTAAGAGGACTGTCAACCATCCAGGAAACTCCTGCTCTTGCTTTCTGGGCCCATCCTTTGAAAGGACTTTCTTGGTATACTCTAAAGTGTTTGTCAACAGCTTCATAGCCCGCATCAAAGATGCTGATGATCTCATCCAACTCACCTATCACTTCCTGAGCTGAATCATACTGCTCATCCCTGCGGGGAGCAAATAGTCTGCGGACCGTCCGCACTAACTCAGGGCCACCATCTAAGCACCCAATCTTATTCTCCAATGCAGCCAGATCATTTTCCGCCAAGGCTATGCCCCCATCAGGATCATTGGTGGTTTCTGCTTGCCTTCCCATCAGACAATAGTAGAGAGTAGTTCCTACAGCAAACAGGTCGGTCTGTACGCTGGATAGGTTTGGATCAAACTGGTATGGGTGAGTCCAGCCTTGAGTGCCTACTCCCCAGGATGAACCGCCTGTCCCTAGAGAGGCGGATGCTTTTCCTAATGAATCCAGATCAGCCAGCTTGATCTTTTCTTCCCGAGGACCATCATATCGTCTCCAGGATTCCCTTTCTGATCTCTCCACCATTATGTTTGATGGTTTGAAATCTCTGTGCAGGAAATTCTTGCTGTGGATGTATTGTAATGCCGCCAGGGCACCTGAAACATATTTGACGGCCCTTGGTGGTTGAAGAGCGCCTCCTTTTTCAACAATTTTCTCAAGAGTGTCACCTTCAATGTATTCTCGGAGAACAGTGGAGACCATTTTTCCATCCACCACACCTTCAAATAGACCATACACTTTGCATAAAGCAGGATGATCTGCCTCTGTAAGAAAGTCAACTTCACGTTTCTGTAATTTTGCCACCTGCCAATCTGAAATGTATTTAGATTTCCTCAAAGCTTTGCGTCCGTCCAGCCGGACAACTTCTACAGAAGTATTATCATTCTCTACGATCGTCTCTAACCACTTGCAGTCAAATGGTTGCTCTCCGATGAGAGCTTGTGTTTTTTCAACGGTTGCAATATGCGTCATTGTTATTCCTCCTCTCCTATTAAATATATTCTTGCCGGTCGCATTTTACGGATTTAACGCAAAATACTCTATCACCAAACATCAGAAACCACTTTTATTGTACGATAATCGCACCCATTTATAAAGTTTTGGGCACATTAATTACTGGGCAGTAAACAAACTGTTGCAATTATAATCATTCCTCAAAAGCGCACAACCAGAAACTCTTAAAACTCAGTTCAGGCTGTGTGGTGAAGCTCACCGATCGATTCATCAAGTTCCTCCAACCGTTCTTTCTTCTCCTCATCTCTGTGCTCAGCCAGCACTTCGTATCGTTCCCGTGCCTCGGACCACAATTCCTGTTTCCTATTGAGAATAAGACGAGTAGGATCGACCATCTCAATATCCTTTCCAGTGACGGTAAGTCCATTCTCCCTTGCAATCACATCAAGGAGAGCCAGGCTAGCATAGATATCTGCTGACTGATGATTTTTGACACGATCTAGAGCTGCATATGCAGAACTGTCAATAACCACCGGTCAATATCAAGTCACTTCGTTCGTGAGTTATCTACCGACAACGACTCGGTGGCATGACGACGTCATGCCATCCTTTGGATGGTGATTGAGCACATTTGCATTCCACCAGTGAAATACACTGGTGGTATACAAATATATCAAAATGTACTATGCCAAACAGTTCATGTAAAGCCAGCTTTGATACAACGTACGCTTCCATCGAATCAGGAGTACCATGCATTTTAAGTACCAATTTCGACACTACTATATAAAATTTTCTAACGTAATCACTGGAGAGTGCTAAAATCAGAAACATTTAAATAAAATCGTCAATTTTAGTAACGTATACAACGATTACGAGGTAAAAAATGCTAGGGAACAAGAAACTTGAACGAAAGATGAGATGCTCATTTGAGCATGTGAAAAGTGACATCAGTAATCTCTCTGCTCATATCCGATACATCTATGGAGAGATCGAGCGGCTGAAAGTTAGGAATATTGAATTGGAAGGAAAACTGCAGAAGAGAGCAGCTACAAATAGAAAGAACATAAAACTTGTAGCTTCCAGAGCAGCGGATAAAGTGCATGATGTGAAATGCGCTTTTGCCAAGAAGATAAAAGTAAAGAATCAGGTAAGCTTTGCATCCAAAGAAGAAGCTCTGCGGGAAGGATTTACTGCATGTAGTTGTGTGATGTGAAATGCTTTGCTATTGAAGGAAAAAAGATGACAATACACATCGCCTTACTGTATTTTGATGAAGATACAGAATCATGCGGCTACCTGCTGGCTGCTGATACCTGCTGCTCGAACAGGATAGATGATTCTGTGGAACTGGGCGAAATGGCAGAATCTTTTGATGTGGATAAATCGTTCTCTGGAGATAATTTCATCGGACTGGTCAGGGGTGCGATTCAGATACCAACATCAGGCTCAGTTCCAGAACGTTTTTACGAAGCTGTTAGCAGTCTGGACGGTCATTTTGAGGATATTGAAGAAGGAATCTGCTACTCGGATCATCCGTTGTTGTCAAATATTGAATACACCCTTTTGATAGCAAAGAGGAATCCTGATTCTCTTGAATTATATAGCGTATCAAACCAAAGGAAAGAAGATGAAAGAAATCACAAAGCGGCCCTCTTGCACAGAATTGACAGAAAATCATTTCACAGAGAAGAAAAAAGCCAGCTGTGGTATGCGCCTTGTACCCAAGATTACATGGTTGCCAGTTTGACAAAATGCGACTTTCACAAAGGAGCAGGCTTTCTTCCCGAGGTGGTACAAATTTCTTTACCTCACTGCTTAGATTATCAACCAGGCAACTCGATCCTCTATGAAGTCGGTTTTGAAAGAGTAGGTAAGATCCAGAGTTAATCAAATTAAGTTCTTCGCGTGACACCCAAAGCTTAGAGCCAAATACATATTCGTTTCCATTACCTTTAAATACATTCACCGGATTCTAAGAAAAGGGGATTATGACATCGGATAAACTTAATGATGGACCAGACGAAGAACTAGATGTTTTTGTAGAAGACATACACAAAGCAGCTCCGAAGGACACACCTGAATACATAGACAACAGAGAAAACCTTCTTGTCAAAGAACTCACTGCTTTTACTCTGAGTGTTGTTGGCAGGGCACAACTTCTGACCTGGGATGATGAGCAAAGGCTTGGAAAAGCTAAGAGTGAGTACGGTGAGGCGGGAAAGAAAAGTCTTTTTTACCTGGCGGCAGGGGTGTGTACTTATTACCCAGAGAATGCACCATTTGTAATGTTGAGAGAAGCAAATGATGATATCCGGGATGCTCTGACGCGGGAAGTAGAATATGAGGACGTGGCAACGCAGCTAAGAAGACATCTTGATATTCAGGAGGAAAAGTGGCGCAAGGTGGCCAAGTATAATCTATCTTTTCTGGAAAAAATCTCCCGGATGACGGATTCTCTGGTAAGGATCAAATCAAGATCATCTTCGGGAACAGATTACCTGAATCAACTTACCCACTATGAATCCATCCAATCCCTTGAGGATGAAGTGGGGAAAATGGCCGGCTCGGCCCATAGGATAAGGGTGAAGCTTGAAGGGCAATACAATCCTGCTGCCCTTTGTGCACTTTTTTCATCATTGAACTTGAACGAAGAAAAAAGGCGGCAATTAGCCCGACATTGCCTGAAAGTCATCAATGAAAAAGTCAAGACAGATGGTGAAGACGCGACTTGTCCTCCTCTACTAATATCTTTAAGAGATGACTATCTTTCGATTTCCTTAAGATACGATGAAGCAGCCATGGCTTTCGTCGAACCAAACATGCGTCTGGTCGTATCTATCGCTAAGAAGTATACTGGTAGAGGAGTTGACTTTGAGGATCTGATACAGGAAGGAGCTTTTGGTCTGATGAGAGCTTCCTATAAGTTTGAGTATGAGAGAGGACACAAATTCTCAACCTACGCAACTTGGTGGATAAAACAGGCGATCACCCGTCATATCGCCGATTCTTCTAGGACAGTAAGAGTTCCTGTGCACATCCATGAGGTGATAATGAAGATCAATCATGCGGAAAAGAAACTCTGGCAGGAATTACAGCGTGAACCCACACACCAGGAGATCGCCGATAAGCTGAAGATGGATGCTGATAAGGTTGTGAGAGCCCTGCATGCAGTAAGAAGGGTTATTTCTCTGGAGACCCCGATTGGAGATGATGATTCTACATTAGGCACATTCATCACCGACAGGGATGCAGATTCACCTCTGGATGTGGCGATCTATGCTAGCAAAAGAGAATGTGTCGAGAATGCTCTGGTCACTCTGGATCCACGAGAAGAGAAAGTGCTGCGCAGAAGATTTGGCATAGATGATGGTCAAGAGCAGACACTGCAAGAGATTGGAGAGTACTTTGAAGTTACCAGGGAACGTATCCGACAGATAGAAGCGAAAGCTTTAAGGAAACTTCGTCATCCGGGGAAGAGGGTGTTGTTTGATGGGTATGTTAAGTAGTAGATCTCACATCTCTTGACAATAAAAAAAACCGCCGCCACGAGCGACGGGGTATGAACCCAATTAGAAATCACAATAATTCCTCACAGGACATTCCCCGCATCTTGGTTTTATCGGCAGACAGATCCGCTGTCCATGATCGACGAGCAGCGCATTCACCTTGATCCATAATTCTTTGGGAACGATCTTCATCAATTCCTCTTCAGTCCCCTCAGGATTACTTATCTTCACCCACCCCAACCTATTAGATATTCGGTGCACGTGAACATCGACAGCTATCGCCGGCTTGCCAAAAGTGTATGCAAGGATGCAGTTGGCTGTCTTCCGCCCCACTCCTGGTAAAGACGTCAGCTCTTCAAGACTGTCTGGGATTTTTCTATCATACTTTTCAATGATGATCTTACTCAACTTTCTAATGTTCCTTGCTTTCACTCTGTAGAAACCGATACCATACAACAACCTTTCCAGCTCCTTCAGATCCATCCTCAGGAAATCTTCCGGCTCAGGATGCTTTGCAAACAACTTCTTGACAAGAGGGATGGTGGTGCTGTCCTTTGTACGTGAACTTAAAAGAGTCATCACAAGCATCTGGAAAGGGGTATAGTTTCCCAACTCTTCCAGCATCGTCGGTTTATGCGATTTCCCAAGTAGGTATAATACTTTTTCAACTCCCTCTCCAGAGATCATATTCACAAAAACAAGATAATCAACCCTATTATTAGCATAGCGATGCTTTTGACAAAGTTTAGAAGCTTGCGGTGATGCTTGATCCACATCTCAATCTTCTCCTCAGAAGATTTACCTTTTTTCCTCGCCTTATGATGCAGCCTTAAACGGATTGAATAGACGATCAATACGATAGTAATCAGATGCAGCACAAAAAGGAAAAGGTAATACAACAATAGCGGCCAGGAGATCCAACGTGTGGACCTCTCCAATACAAGGGCCTGCAATGTCAGGAAAGGGCTGCCGAGCTCATAAAAGACGAAAAAGCTGATTAGGAAACCAACAATAAATACCCCTGGTCTTGAAGTAAGAAGTTCCATAAATTTTGCGAAATTTGCCTTTGTCTTCTTAGAAAATGCTTGAACCCAAACTTTCCATGTGGCAAAGAAGCCTTTGATGTGCAGCAGTCCGAATATCACTGCCATCAGGCCGACAATTTTGTAGAAAAAATAGCCAGCCCTTTCATAAGCTGAGAAAAGCCCAGCCCCATACAGAATAAGAGCGGTATAGATGCCGAGTATAAACAGGAATCCTTTTTTCAACATCTCATCGTCATTCTTGATAGCAAACATCCCTGCCAAGAGTACAAGAATTAAAGCGATGGCAGAAGGTTTGAAACTATCTACAAAAGCAGAAGTGGTCAATGATGCGAAGGTCATCGTACTGAGTACATCCTTTGGCGAACCATCTCCGATCACTCCGATGACGCCTTTCTGCTGCAGAGATGGACAAGATGCCTCTTTGTTGTCGATAATCCTGTCTTCCAGAAGCGACTTGATGGTGTCAGGTCCGACAAAATAACTTTTGGAGATGAAAATCACAGGAATGCTCTGCGACTGTTTTGGAACATTGTATACTGTGAAATAATTCTCCAACATATCAGCATTTTCTTTGTTACGGTATATCTCAAACCGCTGAATCTGAAGATGAGAATATTTCTGCTCCAGGCGAAGTATGTATTCCTCGGTCTCAGGACAGAGTTCACAATCAACACCATAAAAATAGTAGAGACAATCTTCTTCCACAGGTTTCTCTACAGATATTCCACTAATCACGGGAGCATTTTCCGCGATAATAAGAGAACTCACTAAAACAATAACCATCAGAAACAAGCTAATTCTCCACCTCATACTTTTGTGAAAGACGAAAAGATTATATAAAACTTTCTTTTCTGGCCATTTCAATGAAAATTGCTCTCTGCTCAAGTGCCAGGTTCTTTGGTAGACTTGAGGAGATTAAACAAAAACTGGAAAAGTTAGGGCATGATGTACTTCTGCCCAGCATGGGAGATTATCATTGTCTGGAAGAAGACGCCCTGGCTAAGATTCAGTACAATCTGATCAAAGAACATTTCAGGAAAATTGAGCAGTCCGATGCCATACTAGTGGCCAATTTTGATAAAGATGGCGTCTCCGGCTACATCGGTGGGAACACTTTTCTGGAGATGGGGAAAGCTTTTGACCAAGGAATTCCAATTTTCTTACTGAACGAGATTCCCAGAGAGATGGGTTATAAAGAAGAACTTATCGCCATGCAACCGATTGTTGTAGAAGGGGATGTTGCAAGGATAGAAAATAAGGGATAATAGGAGGAGAGAAAAATGGTAGTTGAATTGAATGAAGAGAATTTTAAGACGGAAGTGCTTGAGGCAGACATTCCGGTGATCGTCGATTTCTGGGCAAGTTGGTGCGGCCCCTGTAAGATGATGGCTCCGGTTTTTGAAGAGTTAAGTACAGAGTATGAAGGAAAACTGAAGTTTACCAAATTGTCTACAGAGGACTATCCTAATCTGGCGCAGCAGAATTCAATAACTGGGATACCCTGCCTCATTGTCTATAAGAGCGGCAAGGAGGTCGATAGGATCATCGGTTTCAATCCAAAGGAGGAATTGAAAGCGAAGATTGATGAGGTTCTTGGAAAAGCATAATTGGTATTCTGTTTCTGTCTTTGACAACCATTTTTTATTGTTTTTCATTCTAAAGTGGGGAAAAATTTATTAATACCCCATTTCAACATCAATTTTGATGGAACTACAACATTTTCCCGATAATCTTCCTTTGGATGAAAGAGCTACCATCCTTGACCGTAATATCATCAATTACTGCCAGATCGAAAAGCTGCTGGGGAATGCTCCTTTGTACACAAGCAGGATGTTTCTTGAAGAAGTTGACAGAAGTATCAGTACAATATTCAACAATAGGCATTTTTCAGGAAGCAGTTATCAAATTTTCAGGAGAGAAGGACTTTCCATCCATAAATACCAAGCTTTAGCAGATCTAGCTAAGAACTCATTTCCCTATAGAAACAGGGGAGTTTCCAAAGGCCAACTGCTAAGAAGGATAATGTTCTGCCAGCAATTCTTGGAGGGAAACGGTTATATTGTCAATGAGGGGAGTAGTGAAGATATGTTCGGAATGAGAATGCAGTATTATCGTCGACCGCTTACAGAATACGCGGAGATGCTGCCCAAAGTGTATCTGTTCAGGAAGTATGGGAATATAGGTGGGCCACTGAACCAGCAGCAGCTTAATCACGCTGCGACGGAATATAGGAACATGATAAACGGTTTTGATTCCGAGAAGAGATTGTCTGCCAAAGAAAGAGGTGATCTTTTCAAGGATATCTATTATTTCTCCACCAGCGGCTGGAAGAAGATCAGCTCTCAGGGATTATGGGAAGACGTTGGTCTGGTAGCACTGGGTTGTGCTGTCCACGCAAGGAAGGCGATCATCTACTCCAACGACTCTGATGTACGCACCTTAACGATTTTTGCCGACAAGTTCCTTGGATTGGAGCACAGTGTAAAGAGCAAACACGCCAGATAGAGGTCGGAAACAGCCCGGGCAGCTACAAGTCCTTCACAACTTTTAAATACTTTAATCATTCTTAAATAGTCAATGCTAATCATGAAAGTTATCAAGAGAGACGAAAGTGTCGCCTCTTTTGATCTAGATAAGATCGCTACTGGAATCATGAATGCTGCTTATTCTACCGGTGGTTTCAAACAGGACATGAAATTCTTCCTCCCCAGCAAAGCTAGAGAGATATTCGGCCCTTATGATTATCTGGAGGAACCGCAGATCGCTGAGAGTCTCGCCCTTCAGACAGCTGCCTATCTACGTGGTATAATCGCCAGGAAGCCAGAGAAGATCGTGGAAGTGGAACAGATACAGGACGGGGTCGAACACATCCTGAAATCGCAGGGTTTCATCGACATCTGGGAATGTTACAGGCTTTATAGGTGGGGAAGGACAGCCATCCGTGAAGGTCATATCTCTGAAGAGAAGTTCAGCAGAAGCGGTCTGCCTGACCGCAAATGTAGGGAGATAAAAAGATGGAATGAGCTGCATGGCTGTGACACACTCTGCAGGTTGGATAAGATAGTCAACTCCCCGGATGCCTTTGCGGAACTGGTTGAGGCCAGCACCCAGGTTTATGAAGAAGATCTGGATATGGCGATCAGCAGGTATGAGGAATCTCCACAAAGAGTGATGGTGGTAGCGGGCCCATCATCCTCCGGAAAGACCACGACTACCAGAAAGCTTGTACAAAAGCTGCAGGAGAGAGGTTACCCCTGCAAAGGTTGGGAACTGGATAATTATTACCTTGGTCTGAAGCATGTACAAAAAGATGAATTTGATGATTACAATTATGAGACGCCAGAAGCACTGGACATCAAACTTATCCGCCAGCATCTCTATGAACTGCTTGAAGGGAAGTTGATCAATGTCCCAAAATATGATTTTAAGAAAGGTAAAAGGAATGGTATCTCCAGTAAGACGAAGTTGCAGAAGGGTGAGATACTGATCATCGATAGTCTCTATTCCTTCTCTCCGGTCGTCTTTCCCCCTAGCCTGAGCAATACATTCTACAAAGTTTATATAGAGACTCTTAACATGGTAAAAGATTCTCGGGGAAGGCAGGTTAAACTCACCGACAACCGCCTGTTGCGAAGGATGAGTAGAGATTCCCTTCCAATAGACCAAGGAGGAAGAGGCTACCCATTGGATCTTACCTTAGGTCATTGGCACTATGTAAGAAACGAAGAACTACGCAGTCTTATCCCTTTCATGCACACTGCCGATCACATCATCAACGGCGGTCTTGCCTTTGAACTGCCAGTTCTACGAGGAAGACTCCACCGCAAACTTCCAAAGATGGAAAGATTCTATGAGCAAGGCAGACTGGATGCTTTCATTCGGGGGACGAGGATCAAAAGACTGTTTAATGAGGTGAATTCAGGATCACAGAGGTACGTACCTGAAGATTCTTTATTGAGGGAGTTTATTGGTAGAAAGGGCGATTAGTGGAAAACTTCGCCAATACCACTGCCCAATAACAAATATGCCGAAACATTTATATAGTAGCCACATTCTCAGATAATTCAGAGGCAGGTAAGAGGGGAGGATAAAATGAAGAACAGACTAGTATTGCGTGATTTGATGGAGAGATATGAGAGATTGGGAAGACAAGGGACTGTAGAGGAGAGAATCGAAAGTGTAATGGATGATTATCTACCCACCCTTGCTGGCATCCAGAAAGGAGAAGATAGAGAACATCAGTACAGAGCATTTCTAACGGATGTAGATAGGGAATTGGTCGCTAATGCAGGCAAGGTCAACAGGTTTGATGATGCTACCTGGCTACCTGTCGGCCTGGCTGGAAGTTTTGCTGGAGCCAGAATCGGTGCAAGATTTGGTTTGGTTGGAGCCATTGCAGGGGCCTGTGCTGGTGGAGCTGCTAGTCAATTTGGCGCAAAGAAAGCTGCTGAAGCATACACCGGTCGTTCACTTGACAAAGTCCTTGACAGTTACACAGCTTCTTTAGACAGGATTGATGCTAAGGAACAAGTTTAGGTTACAGGTTTTGAGTGGAGGAAACAAAATGAAGAATAGAAATATATTGACTGACTTGATGGGAAGGTATGAGAAGCAAGGCATCGAAGGAACTGTCGGAGAAAGGATTGACAGTGTTCTGGAAGATTACTTACCAACTCTTTCTGGTGAACAGGGCAGCGAAGAAAGGACACACCAATACAGAGCTTTCCTGCTTGATGTAGACAGGGAGATGGCTGAGAATGCGAGAAAGGTAAACAAAGCTGACACTTACGGAGGATTACCAGCAATGGTAGCAGGAAGTATCGCTGGCGCAAGGGTTGGTAGAGTAGCAGGTCTTCCTGGCGTACTGATCGGATCCGTTGTTGGAGGTTTTGCTGGTCAGTCTGGATTGACAAAAGTAGCTAAAGTCGTTACTGGCAGAAGTCTGAACAAGATTGTAGATAGTTATACTGCAGCTTTGGACAAGATGGATGTTGAGTAAAGTTTTTTTTTGGTTTCTATTTTAATTTCTCTTATTCCAATGTTGACTATTTTCCGATAACTGAAAACAGCCCCTCTCCAACAACATCGATAACTTTCATTGCAATCTCTCTCTTTGACTCAGGACGACTGATTACTCCTTCTTTTCCAACAACATAAGCACAATGCGAATCTCCCATCTCCTCTTTCCTGTTAGCAACTACAATCTGATAGCCTTCTTTTATCCTATTATCAGCTATTCCCAGCAGCTGTTGCTTGGAAACGCCATCTTCATACTTGAAAGTAACCATGAACAGGTCAGGAAAGTCACGACGAACTTCCTTGATCACCTTCTTTGTCTCTTTTAGAGGGATGGTTTTTAGACCGCCTTGCGACTTGATCTTCCCTGGACGATAATCAGCAGGGATGTAATCAGCAACCGCTGCGGAGAAGATACCCCCATCATAACCGTGTCCCAACTCATCATAGACATTCTCAACATATTCGTCAAAATCAGCATGATATCTCACATCCAGATAGTCAGGTACTCTTACTCCAGTCTTTCCAAGCAGCAGAGTTACATCTGCTCCCCTGTGATAAGCATCTTTGGCCATCTCCACAGCAAGATTCCCGCCAAAAATGTTAGTAAGGACCCTAACATCGTCCACTTTCCCAGGAGTGGGCCCACCAGTAATAAGAATTTTCTTCCCTTTGATAGGATCTTCAGAAAGTTCTCTGCACACTTCCGCCACGAGATTCTCCAGTTTTGGTATCTTTGCTTTACCCTCACCTCTCCTGGGGCGGATTATCTTAAGGTTGTACTGTTCTGCTTTAGCTATGTTCTCCTGGAAAAAGGGATTCTTGTAAAGAGATTCATGCATAGTGGGAGCAAGATGGACAGGTTTTCCCATACCAAGCGCACTTGCCACCAAAGTTGTCACAGAATTATCAGCGATCCCCGTGAAGATCTTATTTACGGTGTTGGTTGTCGCTGGTGCTACCAGAACCAGATCTTCCTGGCATATGTGTTCCGACATACCGCTCAGTTCTTTCACTACGGGCCGTTCAGTAGCCCATTCCAAAGCAGCCTTGCCGATGAACAGTTCAGCTGCAGAAGTCATGAACGCTTTTACCTCCGCTCCATACCTTCTTAGATGACGGGCGATCTTCGGTGTTTCAATAGCTGCAATGCCGCCTGAAACACATAGGGCGACTGATTTCCCTCTCAAATAATCACCTGCTCTATCAACCTGCAAATCTTCGTTTTTCATTTTATTTACCTCCATCTTCCAAGTTCATCTTCTTCTATGATGTACTATCGGTTCGTAATCTAGTTCGTAATCCAAATCACAATTTTCACAATGATAACCTTCAAATTCACACTGATGACGTGGTGTCCTGTTTCTAACTTTCACAGAATTGCACTCAGGACAATACTTCCTAGGATCCCGATCAAACTCATCATAAAGATCATACCGTTTGGTCCTGGCTTTCCTTTCTTTCTCAAACACAATCTCGGCTCTTCCTTTCAAAAAATCATCTAACGTTGGCATTTTAGCAACTTCCTCACATTATTATAGTAAACATCTTCTTTCTCCTGCTCAGAAAAGTGTTTCATTCCCTCTTCCACAAAGTAGATGGAATCTTCATGTGTCTGCACGGGAAAGTCCGTTCCAAAGAGCATCTTTCCAGGCCCACATTCGTTGACATATCTTTTGACCATCTCTACTGAATTAGGGATCTCTTCCCGGTCAAATTTTGAATCAATGAGACCGCTCATGTCCGAATAGATGTTAGGATTAGCGATAGCTGTTCTGATAACATCATCCAGGAACGGCTTAGATAAATGGCTGATGACGAAGTTGATGTAGGGATTTTCCTTGGCCAGGAGTTCTATGTTAGATGCTTTTACTGGTTTATCTGTAACTGTCGATCTGCCAAACTTCCTCATCATAGAATAGGAATTGCCGCAATGAAACATCATGGGAAGAGAGTGTTTGTTGGCAATATCAGTAACCTGTCGGAACTTCTCTGATGCTAAATCTATCTCCTGATAGCAAGTGTAAATCTTTATGCCGGCCATCAGTTCTCTCTCTGCCATCTCCTCTAACTCATTAAGGCCCTGCCAAAAATAGTGGTTGAAATCAAGGCTGCCGAACATTTGAAACTTGTTTTTTTGATCGCTGTTACCGTGATTATCGATCCAGTTTCTTAATCTAAAATTAGTGATACCTGATCCCCGGTGTGGGAAATAGGTAGCCAGTACTATCGTTTTTTCTATCTCATACTTCTGCATCTCTTCGGCAATGGTTTCTAGAGTGCATGATTCTGAGATGACGTCTCTTACTTTCCTGTTGGTAGTGTGGCAATGTATGTCTATTTTTTTCATTGTTTTGGTGTTCTCCTGATGTGTAATTAATCTACCTACCTTCTACTTAGCATGAACTCCCTCATCTCACTGAAGTATGCATGAGACACCTCAAAATCTTCCTTGAACCTGCCGATTTCCCTGAAAGGTTCCATACACGTATTGTAGATGTAACATCTCTTACAATTTTCGCTGTTCTGCTCACTGCTGCCCATGTCCTTACATATCGGACAGAGATCATAACGATAGCTTACCGTACCGTTCTTACCATAGTTGCCCAACTTCCAGTCCAGTCCTCCCATGACAATCTTCCATTGTCTTTCATCCAGCACAGCAAGTTCTTCTTTGCTCTCTTTCTTTAATTCAACACCGACATCAATTATTTTCTTTTTGAAAACCCGCAACCGATCTGCAACTTTTGGGTATAGTCTTTGATACAAAGGAATGGCAACTTTCTCTACACCAGACAATTCATGTTGGTTATGTATGTAAGGAAGGAAACCTACTTTTCTGAGATAGTTGGCGAACTGCAGATGAGGCAGTCTTGCTTCTTCTCGATCATTTGAATCCAGATAGACCAAGCTTCTGAGATACATCATCCTGATGTCTTGGGGTTTTTGCCCATTCTCCATAAGCTGGTAGTGATGATTTTCTGTTACGTCCTCCAATTCACCCATTAGCATCTTTGAATGTCCCTTCCCTCTGAATTCAGGCAATATGGCAAAATCCCTAAATGTTACAGAGTATACATTTCTCCTGATTATACTGCCACCAACAACCCTTCCGGCTTCCCTAAGAACTAACATTTCGTCTCCCTCGCTAAATGGATGTCCCGCTCCATATACATTTTCCCATTTCTCTTGGAAGATTTCTTTGTAGTGCTCTATTTTATTGTTAACCAGTTCGTGTGGGATGTACTTCTCATCGTTCACTGTGACAATTTCTGCTACCATCTTTTATGCACCTCTGGTATGTTTCTTACAACATAACTGAATTCTCTTATTTTATCAGGATGATCGACCAACAGCAGTGAGCCATGGCCCTTCAGATTTACTGCAAAATTGACATTCTCTCTCTCAGGGAACAGCCGGATAACTTCTTCTGCTTCCTCCAGAGCAGCACAGGGAATTATTCTCTCTGTATATTTTGCATCTTTCACGTACACATGCTGGTGTAACATGTAACGTACTACGGGATAATGCTGGTAGAGTAGTAATTGAATCGGCGTGTCTACAGACGGTTTATTTTTCCCATGGAATCGCACTGGAAACTCTTTTTCTACAGCGACGAAACCATCTTGATTTATAGTCCTCTTGTCAATGTTTCTTTGGGAGAAGTAAATGTATCTCTCATTGTCCTTTCCATCTGTCCTGAAAGAAGCGTTTCCCAGAAAACGATAGGGTGCCTCTGGAAAGGAGTAGGTGGCATCATAGAACCGGCCCCCATATTCTCTTAGCAAGGTGAAGAATCGCTTCTCATCCGGCGCCTCTAACCTTTGTCCAGTTCTCTCTGCTGGCATTTTATTGTATTCCAGCAATTCAGTTGTCCTTTTTCTAAGAATGCCGCCGATTTTTGACAGGCTTTGGTCATAATCCATAAAGACATTTAACAAAGGATCAAGAATTCTTGCCTTGGGAAGAGATGCTCTTCCATTACTGACACTTTCTACAATTAGGTTGCTTCTGCTTTTGAAAGCAGACTGGACCAGATCTCCCAGAGAGGTGCTACCTTTGGTGTATTGATATGATGAAACAAGGATGCATCTCCTTTTGTCTTTAACTCTCTTCACCAACTCTGTGTCATCAGTCTCAGCAAACCAGAAGATTATCTTGAATCTCTCGTCGGAATCGGCAATCCTTTCCAAGTTACTAAGATATCCACCATTGATAACGGTGGTATCTCTGTATCCAATAGACTGGGCCAGTCTGCCAGCAATCCCTGAATGCAGTCCACCCAACTCGTCGAACTTGCCGCCGATGAATAGTGTCTTGGTTTCTGATTTCATTATCCCTATTCAATAACAGGCAACACTAAAATATAAACTATCCCTATAAATCTTTAAATCTCTTTAAATTTACGAAAAGTTTAAATAACCGAACATCTTGCTGCAAATGAAAATGAAAAAACAGAAGCTGTCAATAAGACTATTCTATTCCTTAGTGATTGTGGGGGTGATGGTCATCAGCCAGTTCTTTATCCCACCTTTACAAGAGTTACTGCACGGTTTCATCTTCCTCATCCCGTCGATCATCTTCTCGCTTCTGGGATTGGCTCTGCTGATAACCGCCGTCCGAGAGAATGTGAAGAAGAAAGATAGGAGACTAAGAAAATATTTCATCCTCACAGGAGTTTTCTCTACGGGATTCTTTATCTGTATCCTGCTACATAATTTCTTTTATGGTTTAGGGATACTAGCAAAGGATATCACAATCCTTCGATATCTGATGGAAGGGCTTCATGTAACATTCTTCCTCATCTCAACAATTGTCTGCCCAATCGGCTTTCTAGTAGGCGTAATTGGAAGTATAATCCTACTCGCAAAGAAAAGATGAGAATCGTTGAAAGAAATCTCCAGGAAATCGGAAGCTCGCTGTTAGTTACACTGCCGAAAGAATGGACCAGGAGCATGCATCTGAAAAAGGGAGCAAAACTCAAGTTGCTCATCTCCAACGAGGGGCATCTTTCTATCGCTCCTGAGTTTATCGTAAAGAAGGAAAAGAGGGAAGCTGTTATTCCTTTTGATGATCATATCACCAGGAGATTTATCAGGGAATATTTCCTTACCAATCAGAAGATCACAATACTCACCAATAAGAAAGTTAACGAGAAAGCTAGGAAAAGATTCTATTCTTTCCTCAAGAATTTCATGGATGCGCAGATCATTGAAGATACCTCAGCAAAGATTGTTGTCAAATGTTTCCGGATAGAGGAACTTTCTATCCAGGATTGCCTGAAGCGGATGTATTTTCTCTCACTAAATATGATCGACGAACTGATTGGGGAGAACGATAAGACAAAGATTGATGAGATGGAAGATTCTCTTACCCGGTTCTACTACATGCTTGTGATGCAGATCAGGCGTTTCCTTTCTGAAGGAAAGTTTACAGAAGCCAAGCAACTCTCCTTGTTGGAAGCAATGGATTATCGTATGGTTGCTGAAAGGATCGAAAGGATCGCTGATATTGTTAAGGTGATGGAATTCAAAGACAAGGATGTTATCGAAATGCTGAAATACGTCCGCTGGTATTACTCTGAGACGTACAACCATTTCATCAACAATTCCTTTGAGAAAGCACTGCCCATGTGGAACGAATGGAAGGAAAGAGTGAAGAAGTACCAACGGCTTAAGGAAAGGAAGAGGAATACGGCTATGAGGGAGCAGATTTCTGAGTTGTTGATCATGTTAAGGTATGCCAAGGAAATTAGCATGCTTATCAGGTAAACCAAAATTATTCTGTAGGTGCAGATTTACATTCTACTCCAAAAAATACTTAAAAGATTTAAGCAATAATATAGTCAAAACATCAAAATGACTGATATTACTGGATTGACCAACGCTCTGACGGACGTAATCATCAGAGTAACGGATATAGAACTGCAAAAGGTAGGACTGACAAAAGGATTCTTTCACGAGAAAAGCAGCTTTGACTACGAGCAGCTCTTACAGATTTTAGTAGGAAGAAAGATCAAGACCGTTCAGGGAGGTTCTCCTGCCAATGTAATCCATGGTGCAGCTAGAATGGGATTAAAGACTGCTCTCTTTGGTACGGTAGGTGGGGATGATTTTGGAAAAAAATATGTTAAAGCTTTACAAAAAGCCCGGGTTCAATGTCTGTTCAGCTGGCAGGAAGGAGCGAGCGGTATGTGTTATACTCTTGTGACTCCCGATGGAGAGAAGACATCTTTTGCCCGGCTGGGAGTTGCAGGAATGTATAATCCCGATCTGGAGCGTCTTAAAGAGACAAAATTATTTCACACCTCTGGCTATGAACTACTCACCAATCCTGCCTGGGTAATGGATGCTATCGAATATGCTAAGAAGCTGAAACGAAAAGTCAGCTTTGATCTGGCTGATCCTGATGCTATTGTAGCCCAGAGGTGGAATCTGGAGGATCTTCTGGAAGGGGAGCAGATTGACATCTTATTCGCTACAGAGGAAGAAGCAGAGAAGTTGACAGGTTATCACGGAGTAAAAGCTCTCCGCCAATTGAGTTGCCCCATTTCTGTCCTAAAGAAAGGAAGCAAGGGATCTTATGTCAGGGAAGGTGGAAAGAACTATCGTATTCCTGTGTACAAGACAGAAGTAATCAACACTAATGGAGCAGGTGATGCTTACGCAGCCGGTTTTCTATTTGGGTATCTGAAGAAGTTTGCGGTTGAGGAATGTGGAAGAATGGGCAGCTACCTTGCTTCACGTGTTTGTGGAAGGGAGAAGGCTAGGTTTTAGACTCTCTTCTACCACTAACAACACTCTTCTTCGCTTCCCTCTCCTCTAAAGTCCGCAGATACTTAGGCAGCCCTTCGATATGCACTAAAGGAGTCTCTTTAAGGAGAAAATTACGCAACTGGTTATCAATCTTGATACCCCACCTAGTACACTCCCGGCATAATTTCCTATAGAGACGTTTTCCTTCTTTGTCAAAATCAGTCAGGATGAGAACTTCCTTAACGTCTAGTTCCTCAATTACCTGGAACAAAGGCTTCTTCAGGGTGATGATGTGCTTGACTCCCAAACTTCGTAAGGCTCTTCTGTCCTTTAATCCTTCAACGATTACCGGCGTGTCTTCAACCTCATCAATTGTGTCAAGTATTTTTTGACGGACGTTCATTGGAGAAGCCTTTTGTTGATCATTTTTCAATTTTCCCGGAAGCAACAATACAATCCCCGCCATAAGATCTTTTCTCACCCTTCATCACTCTTCTCAACCCTGATCGCTTTCCCTTCTACCAAAGCTACAGCTACTTTTTTTCTAGACTCCAACAAAAGACGGTGGAAAGTTGGTTGAGAAATATTCATTCTCTCGGCCGCCGTCTTTTGTTCCAATCCAAGGGAATCCTTCAACCGTAATGCTTCTAACTCCTCCACATTCAGCACTATTTCCTGCAGGTTACACAAGGGTATTCCAGCAGGCTTGAAGTAAGTAACATCTGGGTTGAAACGTACTCTCCTTCTTTTTCTGGGTCGTGGCATCAGGTAAGGGTAAAAAAGTCAATAAATAAAAAACTTACGCTTGCCTCCTTCCTCTTCCTTTGCCCTGTCCGCTTCTGCTCCTACTTCCTCTTGGACATGTCCTAGTCCCTTTACAGTTACCTAAACCTCTACCTGTGAGAGGGCCTTTTCCTTCCGGTCCGGTTCCATCTTTGTTTGGCATTTTGTTTACCTCCATTATTTTGCTTACACATTATGAATATATATTCATAATGCTATTTAAATCTTTTGGTGTTTTTTTTAAAAAATATTATAAATGACATGACATTAGCCTTCAATGAATGACCTACAAGAAACTCGGCCTGAAATGCGGAATAGAGATACATCAGCAGCTGGAAGGTATGAAACTCTTCTGTAGTTGCCCTACTAGATTAAGGGACGATCCACCACACTTCACTGTCAGGAGGAAATTGCGCGCCTCTGCTGGAGAGTCTGGAGAGATAGATGTCGCTGCCGCGCAGGAGCAGAAAAAAAATAAGATCTCTGTCTATGAAGGATACACCGACACCACTTGTCTGGTGGAGTTGGATGAGGAGCCACCCCATGAGATAAATAATGAAGCCCTCTATACCTCTCTGCAGTTCTGCAAGCTTGTAAAAGCTGACGTATCTCCCATAGTACAGGTGATGAGGAAGACTGTTGTCGATGGCTCTAACACGGGTGGTTTCCAAAGAACTGCTTTAATCGCCAGAAATGGTAAGATAGAAACAAGTGAAGGAGATGTAGGGATTGTAAACATTTCACTGGAAGAAGATGCCTGTAAGATTGTTTCCGAGAATTCTGATGAAAGAGTCTGGCGGCTTGACCGCCTGGGGATTCCTTTGATAGAGATCGGCACTGCACCTGACATCAAGTCTCCACAACAGTGTCAGGAAGCGTCTAAGAAACTAGGGATGCTGCTACGATCCCTTCCTAGAGTCAAAAGAGGGTTGGGAACTATCCGGCAGGATGTGAACATATCCATCAAAGGTGGAAATAGAATCGAGGTTAAAGGTTTCCAGGATCTAAAGATGATCCCCACTCTAGTTGAATTGGAAGTAAAGCGGCAAAGTGAGTTGCTCAAGATCAAAGATGAGTTAAGAGGAGTGAGATTGAACGAGTTTTCTATCCTCGATCTGTCAGTCCTGCTGAACGATGCCGATTCTAAGATTGTCAAGAAAACCCTTGAAGATGGAGGAAAGATACTGGGAATCAAGCTGCACAATTTTGGAGGATTAGTAGGACGAGAACTGCAGCCCAACTACCGGGTGGGAAGCGAGTTCTCCGGAAGAGCTAAGATAAAGGCAGGAGTAGGTGGAATCTTCCATTCGGATGAACTTCCTAACTATGGAATAGAAGATAAAGAGATCAGACTCATCAAGAAGAAACTGAAATGCACCCATCAGGATGCTTTCATCCTGGTCGCAGATCAAGAGAAGAAGGCCAGGATCGCCCTGGAAGCAGTATATGAACGGGCAAAGGAGCTTTTTGCTGGAGTTCCTAAAGAAGTTAGAAAAGATAATCCTGATGGCACAACTTCTTTCATGCGGCCCATACCGGGAGCGGCAAGGATGTATCCTGAGACAGATGTTCCTTTGATACGTCCCAAGTTGGAAGGAATAGAACTGCCTGAACTTCTGGAAGAAAAGATTAAAAGATTCCAGGAAGACTTTTCTTTAAGCGCAGACCTGGCAGAATTCATCGTGAAGAAGAATCCACGCTTGTTTGAAGAGCTGGCGTCAAAAAATCCCAAGATCAAGCCTGCTTTTATTGCGGAGACTCTTACCTCAACCTTACTAGAGATCAAAAGGAAATACTCACTTGATCCTGAGAAGCTGAAGGACGATAATTTTTGTGAGTTGTTCCAATACTTGGAGGAAGGCAAGATCCACAAAGATATCGTGCTTGATGTGCTCATCGACATGATCAAAGGACAATTTGACATCAAGAAGTACGAGGGATTAAGTACAGAGGATATCCACTCTGCAATAAAAGGGATTGTGGATAAAAACAAAGGTGCTCCTTTCGGGGCCTTGATGGGGATGTGCATGAAGCAGCTGGCAGGAAAAGCTTCTGGCCAGGTTATTTCTAAAGCGCTTAAGGAGATGGTTGAAAAAGGGCACAAATAAGAATATGTTAAATATGTTTAGAACGGGGGTGACAAAACCCATGAGCCCCCGGACGACACTTCTTCCGAGTAATCACACAAACATTTATAAAAGAATCTTCATTCTAATTTTATATGGGGGCGCGTGAGTTTATCAAGAGTAAGGAAGAGCTAGAAGGTATTGCGGATATGCTAGCAGAGGAGATTACCCCCTCGGAAGAGAACATCATTTCCAGATACACGAGGATAATAAGTTCAGTCGCCAGCTTCTTCAACGGAAAACGTCTTGACGGAGAATCCACAAATTCTAACCTTAATAAAGAGATGATGGAACGGCGTATCTACACTCAGACTGATCTTGATGAGATAATGCCACATAACTTTCCAGAACTGGTCGTATCCAGAGATCTGCAGCAAAATCGATTCGATTTCCATCATAAAGGATTTCCACTTCCCACCACTGAGGAATCTTTTGTTGAATCGATTCCAACAAACATCCAATTGTATGATGACGAGTTCATCGAATTTACGAAAGAGCATAGGAATACCCGGATCACTCGTGGCTTTAATGTGGAGCAGAAGATCATAGTCAATTCCAAAGGTGGAAAAGTGGTGCAGAGCATCCCTTTCTTTGACATATCTTATTCGCATGGTTACACTCCTATCACTAGCAGCAGGAACATCTGCGTAGTTTGCAGTTCCGATGAAGAGATGAGACGTCTGCCTGAACTGGTGCAATTTATTGCTGATCCAACTCCTGACAAGAGGATCAAGAATGCTGGTTCATTTACTGGAGCTTTCCACGAGCTGCATAAGATCTCTGGTCTCAAGTTTGGCAGTCTTGAGGAAGCTGGTATCCCCCTGGCAGGATTGTATGATGTTGTTGTGCTTACCGGAGTTCCTGCCCATGAAGTCTTTGGCCACCATTTTGAAGAACCGATTAGATACCTCAACTTTGGAGAGACAGGAACTTTCAGATATGGGCAGGACATCAAGAACCATGATATCATCCTGCAGGACAATCCGCAGCAGGAGGTAGCTGGATTCAAAGTGCAAGGCTTCTCTAATGTTGACGCTTATGGCCGGAGAAAATCGCTTAGGACACACATCAAAGACAGCAGATGTGTCGAGTATCTGGGAAGCGAGTATGCCGACCTGGAAAATTTCAGGAAGTACCTCAATATGGATAAGAGCGATTTTGTAGGAAGTGCGGCTCAACACACTGATGGAGCTTTTCCTCAACCCAGGATGAGCTGCACTGTTCTGGATGGAAAGACTGAGAACGTTGATCTGGAAGGAAAGATCCTTATGGTCTCACACACCGGTGAAACTAACATCCAGCATAAGACGTATGTAGTAAGCGCTAACGAATGCTACGTTGTAAGGGATGGTGAACCAAGAAGGGTGATCCCTTTGATTGTCACAGGTGCGATCAACCATTCACTTGCCACGATGACCTTGCTTGATGACTGGTGTTACAACACAGGCTTTTGTGGGAAACCTGATCCTCTTGCCAGAGGACGAGCTCAGGTGCCAGTATCTCAGTTCACCAGGAGCCAGATGTGGAACGACCAACAGGTATATCCGCTACCGATATCAGATGTACATCTAAAAGTTCTGATGACGTAACAAAAGTCCGTGAACACACGAGTGGTATAAAATAAGTTTGAAGTGATTATCTTTTCTTATTTCTTCCCCTTTTCTGAACCTGCTCAAACCGCTCCAGAACTCCAGCAGCTCCAGGAAATCCTTCTTTATACCCTTCCAGAACACTCTCAAATATCTCAGGATACAGCTGATAATGATTGCTTTCTAAAGCTCGGTCTAGTAAAAAGAGATCGACGGCTTTATCCTCCACCTTATCAGAAAAGAAAGACAGACCAAAATCGATAAGGTTGACATCTCCGGTCTCCTTATGCTTGATCATGTTAGATGTAGTAAGATCGCCGTGAATCATGTCATTAGCGTGCAATCTGCCAACCTTCTCCCCGACCTGCTTCCCCAACTGCCAGTGGACTTCTGTCACTCCATCCCCCTGCAACAAAACATCCCTCAATTTGTCTCCGGGTACAAAATCCATCACCAGAGACATCCTCTTGTCAGAAAAACTTTGCAGGTGAGGAGCGGGAAAATTCATCTCCTCCAACTTTCCCAATACTTTGGCCTCTCTTCTGGTCCTGAACTTTCTCAGAGATTCATCAAGCTGCGGCAGTCGGTATTTCTTGCTGAACCGCTCTTTGATTATCGTCCCTCTGTCCCTGAAAAGAACAGCTTCTGCTCCCTGTGCGATTTTTATCATAAAAACCTGGAAAACGGTTGGGTTTTAAAAATGTTCGGTCAGTCTAGCGGAAAATATTATAAACATCAATCCTTTCCAACAACGATGCTTAGAAAACTCTCTCTTATCTTTGGATCGAAGTCAAAATCACAAGAGATACTCTACCTATTGCATGATGCCAAGAAGGTCGTCCGTCAAGGATTCTATGAACATGAACTACCAAAAGTACAGAAATTCTGTGAAGAGAACAAACTCTGTCTTGTCAAGTCAAAGTTTAAGGTGCTCCTGGCTGATGAGGCCAGCTTCTCTAACAAAGGAATTCGTATTCAGGAGAGAGATAAACGTCCTGGCATGTACTTTGCTTATATCTCAAAAGATGAACAGAAAGCATGGCTAGTTTCCTATTATGAACTGCTGAAGAATGACATGGATCTGGGTAGGGAACTGGGTTATCCTGCCTGCTGCGTCGATTTCTTCTGCAAGAGATTCACTCCTGACAACCCCAACCTGCAGCTATCTCCGACCAATGCTTTTACAAATATCACCAAAAGAGAAAAGGATTTAGTCATCATCTCACATTTTCCCTGCAGCTCTGACTGCCAGGAGAGTATCGAATTAGGGAAGAAGTACCTGGATGTTCTGCTTAAGATTGATAAAGATAGGGTGGAGGAGTTGGTTAATGAGTTAAGTGTTCGGTAGGTAGATCCACAAATCTATGCATTCCCCAAAACCTTACTATACCCTAATATAACCATCATAGTCAACAAATCTTTAAAAAGTGCTTTTCTGACCAATAAATATGAGCTTTGAACACTCAAAAACGATTGGGAATTTTGGAGAAAAAGTGGGTTTTATCTTCAGCTACCTCCTATTTACAACAGTAATTTTTTTCCTGTTCAGCTTGCTTGGTAAGTTGCCCTCTGACTGGAGTTATATTCATATCATGCTGATCACCAGCATTATTACTTTCATCGGTTTGGTTATTGGAGAATATCTCAAATGAACAATTTCCGGCAATTTACAAAAGGATTTAGTAAAGGGATGACTAGATTCGGCCATAATATTGCTGCCATTGTCAACACTATCCTCCTCGCTGTAGTATACATGATTGGAGTTGGCGTAACCTCTATCATCTCCAAGCTTGTGAGAAAGAATTTCCTGCAGAGAAAAGTGGATAAAGTAAGGAAGAGTTATTGGTCAGACTTAAATCTGATGAAAAAACCATTGGATGAGTATCTCAGACAGTTTTGAGATTAGAGACGAGGATTGAGATGTATATACTTGGGGCTGTGGGACAGAAAAACTATCCCAGCCAGTAAAGATTATGCCATAGTGAAGT
>CAZWBB010000005.1:38258-72968 GCA_964632045.1 uncultured Methanosarcinales archaeon | reverse complement strand
TATTGTTGCCTATACTCGGCTTATCTTCACTTAATGCGAAATAATTTCCGGACACCGCATGAAACCACGTTTCCCGCAAATAATTTAAATGGAAACCCATTCCCAAACAACAACCAACCTGCCTGGAATGAAGGTGTAAGCAAAAATCATAGTACCTACTAATCATAACATGATACAATAACATGATACGAAAGATGCAGGAGAAGGACCTGGATGAAGTTGCCACTCTGCATTTCAGAAGCCTACAGGAAGGTTTTGTCTACAAGCTGGGATCAAGACAGTTCATGAAACACATCTACCAGACCATCCTGAGCGACCAAAGAAGCTTCTGCTACCTCCATGACCAAGGGAAGATTACTGGTGTGGCGGCAGCAACAGAAAACACTGCCCCCCTGTTCAGTAAACTACGGCGGTTAAGCATTCTTCCCTGGTTGCTTTTCGGCCTGATCAGAAAGCCTCATCTGCTGAGAGATTTTCTGCAGGCACCACAATATCCCAACAACCTACCTGAGATGATCTACCTGTTCGTTGATAGTACAGTCCATGGCCAGGGGATAGGAAGTATGCTGATCAAAGCTGTTGATGCTGAATTCAAGCAGAGAGGAGTTGGAAAATATACCATTGTCATCAATTCTTCCAATCCTGCAAGAAGATTCTATGAAAAACACGGTTTTATGCATCTCAAGAAACGAAAACTGTTTGGAGAGGAAAAAGATGTTTTCCTGAAAGTGCTCGATGGATGAGAATTGTGATACCAACACATTTCCCCCCTCACAAACAAACAAACACTTACCAGAAGAAGAATAGGGCGATTACCCCCATAAAGAGATGTAAGCCAAGTGTAGCCAGGACGACATTCTTCTCACTTCTCTTTACATCAAGCATCTTCAGTAGAGAGACGGACAAGTGAGGCAGGGTGTACCATTTTCCGCGATGAGCAAGAGATCTATCCTCTCGCACTCTACAAGTCCAGTCAGGAACAAACCTGCCCCTAGCCTTTAGAATCAACTCGATGAAATAAGGCACCATCAGAAAGAAAGCATACATCTCCAAATTCCCCAATATGGCAACGATAGCCACCGCAGTTCCCACAGGATACGTCAGCGTGTCCCCAGGAAATACTTTGGCGGGGTAATAATTGAAGAATAGAAAAGCCAGCAAAGCTGCAACAAAAGTAAAAGCGATCATGGCCACCCATCCTGAACCAGACCACCATGAGAGAAGTCCCAAGACAGAAAGGATTATGATACCACTTCCTGCCTCCAACCCATTATAACCAGCCAGCATATTGAAAGCATTGGCCGCCCCAATCATCGCTATTGGAATAAACAGAAGGGGGTAGAGCATACCTATTTCCATAACACCCAGGAAAGGTATGCTCATAATACTCTGTCCTGAATTTACTACCATCATAGGAAGGGGAATGAGGAAAGAGATGACCACTTTATCTCTCTGCCTTAACCCAATGCGCCAACCAAGGATGTCATCCACAAAGCCGATTACTAAGGCAATCAGGATGGAACACACAGCAGCCAGGATGAAAGCTACATTTGCATCACGTTGGTAGTAAAATACAAACAGAGCAACATGCAGAAGAATGCCTAGCAGGGCACCAAAAACCGCTACCACCCCTCCTGCTTCCGCCACTTCCCGACCATTCTTATGTACATCTTTCCCGGTCAACCCATGACTCCTAGCTCTTCCGATCCAGTAAGGTAGGGTGATAAAAGTGATCAGGAAACTGGCAATCAGTATGATGACGGTATATGCAGTGGGCATAAAGCAGGGATAATTGAGGCTTTTTTATAAAAATTCATATTATGAAAACCCTACTTATTATGAATCGCATCACCTGCTTCAGCCATCTCCCTTTCCAGAGAATCAACACTATTCTCCCAACTGAAGTTCTCTTCCACAAAAAATCTTGCCTCTTTCGACAGTTTTTTCTGCAACTGCCTGTCCCGCAGCAACTCAACAACTGAAGCAGCAAATGTTTCTGCTGAATCAGCTATTAACAGATGCTTTCTGTCAGATGCTTTAATCCCCCCATTGGCGACAGAAGTAGCTACTACTGGCACTTGCATGGCCATCGCCTCAAGTACCTTGTTTTGGATACCGGCACCAATTCTCAAAGGAGCCACAAAAACAGCAGAATTGTAGAGGTAATGTCTGATATCCTCAACAAAACCAGTTATTTTGATGCTCTCTGAGGCAAGACTCTTCACTGCCCTTGCAGGATTGGCTCCCACAATGGACAATCTAACAGCCGGAATCTTTCTCTTGATAAGCGGAAATATTTCAAGGCAGAAAAACTGAACCGCATCGATGTTTGGGGGGTAACTCATATTGCCTACAAAGATTAGATTATTTTCCCCCGGTTTGTTAACTACCCTGGGCTGAAGTCCGAAAGGGATACCAGATAAGCGAAGCTTCTTTGAGTACCCAGAGCGTAGCGTGGTTGGTAACATCCCGGAAATTTGCCAATTCCTTCCCCAGAATGAATTCCAGAGGTTCCCTTCGCAAATTTCCGTGATCTGAAGGGAAGGTTGGAAGTACTGCAGGTCCACTCCATTACGAACCACAACAACTTTCTCAGAACCGATGAACATCTTGTCCTTTTGAGACGTGATAAATACTTTGCTGAACTCTGGCAGGATCTCTTTTTCATACTTCCTGACCCTGCCATATTCTAAAAAATAAAGAGGCCAAAACAGGTCATTCTTCTCCTGGATGGTCCTCTTATAATTCAGCGAAAGCGCGTCTATCAGATCCAGGTACTTCAGACCTTTCGCATCCCTAACATATTCGGCCATCCTCAGCAACTGGACAAAAATGCAATCAAAATGCTTTTCACGGAGTGTCCTGTCAATTTTTTGCTGCATCTTTTTAGAATGATAGTAAGATACCTGCAAAGGCTTCCCTGAGAAAATTCCCCGTGCTGCCCTCAGGCATGATTCTGCTTTCGTCAGTCTCACCAGATGAATCTCGCAGCAGTATTTCTTCAGCTCTCTGGAGAATTTTGTCTCTTCTTTACTTTCCACAAAACTGACCAGGGTTATCTCGTGCTTCTTGGAGAGGAACTTCAGCTGATAGAAAGCTCTCAGTTTGTCTCCTTTTATCGGCGGAAAGGGAAGCCGGGGGGTAATGAACAATATTTTCATCTTGTTAACTACCCTGGGCTGAAGTCCGAAAGGGATACCAGATAAGCGAAGCTTCTTTGAGTACCCAGGGCGTAGCGTGGTTGGTAACATCCCGGAAATTTGCCAATTCCTTCCCTGAAATGAATTCCAGAGGTTCCCTTCGCAAATTTCCGTAATCTCAATATCTAATAATGATACAAACTAATAATGATACAAACCGCAGCACCTGGAACAGATAGGAAAAAGGCCTTTCTCTTTAAGCTGCTTTCTGAAATATCTGTACTTCTTACCGTTCCAGATTTCCGGCAGAGACTCTTCTTTAACATTCCCCACCACAAAATCAGGTAGGTCAGAACAGGGGGTGACATCCCCGTTGGGTAGGATGTCAGTCTTCATCCATGGATGCAGGCAGCGCTTCCTGAGAGGAAACTCGGGCTTATGAAAATAAGTTTCAATTTCTTCCTCACCAATGTTTGGGAAAAATGATATTGGAATTCTGTACTTTGTATCCCTTATCTGAGAGATAACCCCCCTCAGTGAAGAGATATCAAGATCCCATATGTTTGTCACAAATCCTTTCCAGGAAGTAGCATTACAGTTGAAGAGCTTCTTATAAGCCTTGACATGTCTCTCCCCAATTTCATCATTGGTGAACCAGGCGAAGATGAAAGTCAGCCATTCCAGCTGCAACTCTTCACAGATGGCTATGGTCTCCTCGAGTTTCTTATAGTTAAGGTTGGATATGGTGCAAAAAACTTTTAGCATAGGTTGATGTTTCTTCTTTTCTCTCTTGATTTGATTAATTTTCCATATGCCTCTCACTAACCTATCGTAGGTCCCGGGTACGTTCCTTACATAATCATGTATTTCTTTAGGTCCGTCAAGGGAAAGAGTAATCACTTCTGGTCCAATCTCGACCAATTCTTCTGCATACTTTTCCAGTAGAGTACCATTGGTATTGATCTCACAGAGAAGACCTTTCTGTTTGATATATTGTATTATTTCAATGAAATCCGGGTGCAGGAAAGGTTCCCCTCCCCAAAGATAGATCAAAGGCCTGAATCCTGCTATGTTATCAATGATCTTTTTTATCTCGGCCAGAGAGAGGCGTTGTCTGAGGAATCCAGCAGAGGCTTTGTTATAATTTCCTGCTTCCCCATACTGCCCACACATCCTGCAGCGAAGGTTACAAGCATAAGTAAGGTTGAAAGCGACTGTTCTTGGGAAAGAGCACTTCTTCCGTAGGTGATAATCCGATTCCGCCAATGTTCTGCGATGTAATTTCTCTTTGATCTTGTAGCTAATAAAGTGATTGTGTCTCCTGGCAAGATTAAGTGATCTAAGAATCGCCATAGGATGGTTGCAATCTAGTGAGTTTATAAATTTTTTCAAACACCTTTATATATAATTCAGTGATGAAGAACCAATAAAGCTTGTGATGATGTTACAAACAAATTTTTTAAGAAAAAATTGGAACTGGCTTGCTTTGATTCTAATCTTAACACTTGGATTCTACTTAAGAGCATACCATCTGGATTATCCCGTGATCGGATATCACAACATGAAAGAAGCCCATACGTTAGGAGAAGCCTGGGTCATGTATAACGAAGGAGATTACTTCACAAACAAGCTGGTGTATAATCTCAACCCAACTAACCCTCAAGGCAAACACATAGATAATATTCCAATTTTGTCCTGGATAATCGTCCCACTCTGGAAAATATTTGGAGTTAAGTTGTGGTTGGCGAGAGCAGTGGTAATCTTGTTTTCTTTAGGAAGCATCGGATGCACCTATCTACTTGCCAAGAGCTTGTTTAGGAGAGAAGATATATCTTTGCTGTCTGCGTTTCTGGCTGCCGCATGTCCTTTGTTGATTTTTTTCGGCAGGAACGTACAATACGATACTCTAGCCCTATTCTTCATGTTGGTAAGTGCTTACTTGTTCATCAGATGGAAAGAGAGTAATTCAAACAATCATCTTTTTCTGTGTCTGCTCTTCCTTGCTCTCACTGGTTTCACAAAAATAGTTTTCTTGATTATCGTGATACCCCTCTTAGCAATTTTTCCTTTCCGTAGATTCTTCAGAAACAGTTTCTATAAGAAGCATAGGCGATTATTGCTGATGATTACATCATTCGTCCTTGTCGTATTCGTTTTTTTCCACCTCTCTGGAAACCTAGCCAAAGGATACAACGCTCTGCAGGCAAAACCATTCCTGCTGGAAGAGATTTCTCTTCTGCTCACACCTGGCTTCTGGAAAACAATATTTCACTTTGCTGCCATAGAAAATTTCACACCATGGGTAATGTACCTGGCTTTTCTGGGCTTGCTTCTGAGCGTGATAAAGATAAAGAGCTGGAACTATCGTTTCCTCTCAGTCTGGTTTTTCAGTTATTTAGTATATGCGGCTTCAACACCCAGTAGAATGACCGGACACAACTATTATCAGATCCCTTTTGCACCATTGATCCTGATCCTTGCCGCCTATTCTTTGCTGTTTGCTGCCGTACGCCTCTTTACTTTCATTAAAAGAAAGCGATTCCGGAAGATGGCCGTTTGTTTTTCTGTAGTACTGTTCATCATCCTGTGCTACCCTTCATTGAAAGCAGCTACCGCGGCCAAGTTTGACACTCAATTTCTTGGTTTGGATATTGCAGGAGAATACCTCCTGGCGAACAGCCACCCTTCAGAGACAATTTTTGAATCAGAACATCAAGACAAAGGATTAACATGGCATGCCAAAAGAAAACTGGTAGCTACCAACAATCTGGGCTCATTTATGCAGTATGAGGACAGACTTAATGCTTCATGGGTCTTTGTTTATCAGTGGGGATTCCAGTGGCTATTGGGAAACCAAGAGTTGAAAGAATATATCTATGACACTTATTCATTGAAGCAGATGGCATTTATCCAGACACCTTCTGGTAATAAGCCGTTATACTTCCTCTTCCAGAAAGGTGGTTATTTTGATGACAAACTGAATGAATTAATCAAAGGAAAGCAAGTGATGTATAAAGAATACGAGTTCACGTCAAAGAAGATTACTGTTTATTTTGTCAATATATGAATTTCGACACTTGATCAAATATGATGAAATACATATCCAATCGAACGATACAGAAAATTGAGGCTTTCATAAGTAAGACCTACTGGAGAGAGATGCTGATAATCGCCACCCTGTTTCTATTTTCTTTGCTCTTACGTCTGCTCTTCCTCAATGCTGGTATCTTTCATCAAGATGCTGTTAGTCTGACCAGAGCGGTAGAATTGTTCGTCGAGACAGGCCACATTAAGCCGATAATCGAAGGAAGACCTGTTTGGGTGCTGATCAACGGTTTGATTTTCAGTATTCCCTACTATCTTTTTGGTGCAGTCTCTGCAGAAGTGACATTAAAAGTGACTCATGCCCTATTTGGTTCACTTTCAATAATCATGCTTTATCTCTTCACAAAAGAACTGTTCAACAGCAGGTTCACAGCTTTTGCAGCGGCTCTGTTATTCTCTGTAAACCCAATCTTCTTCTCGATCACCACTTTTCCGATGGTACATGCTTTCAGCATATTCTTTGCCTTGCTCTCATTTTATCTCCTGATCAGGGGATCAAATCGTAAAAAAACACATTTAATACTGCTCTCGACCGGAATCATTGGTATCTCTCTGTTGGTAAGGATATCCAACCTCATGTTCATCATTCCTCATGCTGTCCTCTATTTGATGTACCATAAGAAGACTTTCTCGTGGTCAAAGATAAAAGAGTTCTGCATCAACCTAATTCTGGCCTATCTCCCTTTTGTCACCCTCATGATTTTTTCATTCAGGATTCTGCGTACGCAAAGTGTTGTTGCCAATCCATGGCACAACCTAATTTTTGGGTATACGATTCAGCCCAATTTTTTCAGCTACCTAGCAGACAATGCTTTTTCCTGGATTACCATCCCCGGAATAATTCTCTCTATGACTGGACTAATACTCATCCTAATCTACAAGAAGTATAAAGAATTCCTATTCCTCTCCTCATGGTTATTTGTCTTCCTTTTTTTCTATTCAAATGCTTACGTATGGAAGTATATCACAATTGTTGGCGCACGCTATTTTTCAAATATCCTAATTCCGCTGACAATCTTTATGGGTATCTCCATTTCAGAGATCAGGAGAAAAGTCAAGGCAGGGAGAATCATAGCCCCTCTCCTGCTATTGGTTATCGCAATCATTTCTTTTTTGACCATCTATCCGGTAGTGGACTATAGACATGACCATTCCTCCCCAAAAGAGTTCATCTCACTTTTTCCCAATTTAACCAATAATAATGTGACTTTCATCACCCATCCAATAATGGCTGCTGACTTAAGCTACTATTTGAAGAAGCCACTAATTATCTGCCCGCTGGTTATCAACAATAATACTCTAGAAGAAATAGATAAAGTGATCAAAGAAGCCTTCTCAAGTGGAAAAGAAGTATATATATTTGACGAGTGTTTCCCTTACATTCTAGCTCATCAGCATGGGGTCAGAGCATGGGAGCATTTTGCCATATCATATATGATGGAAGTAAGTAAACCTTTTATATGGGAAGGGGGAGAACACCTGGAGACTAGACTTTATTTACGAAAGACAAGGCTTATTAAGCTATCAGAGGAAACGGGGACAGATTCAGAAGCAGCAGAAAACTGAAAAAGTGGTGGAGATGGATAGATGTACACAAGGTGATGTGGAGAAAGAGACCGAGGAACACCCTCAAAGCGAGGGTCATCGTGTATCTGTAGTGCTGCCTTCTTATAATGAGCGAGAGAATATTTCTGAAGCAGTGGAACGAATCTCTAAAAGTCTCGGCGATCAGTTGCATGAGATCATTGTTGTAGATGATAACAGCCCCGATGAGACGTGGAAAGTTGTGGAGGGATTAAACAACCCGCAAGTACAACTGATCCGACGTATGGAGGAGAAAGGTCTGGCCTCGGCCCTTGCTGATGGTGTGGCGGCGGCAAAAGGGAACGTGGTGGTATGGATGGACTGTGATCTGGGATTGCCTCCTGAAGACATCCCCCGCCTAGTTGAAAAACTGGATAAGTATGATGTCGCCATCGGATCAAGGTACACGGAAGGGGGTAAAGACTTGCGACCAAAGATTAGAGCCGCTATCAGTACAGTGCTTAATTGGTATAGCGGAATGCTGCTTGGTTTCGCAGTGAGAGATTATACTTCCGGCTTTGTAGCAGTTAAGAAACCCGTGTTGGATGAGGTTAGATGGTCCAGGAAAGGATTTGGTGAATATTTCATCGAGTTTGCTCATCGTTCCCGGAAGAAGGGTTTCAAAATTGTAGAAGTGGGATATGTGTTTAAAGACCGAACAGAAGGGAAGTCTAAATCCAGCGGTATTCGCACTATGTTAAAATATGGTTCGCAGTACGGTATGAAAGTTTTTATGTTGAGAATGGAAAATTTTATTAATAAGCAAAAGCGGAAACCCAGAAATGGATGAAAAAGGGAAGGAAAATACAGGAAGCGATGCGGGAAAGCTGCTAATGACAACAACCCGCACTACCTGCCGCGTCTGTGGTTCGGACAAGTTGGATTCTCTTTTCTCTCTAGGAGAGCAATATGTCAATAATTTTGTTCCAAAAGATGAAGTCCATAAAGGTATCAAGGCTCCACTTGAACTAGTTTTCTGCGAGAACTGTACTTTGGTACAACTCAGACATTCGGCACCGCAGGAAATCTTGTATGCACGCTTCTATTGGTATAAATCTGGTGTCACAGAGACTATGAAGAAGGCACTCAGGGATATCACAAGGACCGCTGAGGAGGTATTTCATCTCAAGTCCGGAGATGTTGTCCTTGACATTGGTTCAAATGATGGTACAATGTTAAGAACTTATGCTATTCCCGGGCTGATTACAGTAGGGGTAGAACCTGCAGATAACCTTGTTGAGGAAGGAAAAGTGGGAATTACTCACTTCCTCCATGACTTCTGGGATTTTGATAGGTACTGGAGCATCGTTGGGAAGAAAGCAAAGATTGTAACGGCGATTGGTATGTTTTATGACATGGAAGACCCTAACCAGTTTATCGCTGATCCTGAGAAAGCCATGGCTGATGATGGGGTGTTCATCGCGCAACTGATGTGCCTTAAGAATATGCTGGACAATAATGATGCAGGGAACATCTGTCATGAACACCTGGAATTCTATTCACTCTCATCACTTGAGTTCCTCTTCAACAAGCACAATCTGGAAATTTTTGACATTGAGATAAATGATGTCAATGGTGGAAGTTATCGTGTTTACGCCCGCAAAAAGGCCAGTACGGTTACTGGTCTTCCCGGAGGGATGGAAAGAGTGCAAAAAGCACGAGATGATGAAAAAGATCTTCAGGGCAAAGAAGCATTCTTAGATTTCTTTGGTCGACTAGAGGAAAACAAAAAGAAATGTCTTGATTTCATTAGGAAAGCAAATGAAGAAGGGAAGAAAGTATGGATCTATGGTGCTTCTACAAAGGGGAATGTGATTCTCCAGTACTACGGACTGAATCCCGAGTTGATTGAAGCAGCGTCGGAACGCAGTCCCTGGAAATGGGGGAAATATACGATTGGTACGGGAATCAAATGTGTTTCGGAAGAAGAAGCACGGAATGCACAGCCAGATTATTTTTTGGTACTCCCTTACGCTTTCTTCAACGAGATGTATGAGCGTGAGGAAGAGTGGAGGAAGAATGGAGGCAGGTGGATAGTACCTTTGCCCGAGTTTAGGATTGTTGATTAGAATGGTAAAAAAAGCACTAATTTTCGGCGTGACGGGACAAGACGGGAGTTACCTGGCAGAGGTATTGCTCAAGAAAGGTTATGAAGTGCATGGTCTTATCAGGAAAACTGCTACGGGAAATACTGTGAACATCCAGCACCTAATCGACGAAGACAGGATTGTCCTTCATAAAGGTGACCTGGCAGATACAACTTCCATATACAGGGTCATCAATGAAGTCCATCCAGATGAGATCTATAACGAAGCGGATCAGGATCATGTCAGTTGGAGTTATGCTTCTGTCGATTATTCCTGTGATATTACCGGTGCGGCAGTTGCCAGGATCCTTGAAATAATCAAACAGATAAATCCCAAGATTAGATTTTTCCAGCCGGTATCTTCCAATATGTTTGGTCAAGCTACAGAAACCCCGCAAACGGAAAGTACCGCTCTTAACCCACAGAGCCCTTACGCTGCCGCCAAAGTGTTTGCTTTTATGATGTGTCGTTATTACCGTGAAGTTTTTGGGATACATGTTTCTACAGCGATTTTTTACAATCATGAATCTCCCAGGAGGACTGAAGAGTATGTTACACGTAAGATTACCAGAGCGGCGGCCATGATTTCAAAAGGTTTGCAGAAAAAGCTATGCTTAGGGAACCTTGATGCCAAACTCGACTTTGGTTTTGCCAAGGAGTATATGGAAGTTGCCTGGAAGATAATGCAGTTGGATAAACCGGATGATTTTATTGTCTGCACTGGAGAGATGCATTCTGTACGTGAGTTTCTGGAGGAAGCTTTTAGTGTTGTTAGCTTAAATCCTGATGATTATGTGGAATTCGATCCAAGATTCATGCGGCCAGGCAAACCTATTTCTCTGTGTGGGGATAATTCCAGACTAAAAGGGGCTATCGGGACCGTGCCCAACATACGATTCAGAGAGCTGGTTAGATTAATGATGGAGCATGATCTGCGGGAAGTAGAGAAGGATGTTCTTTTGCAAAAATTGTAGAACCTGCTACTACTACTTGTGATTGCCATAAATTTTTGGGAGTAAGTTTATGTCAGGATTCATTTCTTCTCCATACTAAAAGTGACGTCCTCCCCGCCCTAAAAGGCGGGGGTTTAAACTCTTAGAACACTAAACACACTGGCTCCAGCCAGCGTTACCTTTCTCAGACAGGTGTGAAGATTAAATCCAATGAGGATGAAGAGAAGGAGGAGCACGTAGCTAATCTTGTATCTTTTCAGTTCCTGACCAATCTTGCCACTCGCTTTTCTCACCCAATTCCGCTTGATATACTCTTTCCAGTTGCTTGACTACTTATCTCCGGAAAACCTTTCATTAACCATTCTCCCCCATATTTTCCCGGAATGGATTTTCTTTGAATAAAACTTTCAGCGCCTCTGTCGTCTATTTTCTGTCGTGTTTGATAAAACTCCTCGTTTCAAATTAAAAAAAAAAGTTTGTCCTTTTCGTTCCACAGGATACCTATTAAACAAATGCACTTTTAGTGTTTGATTTATTATATCACCATCAGTCAGCACGTAGAATCTGTAATTCCTGGATTTTCTAGCTATTGTCTTATCAAGTGCGTCAATAGTCTTCACATTCCAAGTTATGTCTCTCTCTGCATAGTATTCTACAAATGGTCCTGGCCATTCTTTTGAAATAATTACATCATCATTTGCCTCAGTAATGTTATTTATTAACAACCCTAGCTTGTGATGATAGTCGTGCCCATTAAAACTATGTAAATGCTGGATGTATATGGTTGCTTGCAACAATACAAGAAAAAACGCCAATAATATAATAATTGTTTTCCTAATAAATATCTGGTATTTTCTGTTCCTACGATCCAACAATAGTACAATTGCACCTACCAACAGCGAATTAAAAATTACCAGGCCCTTTATACAAAAGCCGTACTTTGCATTAATGCTAAAGCCCGAGTCCAAATGGTACTCAAAGTTGTTGGCATGTATTTTTAGATCATATATTTTCTCACCAATAGAATAAATGTAACTATTCCCAAAGTAAAGAAGAATCACTACTAAAAAAGTGAGAACTGCCAGGAAAGTTAATACTTTAAGTAGTTTTTCCAAGCTTACAGTCGCCTTTTTCTGGATAAAATCAATGCTTAAAGCAGCTGAGGTTACAAATGCCGGCAGAAAATAATATATTTTGTATGGATGGATCCAAGCACTATTGCTGAAAACAGTTATGTGCATTAATCCTAGCAAAAATAACAGGATGATAAAAGAACAATTATGCAAATCTGAATGATTTCTCATATTTCGGTTCATAGCAATCAGACGATAAGCCCAAAAAGCAGAAAGCAATACAATCACCCAAGTGATATAATCAAATATCCTGCTAATCTCTTCTCTGATAAATTCGTAGGCTGTAAAGTCCCACACAGTGTTTTCATCCGATATGCTTGTTCTAAACAAGAAATTATCGTATAATTCCTCAAAACCGGGAACGCCTTCCAAATAAAACGTGTATGACATAAAAAGAACAAAAATGATGATGCAAACTAACGGGAGAATGAGCATCTTCTTTTTCTGGTTCCCTTTAACCACAAGCACATAATGAAGAAATAAAAGTGGGGGGAGGTAATATACCCCCCAGTATGTTATGCAACCAAAGATCAGCCCAACAACCATAAATGCAAAATATTTCTTCTTATGAAATTCTATCCAAAAAAGATATTGATACAAAACAAACAGGATGAAGAAAAGGCTTATTGGCTCAAAACAAATGACTCTGCCAAAGAAGGCAAAGAGGGGTGTAAGAACAAGAAAAAGCGAAGATATTACCGCAATTTTTTTACCCCACAATTTACGGGCTATCAGGTAGAGCATGATGATATTCCCCAAAGAAAAAACAATCCCAACCAGTCTTGCACTCCATTCGTGTACGCCAAACGTATGAAACGAAAAAGAAATAAGCAGGACATATAGATGGGGATAGTTGAGATAATAGGAAAATTCTCTCTCGGTTGCAGCTCCGACATTCATCACCGGAGCAAACTGGGTTGAGAGATAGCCATACTCCAGATAATTTCTCCCTTGAATACTAAAGAAACTACCGCCCCAGTCATTATACCCAATCCAAGGCTCAGTGATGTCAATACTTAGGATACAGCCTGCAAGAATAACTACTAATAGAAAAGGCAGAATTTCTTTACCATTCTTAATTATCATTGTTACTCTTTTCAAAATCTATTTAATTATTGGTGACTTTCCCACAGTCCACGTGTTTTTAAGTTTTTATTTACCAAAGACACTATATAACAAAGAAAAGTAGATTCAATATCACTTTAACATCATTCTAGGGAATTAGCTTTCTTATTGTAATGCAATTGTTAATTATTGGCAGAAATCATTCTTTACTTTTTCTTTGCTTCTATTACTTTCGTACACGGAAACAAAGGGATGTGTTTAAGGAGGTCTATAATTGCACCAAACACTCGGGTCAGTATGTTATCTGTTTTTGTTCTATGTAGGTAAGTTGTTCCCCCGCTTTTGTGATATTGGAATACTAGTTGCAGGTATTGCTTAAACACTGGTGCAGCTAGATAATAATTTGTTGTTTTTGTTGTAAATCCGATTAAATGTTGTTCGACATTGCATATTGGATGGAACGGTCCGAAATAACTGTGTATGGCAGTTTTTGTAATGTCATCTCCTAGTAGTTTGATTGATAGCATGTGGAATAGTTGGTATATTGATTTCTTGTTTCTATACGCAATTACTAGTTTTCCGTTTTTTTTTAATGTTCTGTGTATTTCTTCAAATAGGGGTTTCCAGTTTTTTTTTGGGATTCTTTCTAGTTTATGTATTATTGTTATGTTTTCCAGTGTTTCGTTTTCGAAGGGTAGTTTTTGTCCATTAAATACTATTGTTTCTGTTTCTTTTTTTGTTGCTTTTTTCAAATAGTTATTTGTTTCTTCTGACAGATTTAGTGCAGTGAATTTCTCTGGCATTGCTTTTTCGTAGCTTCCATCATAGCTAAAAAAGTCTACGACATTGCCAGATATGTGTTTTTTTATTCGATTTATTTCTTCTTTGTTGACTATGTCCAAGTGTACGCCAGGACTTGTTTTCCCACAGTAGCTTCGTTGCCATTGGCCAATTTTTTCTATTGTCCAATATTTGGGATTATGTCTAAATTCAAATCGTTGCCCGCTAAATCCGTTCATGTGCATAATTTCATCTAGTGGCTTTCTTGTCGTCGATCTTGTTTCCCCCTTTTCGTATCCCAGTAGCACGAATGCGACGAGCTTTAATCCCGCTGGTGTTTTGAGTATCTCATCTACTTTGCTTCTTTTTCCTACTGCGCTTAGCCATAATGAGCCAACTTCCATGTCCGTCGCTTTAAACAGCACACTCATGATTGCCGCTGCTGCGCTTTGCCATCCCAATTCCTCATTTTTCATGTGGTAGTACACTGCGGCCGCAGCTGGGGCATTTTTTATGATGGTTGCTGTTCCTGCTTCTTTTACCAGTTTTTCTTTGATCTTTTGGTCTGTTATGATTATGAAGTGCCACAGTTGTTCATTGCATGAGCTTGGTGCTTGTCTTGCAGCATCTATTATCTGCTTGATTTTTTCGTTTTCTAGTGGTTTGTCGAGGTAGGATCTGACAGATTTCCGTTTTTTTACTAATTTATCAAAATCCATTTTACACACTCTCACCTCTTATTGTTCATGACAGCTTATTTCTCCATTTTTGGTATTGAATGTTTTAATTATTCTTAAGTTCTTGCCGTTTCTGTGTTTTAGCGATGCTGTTATTAGGTCATGCGCATTATGGTATTGTGCTGATGGTATGTATCTGTAGTTGAATGTGTCTAGGCTCCGTATGTCTGTCAGTTCCATTGCGGATCTTATTTCATCAACAACTTTGATACTTCCTTCTTCAAATAGCACTGTTCTTCTTACCTTCGCCCTTACCGGTTTGCCTTTTGAGAGTAGTATTGCTCTTACTGCTTTTCTTATTCTTTTGGCTAGTGCCGGCGCCGAACTTACTACCCTGAGTGCCATGTGTTTCGCAGTTGTTGGCTTTAGATAGTTGACTTTGTGTAACCACCCGCTGACCACTACTTTGTTTTTGTATACTTCCAGTTTTCTCTTTCCCAGTGTTGCCTGCGCAACTGTCTTCCCTTCGTATTTTGCGATTATTCCACAGTCTGAATAATAATGACTTCCGTCAGTCTTGAATACTTTTAATACGCCACCCGTTGTTAAACCCAAGATGCTGTAGTAGTTTTTTGTTTTTTTGAGGTATGCTCCTGCGTGTCTGAATAGTCTTGTAAATGGTTTCTTTTCATATGGCAGTTTCGTTGCGGGTTTTTCTATTGTTTTCATAAAATATGCTTCTATGTAGCTAGCTAAGTATAGGATCATATATCTGTCATCTAGATTGCTTAGTGTTGTTGCATTTCCTTGCCTTATGGCTTTCAGTTGATGTTCTTTTATGGCTGTTGCTTCCGCGAATATGCTGCTTAGCAGTTCGATTGCGCCGGGCAGTATGTATTGTGTGTTTCTTGAACTGTATTCTCCGCCTGCTGAGCCATCAGGATGCATAAAGTGAGTCAAGAATTTCAATGCACATCGTATTGGCTCTACCAGTTCTTTGTTATTTGTTATTTTGAATAGTTGTGTTAGGTGTTCTACAGCTACGCTTAAGTATCCAATGTCAAATCCCCCATATTCTTTGAACCATCCTTCTGGACTTTGATTTTTTAGGAAGAATTGTGTTTTGTTCTTTATAACATCTGAGAGGTGTTCACTTCTCAGCAGCCTGTTTGCTGATGCTAGTGCTGTCGTTGATGCAATTTCCTGGTTTACTGCTTCTTTCTCCTGGTTCTCCGTTAGGAATTTGCAGGATTTTCTTATGGTTCTCATTACTTTTGCGTCTATCAGTCTTGATTGTTGATATAGTGTTTCAGTTACTGCATATAAACTGAATGCTGTTACTACTACTGCTCTTTCGTTTGGGTAATAGTCTGAGAATGATCCGTCACTGTGTTGTAGTTCGCACCAATACTTTATACCAGCGTCTATTAGACTTAGTATCTTCCGATTTCTATAATATTTGTTTTGGGGGTGTTTGTTTGTGTATAATAGCACGAGCGGCAGTACAGCTTCCTGTAGCCGTGCAAATGGTATGTCTACTCGTTTGTATTGCCAGTAATTCCTGTCAAAACATCCGTATGTGCTCGACATTTGGTTTGTGTCACACTGACTTAACACCCTTGGCACGTTTCGGAGAGCCTCCTCTAGATAGGTTTCTTTGTCCATTTCGTTCTAAAATGCTTTCTCTTCTTTCACAGCCTGAAGTTCAAACCAAAAGAACATGGTCATCATTATTTCTCCACGCTGAAGGAAAACACATTCACTCCGGCTAATACAACTCTCTTCAATTCGTCTTTATCTTTTATTCTGGGTAGCCATTTTGCCAAATAATTCGGGCGGAAATAAAATCTCCGATAAGCTTTCTTAACATATTTTTGCAGCTCTTCATTGCTGAGATGGGTGTAATATTGATTGTAATAGGCATCAACATGAAGCTGTATTTTACTCAACGAGCTACCGTCATCTATGCTTGAATCTTTTTCCAGTACTTCTTCAAAAAGAGGTGTCCCCGAATAAGGTGTGCAAATTCCAAAGCTTACTGTAGTTGGATCAATCTCTTTTGCAAACCTGATAGTTTGTTCTATCGTCTCTTTGCTCTCTCCAGGCATACCAAGCATCATGTGAGCATGGGTATCGATTCCCAGCTCGTGAGTCCACCTAAATGCATCTCTTACCTGCTGCAAAGTTATGCCCTTCTTCACCCTGTTGAGAACTTCCTGATTCCCAGATTCCACACCAAACTTGATCTTATGACAACCGGCCTTTTTCATCAGTTCCATTATCTCCCTCTTTATCATGTTTGCTCTGGCGTTGGCGATCCAGGTAAGGTTCACTTTGTTATCGATCAGCCAGTGGCAGATCTTTCTATTTCTCTCGGGAAATGCTGTAAAAGTCTCGTCCCTGAACCAGACTTCTTTATAGCCAAGCTTCACAATCTCTTTAAGCTCTTCAATTACTCTCTCTGCACTCATCAGACGGTTGGTTTTTCCATAGAAGTCAGGAACGTTACAGAATGTGCATAAACCGGGACATCCTCGCGAGGTCATGGTGGTGGTGTATGGGGTTCTTTTCACCAGTGGATTGAAATAGTCAACATCTTTAGGAAGCAAGGAACGATCAGGTATGGGCAGCTCATTGACGTCAAAAAAAGGATAGTCAAGATTGATGATTATCTTTCCCTCGTCTTTGTAACCAATTCCTTTAATTTCTTTCCATCTTTCATCTTTATTATGCATCAAATTTACAAACTCTTTAATAGCAAATTCGGGTTCTCTTTTCACAATGATATCAACAGCTTCCTGCTCTAATACCTCTTCAGGGTAAAATGTGGGTTGCGAGCCGAAAAGGACCGTTTTTATCAGGGGATTAGCTTCTTTGATTTTTTGTAATACTTCAATATCTTCATAGAAGCTCATCTGAGAAGTAGACTCAATCACTAAGTCATAGCTTTTAGCCAGATGAGCAACGTAATTAACACTTTTCTGTTCTGCCAGCGCATCCAGAAAGCGGACTTCATGCCTTTCATTCTGGAGCACAGTAGCGATGTACAACAGATTCAAAGGAGGAATCTTAGCTCCCCCAATTCTTTTCCCTTTGCACCAGCAGCCGTAGATCAGATCCCTAAAGTAATTTTGGGTTGACTTTGATGGCGGGTTTAGGACAAGTATTTTCATTTTAGAACCTCTCTGATAACATATTCCTCTTTCTTGGACTGGCTGGTGATCATCTCTCCGATCAACCCAAGTGAGATAAACTGCACACCCAGAAACACTAACAGAAGAGTAAGGAAAATGAGCGGCCTACCACTAATACTCAAGCCCAGCAGTTTCAGATAAATTAGATAGATACCACCCAAAAATCCAAGGAAAGCAAAAAAGAAACCAACCAGGGCAAAGAAGTGCAGGGGCCTCTTGTTATATGTATTCAGATATTTCACAGTAATCAAATCTAGAAATCCTTTAAATAATCTTGTGAAACCGTATTTACTTTGACCATACTTCCGTGGATGGTGCCTGACCCTTATTTCCCCCAGTCTGAAACCTCTCCAGTGGGCTAGAATTGGGATATAACGATGCAATTCACCATAGATTTCGATGTTCTCAGTAACTTTCTTTTTGTAACATTTGAAGCCGCAGTTGAAATCGTGCAACCCAACTCCCGTTGCTTTGCGAGTTAGCCAGTTGAAGAATTTTGAAGCCATTATTTTGCTATATGTATCCCGACGTTTAAATTTCCAGCCAGAGACCATGTCATAACCAGTAGACATTTTACCCAAAAACTGAGGAATCTCATCGGGATCATCCTGCAAGTCGGCGTCCATCTGGATGATAAGCTCGCCTTTTGCTTCTCCCCATCCAGCAGAAAGGGCAGCTGCTTTTCCGAAATTGCGTTGCAGACGGATTATCCTGGTTTTATCCGGGTGTTTCTGGTGCAGCTCTTTCAACTTGGTAAATGTGTTGTCGGTACTGCCGTCATCGACGAAGATGATTTCATATTTCAGATCTATACTATTGAGGACCCTACTTAACCTATGATAGATTCTGCTTACGTTCTCCTCTTCGTTGTAAGATGGGACAATTACACTTAATTGAGTCATCTCTGAAATTCCACCCCATAATTCTTCTCGTAATAACCTAAATATTCTTTAGTGATGAGTCTCTCAACCCACCTTTGGTTGTCCAGATACCACCTAATTGTCAATTCCATACCTTTCTCAAAGGAAATCTCCGGCTTCCAGTCCAACTCACTCCGAATCTTTGAGGTGTCCATGGAATATCTCCAGTCATGTCCGGGCCGGTCTTCTACAAAGCTTATCAACTGCTCAGATTTTTTTAGTTGTGTCAGGATTAGCCTTACTATTTCGATGTTCTCTTTTTCACACTCGCCACCAATGTTGTAGATCTCCCCAACTTTTCCCCTGTGCAGTACAACATCAATAGCAGAGCAGTGGTCAACAACATGTATCCAGTCTCTGACATTTCTGCCATCCCCATAAACAGGCAAAGTTTTCCCTTGCAGGGCATTGTGGATCATCAGTGGAATAAGCTTTTCAGGGAACTGATGCGGCCCATAGTTATTTGAGCATCTGGTGATTACTACGGGGACTTTGTGCGTCCTGAAATAAGCGAGGCAAAGCAGATCAGCCGCAGCTTTGGAAGCGGAATAAGGGTTGCTGGGCGAAAGAGCAGTAAGCTCTGTAAAACTACCTTCTACTTGGCTGCCATATACTTCATCCGTAGAAACATGGACAAATCTCTTCAGCCCGAACTTCCGCACAGCTTCCAGAAGTGATAGCGTGCCTTCAATATTAGCTTTTAAAAACTGCTCTGTTCCGAGGATACTTCTGTCCACATGTGTTTCTGCCGCAAAATTGATGATTACTTCCACTTTATACTCTGTTATCACCTCCGCAATCTTTTCACGGTCAGAAATATCTCCTTTGACAAAACAATAATTCTCATCTCCCTCAACCGACTTAAGATTCTCCAGATTACCGGCATAAGTCAGCTTATCATAATTCACAAGTCTGTACTTATATTTACCTAGCATATACTTTATGAAATTAGAACCTATGAACCCTGCTCCTCCCGCTACCAAAACAACAGTCATAGATTATCCCTCTTGATTATATGTTGCAGGTATTGTCCGTACTGGCTGGGCAGCAACCTGTCAACCAAACACTTCAGCTGTCCTGCATTGATATAGCCCCTCCTGTAGGCAACTTCCTCGATACAGCCGATACTTAAACCTTGCCTTTCTTCCAGAGTCTCTATGAACTGTGATGCTTCGAGCAAAGATTTATGAGTTCCAGTGTCAAACCACGCAAACCCCCGACCCAGTACTTCAGCATACAATTTTCCTTGCTGCAAGTACACTTTGTTCACTTCAGTTATCTCCAATTCTCCCCTCGGCGAGGGCGCGATCGACTTGGCAATGTTAATCACCTTATTATCATAAAAATATAGCCCAGTAATGGCATAGTTTGACTTTGGAGCAAGAGGTTTTTCCTCAACACCTACCACCGCGAAGTTTTGGTCGAACTCCACGATGCCAAATCTTTGTGGATCTTTCACATAGTAAGCAAATATGGTTGCTCCATCCTCCCTGTCAACTGCTCTTCTCAGGTAGCTGATGAAGTTCTCACCACAGAAAATATTATCTCCTAAGATCAGGCAGACACTACTCTGACCGATGAATCTCTCCCCCACGATAAACGCTTCAGCTATTCCCCGAGGTTGCTCCTGGATAGCATATTCGATGCTGATGCCCCAACTATTTCCATCTCCGAACAGGTTTCTGAACTTATTGATATCCTGGGGAGTTGATATGATCAGTATCTCCCTAATCCCTGCCAGCATCAGCACAGAAAGAGGATAATATGCCATGGGCTTGTTGTAGATAGGCAGCAACTGCTTGCAAACTACCTGAGTCACCGGGCTTAATCTTGTACCGCTTCCGCCTGCTAATATTATGCCTTTCATTTTTGGAACTGGTTGATGGTTGAGATGACTTTTCTGATATCCTCTTCTGTATGAAAATATGAAATGGGCAAGCTAAGTGTTGTCCTGTGAATCTCTTCCGAGAGGGGATAGCTTCCAGAGAAAATCCTTTTCATTGCTTTCTGCTGGTGAGGGGGTGTGGGGTAATGGATATCCGTCTTAATCCCCTGTTTGGACAGGTATTCTTTTAGTTCATCTCTTTTGTCATGTCTGATATTGTAGATGTGATACACGTCGAAGAATTCCTGCTGAATGATCGGCTTGATATACCTGCTGTCCAAGTAATGATGATAAAGATCAGCCAGTTTCCTCTTGTGAGCACTAATTTCATCCAGCTTTCTGAGCTTGACTAAAAGAAAAGCGGCTTGCAACTCATCGAGACGAGCATTTTCCCCTGTTATCTGATGGACATTCTTTTCTTCAGAACCATAATTTCTCAGCATTATTATTTTCTTTGCTAGTTCTTCATTGTTAGTGCTTACTGCACCAGCGTCGCCTAAAGCGCCCAGGTTTTTGGTGGGGTAGAAGCTAAAGGCAGCCAAGTCGCCGAATGTTCCAACTTTTTTCCCCATGTACTCTGCTCCATGCGCCTGAGCGCAGTCCTCGATCACTTTCAACCCATGTCTTTTGGCTATTTCCAGGACGGGTTCCATCTCGCAGGACTTTCCATACAGATGAACGACAAGTATTGCCTTTGTTTTCTCATTGAGCTTTTCTTCTATCTTCCCTGGATCAATATTGTACGTCCTAATGTCCGGCTCTACCAAGACTGGCTTCAAACCTTCATTCACGACGGCTAAGATTGTTGCGATGTATGTGTTTGAGGGGACTATCACCTCTGAATCCTTTGGCAAATCCAGTGCTCTTAATGATAACTGCAGAGCAGCCATCCCCGAAGCAACACCTACACAAAACCTACAGCCCAAGTAATCGGTAAATTTCTGCTCAAAACGCTCTACATTCTTGCCTAAAATGAACCATCCGCTGTTTAGCGTCTGCTGAAAACACTCCTGAAATTCTCTGAAAAAAGGTAGATTCGCCCTGTATAGATTCTCGTATTCGATCAACTCCATCATTATCCCAACATTATTCTGCTCTGCGAACATCTTCATACCCCTCATTGATGTAATCTTCTGCGTCATATGTCTCTGAAGCAAGTACCAGAACGATGCAGCCTTCTGAAAACCGATCCATGGTGTGCCAGTCTTCCGGGTCAATGAGCAGGCACTTATCCGGCTGGTCCATGGAGAAGCTGCGTTCAGTATAACCATCATTGACAAAAACTTCACATCTTCCTGAGAGACAGACTAAAGCCTGCTTCGTTTTCTTATGCCTGTGACCACCTCTCTTTCTAGTCGCCCCATTAATCCAGTACACTCTCTTGATTTCAAAAGGCAGGACTTTGTCTATGACCGTCAAGCAACCTCTTTCATCCAAGATTGTATTTAGATTAATCAGATGGGCCATTCTTTACAATGTCCGTAAATCTGCAGATGTTGTGATCCGTGCCTATTAATAGACGGATCATTCTTTCTTTTGCCTTTTCCCTGCTAGTTCCATGAGGATCAAACTTTATCGGGTAGGTATAAAGTTTTTTATTAATATTAAGGATTTCAATTAAATAAGGCTTATAAATTCTTTCCCTGACCTCCCGAGAGATTTCATGCCTGCCCAGATCCAGTTTCTTGTGCTTAAGAAATTTAAGGCTGTGAAAATGGTAGAAGATTAGCTTAAACTCCCTGCCGCTTTTTCTCTCCTTGCCATACAAAGAGCCCTCTTTGTCGAAGAACATATATTGCTGAACATTCCAAGGAGCAACTCCTCCCCCTAGGTTCTGGAGGACATGCACACCTGGAAACTTTTCCGGCCAGTCGTCAAGATATTTCTGGTCTCCGAACTTTCCGTCCTCTGATCGGGCATAACACCAATCAAGGCAGGCATCTCTCCACCATCTCAGGACACCCATCCCAAAGCGGTCATTCCTGAATGTAATGAACTGCACACAATAGGTTCCATGTTTGCCGCTTCTCTCGTATCTATCTGTGTAGCGGTGTTCTGTTATCAGGACAGAATTTTCTTCCATCTCTTTGATAAGAACTAAAGGGTCCGCAAAGAAGAAAAGGTCAGCATCAAGGTAAGTGCAGCTGCTCACTGCAAAATGCTTCAGAACATAAAATATTGTTGAAGAGGTACATGTCCAGCAATATTCTCCCCGCGTACGTGTGGGCTTGACTGCCAGCAGTTGCTCATCCTCAAATTGCTGAAGAGAGATGATTGTGGTTTTTTCCAAGTTCAGTCTTCTCAAGGTTTGGTACGTGTCATCATCAAAAGCAAAAATATAGAGATGAAAGTTATTGGAGTGCCTCAGTAATGATTCGTACATAGCCAGTCCTCTACTCAGATAGTGGGAATCGAACAAAGTGCAGTAATTGCATCTGCAGGAACCCTTCTCTTTGTTCATTTCAGCACCTCAAACATGTAGAAGAAATTGGTGTTATAATACTCTTTCCTGCTGCAAAAAGGCAGCTGATAAGATGTCCTGCCAGGAAGAGGGATCCAGAATCCTTTTTGATGGCCTTTTATGAACCGAAAACCATGTCTGCTCATGAATTGCCTGAATCCCTGAAATGTCCAGTTGTTGATATGATCTTCGTGCGGACCTTTCTTTTGGTATTTGTAGCAATAATTGTTTGGAATGCTGCAGAGCAGCCTTCCTCCCGGCATGGCTATCCGATGAATCTCTTTCACAGCCAATTCTATCTCGGGGATGTGTTCAAAACATTCGGTGGAGACTATCAACGAGACGATGTTTGAATCCAGAGGGATATCGGTGGCGGAGGCTATGGCGATGTTATTTCTGCGCCTCTCTTTCGACACTCTTTTAATATGAAACTCGGATAGGGAAATGTCAAACGCGTTGTAATAGGTGCTCTTCGGCAGGTATCTGCGCAGACTCATATCCCCGCAGCCAACCTCAAGGAAGACTGTATCTATCTTTATTAGGGATGATATCCACTTCCCGATCTCTCTTTCGATGAAACCATCTACGAGGCTAGAGTTTCTTAAGTTAAGGATGGGCCAAGCGGCTTTTTTTACGTATGATTTGATGGAAGTATCTTTTCTTATGCTGATGTTGTGTGCTGGAGGCAAGGAAGAAGGAATCAGATAATCTGCGATAGTGATTCCACTATCAGTCTTCCAATGAAGTTTATCTCCCATCATAATACTCCCTGATCGCCTCGCAGACGGACACTATCTGCTCTTCACCCAACTCTGCATACACCGGTAGGGAAAGGATTTCCTTAGCTGCTTTTTCAGCAACAGGAAAATCACCGTCTTTGTATCCTAGATATGCAAGAGATGACTGCAGATGAAGAGGGACAGGATAGTGAATTCCTGTAGCGATGCCTTTCTCTTTCAAAAAATCCATCAATCCATCCCTTTGCACAACTCTAATCACATACATATAGTATACATGCCTGCTGTGCTTCTCCTCAAAATGTATCCTAATTCCGGCACTCCTCCCAAGCAGTTCATTGTAATGACGAGCATTCTGCCTCCGCATTTCTGTCCACCCTTCCAGAGATTTCAGCTTGACATCCAGTATCGCTGCCTGCAAGGCATCCAATCTTTCACCATAGCCAATGATATCGCTTTCGTACTTGCTGATGCGGCCATGATCCCTAAGCTTGGACACAGTAGCAGCGATTGAAGGGTTGTCTGTTACAACAGCCCCCCCATCACCATAACAGCCCAGATTCTTTGCTGGGAAAAAGCTGAATATTGCCGTTTCATGTATCGGCAGCCTCTTTCCTTTGTACTCTGCACCTATTGCCTGGGCTGCGTCCTCTATGATATGAAGATTATGTCTCTGGGCAATCTCAATTATTGGATCCATATCACATGTCTGACCATACAAGTATACCGGTATGATCGCTTTTGTCCTCGCGGTAATTTTCTCACTTATTTTGCGAGGATCCATCAGCATTGTTCTTTCTTCCACATCAACAAATACAGGAGTAGCTCCACATTGCACAACCGCTTCCGCAGTAGCGATGAAACTGTTGGGAGCGGTTATAACTTCATCGCCTTCTTTTATTCCATATGCTTTCAGAGCAAGAAAAAGAGCTGCAGAACCGCTGGCCACACCAATTGCGTGTTGACAGTCACAAAAGTTCGCTAGATTTTCTTCAAATTCTTTGACTGGTTTCCCCATAATGAAACAAGTATTATCAAGAATTCTTTGGATAGTATTATCAATTTCTTGCTTGATGCTTTGGTACTGAACTTTTAGATTTACTAAAGGGATTTTCAATTTATGGCCCCACTCTTATGTTTTATGATTTTGGCAGGGTTTCCCGCAACTGTACAACCACTAGGGACATCTTCAGTAACAACCGCTCCTGCTCCAACAACCGCACACTCGCCAATTGTTACAGGAAAAATAGTCGCATTACTGCCAATAACTGCTCCCTTCTTAATCATCGTTGGTTTCCAATGATCTTTTGTTCCAGTTCTTCTGAATGATGGAGGATAGATATCGTTGATCGTCATCACTCCATGCCCAATAAAAACGTCATCTTCAATCGTGACCAAAGAGCAAATAAATGAGTGAGAGGAAATTGCTACGTTATTACCAACTTTGACATTATCCTGAATTTCTACGAAAGAACCGATGTTACAATTATCTCCTATTTCACACCCATAAATATTACAAAATTCCCATACCTTTGTTCCTCCCCCAATCTTGGTATCCTTCACTTTTGCTGATTCACATATTTGTACTTCGTCCATTTTCTTCTAAGTCCAAATCTCTGTTAAATTTTGCAGAGAGCACAGCCAGTTCGCATATTTTAGTAGTATAATATTCCTCTTTTCCGATATTCATAACTTCAGTGTACAAATGCCCATTATTTGTTTTATCACTCTTAGCCCTAACAACCTGACAGAAATGCTTTAACTCTTCATTTAACGGCTCACATTTGTTTACATCTACTTTAATCCTCCTACCACCCTTAATCTCACTAGAGCTAACCTCTAAGGGATGCCTTACTAGAATTTGTTCTAGAAAGTCTACATAAACCTTTTCCTTGGATCCAATAATCCACATGTCCCTCCTTTTTAATGGATGGCAGCAACTCATTTCTAAATTAGCTAAAAAGTCACCATAATCTAACACCATCACTGCAGAATCCTCGAATCGTTCCGACAAGTGGTTGATTTTCTTACAATACACTTTTTTGGGTCTCCCTTCCAGAATAAAATTCAGTACATCTATCAAATGTATACTTAAATTAAATATTGCACCCGAATCCTTACGTGGAGGTTTTGTGGAATGAACATACCTTCCAGTGATATATTGGATCTTCCCAACACTCTTAATAACTCCTTTTAATTTTTTGACTGCTGCATTAAACCGATACAGGTAACCCACTGAAAGAATAAGTCCCTTTCTCTCAGCCAAATCTACCAACTCTTTAGCCTTTTCTGAATCTAAGGTTATTGGTTTCTCCACTAGCACGTGTTTATTTGCTTCCAGGCAATCTCTTACAACCTGATAGTGCAAATCAGTAGGAACTACGACTGAAACTGCATCCACTAAAGGTAATAATTGTTTGTAATCAGCAAAAAAATGAATATTTTTATCTTCTGTAAGGTAGCTGGTAGAATGATCAACATCAGCAACACCTACCAACACACAATCCAACTCAGAGTAAACCCTTAAATGATTCTTACCCCATTTCCCTAAACCTATTACCCCTACTTTTACCATCCTCTTTCATCCTCGGATTAAGAAACTTTTTAAATATTTCCATACTGCTGTAGAAATTGTTCTGCGATTGTATCCCAGTTATATTTACCTACAATAAGTTCACGGGAATTGCGACCCATATTTTTCCTTGAACCCAAATTTTCAAGCAACCAACTTAGACAAGATACTAACTGTTCAGCATCGTTTTTTGGCACCGAGAAACCGTTATTGTTAGCAAGATATCCTTCTGTTGTGGGATGATCCAGAATGACAATCGGCAGTCCTACGGCCATCGCTTCCAAAATAGTGATTGTCGGATCTCCCGGCCATACGCCAATGTCGGCAGCATTATAAAGTCCAGCCAGCCTTTTCTTATCAACAAAATCATGAAAGATGACCTGCTGAGAAACATTGCCCTCATTTGTCATGCATTTCAGTTTGTCAAGGTAGCTCTCCTCACCGGTTCCAACTATCAGTAACTTCAAAGAACAATTCTGATTCATAAGTGGAATGACAGCTTTAAGCAGGACATCAACGTCTTTTGTGGGTATCAGCTTCCCTGCATGGATCAGCAAAGCGTCATCTTGTTTAATCCCATACTGCTCCCGGACTTTTTTCCTGACTTCCGAATTCGGTCCAAATATTTCAAGATCCGCTCCTAACGGGATTATCTTTACAGTATCCGATTTGAGTTTGAATTCTCGGCAGATGACCTTACGCTCATCTTCACCAATAGCGATAATTGCATCAGCATTCCTTTTTATGAGTGGCGCAAGAACATTCCTGAAGAAGGAATAATAAGCTCTCTTGGCCATGTTCTCTCCAAATTTTGTATTGAAATCGGCGGCATGAGTGTCGTAGATCAACCGGAACATCATCTGTTTTTTAAGCAGGGCAGCCATGACGGCCGTAAAAGAAAAGACTTCGTGGCAGTGGATTACATCTGGTTGAATTTTTCTTAAAGTGGATCTCAGGTTCATTAGCAGAGTCCTGGAGCCCAGTTCAAAGAAGCAAGGTAGCCTGTGGATGATGATCCCATTATCATTATAGATTCCCAACTTAGTTTCGCTCTTCCCATACACAGTTCTTACTGTCTTAGCATATCTCCCAGAAGTAACTACATGAACTTGATGTCCTAACTCACACTGCCTCCTCGCCAGATAAGTCTCTTGATAACCCATTTCCGGCTGGTAATGATCAATAAGGTGGATGATTTTCATCTTTGTCATGGCTTTTCTATTAGCCTTTTATATTGATAGCCAATTCCAAAGTGTTTCCTGGCCAGCCTATGAGCAATGGAAAAACTCTGGATTTGTTGTAGCATATTATCAGTGAACTGGTGTTGAAAAATGGGTGTTTCATTACTAGGATATATAATTTTATGCGTATACCCATGATTGGCTAGACAAGATGATGTACTAAGCAGTCCTACCAACATCACCATAAGTACAACCAAGCTTTTTTTTCATTTGTCATCTAAAATAAATCTGTAAGGCATTCAAATTCAACCCAAAAAACATGAATAACCACTTTTGATTATCTAGGCTGAAACTAAATTGAGATTCAATTAACAAATACACCGGAATAATGAACAATATCAATAATAGCGGGTCACACAATTTATTGGTACTTAATAGTCTAAAATTATTCTTAAAAAACAAAATGAGTATCATCAAAAATACAAACAATCCGGCTAAACCCAACTCAGACAGCACTTCAATAAAAATATTGTGGGGATAATCAGAACCTGTAAAGTATCTGTATCCTGCAAAACCAGTACCAAAAATGACATTATTTCTAAAAATGTTAAATCCGTCCGAATACATTTGTTTTCTTTCTTGCAGAGTTACACTCCCGCCTGCTGTTCCTGGTTGGAACCTACTTTCCAATTGATAGTGCTGGAAGACCTGTGGTAAGAAAATTACCAAAGCAAGCAAGATCACAACCAGGTGGGGAATCATTTTGTTGACTTTGTTTTCTTTGAACAAGAAAATGGAAAGTCCAAGGAAAGACAAGGATAAAACGAGGCTGATTATCGCAGCCCTTGTTTGTGCTAAGAGAAATACCAAAGAAACTGGTATCAATGGGAAAACTAGGAACCATTTATGTTTACTCTTTCTGCAATAGATACTCAAAAGAAGAAAAATTATTGAGATTCCCATGATAACTCCCAAAGGAACCGGATTAATCTCAAGAAAGGTCAACCGATACCAAACAAATTTAATCTCATCAAAAGGATTAATGAAAGGAATTAACGAAATTATAAGACAACCGCCGATGAAGAAAACTAAAAAGCGCCTTATCTTTTCCTTTTTGAACAAGCTCAACCTTACCAAAAAATAGGGGACAAAAACAAGGGAAATAAATCTTGTGAGCTTATGCATTCCGAAAGAGGCAGAAGGAGCATAAATTAGACTGGCGAAAATAATAAGCATAAACACCACTACAGAAAAGTCGAATGAGTTAAACTTAAAAGAGAATTTCTTAGCTTTGACAACATCAAAACCAACACAGACAATTGAAGCAAGCCAAGTAATGAATGTAAGATTAAGAAGAGAACCACCAACATCTCCTCCCTTAAAAAAATAAGCCAGACTAAATAAAGCTAACCAAAACTCAGAAAATCTAAAAGGAGCTATGAGTAAACGTAACCATTTCCTAGCACTTGACAGTTCCACGGCTCTACCCAGCTTTCTTAGAATTACACTTAGTTTCCCATAAGCCACTGAACTTGAAAAAGCATCAGTTTCTATTACTTTCCTATCAAGCCAAGACACAATCTGGCTTTTCCTAATCACAATTCTCACTTTCTGTATCAACCCTAAAGTGAAACTACCTTGATAGGCCCAAACAAGAAACGAACCTATCCAAACGAAAAAAAGTGACAATCTCCTAATCATATCTTCTGTGATACTGCTTCTGTAGAATCTGCTCAAAATAAAATCTACCACCCGTAAAACTGAGAAAACAAAACTGCTCTTGAAGAATCTACTTAGTGACATCTTAATAAATTTTTGTAACAACTCCTTTAATATCAATATGGTTAAGGGAAATTGTTATCTTTTGTCCAATTTTCATTTCCTCTCCTTTGAAATACATTCCATCACCTCTCTTCTCTGCCAAAACTTTTACTTTAAGGGTTACATCATTAACATCACTCATTTCGTAGAATAAAGTACTATTAATTTTGTTAATTCCATTTCCACCTACTACACACAACTTTACAGGATCAACTTCTTTCTCAGTAATCACTACAGTAACTTTATCCCCAACAATTTCTCTATCCCCCCTAGTTATAGCATCGGCAAACCAATCCTTCCGGTTGGATACTTTTACTTCGATTTCAATTACTTCTTCTTCATTTTCAATGGTTGAGTTCAGAAAGAATCTAATGCCAACCACAACAACAATAACTATAAATAGTAATAAAGCTAAATCAATGATGTTTATTTTTCCAAATAATCTTCCATCGGAATCAATAATCAACGTATTCCTCCCAAAATTCAAAAATCATCCCGTTTGAAAACACTCCTCAATAGCTTTTTGTCATTGGCCTTAATAATCTTCAACATCAAAAGTAAGCCCATATATAAAATTATTGAGCCTGAGAGGATAATCAAGATATTCATCTCTCTAGTGAGGTAAATAAAAACAAGCAAGATTAAATTCGAAAAAATGATTTTTTTGAAAGAATTGATTGCAATATTAAACTTCAAATACCTGGCCGTTACAGCCAGTAGCAAGATTAAGCTAATTGCCTCGGTGAGAACTACTGCCAGTGATGCACCGACATGACCATACAAATTTATTAAGTATAAATTTAGGATGATATTAATAGTAACACAAATGCCTGAAACTATCATAGTTATCTTCTGATTGTTTGAAGCCCTAAGGATAGTGCTGTGCAAAAGATTCAGGTAAATAAAAAACGCGGCCCAGATAATTATCTGAAGAGCAATAGTAGAGTTGACATATTCAGCTCCAAAAGAGACTAGAGTTATCTTCTTGGCTGATAATGATGTTACTAAGCAAATTGGCAAAGCAATTACAAATAAGTACTTTGCAAATTTCTTGTAAATAATATAGAACTTCGTTTCACTTAGTGAATAGAGACGAGACACTGCTGGGAATAACGCTCCCATCAAAAGATTTGGCAGTAGAACACTTGCATTAAGTAATGTATATGCTGCATTGAACCAACCAACAGCTTCATCTGTCCTCATTGTTGATAATATCACTGTACTAATTTTGAAATATACGATTATGAAAAGAGAGTTTAAAGCAAAGGGCCAGGCCGCTTTTAATAGTTTCTTCCAGAAAGCAAAATCTATCTCTAAGAAGAAATTACTGAATCTCTTCCAGACCAATAGTAAAGTCAGCATAAAACTTACTAGAGAAGAAAACACAAAAGACATAACCAAGAAGTAAAGACCCCTGTCATTAAAGATCACATAGAGAGCAAAGAAACATAACAAAACCTTTTCAGTAATCTGAACCAGTGCTTCATAGCCCATTTTTTCAAAGGCTCTAAAGACCGTCTTGAAAAAATCATTAAAAGATCTGATAATAATATAAATCCCTGCTAAATAGACAATGATTTTAGTTTCAGGAGTCTTATTAAAGAATTGTATCGTAATACATATAGTAACATAAGTCACAATAGCCAATATTATCTTAATACAAGCTATGTTATTAATGTATTTCCCCACCAATCTTTTCTCCCTGGCAACTTCACGAATTGTCAAAAGATCCAACCCAAACTCAGTAAACACAAGGAATAAGGTCACAAAAGCAAAAGCAAAAGCATACCTGCCAAAGCCAGCAGCTCCCAAATATCTTGCGATAAGGAATGTCAAAATCATAAAAAGGCCCCTGCCTGTGACCTCCGCTGTTAGAAGCCAGAAAGTATTTTTGGCAACTCGTTTTGCTATTGACATTTTAATTTATTGTAAACATTGATGATATTTTTCACCGATACTCCGGCATCTTTCTTTCCATGGCGGAGGATTTTCTCAGCACTCCAGTTTTTGTCTAGGGCGGTGGTTATTGCTCCTGCTAGGGCTTTCGCGTCCCTCGGAGGAACTAATATACCTAGTTCTTCCCTGTCAATCATCTCCCTTGTTCCTTCAATGTCCGTTGCTATGACGGGAGTACCACATGCATGGGCCTCCGCTACAACCGTAGGACGACCTTCACTAAGGCTCGGTAATACAAGAAAGTCAGCAGCATTTAACCAAAGGGGGATTTTACTGTGGGGAACAACCCCCATAAATCTTATTTTTTCTCCCACGTTGCACCTTTTTACTCTAAGCCGTAAACTTCTTTCAGACTCCCCCGAGCCAATAACTAACAGAACAAAATCGTTCCTCCTTTCTTTGACAATTTTTACTGCTTCAATAAGGTAAGATAAGCCCTTGACTGTTATTAGGTTTCCAACAAAAACAACTATTTTCATGTTTTCATTCAGACCAAGTTTTCTCCTTACCCCCATAGTATCCATATCAAAGAATTTCTGTGTGTCTACCTCATTTGGAACGAATAAAACCTTCTCTTTCGGGACAAATTTCTTGACCCTTCCCTGTAAAGCATGACTTACAGTAATAACCTTATCGCAATTGAATAAGGCCTTCTTGGCCAATTTTGTGGCAAATTGATCATTTAAAGAGTAGACATCAGAACCATGCACAGTAATAACTAAAGGTCTCCGGAAATATTTTTTAAGTAAATATCCAACATAGCCATCTGGAAAAGCAAAATGAGCATGTATAATGTCAAAGTCATAATCTTTCTTTATCTTTTTTACGACATTTTTAATTGAGTGGTAGATAATGTAGCTTTTTAGAGCGAATAGAAATTGTCCTGGCAAAGGGAAGTATTTTGGATGGTAGATTGGGATACTATTGTTAATTTCTTTCTTAGGAATGCCATAGTGGGTTTCAGGTAGCCAAGGCGATGGAGAGACAACTGTTACTTCACAATGCTTTGAGAGAAGTTCTGCCTGCGCTTTGACGAAAGTTCCCAATGTGGGGAATCTTGCGTTGGGATACATGTATGAAAGGATTAGGATTTTCATTTGGTTTAATTGTCCAGAAGGACCTCTTTCCACCTGCTTATCAGTTTATTTGTGTTCTTGTCTACAGCAAATTCGTCCTCTACTTTCTCTCTTGATTCTTCCCCCATCTTCTCTCTTAACAGTTTATTTTCCAATAAGAGTTCCATCCTTTCCGCTAGTTGCCCAACATTTCTAGACTCGACTACATACCCATTGATTCCATCATCAATTAGTTCAGGTATACCAGAGATACTAGTACCTATACAAGGTGTCTTTAGATACATTGCTTCAATTAGAGAAGTAGGAATGCCATCTATGTCGCCATCTTTAGCAACTACTGAAGGTAGAATAGAAACTGTTGCTTGCTTAAGGTATATTAAAGCCATTGTATTTGTAACATCACCAGAAAACTTCACTTCCCTACTCAAGCCCATTTTTCTAACCTTTTCCTTTAGACTCTTACACAAAGGACCATCACCAACTATTAGATACTTTAAATCTTTCCTTCTCCCGAAGACTAGACTAAACGCTTCAATCGCATACTCTAATCCTTTTTTTGGGTCTAATCTACAAACAGAAACTATCAAATTTTCCTTTGTTTTGATGTTCGAGATTTGATCACAGAATTCTTTGTTAAATGGAACTCGCTTGACAACAATTTTGTCTGCAGGGCACCCATACTTCTCGATTAGAAGTTTCTTGTTATAATTTGATATAGCAAATATTTTAGATGCCTTTTCAATTTTCTCTCGGGAAAAAGGAAATTCCCCGAAAAGGGAGTGGCACTCAAAAGTGAAAGGAATATTTGTTATTTCCGACAACACCATCCCCGTAGTAGCGCAGATACCATTAAATCCCGCATGGATAACATCGAATTTTTCTTTCTCAAACAATTTAATTATTGGCTCCAAAATTTTCTCTTGTCTCTGAAAGTACTGCCAGTAATTTCCATTTTTCCGGAACCTGTTAAGTATCCTACTTTTCAGACTAATAAAATCTTTATAATAGTATGTTCTTTCCAGCAATCCATGCTGTATGACTTTTTCATTCACAACTTCATCTTCCGCCCTGTACACCGAGAAAATAGATACATCATGTCCCCGTTTTAGCAATTCTATTATCTCATTCTGAATAAAAGTATTATGTAACCTTGGAAATACATGTGTGATAAAAGCTATTTTCATTTTTCTAGTTTAAGCCCATTTGAGAACATTCCCAACCTTTTAAATCTGTTTGACAACATCTTGCCATCCTCTTATCAGTACATCCATGTTTTCATCGATGTCAAACATAGAATTAACCTTTTCTTTCGCCTTCTCCTCCATATTCATCCTAAGATCATTATCCAAAATCAGAATCTCCATTTTCTCAGCAAGCTCCAAAATATTCTTTGGTTCCACTAAAAAACCGCTTATTCCATCATGGATTAGTTCAGGAATTCCAGATACGGTTGTACTAACACATGCCGTCCCTAGATACATGGCTTCTATCAAAGAAGTGGGGATGCCATCTCTATCCCCATCCTTAGCGATAACTGAAGGTAGAATGGAGATAGTTGCTTGCCTCAGGTATTTCAAAGCTTCCGTATTCTTAATATTACCAACAAATCTCACTGCATTAGCCAGTCCAAGTCCATCAACTCTCTTCTTAAGCTCACTACGTAAAGGGCCGTCGCCCACTAAGAGGTATTTCACATCAAATCCTTTTCTCCTAAGGAGAAACAATGCTTCCAGTGCATATTCAATGCCTTTGGTCGAATGTAACCTACAAACGGACACAATCAAATTTTCCCTCTTCTTAATAGCCGCAAGATTACTACAAAATTCTTTATTGAAAGGAACGCGTTTTATTATAATCTTATTCTCCGGACAACTACACTCATTCATCAGATACTGTTTGTTATAATCCGAAATAGTAAAAATTTTTGATGCCTTTTTAATTTTTTGGTCGGCAAATGGGAAATCTACAAACAGGTCATAAGCGTGTGATTCGAAAGTTAATGGAATTTGGGTTAGATCTGAAAGGATCATAGCAATAGTTGCGGGATTATTGCCAAAACTCGCGTGTATCATGTCATGGCCCTCGTTCTTGACTAGCTCAGCGATTGGCTTAATAAGTTTCGTTTGCTTATTCAGGTATGACTGATCCATTTTCTCTCCAAAAATCCTATTGGTGATACTACAAACAATCCTATCTCTAAATCGGAAATATTTATTGAAGTAATGTGTTCTTTCTAATAGATTGTAAGCTTCTACCTCTTTGTTAACCACCCCATCAAAGGCATCATAAATTGAAAAAATTGACACATCATGTCCACGCTTAACTAATTCAACAATCTCATTCTGTATGAAAGTTGTGTACAAGTTCGGAAACTGGTGAGTAAT
>CAZWBB010000005.1:0-38248 GCA_964632045.1 uncultured Methanosarcinales archaeon | reverse complement strand
ATGTTGGGTTTTTCATTGGCCTGAAGGCCGAATAAACTGGTGAGTAATAAAAGCGATCTTCATCTCAACGACCCCTAAATTTATTCCTGATCCCAGCCAGAATCACTTTTATTTCCTGCAAGGAAAAAAGTGGCTTCTTGTTCAATACTTTCTCTCTCTGCTCAGACAGCCAATTCTCCCAGTTAAGATAAAAATAAATACCGTGCTTATCCGCTATTCTCTGAAGAGAAGCCTTGTGAAGATTTTTTCGGTAGCGAACGGAAGCGGCTTTACTGTCTCTCCTATTCTTCGTCCTGCGATGATCATGCAACAATTCCAAGTCGTCCACATGCAGAGCAGTAATTGGATCTTCTGCGAGGATTGCCCTTAGGCTCAGTTCATAGTCTTCAAAACCAACAAACATCATTTTGTCATAATTTCCGTAACGGTCAAAAACGCTTCGATTAACTATTGAAGCTCCTCCTGGGAAAGAGTTAACTATGTTGCCGGAGGGTTTCTTCTTGAGAGAAGCGTTCATACATTCAACTACAATATCAAGACGTTCTTCATACTTATCGTCATGCACATTAAACAGCCTTGGGATAAAAACCTGGATCTCCGGATGGAATCGAATATGGCTCACCACTTTTTCCAAATAATCTTCGGTCTTAATCGTTATATCATTATCTACAAAGAATAACCATTCTACCTTTGTGCAGTTTATCAGCAAATTCCTGCCAACGGCTACACCTAAATTTTTCTGTGAATCAAATATCTCTATCTGTGGATATCCCCTGCAGAATTCCCCTAATCTCTCTCTGGATCCTGCTGAAGAACCATTGTTGAGAATGTAGAGGGGTACTTTTGAGGGCAGGAAGCTCTGGATACATTCTATCGTCTGACCTAATTTCTCGAAGAAGAGTATACAGACCCCCAAGCTCAACTTTTGATCATGTTGTATCATTTGTTCCCCCTTTCTGATTCATTAATAATCAATGGTATCTACCACCACCTGAGAGAAGTCGGCATTCAGACTAGCACAATCTCTCTAAGTCTTTCAATTCTCTTCCAGTTGATGATATAATCCTGATAATTTGGCGTGTTTACTCTCTTCAAAGGGGAAGTCATCTCATGACATTCCACGCCTAGAAACCGACACATTTTCTCAGCTACTGCCTCAGGCATCTTTACCGGTTGCTCATTCTCTTCCCATTCTCTTGTTAAAGACCTGTCACTAAAAATGTCATCATAGTCAATAGTAAGGCAATTCGCCCCCTCTTTTCTTAATTTTGCATCCCAAAACAGAATCTGCTCTTTTGTATCAGCAATTGTCCTCTTAATTTCCCATCGGCTGACCTTAAACCGCCGACTAAAGTCTGCTTGAAACTGGTTTCCTTTTGTTAAATGATCAACCTTGCTACCCCAGAGCTGATATTTGTTGATATAGACGGAGATGGCCCTTTCCAGTAGGTTCTTCCGAATTAGGTGGATAACATTAACACCACTTAGATTAATCTGCGGATCCAGTTGATTATATTGTACCAAAAAACCCGAGTTTTCTGGAAGATGATCCAGTACCCCTAAAGGAAAATCTTTGTCATATTTCAAAAGGAAACTTTTATGCTTACCATCCAAATACAACCCTTTAAAACCTTTAATGTTCTCCTTCAGAGCTTTTATGGCAATCTGTTTGTTAAACTCTATTTCATCCTCGCACTCTAACTGAGGATGTGACCCTAGATATTTCCGCAAAAGATGCGAACCCGACCTTTGGGTGGACAGTAATAGGAATTTCATGTGCCGTCGTGATATTGTGGTCTATTTATTATTTTCGGTTTTATACCGGCTAGATAATTCATAATCTTCTGAACAGATTCTTCCACAGAGAATTCATCTGTATTAATCACTATTTCGGGATTATCTGGTTCTTCATAAGGGGCAGATACTCCAGTGAAACTCTTTATTTCACCCATTTTCGCTTTGTGGTACATGCCTTTAACATCCCGCCGAGCACATTCTTCTAAAGGACAGTTGACAAACAATTCGATGAAATTCTCTTCAATCAATTTTCTAACTTTATCTCTATCTGAACGATATGGACTAATAAAACTAGCGATAACGCACAAACCAGAACGGCGGAATAATTTAGCGACTTCCCCTATCCTTCGTACGTTCTCTTCCCTGTCTTCCTTTGAAAAGCCCAGGTCTTTATTTAGACCACGCCTGACATCATCACCATCAAGTATGCATGAAGGAACCCCTAATTTCCACAACTCTTTGTGTAGACACACACCCAGTGTAGACTTACCAGAGCATGGTAACCCAGTAAACCAAAAGACCATGGGTTTATAGGGTCTCTGCTGATTCTCCCACTTCGTTTGTTCCATCTAAACACAATTCCATCTTTTTTAATTTCTCAATTCTCTTCCAGTTTAGGATATAATCCTGATAATTGGGAGTGTTTACTCTTTTTCGGTTGGAATACATCTCGTGATAGTCAACATCTAAAAACAGGCACAGTTTCCTGGCTACCATTTCTGGTATCTTTACTGGTCCCTCATTCTCTTCCCACCGCTGGGTTAAAGACCTTTCATCAAAGATGTCTTCATAATAAATAACCTCATAATTTGCTCCCTCTTTTCTTAACTTTGCATCCCAAAACAAAATTTCTTTGACGGTATCTTTAATTGTTCTCTTAATCTCGTATTTACCAACTTTAAACTTTCTATTAAAGTTAAACTTAGACTGATTTAGCCGAGTTAACGCACCAATTTTTCCCCTAAGCTTATATTTTAGGATGTAAGCTGAAATAGCCCTCTCCAGTACGTTCCTTCTAATAAGATGGATTACGTTTACTTTATTTAGGTTAATTCGTGGATCAAGCTGATTGTAGTGTGCTAAATATCCAGTATTGTTAGGCAAATGACTAAGTACTCTTAAAGGGAAATCTTTATCATACTCAAATAAAAATTCATTGTATCTTCTATCGCACTTTAATCCCAAAAAGCCTTCAATATTATCTTTTAACGCCATTATTGCAATATCTCTATTAAATTGCAACTCTTCTCCGCACTCTAAATGTGGATGAGAGTTAAGATAATCTTTTAGAAGATGTGAACCTGATCTTTGGGTAGACAATAATACGAATTTCATGTGCGGATACACATGTAGTTTTATTTATTATTTTTGGTTTTGCAGTGCTATTGTCCGATTTAAGAATTGTCACACATTAATAAAATGACTTCTTTTACTATTTGGCCCTTCCCAATTCATAGTGTGGTTGCAACTGTTACATTGGGATATCTTTTTGTCTTTACCGCAGCAGGACTCCCTTAACACGCTAAAGTCTTTGTTATTCCAGAAAACTGACGCATGTTCTTTCAAAACATTACCAAAGCAAAGTTCATTATCTCTAACTGCATTGTAAAACATTACTTCTCCACCCCCGCAAGGATAGATTTCACCTTCCGGTCCGATTAATATTGTTGTTGTAGGCCAAGTGCATCTTCTTTTATGAATATCTCTCTCTTCAAACAATGACTCATGGCGGAATTTTACTCTCTTTTCACTAGCCAAGCGAATGCTATTTCTAAGAATGTTGTCAGACAGTTCTTTATGGAAGAAGAGGGAGTTTTTTTCATCAATTTTGTGCTCATCATAATTTATGCAATCAAGTTTGAACTTCCGTGAATAAAACCTACAATAAGACATAGATACCTCATCAACTCCCAACTCTGAAGCTAGAGAGATAAGTTCTGGTAGTTCTTTTATATTTAATAGTGATGCAATAAATGACAGATGGATTTTTGTTTTCGCTTTCATCTTGTTGCGAAGAGATACTAAATCCTTAATATTTCTCACCACATTGTCAAAAGCATTAACCCGCATTACTTCTTTGTGAATCTCCGCTGTTGAAGCGTTAAGAGAAATTGAAACTAAACTAAATTTTTGTTGAATTAATTCTTGAGCAAACTGATCTGAAAGAGCAATCCCATTTGTATAAATATGAAGTTTGACTTTTTGAAATCTTTCTCTTGTGTGACGGACAATTTCAATGAAATCTTTACACAACAAAGGTTCACCTCCACCAGAGAAAGTTATTTCTTTTACTTCATCCATCTCTAGATTAGCCAGCATCATTTTGTAACTCTCTAGAGTAATTTCTGTAACTTCTTTGTTATCTCGGTAACTCAGACCGCACATAATACAGTTTGCATTGCATTTATTTTTCATGAGGAAGATAATGGAGGAGGGATAGTCTTGTTGGCGCGGTTTTCTTTCATTCACCAATAACTCAAAAAAATCTTTAGCTCTATATTTCAGCATCCTAAAAAAATATTTAAACAGAACTTTATCGGTGGGATTATTTAAGAAATTAGCCAAGACTAATTTAAAATCACTATTACTAAAAGAATAATTTGCATTTAAGTATCTCTCTCTTGCTTTATTCCTTAGGAGAATTTGTTTCTTTCTTTTATCTGTTAAAACATCTCCTGAGATATTATTTCTCCACATGTGCAGAGGTTCCGGCAAGTTAGCTACCTGGGTTGTTTTTGAGAGCCTCAAGATAAGTTCGTAATCCTGGGCCAGACGGAAATCTTCATTATAACCTCCTGCAGAACTAAGAACATCCATTCTTAACATTAGTGAGCTATGAACAAATTGATTCTCACTAAGGAGTTCTTTCACAATATCTGTATGAGAGGTAGGACGCTCCAGTATAAAAGTCACTCTGCCATGATCGTTAATCACAGGACAATTGACCCCTAGCACTCCAATATCAGGATTCTTTTCCAAAAACTCAACCTGCCTCTCAAACCTTTCAGGCATAGAAATGTCATCTGCGTCCATCCTAGCGATATACTTCCCTTTTGCTAACTTCAGTCCTTTGTTTAAAGACTTTGTGAGTCCAACGTTTTCCTCGTTATTGATTATTCTAATTCTTGGATTATCGTAAGAATGTAATATTTCTACTGTCCTGTCAGTTGAGCCATCATTGATAATTAGGAACTCAAAGTCTTTAAACGTTTGACTCAAAATGCTATCTACTGCTTTTCTGAGATACTTCTCTCCGTTATATACAGACATCAGGACAGTTATTCTAGGATCTCTCATGGTAAAATCATTTATTATGATTATAAGTGGGCATAGGTCCTTCTCCATAAATTCTAATATTAAATTTACTAACAATATCAAGTATTTCTGCAATTTCTTCCTTTGATAAATGATTTTGCCAATCTAACACAACATCTTTACTGTTTGTAATTGCACTACCCGACCGAGTTTGGAATGGTCGTTTCATTGTTTTGCGAACTTGGCTAGTATTCTTTAATCTAAGGTTGGTGAGAACTTTCTTAATTTCTTTTTCAGTATTAACACAAAGTTCTTCATAAGTACTGAAAATCCAATTATGACTATCCAGCTGAAGGAGAGGTATTAGGTTTTCAATGCACCACATTACTGCATGTTGCTGGAGAGGTGTTTTAGCCCCATTGATGATTGACATAAAAGGATCAAGATGATTTTTCATCAATTCAGGTTGATTTGTAAATTCATCCAAATGTGTATCCCTCCCTAACTTCATTCTAGACAACACTACAGCACAGGGATGGCGAATTATGTAAACAATACGACAATTGAATGTTTTATCAATCCATGCCAGCATCAAATTGGCTCTAATAGCTTTAATTAGATACCCAGAAATAAAAATTCTATGGTTGTCCTGGTCTATCCACGCATTATGAATTCTTCCACTGAGAACCTTTCTAACAAAAGGCTCCCACTTAGGATAGTAATTCCGCGGATTTAGATACGGACGCAAAGGCAAATCACCAGCTTCTGGTACTTTTCGACGGTCAAAAGGCTCAAAAATAACTCCTAACCTAGGGCAGGCGCCAATAATATTACCTAGCCAAGTAGTACCACTTCTTCCCGAACCAGCTATTAATATCGTTTCGTTAGGCATTATTTTCCGCAGAGGAATAGTAGAAAATGAGTATTGACGTTTTACTTTCCGGCAACCATTTTTTATTCTTCCTATTACTTTTGAATTAGTCATTCTTCTCTATCCTATTACTTCCTTAATCACATCAAGTTCCCTTTCTAATACTTTCTCAACAGCATAGTTCTTAACAATATACTTCCTTGCTTTCTTTCCCATTTCCTCTCTCAGCGCCTTGTCAGATAAAACTTTTTCTACCGCTTGGGCAATACTTAAGTAATCAGTCTCGCATAAATAACCAGTTTCCATATGTTTGATGTTTTCTTTGATTCCCGTAACATTTGTACCTATGCAAGGCAGTCCACAGCCCATAGCTTCCAGTAAAACCTTAGGGTGTCCTTCGTAGAATGATGGAAGAATGAAGACTTTAGCCTGGTTAATTAATTTGGGTAGACGAAAATTAGAGATATTTTCAATGAAGGTTACATTTAGATCATACTTGCTAACCACTTCTTTAAGATTTTCATCACGAGAGCAGCCACCAACCATCAACAAGGAAATCTTTTTCTGCTCTGTTTGCAGGTGACGTATCGCTTCGAGCAAGCTACTCAAATTTTTTCCTTTGCCGCCTCTACCTACAAAGAGAATGTCAAACTTCACTCCCACTTCTGGATTGGGCTTAAAGATATCCGTCACAACATAATTAGGAATCACTTCAACTTTGGCAGGTGCAATATTATACCTACTAATAATCCATTCTCGCTGCCAGGAAGAGGTCACAACAACCACATCGGCCGCCGAGAAGCCAATCTTCTCTAACTTCATAGATTCTCTCACAACAGATTGATCCATACCCATAATAATCTCATTCCAGCTACGCGAATAACCACAACGAACAATCAGTTTCTTACCAAGCATCTTTTTAAGAAAAATAGGGACCTCTGAACCCAAAATCTGGTTCGTCTTAAGAATATCTGTACCCCTCAGTTCCTTCGAATACTTGGCTAATAACCTCATCAATGTAAACTTTTTCATCCGATGCCACTTGGTTGGCAAAAGTCTTATTGGTTCTATTCTGCTTGAATAAAGAATATCCTGCTTGCCGCCATAAGTGACAAAATTAACTCTGTTAATATGATTTGTCAACCTCTTGTATATTTCAATCTCCCGATCTAAATTACCTACATCTGCCCACGTTTTAAGACTTACACCTCCTGTAAAGAACAAAGCCATATTTGTATCACTTAATTTTTTCATTACCATCTTATTTGATTACAATTTAAACACTATTTAACTTTTACGGATTCATAATCTTTATAACCTGTTATGAGTATCTTACATTTACAGATGAAAATACTGGTTACCGGTGGAGCAGGTTTTATCGGCTTCCATGTAGCAAGAGCACTTGTTGAACGTGGAGATGAGGTTGTTATAGTAGATAATTTTTCCGATTATTATGAGGTAGAACTTAAAAAAGCGCGCCTTGAACAGATTAAAGACAGAGTTAAGTTTTACCAAATCGATCTAGCTGATTTTGACGCTGTTAAGGAAGTATTCAGTCAAAATAAGTTCGATAAAATATGCCATCTGGCAGCACAAGCAGGGGTAAGGAATTCTATAACATATCCTTTCTCCTACGAGAAGAGTAATAATCTGGGTATGTTGAACATTCTTGAATTAATGAAAGAGTTTTCGATAAAGAATCTTGTCTTTGCTTCTTCTTCTAGTGTTTATGGAGGTAACAAGAAAATTCCTTTCTCTGAAAAGGATCCAGTAGACACACCTGTTTCTTTGTATGCAGCTACCAAAAAGAATAATGAACTTATGGCCCATGTTTATCATCATATTTATGGTTTTAACTGTTTTGGTTTACGTTTTTTTACTGTTTATGGACCGTGGGGACGACCAGACATGGCTTTGTTCAAGTTTACCAAAGCAATTCTAGAAGACAAAGAAATTGATGTATACAATTACGGAAATATGAGAAGGGATTTCACTTACATTACTGATATTACTGAGGGAGTCTTGAGAGCTATTGACAAAGTTCAAGGTTATGGGATATTTAATTTAGGGAATTCTCAAACGGTTGAGCTGAATTATTTTATTGAATGTATTGAAAAAGAACTGGGCAGAGGAGCTAATAAACAACTTTTACCCCTACAACCGGGCGATGTTCCTGAAACACTTGCTGATATAGAGAAAAGTAGGCGTGTACTTAGTTGGGAGCCTAAAGTGAAAATTGAGGAAGGAATCAGAAGATTCGTTAGTTGGTACAAAGAATACCATCATCTCAAAGATGGAAGTTAACAAGATTTGTGTTGTAGGCTTGGGATATGTGGGTTTGCCATTAGCTCTTGCTTTAAATAAACATTTCCCTGTAATTGGTTTTGACATTAACGAAAAAAGAGTAAATGAATTAAAAAAAGGGGACGATAAACTAAAAGAGACCTCCTCTCAAGAATTATTGAATACAACTACTGAATTTTCATCAGAACCAAGTACAATAAAAAGTGCTGATTTTGTCATTATTTGTGTGCCCACTCCCATTGATCAACATAAAAAACCAGACTTAAGTTACTTGAAATCTGCATCAAAAACAGTAGCAGAAAACCTAGCTGGGAAAGCAATTGTTGTTTATGAAAGTACAGTATATCCGGGTGTTACAGAAGAAGAGTGTGTGCCAATACTGGAAAGTAATTCCCAGTTGGACTGTGGTGTTGACTTTTGGGTTGGTTACAGTCCTGAAAGGGTAAATCCCGGAGATAAAGAGCATACAATCAACAAAGTTACTAAAATCATAGCAGGCATGGATGAAGCAAGTTTGACTAAAATTAACTATGTATATAGTAAAATCACTAACACGCATTGTGCTCCATCAATTAAAGTTGCTGAAGCAGCTAAAATTATTGAAAATATCCAACGTGATTTAAATATTGCTTTAATGAATGAGTTGAGAATTCTCTTTGACAAAATGAATATTGATACGAAAGAAGTTCTCAAGGCAGCTCAAACAAAATGGAATTTTCATTCCTACTCTCCGGGATTAGTTGGAGGGCACTGCATACCTACTGATCCATATTATCTCACATACAAAGCAGAAGAGTTAGGCTACCATCCAGATGTCATCCTCGCTGGGAGAAGGATTAATGATAATATGCATTCATTTTACGTACAAAAGATAGTTAGAATGTTGAATGGAAGAGGTATCAGTACAAAGGGGGCAAAAGTATTGATACTAGGATTAACATTTAAGGCTAATGTAAAAGATTATAGAAACAGTCGCGTGAAAGATCTGATCTCCGAACTCAAAGAGTTTGGAGTTGATGTTTATGCGTATGATCCTTGGATTGAAGACGTTGTAATTTCTGAGATATTCGGTGCAAACGTTTTTAATATAAACAATAGCGGACTTAATGATTTTGAAATCGTTGTCTTGGCTGTGAAGCATTGTGTGTTTAATGAAAGATTATTTAAAGAAGAAATGGAAAAAATAGATCAACAAAAATTAATGCAAATTGTATAGTTAACATTCATTTCTTAATAACAGCAAACATTGTGCCAGCGTGTAGATTCCAGTTAAACAAATTCAATCCTAAATGTTTTTTGATCAATAATTTAGCAATCGACTTCATCTTAAATTTTGAAGGAGTCTGCATATTATCTTCTCCAAAATCTATCTGAACGATATTCATATCATTCCTTTTTGCTTTATATCGGACAAATCTTTCTGCCTCTTCAGCAGAAAAGAACCATTTATGCCTATCAGGAGGTTTCTCCAATGGTGGCCCATGGAACTTAAGGTGCCGGCCCGGACGATAGTCTCCTCGCTTTAGGTGATTCCAAAATGCCCAATAGCAGTTTGGAAGTGAAATAATAACATAGCTTTTTGAAACACGGCATAACTCATCAAAGACGTCATGGATATTTTCTAAGTGTTCTAACACATCAATACACAGTACAACATCAAATGAATTATCTTCAAATGGCAGGTTCTCTCTTTCTAAATTAACCTGTAAATTGAGTTTATCTGAGCCCAGACCAATTCCTACATACTCCACTTTATCACTCAAATGTTCTCCCAGGTAGCATTTATCTGCTCCCACATCTAAAATCCTGCCCACTAGTATTGATTTATACTTTAGAAAGATGTACTTGGCTTTGCTTTCCCTGTTCCAGTATTTAAAGTCAGTCTTAAATCTCATCAGATATATCCGAGTGCTTTCAATACCTCCAATTCTTCCTTCTTATACTTTATTGGTTCCTTTGGAAAGGCCCATACTTTCTTTGTCTTGATATATTTTCTAAGCTTCTCCTGCAAAAGATCAACTCTCTTTTGAAATTATTTTCTCTCGTACGAATTCATTTTCTAAAATCCTAATAATCTCCTGAGAGGAGTTTCCATCCCCAAAAGGATTCTCCCAACTTCGCTCTTTATCAACCATTATCCCTACAGAGCCTATTATCTTACTTGAATCAGTTCCTGCAAGTTTGTTAGATCTAACATCTACGGTTTCGGGTCTTTCTGTATTTTCTCTTAAAGTCACACAAGGCACCCTTAGTATACAGCTCTCTTCCTGAACTCCTCCTGAATCTGTAAGAATCAACTTAGCACTAGCTTCAAGTTGCAGGAAATCAAGAAAACCTAAGGGAGGAGTACAAAGTATAGATGAAGGGATCTCCATATTATAAAGCTTCAGCATTTTCTTAGCCCGGGGATGTACCGGAAAAACTACTGGCAAATTGTATTCTCTACCAATACTGTCTAAAGCAAAGATAATTCTTTTGAGGTTTGTTTCACTATCAACATTTTCAGGCCTATGTGTTGTTACTAGGAAATATTTTCTCTTCTGCAGGACGAATCTGCTTAGAGCATTACTTTTTTTCATAGCCAGTTCTTTATTCTGAATAACAGCATCCACAATCGTATTGCCCGTAACAAACAATTTCTTTTCATTGATTCCTTCTTTTAATGCATTCTCTTTAGCTTTTTCTGTTGGACAGAACAAAAAATCTGAAATGTGATCTGTAAGTTTTCTGTTTATTTCTTCTGGCATTCTGTTATCATAACTCCTAAGACCAGCTTCTACATGTCCTACTTTTATACCTAACCTGGAGGCAGCTAAGGCTGCAGCTAAAACTGTATTCGTATCTCCTTGTACTAATACTACATCAGGATTTTCCTCAGACAAAATAACTTCAGCTTTCTGCAGGATCTCTCCAATTTGCTTCCCATGACTGCCAGACCCCACATTTAAATTATATTTAGGGCCCGGTAAGTTTAGATTCTCAAGAAAAGCTAGATCCATTTCATAAGAATAATGCTGTCCACTGTGTATGATAAAAAAATCAAGTGATTCCTCTATTGCAAACCTAATCAAAGGGGACATCTTAATAATTTCTGGTCTGGTTCCAAGTATAATTGATATCTTCATTTACTTTAATCGATTTGTAAATTTGACAATAATTTTTCGTCAAGTAAACACTGCTGCATATAACTAATAGCATTGCTACTTCCTGTTATATTGGTCCTGCCATCTTCAAGATTATAAATATCTTTACACTCCTGTGGGAATCCTATTATTTTATCATGGAACATCAAAGCAACTTCGCTGTTGTGATAATCTTGTCCCACTTTAAGATACTGTACAAAATTATTGATTCTCTCTAAGTTAAAGCCAACTACATATGGATTAGCATAAACCACCGGAATTTCCCAAACCTTACTTGAAGTAATCTCACTCCCATTAAGCTTAAGCAATCTATAACGGCAATAAGCTGAAAACTCTTGCAGCATTGTTTCATCAATGAAGTCTGACATGTCTATATTAAACCCCCTATTTTCGAGAATTTCAAGAGAGAATGATTCCCGTAACAAGGAAGGATAACGATTAATTAGCCGCATTTTAATCCCTTTCTCACTAGCAAGAATTTTTGATTTTTTAATCCCTTCATCCACAAATTCTTTTGTTAAATTGCCTCTACTCCAAAGCTGTCTGTACTTGTCATGATGAAATTCATGAAAAGCAATGGAAACATTATCTGGTAACTCTCTTAACACTTTTCTGTTCATTTCAACATTGCAAAAAGTGTTCCCTAATGCATCCCTGCCAGTTGGACACAATAGCTCAAAAGGAACAAAATAAATGTGCGGTATATTAAGCCTTCTTTCTATCACTTTGATAGTCTCACTTAACAATAATCCTTGTTTATTCTTAGTAGAGAAGAGTTTTGTACTCATTCCACTTTTATTATCTACATAAGCAAGTTGCGCTTCTGCATCAATTGTCCAATAGACTTTCATTTCTTTTTGCGGTTCAAACACACCAAAATTAATAGCGATTTCTTCTAGTTTTCTGATAAACTTACATACTTCAGTAGGAAGACTACCCCGTTGTAGATTAAATTGATGATAAAGATTAGAAATCAAATAATTACGGATTTTCTTTAACTCAATTGTTTCGCTGTTTCTTTTTTTCACAATTTTTATTTCGCGCTTTCTACTTTCTTTCTTAATTTCAGCGTAAATGTTGAAATGATCGTGTAGTAATTGTTGAACACATGGAGCATAAAGAACATCATTTTCAAAAGTTTCTAACACAACTCTCTGATTTGTTTTCTTTTGGTTTACTCTAGCAACATATGTCCATTCTTCTAAATTTTTGAAATGTTCATCCAGCTTTGACTGATACAAACAAATCCTTTTCTGTGCTGGATGACCAAATAAGTAAGTTTTCAGTTTCTTTCTTAGTATCATCTGACCTAATTTTAGATTATTTAATAATATCTTTTTGGACATCTCATAATCCTCACAATTTTCTACAAGCAAAATACACACTATCTGGGACATCTTTATGCCAGACATAAACTATTTCTTTGGCGAGAACTTCCAATCCCAACCTCTTAATTTTTTCATCCATCTCTTCAACAGACCAACCCTTGCATCTTCCTTCACTATACTGCGTATTCCAATTAGGAAATATGCCAGTTTTGATTATTTCTTCTTTTATGTCTGGCCTTCCGCGTTCTTCTGCAGTTTTAATCAATCTTTCTTTTGTGATTATGTGAAAAATAATTGTTCCACTTTCTTTAGTGACTCTCTTTAATTCAAGCAGACCATCACTAATACTCCCCCCTGCAGCAAGGCTAAGTACTGCCCCCATACAAATAACAGTATCAAATCTTCCTTCCTGCAATTTCGTATCAAATATACTTTCGTGTAGTATATCATAGCAGTTGTTATTAGACCTTAGTGCAAATACTTCTAACTTGCGCAAATAGTTTTCATTGATATCAAGCATTACAATTTTTTTGGGTTTTAAGCCCATCTGTTCTACAATTTTAAGTCCGTTTCTTCCATCTCCACAACCTGCGTCCAGTACAACATCTCCTGGTTTGATGAATAAATTTAATAGTTTTTCCTCAACACAAACTAACGACTTATACCGTGCTTTGAAATGTTTAGTTCTCGAAGAAGAAATACAATTTAAAAAAAAACTTGGGTTGCTAAGTAATTCACTAAATACTGAATTACAACCTCTCAGTTGTATCTCACGAAATATACTTTTCAACAAAATAACACCTCTTGTCAAAATTAAATATCAAATATACTAATACCAACCACACATTTATCACCTTAAATTGTGCCTTTTCCTCTCCAAAAATGCACGAGTTTCTGGCGGATTTTCCACTCAAGTGGGAACAAAAAAAACTGGTATTTCCACCTTAAACGTGCATCTAAATTAAGTATTGATGAAAGCAAGCCCCCTTTAGGCGACCATTCTTTAAAGAAGTCATAGCGAGTCATGTTACTAATTGAATTCAACTTTTTCAATCTCCTCCTGCTAAGCCATGGTAAGCGTTCTATAGACCCCCACCCATATCCGTCCCATTCCTCCAATGATTTTGGATGGGAGTATCCACGTTTAACAGCCAAATCAAACATCTTTGTGCCGGGATAGGGGATGAGAACCCATATTGGTTTAAACGAAATGTTGTTATTAATATCTACTAGTTGATTAATCATCCGAAAAGTTTTTTGAACATCCTCTTCTGTTTCATCAGGAAAGCCAAACATAAAATTAAAAACAAGCTTTATCCCAGTATTATTCATTTTTTTTGCTGCCTTCAGAGCATCTTCTGCCCGTTGCGGTTTCTGAATGATTTCAAGAATCCGCTGTGAGCCAGATTCCACTCCGACACCGAGGTCAATACATCCACTTCTTTTCATCAGACGGATTGTCTCTGGATTAAAGCGAAGCAAACATTTAATGTCAATTTGAGTATTCCAGTTGAAATCCATACCTTCAGAAATAAGCTTTTCACAAAGCTCCTGGGTAAACTTCTCACTGACTAAAGCCTGATCATCAGTAAAATATATTCTCTTGGGCCGGAATTGTTGAGTTATTAACCGAAGATCTCTAATAATGGTCCCTACATCCTTTCTCCTCCAACGTCGCTTATTGAATTTGTGATTATAACAAAAGGTACAATTATGCGGGCAACCCCTAGTTAGTTGGTAAGGGATATATTCAGAGAGAGATGCGTAACAAGACAAATCCAACAAATGATAAGGTAGTGGATTAATAGTATTCAAATCCATGAAAGATCTTTCAGGATTATGTTTAATCTCACCATTTTCTTTGTATGTAATCCCATGTACTTCTTGTAATGAATTATTTTCCAGCAAACAATTCACTAGTTCAACCATGGTCCCTTCCCCTTCTCCTCTTACAACTATGTCTACAAATCTGTTACGAACAGTCTCATCAGGCAAAAGAGTAGGATGGACTCCACCCCAAACTACAGGCACACAGGGATAATTGTTTTTGACAAACCTAGCTACATCCAAGCCATAGCCAACCTGTGGGCCGGTCATGCACGAAATACCTACCGCAACAAAGTCATTTAAGTCCAGATCTTTAATATTGGAGATTCTTGTATCCAAAATAACCGGATCAAACCCGTGTCTGACCAGGTGTGCTGCTAAGTGTAGTGGAGCCAGAGGCAAAGGTGGCCGGTTTTCTACCTTACCGGGATAGACTAGCAACACTTTATTTTTCATTAACATTTCACCAATTTTTGTTCTGAAGCAGATAAATCCACATTCCTCACTGCAGAAGAAGCTCCTGGAGGAAACTTTGCTGCTTTTTCTATCTTGTCCCAATTATCTTTAAACCATTGGATTGTTTCCATCAGACCATCTTTAAACTCAATCTTTGGATAATATCCAATTAGTTCTCTTGCACGGTCAACAGATGCCAGCAACCTACTTTTTGTATCCCATTTTCTCCTGCTTGCAAACTTGATTCCATTATTGTTTCCCACCGCTTCGTTAATCATTCTTGCTAAATCTATAATCTTCGTCTCTTTCCCTGAAGCGAGATTGAACTCTTGCCCTATTGCTTGGGGATAATATCCTGCTCTTAGCAAACCGTCAATGAGATCCATTACAAATGTAAAATCGCGTGTCTCTTCACCACTTCCGGTTATTGGTAAGGGAATGCATTTCATCGCCCAGTAAATAAAATTAGGAATCACGTTACGGTATTGTCCTGGTACTTCTCCTGGACCGTAAGAGTTAAAAAATCTTGTCTTAACAATTGGTAAATCATAATGATTACGGAAAAAATTACAGTATAACTCTCCCAACATCTTAGTTATTTGATAAGGTGTACTCAAGTTTAGACTCATAAATTCCTCTGTTAATGGAAGGGGGGCTGTGCTACCATAAATAGAACAACCGGAGGAAGCGTAAACAAATCTTTCAACAGCAGTAAGTTTTGAGTATTCTAATAGTTTTATTGTCCCTAAGCCGTTAACTAGCAAGTCTTTTTCTGGGTAGTCAACGGAATTTTGATTAGCAAAGAAAGCAGCAAGGTGAAATACTATCTGTGGTTTATCATTGAAAACCCGTTTTAGGTCTATATCATTTGTGATATCACCTTTTACAAACATAACATTTGGCAGGGAAGGAGCATTCCATATTTCAGAAGCGCTTAGATTGTCAAGAATAATCACCATTTTTGCTCCACTTCCAGCTAGTTCTCTTACTAAATTGGTACCTATAGCTCCCGCTCCGCCCGTGACTAGGATTACTTTGTTTGAATAAAAACCAGTTACCTCTCTTGGCATATCTTTCAACTTCACTTATTTCACCCCTCTCTTACATTAAATTCAGTGTCTTTAAAACCATTTCTATTCTGTGGCCATATGTATGTTTGTTAATAAAACCCCTGTAAGCATTTTCTACAATTCTTATTCGTTCTCTCTTATTAGATAGTATCCAGTGTAACTTATCTGCAAAATCCGAAAGATCTTCTTTAAACATCACGCAATTGTAACCATCTTTCAATAAATCTCCATAATATTCACTTTCCGGGCAAAAGATTAAAGTTTTTACGGCCATACATTCAAAAAATCTGATTCCAATAAGACCAATCGCGGATGGTGTAGAAAGGAAAGTTTTAAAAGAACTCAGAAACTCCACGTATTTTTTTCCTGTAGGTAAACCAGCTTTCCATTCCGCCCAGTAAATTTTGTATTTCTTAAATTCTTTTTTCAAAAAGCTTGCCAATAGAATCTTATCACTTAAAGTAAGGTTAGTCGATTTATTAAAATCTGTGATTTTAAATAATCTTTCTTTTACTCTAAACCTTAAGTCAGTGTGGGATCTATGTAAATTTCCAGTAAAACCAAAATCATATTTCTTTCTATTACCAGAACATTTAAACCGTTGTGGATCTGTAGCAAAAGGGACATGAAGAAAAAGTAACTTAGTTCTCTCTGACCACCTTTGGTAATCGTGGTGAGCTGAACAGACCAAATCGAAGTTATTTCTCTTAGCATATTCAAGCTTTTGGTTTAGTTTTTTATACTCTTTGTTTAAGAAAAAAACTTTTGGCACGTTTAGGCCGCTTAAATTTATCCTTGGATGGGGATCGGATTCATAGATTTTTGAATCTTGAATCTCCCAAGAGGTTCCTACTACAATTAAATCAATATCTCCTTTTGAGAAAGGAGCTTTAGTAATTACATCTTGGATCGTATCATTCTTATCGTACTCAAGATATCCTTCACCATAAAGGAAACAAGTCCCAATTCCCATAAACGCCAGATTTATCTGATGGTGGTAAGCGCTGGAACTCGTTTCATAGTTTTTTGTTAAGATGATTGCGTTCATTTTATACACTTAGTATTACCTTCTAAAGACATGTTAATTTTTGGTGAAAACACTCCCGGCTCAAACAATACTTCTCCTTTGCTAGAAGTAATCCTAATTTTTAGGAAAGCTTCATCGTTGAATAATAGCCTTACCTGGTCTGAAGCAAAGATTCCAATACCTAAGTAATAAATCCCACATGATAGATACATGTTATCTAATTTTAGTTTTACCCGGGTTATTTTGCCCTCCAGAGATAGGTTGCAATTGATTTCATCAGATTTCACACTAATTACCAGAAACAAATCCGAATTGAAGAGCAATAGATTAAGGATTATAGGGACACTACACAAATCAGATCTTTCTATCTCAAGTGTAAGTTCTAAAGCTTCACCTTTTACCAAATCAATACAATTGTTCTTTATTGGCTTGTTGGATTCTACTAAGGACAAACTAGTAACAACATTAGATTTAAAGTACTTATCTTGACGCATAGAAGTATTTCTTTCAAGATATATCCCTTGCACTTTTTTTGAATCCCCACAATCAGTCAAACTGCCATTAACCAATAAAGCCGTCTGACCGCACATTCTATTTATCATCTCTGGAGAATGAGATACCATAACAACGGTTAGCCTTTCTTTCATCTCTGCAATTTTCTTATAACACTTCGCTCTAAACTCCATATCGCCTACTGCTAACACTTCATCCACCAATAAAATATCAGGTTCGCAATGTACAGCTACTGCAAACCCTAATCTTACATACATCCCCGAACTGTAATGCTTCACGGGTATGTCTATAAATTCTCCGATGTCAGCAAACTCAATCATCTCATCAAATTTAGCGTCCACTTCTTCTTTAGTCATCCCTAAAATAGCAGCATTTACGTAAATGTTTTCTCTTCCAGTTAGCAATGGGTGGAAACCTGCTCCTACAGCGATAAGTGCGCCTACTCTACCATTTACAGTAATTTTTCCTTTATCTGGCCAGAAAATCCCATTTAACATTTTAAGTAATGTCGTCTTGCCGGATCCATTTGGACCAATTATTCCCAGTGTCTCACCCATTTTCAATTCAAAAGAGACATCATCGACTGCCCAGAACTCATCTTTTCTTAACTTATGAGAACGAGAACGTATCCCTAAAGCATTCTTGCCAATATCTTTCACTCCGTAAAGCATTGATCTTTTTAATGACTTGCAGTATTTCTTTGAAACGTTCTCAACTTTTATGGCAATATTGTCATCCATTTTCAAACTCTCTCCGTTACTCTTGTTTCGGTTAAATGAAAGATAAATATACAGAATAGAAAAACAATAACTGAAACAAAACTAGCTATTAAAAATCCTTTTGGTTCTGATAATTTACCATATAAAGCTAAATCTCTTGGAGCAGAAACTAAGTAATACAAAGGATTATACTTAGTAGCGACCGCTAGTATCCCTGAAGTGGGTTTTGCATATAAAACGGGAGTTAAAAACATTAAAAAAGTCATCAATGTAGAAATCATGTTACTTACATCCCTGACAACAGCGTTAATTAGAGAGAAAAAAAAACTTAATCCAATGGTAAGTAGAACCATGGGTAGGATGACAAGAGGTATTAAAACAACTATCTTATTTGGAAGTGTTCCGTAAAGACCATATAATATAGCAACCATAGCAATTTGGATTAGGAAAGTGACTAACGTTTTTCCTAATGCGGCAATTACCAGGGCTTTTTTAGAAAAATTAATCTTAGTTATCATCGCTCCAGCACTTGTTAAAGCATTTGAACCTTGAATTAACCCCGTTGAGAACAGCTGCCAGAAAGCCATCCCTAGCAAAGCATAGGTTGGGTAAGGCACATCAAGATTACCTATCGAAAAAATGCCCGACCGGTTTAAAACGATGAATGTGCTTACACTAACTAAAGGAATAATAATTGCCCAGAGAACGCCGATAAAAGACTGCTTATACATGGAAAAGAAATCTCTCTTAAACAGCTGCCAGGTAAGCCATCTATTTTCCCACAACTCCTGAAAAATATCATTAAAAGTAGCAAAATACCCTCTCTTCAGTGAATTGTCCGGTTCATAGGTCACTCTTTTTGTCATCTCCCCTCACCGGCTGGTGTTGTGATGTCTAGTTATAAAAGTTTTGTAAAAGTGTTCTTCAAATACCCTAACCAAAACCAGAATCCTACATATAACCCAAACTCCTTAACTTCTGCATCATGAATTCGTTATCTTGTCCCCTACCTGATCTCTCTTTCACACTTGTTATTTGCAGCTCAGCGATTATCTTGGCAATGGTATTCGCATATGATTCTATTGGAGAAGTGATGGGCATACATCCCAGACTGCGATATCTCTTCCCATTCTTGGCTAGATATAAGCTGCAGATAGGAATGCCTTCTTGTTGTATGTACTGCCATATGTCCAACTCCGTCCAATGCAGTAAAGGATGCACTCGCACATGACTTGTTTCTGTACCAAAATGACATCCTCCCCAACCTGAAGGTTGGGGTATCGAAAGGATGTCGACCAGATGATTCTGTACCCCGACCTAAAGGAAGTGGTATGGAATCCTCTGAGTATCAGTAACGTAGATGCCAAAACCATCCAACTTCACGTCCTGCAAGGGAATTAAGTCGGTATCTCATTCAACTGGTTTCTCTTTCTTCTTTACTACGTTCCATTTAAAATCATTGTCCCGGGGAGAAAAATAGCGTTCTTTATTACGGATACCGTGTTCATCTCTTCATGTTAACCAACAAATGATATAACCTAATTTATATAGTTTTGTGTATTCAAAGCCCTGTATCTAATACTCACCCATATATTAAAAGTCCCGTAATCACCACCCACAACAATATCCCAATCGTCATCTGTCTGTCCCAAAACACCCTTTCTGCATGACGGGCAATCTCCGACCCTCTATTAACTAAAAAAAAGAAACGAAATATTACAAATAAAGCAAATGGCAAAGTATAAAGCAAATTCTGATGCTTACTGAGGAAACAGTACAAAGCATATGAAATCGTTAGTAAAGTAGTAGATATTATCATTAATGAATTTGTGAGACCATGATTATAATCCCTAAGCACTTCCCTCGTTGCCACAGCCTTCTCTTTAAGCAACAGTAAATCAGCATGCCTCTTCCCTATTGACAAAAATAAAGACAGGAAGAAAGGACATAATACTAGCCATGGTGAAATTTTTACCTGGATAACATGAGCTCCAGAGATTGCCCTTACCACAAATAAAGTTGAAATCGTCAGAATGTCAGCAAAAATAATGCGTTTCAAGTAAAAAGTGTACACTTGGGTGATTACCAGCAACCCCAATACAGAATAGAAGAAATCTTGGTGCAGTGAAAGAGCAAGCCGTATACTGATTGAAAAAAGGACCATTGCCACTACTACTGCCCAACCCCTACCAATTCTAGCGGCTGCAAGTGGTCGTTTCTTCTTTTCAGGATGTAACCTGTCCTTCTTTAAATCCACTAAATCATTGACAATGTAATTAGCAGAAGAAACTAAGCAAAGTGATACAAAACCCAGGAAAGCCATCCATAACTCATACAAATTGAGCAGATGACCTACAAAAAATATGGCTAAGAAAACAACCAAATTCTTATACCATTGCCTTACCCTAAGTAAATTTACCCAGTCTAATACTTTTTCCATAGTCTCCCCCACTCTGACTTCATGAACTTATTGATCTTTGCTCTACCTATAGTGGGATACCATAAATAATCATGATAAAAGGCTGATCCAAAAACAGCTAGTTTGAAGAGACCAGTATGAAACAGCATCGGCTCAACAAAAGACAACGGCCCTTTCCTAAACATCTGATCCCAAAAGATGACTGGACTCTTATTTGTCTGGAAATGGAAATTGACTTTGGAGATGTCCTCTCCCACAACATCAATCTGCTTGACATCACCAATTCCCAATCCTTTGTCATGAGCCAGTTTGATGAACTTTATCCTCATCGGATCATAACCCATCATCTTTGCAGAAATGGCATCGATAGCTACCTGATCTGCGGAAGCGAGGATACAGTTCTTAATCCGTGGTTCCATTGTCCTTGGACCGGCTCCATCACCGCAGACAGTGCCATCCATCACTGCAAACATTCCCGGATGGATCTCTTTCTGGAGCTGTAGCAGATCAACAAGAACCTCATGGATCATCTTGTGGCAATGATGACGCTTTTTTGTGATCAGACCGCCAAAAGCATTTTTCATGGCCCCGGTCATCGTAGTGTGGCCGTGCGTCTTCATTGTGGGAAAATGGACTACATCCTTCCCAATAAACATTTCCGGAATCTTATGCCCTTCCGGATATATCTTATCCAGGGCCAGCATCTCTGCCTTGGGTTGATACTTTACCCACTTCACTTCAGTCAGTGGCTCATACTTCTGCCTATATTTCTGCAACACGGGCAACCACTTGTTTCCCCTTGCTCCTTTCCAGACATTCGTTACGACTGTCTCATTCTCCACTGGATGTAGTTTCTTGTAACCATCATTGAGCAGCTTCTTGACCACCCCTTCCAATTGCCACGGTTCAGTAGAACAGGCAGGATAATAGAGTGACCAGCTTAGATTTAATTTAAGAATCGTATCCCTTGCTCTACTCAGCTCTCTCTTATACTGAGCCAACTCCATCAACTTCCCATAATCTTCTACCACATTATCTGGATTTGTCCTCAAAACAGCTACTTTCACCATCAGAATAATCAGTTAGCAGACTCATTTATTAACCTTTATGCAACTTTTACATACAGCAATCATCTGTACAGTTGAAACTGATCATATCCTTCCCACTACAACAATGCTTATAATCGTTCACGAAGCTGGAACAACCCATGCGCTGGAAAAGATATTCCCACATATACTTGCTTATTATTATCGCCATCACATTCTGGCTATTCCTACCCACGCTTACATTATCCCATCTTGATCCAAAAGTAAAAGAGTTTGTGCAAGACGAAAACAACCAAACATACCTATACGGATTTGATCCATATCGTTACCACGCAGAGGCTAACTTTCTTTTAGAAGGAAATGCCCCTAAGGACCTTAGTTCAGCCCATCCAGTTATCATCACAACCTTTCACAAAACACTTGGCAACTGGCTACAGCTGGATCTGATGAGAAGCATGTTCTTTTATTCATTCCTGTTAATTCTGCTTACATGTACTGTAGTATTCTTCTTCCTACATCGTCTGGGTAACCCTCACCACGCTTTTCTGGGAACCCTATATTTTTTGGCTCTGATGGCGAACTGCCAGAAAATTTGGGTAGGATTGGTTGACACTGACATATACAATGTTCTTCTACCCATCATCATCGTCTGGTCACTATATGCAGGGTACAGCAAAAAAGGATGGTTCTCAATTGTCTGTAGTGGTTTTTGCATCGGATTATATAGTACTTTATGGGATGGGTGGTGGTTGATTTTTCATTTATCCTGGTTGAGCCTCTCAATATTACTGCTGTACTTTGTGGTTACCAAAGAGGCACTGTACAAAGATACTGCCAAAACATTAATCGCTTTCATTACCTCCAGTGGATTCTTTGTTATTATAATGAGCAGCAAACAAGTTTTCATAAATGCTTTCACCACACCCCTTCCAAATAACTACGAAGCTCTTGTTGGTGGATGGAACATCATTAGTTTTCTACTGACCTCTTTTATTTTGATAACTATATTTTACTTCACTTTTCGTTTTCTTTGGAAAAGGTTATCCATCTTACAAAAGAGGAAGGACATCCTATTCCTCTTGTTCATTCTACTGTTTTTCATATTATCTTTTTTGTTTACCCAGTTCTTGTTCCACAAAAAGGCTGCTATTGATGAGCAGAGTGGGCTTTTTAGACCTTTTCAGATAACCGACAAGCTTAACCTTGTTATCGAACTAGAACCAATAGGAGTAATACAATTAGGCGATACATTAGGGGGGGTCCACATCCTACTCGCTTCATTACTTGGTTACATCGTTTTCTTCGTACGGACAAAGAAGCGTCATCGCTACCTGCTAGCAATTCTCGCCACTTTGTGGTTAGCTTTTTCTTTCTCTGCAACTCTCTCGGCCCGTAGATTTGTTGTAATATTGCTATTTCCTATAGCTATCGGCTTGTTTTGGTTGATAGATTCCGCGGGAGTTACTTTAAGAAATATTTTCAATAAGAAGCATATTAAATTATCTAATCCGATAATTTTTATCATTTTTGTTATTATCCTGATTCCTTCAATGACCCAAAGCCGCCTGTTACTCTTTTCATACGTTCCTTTCGTAAACGACCATTGGATAGAAATGTCTGATTACATCAAGAACAATACTAGCCAAGATGCACTGTTCATCGCATCCTGGGACAATGGTTACTCCATCCAGGCACTTACCCAGAGAAAACCGCTTCTCACCGGCGGTTCCCAAAACTCACCCGCTATTTACTGGTTTGCCCGCGCCTTACTTTCAAATGATGAGAAGACAGCAGTCGGAATACTACGCATGCTTAATTGTGCAGATGGGCCATATCTGCGCCAAACCCGCGAAATTATTGGAGAATCACCAAACGCAATGAAGATACTTGAAAAAATCATCAAGTATGAACGAGAAGAAGCACAAGAGATACTGTACAAAGCACTTCCCGCTGAAAAAGCTGAAATGCTCCTTAACCGCACCCACTGTTCTCAGACGAGAGAGAACTACTTATTTCTGACTAGAAGACTCCTTGAGTCAGACTCACTACCCCTTCTTGGTTTCTGGGATCCAGAAAAAAACATTCCGACGACGAGGGCCGACTACAGCAAGATTAATTTGTGCCAGAACCAGTCTGAAACAACCCTCTATTGTGGGAGGAGCACCTACAAACTAGATGAGCATGGAAATCTATATGAGGCAACTATTCTCCAAAACCACTCTGCTCACCAGCCATTCTATGTCCTTCGTGAGAGAATAAACAACATTACTAAGAAGCGTTCTTTGAATCCGGGGATTAATCTGACTTCTTACTTATTCTACGATGAAGTCGATGGACAAAGAGTTACCCTTTCCCTACTATCAACTGTGGAGCTTACTGACACTATGCTAACTCAACTTTATCTCTTTGATGGAAAAGGACTGGTACATTTTGAAAAAGCGTATGAAACAGAATTCCGTTTTGGACAGAAAGAGATTCTCTATAAAATCACCTATTAAATAGGAAATTTTTTTATACCCTGCCCATTTACATGCTAGTAGATGGACAAAAAAAAGCAGGTGATCCTCACATTAGCGGTTGCTTTCCTACTTTTCAGTTTCATCCAACAGTACGCTTTCTTGACACTAACCGGTATGGCTACTGAAGGATCAGGAACGGTCGGGTTGTGCATGACCAAAGCACCAAGCATCACTTCTATAGATGCCCAAACTGCTACCATCGGAAGATTATTCTCCTATCAAGTTAACTGCACTCCAGATTGTGACGAAGCCCTAGTATTCTATTACCTCCTTATCCCTTCATTAGACTCTTTCACTATAAACACTTCAACAGGAGCAATAAACTTCACGCCACAAAGCGGAGAAGACGGCTCCTATACTGCATACGTATATTGTGACAAGTCTGGTTTTGATCCGGATTCTGAATCCTTTGCTTTGACAGTGAACACAGCAGACAGACCAGCCAGTATCACAGGAGTACTCAACACAGACAACAGCAGTGTTAACTTGAACTGGTCAACAGTATCCGGAGTAGACAATTACACGATCTACTATTCCTCCAACATTTCTTCAATCATGAACCTCAGTCTTGATGCAATCCCTGCCGATGTGTCACAGATGTCTAACCTTACTTCCACACGTTGGAATGACACCAATGCTTCTGACGTACAGAAAAGATACTATACGGTAAGCGCCTGGAAAAGTGGCGTGGAGAGTCTTACAATTGATTTGCCTGTAGGAAAATTCACTTACTACTACACCACTCCTCCTTCAGACACTTACGGCAAGCTTGCTTCCAACAGGATATCCCTCTACTTAGACGCTTCTTATACTGCTGAGAATTTCCTACAGGAGATCCCTTCTTACCTTAACTCCACAATTTCAAGATTAGATAAAACCAATGCTTCAGGTGAATTCTTCACCACTCATGTTCGCGGCTTGGCAGATGGAAACGATTTCTCTATGACTGCGACCACTGGGTATCAGTTAACCGTAGATAACTATTTCAACCATACAATAGTAGGCAAAGTTTATAATTCCCCTTACATTTTGTCATATGATGCTCCCGACTCTAGCACCTACGGTACTCTTGCCACAAACTGGCGTGGTATTTATGACTTCAACAAAACCCATACTGCAGAAACCTTTCTGCAGCAGATCCCCTCCGGACTTAATCCAACCATCTCCCGCCTGGACAAGACCGATGCTTCGGGAGAGTACCTTACTACTCATGTCCGAGGATTAGCAGATGGAAATGACTTTGACATGAATCTGGGTGTGGGGTACGCAATCACCGTAGATGGTTACAATAACCACACATTATGCACGGGGTGTTTTAGTTAAGGTGAACAGAACAAGAATATTTGGAATAGTAGCTCTTCTAGTGCTCGCTCTTCTACTACCTATGGTCGTTGGTACTTCAAAACCAATTGCAGGAAAATTAGATTTTACGGGACAAATTACAAGTGTGCCTGTCAACGTTTACGTAGAAATTGATTCTCCAATAGAAGAGAAACAAACCTGCATAACTTATCCCCCGGTAATGAGCGGCCCGGATGGCAGCTTTGCAACAAACTTGGAGAACTTGGTAAGCGTTGATTTCACCTCTGTCCGCTGCAATAGCTTTTGGAAGAAAGGAGACAAGATATGGTTTGAAATAAGCTCAGGCAGCAATACATACTCTTCCGAGATCCAGCAGATTATTCCTGGAACGGGATTGCAGAGGTTAGGATCATTGAGTATTGGTGAACAGTCAAATGCAGGAGGAAGAGCAGGCTCCTCTTCTGGAGGCGGGGCAAGTTCTTCTTCTGGAAGTGGTGGTGGAGCTACTACCCCCAGGATATCTCCCCAGAAAGAAATTCCTGCAAAGCTAGGGCAGAAGACATCTCCGGTCCCGGACATCCAACTGAAGCTAATCCCTTTTGTTACGGAAAAGACATTTGATACTAGTATAGTTATTGAGATCAGCGAAGGAGCACCAGCAAACATCATTCTTAAGATTGTCCTTTTCTCTTTACCCGACAATCACATAGTACAGACAATCGAGGACAGTCTGATGCTCTCTACAAGAGTAGAAAGAAGTATATCCCTGATGAAAAGTGAACTAGACGCAGGCCACTATAAACTGCAGGCTTTTGCTTATACCAATGACAAACTGGTGGCTGTTTCTAACATAGGGGAGTTCTATACCCAGGGGAATGTTCCTCCCATAAGAGCCCAATCAGGCACCAGTATGGCTAGAAACCTCATTGGTAAAGCAATCAAAGTCTCAGCGGAAGCAGCAAAACCGGGGACCATTCCTTTTGCCGTCCTGATTTACGGGATTTCCTTCTTGCTAATGTTCGTGGCACTCCTCTTCTTCTTACGTAGGAAGAGATAATCTTCCTGGAATTTCTAATCTAAGATGGTTTTTCAAGATAAAATGAAAATAAAATGAAAATACCTAAAAATTCACCATCCCAATCGCAGCAGAGCTGCGGGGTATTGGCGAATTTTTTTGCTCCGCAACCGGCATTTTCAAATATTACGTCTTATTTCAAATTAGTCGTTGCAAAGCAACGGGGTATTAAATCTAAGACGTAATAAACCATTTTTGGGATAATTATACCACTTTTGGTAAAGTTTAAATACTCCAAGTACATACCAAATGCATGCCTCAGGGCTTGCAAGGGTTGGTAGAACGAAAGACTTTAGCTATTTTTACGACTCTTAATACGAACCCAAATCAATTATTTCACCTTAACTCCCTGGCAAAAGCAGCAAAAGTGCCTGTTTCTTCAACCGCCCGCATCATCAAGCGGCTTGTAAAAGAAGAATTTGCTCAGGAGTTGAAAGTAGGAAAAACTTCCCTCTACAAAATGATTGAGAACGAAAAAGTGAACAAACTTAAGGAGTTGCTATGAAAAACGTGAAAAAGATGTGGATATTGTACTTCCTCATTTTACTAACGTTAAGTTCAGTGACTTGGGCGGCAACAAAACCCATCTCTGGTTATGTGAACCAAAACGATGGAACCGCCGCCCAGAATGCTAGTGTAGTTGTGTATGCTAATACAACTGCCATTGCTGAATTAGAATGCATGACTGTTCCTGCAGTATATTCAGGAAGCGATGGCAGCTATGCCACAAACTTAGGCAACCTTAAGAAAGTCTCGGATGGAACAACTAACTGTAACGGCAACTGGCAGACAGGAGATAAATTATGGGCTGTTGCCGATGGAACGACTGTCGTACCTGACCAACAAGGCAATGGCTCTTCAGCCAGTTCGGAATCCACCACCGCGGGTACAGGACTGCAAACCCTTGCCAATTTCAGTCTCGCTGCCGGACCAGATCTTACGGATCCTTCCATTTTCCTACTATCTCCAGTCGACCACAGCAATAGCACTACCGGCAATGTTGTCTTCCAGTACAATGTAACTGATTCATCAAGCATAACCAACTGCACATTCAGCCTCAACCGGTCAATCAATCAGACAGACACATCCATCACTAAAAACATCGCTCAGAGCTTCAGCCTGAATATGATGCCCGACGGCCATTACAACTGGTCGATCAACTGCACAGATTCCGCAGATAACCAAAACAGAAGTGTATATCGTTTCCTCAACGTATCTAAGATAGGAACATTGCAGGTTTCCCTGATAACTCCCACTACTGACACAAGTGTTGCCGAGAAACAATTTTTCAAGTTTACGGTGCAGGTAAGATGTCTTGAAGGCAGCTGTGGTGATGTAAACGCAAGTCTTGATCCAATCTCATACGGCCAGGATCAACAAGAAGGATTCATTGAAACAATCATTGGCTTCTTCAAAGAGTTCCTCTCCGGCAACCTCATCACTGGTTGGGCCGCTGGTGGACTGGTGCCAACTTCAGCCACTGAGCCTTTCTGGACCAACTCATCAAATCCTGCAAACAACACCCACTTCTCCTGCCTTGATGACATGGCTATGGACTCCGCCTGTAACGTAACATGGTGGGTAAATGCTTCAGGGGTGCCTGGAAACAAGAGCGATTTCTTTGCTTTTGTTAACTCGACCACTTCCAGCAGCCTACACAACGCATCCGCCCATATCAACATCACTATCACTGATGAAACATTGCCTTCCGTGTTCAACCTAACTCCTGTTGCCGGCAGCACATTCAACGTCTCCAACATGATTGAAATCGGAGCCAATGTGACTGATGACCAGGTTGTTGGGACTGTACTTGCAAATATCACTCACCCTAATGGTTCGATCACTCAGCTAACCTTAACAAACGGTACGGATCATATCCAGAGATACAACAGTACATTCACGATCCCTTACGCGATCGGGCAGTATACAGTCAGATTCATCGCCAACGATTCAGCAAACAACATCAACAGCAGTGAGACAACTACATTCACTGCAGCAGACATCACACCTCCTAACGTAACTACCCTATTGCCAGCAACGGGCAGCACGTTCAATGTATCAAACACCATCCAGATTGCCAGTGATGTAACAGACGACGTTACCGTGGCTTCTGTATTTGCAAATATCACCTATCCTAACGGCAGTATAAACAGAATCCAGTTAAGCAACCATTCAACATATATCGACACGTACAACGCATCTTTCACCATCCCCACACTCCTTGGACTGTACAACATCACATTCATCGCCAATGACACCTCAAATAACCGTAACAGAACGCAGACCACCTTGTTCACTGCAGTTGACGCAGACGCTCCTAAATTCTCCGATGTCGTGGAACTACCATCTGATCCGGCAACTTATTCTACGGATCAAATTTATCGCTTTAACATCACCATCACAGACAATATTGCCCTTGGTCCAGTAAGGATAGAATTCAATGGAACAAACTACTCGCAGGAAATAAGTAACACCAGTAGCATTTTCATGTTCAACCGCACTGATCTAGCTGCTGGAACATACAAATATCGATGGTATGCAAATGATTCTTCCAATAGAAGCAATTTCTCAGCACAAACATACACTATCAATCGAGCTTCCTCAGCGGTGAATCTTACCATAGATGGAGATGACGCAAACAAGACAGTCGAATTTGGCAGTATTGTAAATCTTACTGGAACAAGAATAATTGGAGAAGGAGATATCCAGCTTTATCGGAACAATTCGCTTCTAAATACTGGTTCGCCAATGATATCCAACCGCTCCATATTTAGTACTTTGGGCAGCTTCAACATCACTGCCCTGTATGAAGAATCACAGAACTATTCTTTCAGCAACGAGACTCATTACGTAAGCGTAATTGATACCATAAGACCTAATGTTACCGAAGTTACCACTTCTCCTACTATCATCAACCAGACACAATCCGTATCGATTAATGCAACAGTGTTAGACAGAGTATCAGTGGATACAGTGATTGCTCAGATAAACTATCCAAACGGCAGCATATTCAATTATACAATGAGTAACACAGTAAGTATGTATAATGTAACAGTAACCACGGGCATATCTTGGCCTATTGGTCAATACAACGTAACCGTGATCGCTAACGACACATCAAACTACGTAAATAACTCTGAAACAACGTCATTCATTGTAAACGATGTGACATCTCCAAGTGTAATTGGTCTTGTCCCCGCTAATGGAACAACAACAACCACTGGTTCGGTTATAGAACTCTCAGCAAACATTTCAGATAACACAGGAGTTGGCAACGTTTCATTTAATGTAACCTACCCCAACTCCACAATACTTTCAGTTACAGCAAGTCAAGCATCGGGTGACAAATATAATACAAGTTTCACGGTTCCATCTGCAGTAGGAGAATTCACTTTCAAAGTAATCGCTGGAGACAACTCCCCCCAATACTACTTCTCACAACCAATTGCAGAAATGGGAACGGCAAACCTCTCTACTGGCAGCACATGGAAACAAGTAAACCTTACCTTAGTGTTTACAAATCCCGTTGTAATTCCTGTTCCACTTACCCATAATGGAGGTACTCCTGCAGAGATTCGGATAACAAACATCTCAAATAGTTCCTTCTTTGCAAGATCTATGGAACCAAATTATGGTGGTGATGAAAACCACGGAAATGAACAGATTGGTTTTATTGTTGTAGAAGAAGGCGTACATACCCTAGCCGACGGAACCAAAGTAGAAGCATATTCTTTTAATACTTCAACTTTGTCTACAAATGATACTGTTAGTTTTGATAGTAAAGCATTTAATCACACTTACGACGCAACGCCAATTGTTCTTTCACATGTACAGACCTACAATGACTCAAATTTTGTAACGACTGCCCAAAGCAATGTCACTTCAGGAGGATTTAATATCTCTCTAGAGGTGGGATCAGATACTCCAGGCACTCACTCTGCCGAAAATATTGGTTATGTAGTATGGGAGGCCGGAAGTGGATCTGTTAACAACATTGCTTTCGAAGCAGGTATCTCTCATGGTGTCGTCAAAGGATCTGGTGATGGGTGTTTTGCAGTATCTCATAACTTAGGACAAGTCCCTTCTGTGGTGGTAGCACAAACACACACCAGGAATGACACAGAAGGAGGCTGGGTAAGATACTGCAACAATGACAATACCCACAGTTCAAGTAATATTTACTTAGAGATCGAAGAGGTAAATGGAGATGGGGAAAGAAACCACGATATTGAATCCGTAGGATTTATTGTATTCAGTAGTGAAGGTACTTTTTCAGAAGAGGTTGGTGTAAGTAGTGCTGGCATTAACAGCATACAAAGTTACGGAACTAATATGGTCATCACCAGCATTGACTCAGTAGCATTTGACACTTCTAGAAACCAAAACAATACTGAATTTACCGTCTTCACTGTTGAGGATAGTACAGCTCCAGTTCTTTCAAACATTAATGAATCTCCCACGGATCCAGCGACTTATGTTCCCGACCAGATTTATTGGTTCAATGTCACAATTACTGATGATGTAGCGGTAGGAGAAGTCCTGATCCAATTCAACGGAACAAACTATTCTTCTGAAGTTACTAACATTAGCTCCACATACATCTTCAACCGCACAGACCTTGCAGTTAGTGAGTATTCTTACACCTGGCATGTAAATGACACTTCCGACAACTCTAACAGCAGCGAACAGACCTATACGATAAACCGGGCATCATCATCAGTCAATCTCACTTTAGATGGAACAGATGGTAACGTCACTGTCCAGGCCGGGGCTACTGTGAACCTAAGTGGAACAAAAATAAGTGGTGAAGGGAGTGGTGAAGCAATTAAATTGTATCTGGATGGAGGACTCCTTAATCAGGGTTTATCTTTCATCTCCAACCTGTCCACCTTCTCTTCATTGGGCAGCTTCAACATAACTGCACTCTATGAAGAGACGCAGAACTATTCATTTAGCAACGAGACTCATTTTGTCAGTGTGATCGATACTACAAAGCCCAATGTCACTAATGTAAGCGCAACTCCCTCCACGATCAACCAGACCAACTCCACACAGATAAATGCTACAGTCACTGATAACCTGCTGGTAGGAGTAGTCATCGCTCAGTTCACCCTACCTAATGGTACCGTCATCAACCAGACTATGAGCAACACCTCCAGCAGGTACAATACCACTTTCACAACCACCCTCAATGATCCCACAGGAATCTACACAGTCAGAATCATCGCCAATGATACAGAAAACAACATAAACAAATCAGAGACTACATCTTTCACAGTTTCAGCCGGCTCAGATAACGATCCCCCAGCAATCACCATCCACTCACCAATCGGCGAAGATAATACCACCAAACTGCAATTCCTGTTCAATGTTAGCAGCACGGAGACAGGAACGCTCTGGTACAATTACAATAGTCAGGGTAACATCACCCTTTGCCATAACTGCTCCATAGCATCCACTGTACTCAACGCCACCAACTTTGGAAACCAAACCATAACTGCCTATGGGAACGATTCAGCAAACAACCTTGCTAATGCCCAGCGAAACTTCACCATTGACATAGATTCTGACGATGATGGCATCTATGATCGTGATGAAGATGATGATGACGATGATGGCATACCTGATGTCAATGACACCCTTAGAGGGAATGTAAGCAATATCAATACACACTATTTTGAAAGCATAAACTTCACTGTCAACAATTCAGACAATCTCTCGCAAAGATTCACCGGGACATTACCGATCAATATCACTAACGGATCCCATCCATACGTAGAATCTATATATAACTTCAGCGCAAACAATACCTGCATCCTGGCCAACATAACCGTCAGAAAACAACCTAAAAACTCTACAAAAGGGAGTACCCTGGTCAGGGCCATCTGCGCCATTCCAACCAAAACAGTATACGTTGACGATATCAGCGACTCAATGAACAGCGTCTGCGTAAAAGATCTCGAAATCACTTCACTCAGTCAGATAAGCAGCGACTGCTCTACCGCAGGAGAAGTGCGTGTAGCCTGCCCGGGAACCGCTTCTGGTTTCACCTGCACTGATCTTGGAACCCGATACAGGGTAGAAGGTTTGAGTTACTCTGGGATTACCGAAACTGCCGATACCCCCAGTGGAAGTTCATCCACCTCCAGCAGCGGAGGAGGAGGTGGTAGTAGTTCAGGAGGAGGAGGGACGATAATACCACAGCCAGCTGAAGAGGAGGAATCTCCTGCAGCGGATGAAGATGGAGAAGTTTCTCCTGAAGAGGTAGTTGAGGAAGCACCGGTAGAAGAAGCAGAAAAAGAGCCTGGAGAGATAGAAGAACCAGCCGAAGAAGGACCCCAGCGAACTGCTCTTTATCCAATGGCAATCAAATTCAATCTAAAAGAAATCGTCAGAGATCTAAGCGTCTGGTACATCATTGCCGTAATCCTAGCCTGGATCTTCTTCTTTATGATGATAATACTCAGCAGGAAGAAGGAAAAGCCAGAAATAATTGTCACCTGTCCCAAAAGAATTGCTCTTGGCAGGAAGATGAAAGTAAAAGTCAAAATCATCAACGGTGATGATGAGGTGAAAGTCCGCTTATGGGGATTCATCATCAAAAGAGCAGGAGAAGGGAAAGACCAATGTCCTCCCCCTGGTGATGCCCTTTACAAAATCGACTTAGAGAAAAACGAAAAAAGGACAATTTTCATCCCTATAGAAGTACCTTTGACGACTATGCCTGGAAAATATTCCCTATTGACCTGCTGCGAGATAAATTACCTCTCGCGACACATCCCTCTCAGATACCGTAAGAAGACTCGTGTTCTGGTGGACAGCTTCCGTGTCGTAACTTCAGCTGCACAAGAGAAGCTCTTCTCCTTCGTTAGCTTCACTGAACATATCACCCAGCTCTTCAAAGAGAAACAAGTTCTGCCTGAAGATATCGCTATCGAGCTGCAGAAACAAAAGGATCTGCAGGCTGCAAGGATGCGTGAGATAGAACTAGAGAGAACAAAGAGAGAGTTGCTGCTAAAACTGAAGAGGCAAAGGAAATTGAGAGAATATTCGCTGCAAAAAATCCTGCTAGAAGAGAAGATGAAAAAGACGCGCCAGGAGAACATATTGATTATGCCCAAGAAAAGGAAGCGCAGAAGAAGGATCAGATTAAAGATTTCTATAAAAGCGTATCCAAAGTACCCCGCTTAAAGCTATCCGCCCTAAAGAGAGAGAACCTTCTCAGGCTTCTTCTACTCAAACGGGGCAGGTTAGAGCAGAAGATTGAATCGCTTCTAAAGAGTAAAAAGAAACCCACAACTAAAAAGGGGGAAGTTCCCAAAACCCAGACCAAAGAAGAAGAATTGAGAGAACAACTAAACCAAATCGACAAAGAACTATCAAACCTCTGAACGTCTGAATCCCGCTTCCAGGACAATCACCAGAATCAGCCCGATTCCAGCAAAAAGGATTATGAAAAGAATATTGCTCTGCGTTCCCGCCATCCTACCCAAAGGAATTCTCAGAGAACCGACCATCAAGCCGATCAAAAAGGATAAAGTCAGCTGCCTGAATTTTCTCAGCAGATATTCCAATGCTTTCGAGAAAGCTGCCAGTCCTGTTGCTGCCCCCAGTGCAAAAGTACATAAGAACCAGAGATTCAATGAATGGATCGCTCCCAACAGATGCTCATACTGGTTGAGAAGCAGGAGTATAAATGCGCCCGAGATTCCAGGTAGTATCATCGCACATATTGCCGCCGCCCCTGAAAAAAAAGTCATCAAAAAAGATTGCCCAACCTGCAGTGAACTGATACCCGTGATGACATAGGCGAAGACCAATCCAAGCAGTAGAAAGATCAAATTTTCATACTTAAACTTACCTCTCTTCTGGCTCTTTCTGAAGATAAGAAAAGCTGATGCCAGGATTAACCCAAAGAAAAAAGAGTACGTATAAGCAGGATACTCTTTCAGCAGCAAGGTGATAATCCCAGAAAGCAGCCACATGGCCAGGAGAATCCCAAAACCAAGGGGCAGGAACAACTGAAAGTCAATCTTTTTAACACAGTTATAGCTTTGTCTGAATTTCCGCCTGAAAAGAAGCGGGATGAAAGAAAGGTCGACTCCGCTCAGAGAACCGATCAGACGTGGATAGATCCCGGTGATGAAAGCGATGGTGCCGCCTGAAACACCAGGAATAATGTCTGCGGTCCCCATGAGAAGCCCCCTGAGGAAGATGAGGAGAGTCTGCTTGAGAGTCTGCGGTTTCAAAGATCTCATGCAAGAACCTTCTGAACAGTCCTATTTAAACTTTTAGCTTGTTGTGGCAATACGGGCAGTAAACTTTCCTCAATCCAGAGAACAAGAATGCTACAAACTTATACTTACAATGTCTACACTCCATACTTTGTTTGTTAATCAGTACCACCTCTCTTTGGAGGTGCAATTGTGGGCCATTTATAAGCTTTACGAAAAAACGATGCTGGGTACTTAAGCTGGCCAAAATGTGAATTATTCTTATCTGCTTCTTTTGTGAGCGAGGCACGGCGCCCGGGATTTGCTCACTTCGTTCTCAAATGCGCCTCATTTGGCCATGCTCACCCAGCAGATAAGAATAATTCTGAAAAAGGCCAGAACAAAGACCCAGCATCGAAAAAACACTAGGACACTACAAAAAATATTTTGACTCAACAATCGTGCAATTGTCAAAAACCACCGGTGATCGGGCTATCGCCCTCAACCCCGGTGGCATGACAGTATCATAACAGTCAAATCACACCTCCTATTGACCGGTGGTTTTTGAACATGTCTCAACACCACCCGTCAGAAGACGAGTGGTATCTCAACATATCAAGGTGTAGTCAAGTTATCTGTGTTAGAGGTAATCATCATTGCCATTCGTTCGGTATTTACCGAAATATTCCTTAAGACATATCAAGAGATGGCTAATTGTAGCGAAAATGCACCTGAATTTCGTCTAACGATAGCCTTAGCTCACTCATCTTAAGGCAATAATGATGATTACCTCAAATAACTTGACTACACCAATAATCAATAAGATTTATATAGAAGTCAAGCCATTTATTTTCCGGGGGTATAATGAAAGCCGAACTTGATTTATTCATCAATCCTTGGGCAGGACATTACCGCAACAGGTGGTACTGGGATAGGCTGCTCAATAAGATGGAGGAAGCTCCCTGGTTTCCTGAAAGAATCTCCCGCCGTCTGAGGGGGGCGACCAGAGAGGAAGATTTTCTTTATGAAAGAGCCTATAGGCTTGCTGATACTTATGGAAGGATTATGAGGAATAAAGGTTTCTCACACGTGACGACAACACTTCTTGATTTCCGCCGGGCTCTAGCCAAAACTATCCGTCTGCGTCCTGAAAAACCGAAGGTCATCTGTAGCGGTGATGGTGGTATCAAGGAAGCGCTTACTGCCTGCGTAAGCTATGTGGATGGTCATAACGCGCTGGAGGAAAAAGTAGCAGATGCTTTTGATATGAAAGTTTTGGGAGCAGGGCAGAGAATCAATGAGGGACTGCAAGATTTCCTGCAGGGTCTGCCTCTTGACGCAGCCAGTTCCCAATGGTCTGAAGTGTCTCCTCTTGCCCGAAGCATTTTAGTTGAGAAAGAAGTGGATTTTGATTTTCTGGGGGAAGATTTTGAGATTAGTGAAAGTGAGCAGAAGTTTATCGATTATTATGGATTGACCCTTTCCGATCTCCTGAATGGCAAGCTGCCATATCCTCGGTTGGGAATCATCAGGGGAGGAACTTTCAATGTTGTTGCTCATCATCTTCAACTGCATAAAGATAAAAAATATCTGCAGAACACGATTAGACAGATGGAAGAAGATTGCCTAGAATACAGCATTTACCATCCTCTCCAGGTGAAATATGTCAACTCCGAAGGAGAAGAGAAGAATCTGTATGGTAGTATTTACGGTCACGGCGTAATCAGGGTATTCTATGAATTATACTATGGCGGAAAAATCCATCCCGGACCGCTCAAAGCTGCTTATGTCGCTCTTCTCTACAGGTACTTCCACAAAGAGAATTTTGCCAAGATCACTGCTCCAAAACCATATTCGTACCAGATAACCAGAGGAGATGGGAGTGTTGATACTTTTGAACAGGAAACTACATTGAACATAACCACTGGGATCAGCAGGATGCCTTTCCAGATTAAGTACTTTCAGCCTGGAGAAAGAAACATGCATGCTGCCATGACTGAGAGAAATCCGATTACTCTTGCCAAGAAAGGTTTGCTATCCATCCCTTGCATAGGGAAACCACTAAGGTTATTTGGGGTTAAAGACAAATACGATATTGAGCAGGATCACAAAGACGTCTCTGAATTGGTTGTCAAAGCAGGAGAAGAGGAAGGAGTAGAGATACCAAAAGTGAAGTTCATGTTCGATGGCGATCTGGAAGATGATAATGGTGTTGATTACAGTTCTCCTGAGGTGAAAGTGTCAATGGGTCCCAGATTACTGGTTGTAAATCCAAAAAAAAAGTAACAAAAAAACGCCGCTCGTCGCTATCCACGGGCTAAAGCCCATGGCTTTACGCTCCTCGCTTAGACTGGCGGATTTTTGGAACAGTAATTTAGCGCCCTAAAGGGCGGGGCGTTTCACCCAGCTAAATTCCTGTAAGAAATACTTTTAGGACACCTGTCCGCGGAGTTCTTTGAGGAAATCCTGACGCTGTAAATAAGCAGACCGTAGCCTGCCCTGTGAATACTCATCTTCACGCACCCGGTACTGCTTCCTTAACTCATCTGAACTGAAGCGCAAAGTACCCTCTGCCAAACGTCTGCGCAGGACATGATTCCGATGGAAGTGATTTTCGCCATTAGCACCATTTAATGTACCGACTTCCACCAAATCAGCGTACTTTCTTAGGTTTTCTTCAATAATGAGGGGACTTTCCACAAATTGCCTGAGTAGCTGCTTTGTTTGCCGGTAGTTTTCCCGCTGCTCATCAGCTGGAAGGAAGAATTGCGGTCCCATCCCTACCTCTCTTCTTCTGGCCATCATAAGGGTCCGGATCTCCCTTGCCTCACGCTCAGGATGATCTTGCCAACTTTCAATCTCATCAAGTTCCTCATCAACAACATTGTTCTCATAGCTAGCTACAAAACCTTGGAGACATTCTAAAATACAGACATATGTGTCCACTCTCCCCCGGATTGCAGACATTCTTTCATGTAGATCCTGCATGTCCTGTTGATATTCCTCAAATCCGGCTCTCCATGATTCATCCGGACAGAAGGCCATCATCTGCTCTTCGTACCGTCGAAGATGGGATAAATCTGGAATATTCTTAAAAGGATTTACGTTGTATTGATGGTCATTCTGCCTCTCCTGCCAGATGACCCAGGCAAATAATTCTTTCATCTGACCTGAATCTGCTTCTCCCTTCAGGAAAGGTCCTAACGTGGCAGCAATTCTTTCCTGTAACACTCCTAATCTCCTTTCGATCTCTCCGTCGACACTTCCATTCAATTCTTCTCTCATTTTTCTATACCTCCTTGTCTCTTGTCGTTTGTTTGTCTTATACAACAGGCTCCGTAGAAATGCTGTTATTGCCAAGATG
>CAZWBB010000004.1:0-85763 GCA_964632045.1 uncultured Methanosarcinales archaeon | reverse complement strand
CTTCCAGGAAGTACGTCTTATCTCCGAACTGGATCCTGTCAAAATCATTCTCTGAGTCCTTTTTGAGTAAAGTAGCTCTCTTTTCTGTCATCTTCCGTCATGTAGTCCTTCTTTCTAACCTCTCCGCATCTACAGATTCCGGTATTCCTCAACTGTGATCACTTCAAAATCAGCCACCTGGAATGTGTCCCTGGTCTGATGCACAAAGTATTCCTGACATGAGAGGCAAGTCTCTGGATCGGGCCGGACACGGATCACCCCGGGCTGTTCGGACCAGCAAGCCCCAATCGGATTCGCCGAAGCTCTTTCTCCACATTCAAAGCCGATATTCCCTTCTTCTGGAGCGATATGGCAATAATTTCTATCCGTACCTCTGCCCACCAACAATTTTGTTGCAGGATTCACACAGCTACCCTTTTCCAATTTCAGATAAAAGTTAGAAAAAGCTAATCCCTGTAACATATCTTCAAGTTCTTTATTCATTTTCATTTCCTCCTTCAAATTCTGGTAAAAACGCTCTGATCAAAGTAGAGGGTAGATTCCTGGAATGACTTTCCCACGGGACCTGCACTTCCTTTCGCTTCTTTTCCCTCTCTTCCTCTATACTTGTGCTCTTAACCCCATAGACTATTCCACAGATCCCAGCGAAAGATGCTCCTCCGGCTAACCCGTAAGCAATCCACATCGGGTCACTGGTAACACATCCTCCTATAATAGATGTTACGACTCCAGCAACCGATGCTAGAGCCGCAAGCGCACCACATCCATCCTTAACCTCGAATAACTCCCGATCCCATTTTTTTTCCAATACGGGATCTTTCCCATTAGCATAATAACATCCAAAGTTTGAGACAAAATCATCGATGCGGGTCCCATCTCTTAGTTCGCTTAGATAGATCGCGTTTGGACCATGGATGTGGATGACCCTGGCCTTTTCCCGATAAGGATCCACTAAGCAGTATTCATCCTTCTCGGATTCTCTAACAACATCGTAATTGACCTTCTCAATCATCGAAGAAATGATCGCTCCAAAATTTTTCTTCTTTGTGAAGCCGTTTCTCGCTTCCAGACAGATGCGGATGGCTCTGACCATATCATAGACCAGAGGCGCCCGTGCATCTTCTGGATCCAAAGAGTTGGCATATGAACAGAACCTTTTGATCAGCTCTCTCTCTTCATCATCCTTGCCTTCAAAATCAGTCCGGTCAGCATATCGTAGGATGACCTGAACTTCCTGAGGAGGGAGGCATAAAGTTTCTCCTTTCGCCGGTTGCCCGTTGGGGTCAACTAATGCTGTACTTCCTTGAGGTACCAGCGCTTTCTCTTCCACAATATCATTCCTACAGCTGTCCAGCTCTTTTTGTATCTGATTGGAACTTCCGAATCTCTCCAGCGGCTCCCTCGCAGTCATCCTGTGCAGGATTTCCCTTATGCTGGTAGAGACATTGATCCCATAAGGAAGATTGACTGGCGTACCATGTTCTGGTTCCTTTCCGGTAAGCAGATGTTCCATCGTCTTAGCGATCGAATAACGGTCCCACATCGAAGTTGGTTCTCCTCCGACAAGCTGCTCAGGACACATATAGGTTATCGTCCCTCTTCCTCCTGTGGTTGCCTGTCCTGAAGAAGTGCATAATTCCAGATCGGTGAGGTGAGCTTTCCCATCTCCATTGACTATGATATTTCCTGGCTTGATATCCCTTACCACGATCTCCCTGGTGGATGACGTTTCCAGGTATTCAGAGATCTCCAGCAGTGAGCGGAAGATTCCCATAGCTTCTTCTGGACTGCACATCCTCCCCTCCCCTATCTGCTCCTGCATACTTTCTCCGGGGATATATTCTCGTACCACAACCGGCATCTCTCCTACGGATTTAATATAAAAGAAATCCTCCAGCTTAGCTATCAAAGGATGGTCAATATTCTGATATACCTTAACACGTTCATCAATACTGGCAAATGTACCCAGCTCTTCCAGACCAGCCTGCGCGTTCAGGAAGACTACTTTTAGAGCAAGGCTCCTTTCAGAATCGCCTTCCAGATGTGCTTTATACACTTTGGAAGAATCCGTCTGACCGATCACTTCGTCTAACAGATAGGTCTTTCTACCTACTCTTACCAGTTCTTGTTCTTCTGAACGGACTAATTCCCCTTGCATTTCCCTCATTCAGAGTAGTGAATAGTATTTATTTATAAATGTTTTGGAGATATCTACTATTTAGTAGTTAGATTGCAAAAGGGATGCTAAGTTAAACTGCATTTCCGAAGAATGTAAGTAATAATAATATAAAATACTTTTCTATCTTCTCACCCTTCTCACCATCCTTCTTCCAACTTTCCCATGTGCGGAATAATTCAACATCCATGCCAGTCTGTGCATCAGAGCTTTCCTGGAGATATAACCGACTACTTTCTTTTTATCTGAAACAGGAAGTATTTCTACATTCTGTGTCGAGAAGAGACGGAAAGCAGTATAAGCATTGTCTTTCTTCTTTACACTTTTCATCTGGTTGAAGGGAATGGCTATCTGTTTCAATCGTACTAACTCCTGCATCTTGGGAGGCATCTTATGCAGCTTATTTACATCAATCAGTCCAGAAAACCTCTTATTCTGCACCAGGTAAGCATCCTCTTCACTGTTCATGTTCCTCCTGACAAAATCGATAAATTTCATCTCAGGATTAAGCTTAGGGATCTTCTTCTTGAGCAGCTCTGTGACAGGAATCTTATCCAGCACTCCCTTAAGGACCACCTGTTCATAGCTCATACCGGCGATGAAGTAAAGGAAAGCTCCCAGGAAGATCAGCCAAAGGCCGGTTCCTGCTCCGCCGATCAGGCTGAAGATACCCATGAAGATGAGGACGCCTGCGAAGAATTTACCGCCGGCAGCGGCAATCCTAGTCGCTTTACGCAGATCTTTGTAGTACCAGTAAAGGATCGCTCTGAACGCTCGGCCACCATCAAGAGGGAAGCCGGGTACGAGGTTGAATAAGGCGAGAATGAAATTCAGTTGGTAGAGGTAATAAGTTATCGCTGTAAGTATGCCATTCCCATCAAACTTGAAGATAGCAAAGAATACCGCTGCCAGGATCAGGCTGAACGCTGGACCTGCAAGCGCCATCAGCAGCTCTGAAGAAGGTTTCATGTCTTCTTTAGTTATGCCTGCAACTCCACCAAAAAAGAAGAGAGTGATCGATTCCACCTTAATCTTCTTTGCTTTAGCTACAAGAGAATGGGCCAGTTCATGCAAAAGGACTGATACGAACAACAGCAAGGATGCGACTATCCCCATAAACCAGTACGTAATTGTGTTATATCCCTCAAAGTGGTGTGGGAAGAACGATTCTGAGAGACTCCAGGCTATCAGGATAAAGACAAACCACCAGGAGATGTGTAGTTTTACATCTATACCAAAGATACGGAATATTTTTGTCGCTTTCATGTTTACCTCTTTTTTGGATATGGAGAAAAAGTAGGATTATTTAATTGTTTGGGAAAAAAGAAAAAAAAGAGAAATATTTATGTGCATATTCCATCTACACATTCTGTCCCATCCTCACAGACTTGATGACGTATCCCACAGTTTTCTCCTACTCTACGTACAACCTTACACATTGCTTCATGGCAGACCTCGTCCAGTGATTCGCATTGATCCGAGATGATACAAGGGTCAGCTAGTGTTACATTATGCGATCCCACTATTTCTGTTCGACATTGTACAGGTGAACCAGTACACACTCTAACCTCACAGGCATCACCAACGTTATCACCAATACAATTCACTGACCCGCACCTTCCTCCAATACATCTTCCGTCAAAACATTCTGCGTCTTCTTCACACTGCCAGCCTTCCTCTCTGTGACTACAGGTACTCCTTTCTGCAGTCTCAGCATAACATACCATTGATTCTTCCCTGCAGAAGTGTGTATCGTCGCAGACTTGACCATTCCCAACAGGCTCCGCCATATGTACATTAACTCTCCAAATACTATTACCATAGATTTCATAGGTAGAAAGTTCATCTACAATCAGCCGGTTACCATCATCAAGAGTCAACCATTCGCCAATTCGGACTTGGCCGGTTCCTAATAAAACAGGTGAGGGTGTGACGGTGTTATGTACACGCATCCTGGGTACAGCATCACCCATTAAGTCTCCAAGACCCGTAGAATCAGGAAAATCCCGTTGCACGAATCCGACTCGATAAACCGAATCACCAAACGAGATTATTTCACTAAAAGTCTCATCAATGCTAGCAGATCCTACAAACAAATCATTGCAGATCTGACTTATGCAAATCCCTCCTTCACCACATCCTCCGCAATCGATCGTCCCGCCACATCTGTCATCCACTTCGCCGCACCATCCAAGGGGACATTCACGAGGTTCACAGCCACATACACTTTCTACACAGTTAAGGCCACCACTACATTCTCCACATTCAACCGTTCCACCACAACCATCATCTATTGCACCGCACTGCCCTTCTGTACAAACAGCTGCTTCACAAGAAAAACATTCATCATTCACACATGTTTGACCTGCCTCACATACATCTTCCATACAGATAGTACAAGTCTCTCCTTCATCTGCAACACCATTACCGCAATCACCTTTTGGGTACAAGTCCATAAGTTCTTTAATCTTCCTAGCTTGGCTACCGGTCCCATCAACTTTATAATCATAGATCCGCAAATCGTCAATACGACCTTTCAAAGCCTGTTTAGCATCAAATCCTCCTTTGAAACTTGCCTTGTTCTTATATGCTTTACATTGCCGAGGGAACCTACAGTCCTGATCATTACCAATGACAAGAGTCCCATCTCTCCCAATATTACGACGCTTAGCAACTTTACTTTTTCCGGAATAGCCAATTCTCTCCCCATCTACGTAAAACCAAGCTTCACCATTGTTTTTAGCCCAGACTACTGCTATGTGATGCCAACCGCCTCGGATATCCTCTGGTAAGGGGAAACCCGCTCCAGACTTACTTCTTTTGCCTCCGTTCCTATCAACCGTGACGCTAAACAAACCATTAGGATGTCGTGTACTTGGTTGGCCGTAATACAACAAAAACTCATTAGAAGACCTACCCCAAGTCCTATCTTTTCGACCAACTGAATACGAAATGACTCCCGCGCTCCCAGCATCCTCATCCAATTTTAACCAGAAAGCCCAGGTTCCAGTTGTTCTTGGAAAATTCTGAAAATCTTCTTTTACAAGATAAGTTCCTTTATTACGGTCGAATACACCCTCACCCGCAGCTAGCATTGTCGTAACGGTCTGTGCATTTCCTGCTGTTAGATAATTTGCTCCGTCAAATTCACCTTTATCAATTATAACGTCTCCTGCTCCGTCAAAATCATAATGCGCAACCTTAAATCCTGTGGCCCTGTAACCTTGCCCAGTAATGGCCGCATCTTTAGGAACTTCTTCAGTAGGTTCCTCTTCATCTAACCCATCTGAGAACTCTTCGCCATCACTCGCGTCCATTTCCACAGCTGTTTCTTCTACAGCTTCTTCTGCACAACCAACTACTAACAATAATGCTGCTAATAGAACACTCAAGAATAAAACCTTTTTCATGTTTAACACCTCAGTTTTTATTACTATTATTTTAGAAGAGGATTTTCTCAATGTTTATATTACTTGTGGTTTTGGTTTATAAAAAGAGAGAGAGAGAGAAAAATCTTATCCTACCCGATAACCAACCTGTCTAATTCCACCATCAAATGATTGGAAAAGGATCTCCTCAACTACGATTGTTACACCATCATAAGAAAAACTGTCCCCTTCATTCATCCACTCGCTTCTTTCATCATCAATCTTCATCTTTACCTCTCCCGCTTGGATGAGATAAAGACTGATGCTGTGCTCCACACCGTCAACTTCAACAGTTGTACTTTCGCCCATTCTTAGAGTAGATAATTGTATACGTTCCTCTTGCTCCTCTTCATCAACGGCAGAACTTGGTTCATCCACTTGCTCTGCAACACTTTCTGCCTCCAAGCGACACTCCCCGTCCTCACATCCCCACTCACATTCCGTCTCCCTGATCCAGGAGCAGCTTTCAGTTTGGAAAGCAATGGTAAAATCATCTTTGCACATGAATCCTGAATCACAGGTTTCTGTCCTCACAACACAAGCATCGTTCTCACAACCCAGTGGGCAGTCAATCCTTTCCCCGAAGCTGCAGTTGGCCAGCTGATAAATCTTCTTCCTTGAACTCATGCACTTCCAGCCAGCAGTGCAGGGAGTAACTACTTCCGACACTGTCACGGCCCCTTCAGGTGTTTCATCAAGTTGTGCAGGAGCCCTCTCTCGTGCTGCTGTTTGAGACTCTCCTGTAACAATATCTTCTACTTCAAGTTCTTTGTCTAATTCCTCAGTGCATCCTAAGAGTACAAACAGAACTAACAATACAAAGAAAACATCCTTTCTAACCATGTGTCAACCATTTGATAACTTGCTTAAATAATTTTCTACTTTGTCAACCTTGATATTTCTCATCTCACTGCTTTCTAGGAAATATATTCATCGCAGCATCCTCAAATCCTATACTTTGCCCTTCTTCAACAATCTCTTTCACCGCTTCCTCTCCAAACCTATATTCAGAAAAATGTACGGGAAATCCTTGCCGTTTCAGAACATCCGCATCCAGATACTGCTTAAGTTTCTTCAATCCCATCAGTGAAAAGCCTACCGCAACAAGCCCTCCAACGACCATGCCTGTGAAACTGGCGATTTCTCCTCCTTTTTCCCAGCCATCACTGCAACCATACTCACAACTTTGAAGGGCTCCAAAGAAGATCCAGGGGAGTGTGTAGACCATGGAACATCCTCCTGCAAAATATAGGCCAAACTGCAGCCGGAATGGATCATCCGAACGGGCAGCGATCTTCTCCAGATCTCCTTCGGTAATTCCTTCTCCCAGAGCGGGCATCCTTCTTTCTCCGGCCAACGCATATACCTGCTCATCTCTCTGCCAGAAATCCTCTTTTACCTTACTGTAACCAAGTTTCTCCAGCAATCCATCAGACGGCCTGTAGAGTTTAGGATTACGCAGATAATCGTTCATAGTTGAGAAGCATTCCGCCAGATGCAGGTAAGCATCTTCCACTTTTTCACTCACCTAACCTGCAAACTGGCCCTGTAACCGCTTATCAGCTCTCTCATAGCTTCCACGGCTGATTGCATCTTCTCTTCCGTAGAGAAATTATAGGTGAACCTCTTCCTGTTTCTAAGATACACATGTAATTTTGTCTGATATGTCCCCAACCTGGCTACATCTTCGAAACTGAAGAAACTATGATCTTTTACCTCACCATTGCAGTTAAGCAGACCTAGTACCATATCTACATCAACGGAACTGCATTCTTCTGCTTCAACAAGCGACAACCTTGTCGCACGGGCTGCACTTGCAGCATTTCCGTTCGCCAGAGCATAGCCGCTGCTTCCTGCAACAAGCAGCGTTGATAGAATTGCTGTCAGTCCTTTCATTTTGAGTTACCTCCTTCAAAATATCCTATATTGCCCCACAGTTTTATGAAATTGACCCGGGCAGCTTCAGCCTGTTCCCCTGATGGGAATGAATAAGATACCTGCCCTTCATCAAACCGCACATCCATCCTTGAACCGTCGATGGTTACATCATTTACCTCTCTCACCCTGTATTGATGTATTGCATCTAACCCATCTTTCTTGCATACCTCAACCTTACACCACTTCTTCGGCCCATGACGTTCCGCGCAGGACCAGTCCGTCTCCATCTTCTTCTCTAGACATATTTCTTTGTAGCATGTAGCTGTTCCGTGAGCCAGATCAATGTTGAAAGAGCTGCACTCTTCTGATTTTGCCAATTGTCCTTCCAGTTGGGAGGCGGCCCCTCTTGCTTCGATCCTAGCTTGGGCGGCATGCGAACATTCTCCATCTTTAACAACTTCTGCATATGCTAATCCTATCCCCGCCCCAATTCCAAGAATGAGGGCAGAGATCGTATAAGGTGTTCTTTTCATGGTATTTCCTCCATAATTTGATGAATTTGCTATAGTGAAAGTAATATAAGAAATAATTGATGAAGAATTTTACGAAAAGTATAGATTTGTAGGGGGGAATGGGGATTCTGTGGGGAGAATGGAGGGGTTTGGGTGAATGGGGGTACGAGGAATTCTTTGGAGAAAGGCATCACCTCCGGACATATTGTCCCAGATCATCAGTAAATCGCTTCATCTGGTTCTCTTTTCTGAAAACAAATAGGCTTTTCTTACTCTTCTTTGACTCTTGATCAATCCAGGCTATCGTCACCGAACCATATCCCCGATCTACATAGAAATTTCCTTGGCTAACTTTCTGAATATTGCTCAACCGTATCCTGTACTGCTCTTTTGGAATAAAGCCGGTGCAGGTTATGCTACCAAAATTATTTGGCTTTACTCCTAAACATCCGTAGGTGCATTCCCTCAAGAGACAAAAAAGCTCTTTCTTACTGAGGATGACTGAATCACAAAGACTTTTCTCCGCATCGTTCATCAGATTATAAGATCCAACTGTTTCTTTTAAAGAACAAACATCACATTCTTGGTGACGCCTCTCCACTTCATCACGGCCTTTAAAGAATGCCAAAACTTCATCCGGTCGACAATCTCCTCCAACTCTCCTGTCCAACAATGTTAATCCTTTTTTCATCTCTCCAACAGAAAAGAGAATTCTCCCATATTCGTTTGAACTGCCCTCTTCTTTTGGATGGGTGATGGGTTCTACTGCCCCATCCCTCACATACCGGACAACCCGTTCCTTTTCTTTGTTTTTCCATTCTGTCTCCTTTTCATAAGGACCTAAATCCCTAACAAATTCATCGATCTCTTTCTCCGTCCTGAACCGGAAAACATGATTCCTCTCCTCCCTACCTTCACCCGCCAAAACATCAACTTCTCCCCAGCTGTTAATACCTTCATGATAACTCACTTCTACTTGCCTGACTGCTTTTCTTTTGAACCTGAACTTCTCCACAATACCTGTCCGGAAACATCTTTGTCCCACAGTATCATTCAACCATGCCATGGTAGAACTGTCACAGGCTTCCAGACATTCATAATCACAACCAGCAACCTCATCGTCGGTCAGTTCCACCCTATCGCGCCAATCCTTATTCCGGTTGTTATGTAGATGGTCAAAAACTTTCACAATTTTATCCAAATCATTACGGTCTGCCCTCCAGCTCTCTGGTCCAAGCAGCATCCGCATCTCAAATTCGCCGCATCTCCCCTCCTGGTCATCCAAAATTTTAATGGGAATAATTCTTTGACCATCAGAACCTTTAACTACTGCAGATGGCTTGCCAGCATCATCTTTGCCAGGTTCAAACTTCTTTCCAGCATCCATATGAGTCATAGTATCTACCGGACCCACAGCCTCCTCCGAGCAGCCCTGTTTACAACCGGATAAACTGATAGAATTTATCCCTACCGCTGCAAGAGTCGCGGTCATCACAGCAATATTTTCCAAGTTTAATTTATTCATTTGTTCCTCCATTCCATCTCAGTGATGCACTCCCAGATCGCATTTGGTTATACCCCCTCCTGAAGGGATAGCCATCACCATACAATCCAGATAAAGACATCCAGTTGTTACTTCCCTCTTCTTTTCAATGCAATCTTCTAACCTAAACTGGCCTGGCGATTCATCTCCGTAGATGTTACTATCTGCCACTCCCAGCCCAGCCAGGGTCAAAGTGTATCTCCTCAAAAACTTTTCTCGACCTGATAATTCCTGCAACGGTAGAAGATATCTTCCTATACTGACAATTTCCTCAGGTTTTTTGCTTTTCCAGAACTTTTGTTCCAAGAAAGCTCTCCCTTTGTCAGTCTGACGCAGTAATTTCACAATATTAAGTCTCATCAGATGTTTCCAACCGTTTTGTTCGTCAGAATCGCAGTCCCCCTCTTTTCGATTTTCATGATCCCACAGATAGAACCTTTTCAAGCGGTCCAGATCATGATATTTGCCGATGAACTCAAGTTCTCCTGGGCCTGCTTCCCCCAAAAAGACTTTTGAGTACATCTTCTCAGCCTCCATAAAAACCATACTATTTTCTGGACCCATTCTAGCCAGGAGAAGAACTCTTCCCATAAAAAAATCAGTATTGGCATAACCATTTATGATGTAATCTGGCGGCATCTCAAAACGGACCAGATCCGAAGGACAAAAAGACAAAGGCTCCAGATAATCAAAGTTGTCGACATCGCATGGGTAGGTCAATAGATTGACTAATGCCTGATTTCCACAATCTCCGCTCAATATTCTCCTCATGAACTTTTCCTTATTACCTTTATCGGCATTCTTTGCGATGAAGTTCAGGCCCCAGATCGTATCTAAATCATTTCTGTCCTGAGCCGAACAGAAAATAGGAAAGTACTGCTGAACAGCATTATTCCTCTCAAATTCTGTCTTGTCTTCAAAATCCCAGCTGCCGACTACTTTACACAATGGATCTCTTTCCTCAATTCCGATCAGACTGCACCCGCCACTGCTCCATCTTACCCTTTTTTCAAGCGATTGATACTCCGGAAACTTACCGGCATCCGAACTCTCAACATCTATCCCTTTAATCTTTAAAAGTCCGCTCTGATGTAATAGTCCAATCAATCCTCCTACAAACAGCAGACCGAACAGACCAGTTGTCAATAATCTCTTTATGGAAAAACTATTGGAGACGAAAAGTCTTTCATATTCCTCCTTTATCATCTCACGATTTATTTCCAGACAATGTACACTCCCTTCTCTCATATTCCATTCACTCTTCCCGGAAATCCACCACCAAGTATCAGAATATCTCTTCTCCCGGTCGAATCTATCTAATACTTCCTGTGGAGCGTCAAAACAATCCCCCACCCGCTCTTCCAATCCAGCTCTTTCACTATCCGACAACCTAACTGCCTGCAACTCACAAGAATGCTCTTCAATACTCTCCACCTTCCTTTTCACTCTCTTCCCTTCCTCAGAGAACTCATAAAACACTTTATTCAGCTTCTTCCAGCCCAACCAGTTGATGAAATGCAAAGGGAGATGCTGGCTACCGGGATTGAAACTGAGATTGAAGAGAAGGTTTTTCTTCTCTTCGTAGACATACTTAATCAGGCAGGAGTAGATATAATCAAACACGGACTCCCTCATCTCTTCATCGACAACTCCAAAGACACCTTCTACCAACAGGCAACCATCATCATTCCCGTTCTTATCATTCCCACCCTCGACTTTTTCAGTCTCGATAACGATCGCTTCCAAAAGTTGATGTGATGTTTTACCTTCCTTCCGCGCTTCTTCCAGAGATAATGACAGATTATGCGTGAATGGATCAGCCGCATCCTGGTACCCGGCTAGGGAATGCGCTTCCCTGTTCTTGGTGCAGACAGCTTTCGGTCTTGTCTGCTTGAAAAAGGAGTTATAGACTATGCTCAATGGGATAGTCTCAAATCTGGCATGCAGACTTCTCCTGGATTTTCTCGCGGGTTTTTTCCCTGAAGAGAGGGATTTTGGTTTGAATTGTGTTGAAGGGGGTTGATATCGTTCAGCTATTTTCAGGAGGTCAAAGATGCTTAATCCTTCTGTCAGTGGCATGTATCTCTCATTTTCAGAATCTAGGTAATATCCGGATTTCTCTGTAATCTCTTCAATGAAGGTTGAAAAACCTTTACTACCACCGCCAAATTGGACTCGCAATTCTTGGCTGACTAATTCATACCTTCTTGAGACCTTGCTTTCTTTGTTGAATAATTCTCTGAGTTCCGTTAGTTGTTCTTCTAGCTTTTCAGGATACTGGAATGAGATTCCCTTGAGAAAATCTACTATTTCTGGTGTATTATGTCCACTGACCCCCATAAAAAGAAATGGCCCCCTGATTTATTTAAACCTTTCCCAAAAAACCAAAATCTCTACACAGCAGAAATAGTTTCCGTAAAAATATCAACAAAAACTTTAATAATTAAATATGTCCATACTGTATTCATGACAGAAAAAAATGCAATGATAAAAAGAGCTTCCGCCCTGCCCACCTTAGAACAGATTGCAATAGAGGACGACGTTGACACATCTTTCAGACGAAACTACATAGGAGGGCAGATCTTTTGGGGAGCCACTTTCACCGCTGGCGGCTGCGGTGCGATTGCTTACGCAGTGAATCATTTCTATAGTGAAGGTTTCTCTTTCGGCTACCTCCTTCTGGCTGGTGCCGGTCTGTTTATAGGAGGATTGGCCGCCAATTCCCTACAGGAGGCAGCAAGGACCTGCTTAACATTTGAAAAAGAAGTTGACCTTACTATCGATAGCAGAGGCTTTTATCTCCTCAAGGATAAGATATCTACTGAAAGGACAATTGTGGAGAAGAGATATGGTCAACCTGTTGCAGCGGCAGAGAGCTTGGAATTGCTTGGCAAATCATCATCTCGTGAACACCACCTTGGCGGATGCACTTTCCTGGACCGCCTACAGATCAGCGATGTTGCCCAACGTAAGTATGAAATTGAGGAACAGGAATATGATCCCGAGGGTAATGATACCAGAACAGTAACTTATTACGAGGGTTCATTTGTCCTGAGCAGATATGATGAAGAAAGGAAATTTAAGTACCTCTTCCAAAGCTCAATCCCTACAGAGTTTACTACTTTCCTGAATAAAGAAGAGGAATTTGCTCTTCTTTCGAGATCAGGTTATACCAGTTGCGACCAGGAGGTGCCATTTGTCGTGGAGAAGATATACGATCACGCCGAAGAGATAAATCCTGAACGACCAGAAACCGGTTCATAGCCTGTAAATAGTCATAATTCTCCAGCCCCTCCTGATGGCACCTTTTTTCCATAGATGCGCGCACTGGGAGAATCTCTGTCACTGGTCTCCTGCTTTTCAGTTGACTCTTTTCTTATCTGGGCATTATCAATAGGATCTATGGGAATAAGAATCGGTAAGTCGCCGCGCGCAAACAACTTTTCTCCTTTATCCCACTTCTTATTCTGGTTGTGATCTGCATACACAAAGGCGAACCATTGTGCATATTGGCCCTGGCCTTTCCTGAATATTTCATAATCAAGCCACTCCGGAAGAACAGAATCGTTTATGTCAACGAAATACTTCTCAATATCTTCAATAACCTCCCTTGGATAATCTTTCTTTTTTCTTCGGATATCCTGAAGCGCATCCGTAACATATTTAGTAAGATCTGCCTGTTGTCTCAGTGCAGTCAGGGTGTTTGTATTGCCTTTATCAACAAACTCAATCTTACCTTTTGTTTTTGCCTGGACAAAAACCTCATATGCCAGCTTATTCACATGACTACGCAGGAAATCACTAGCCTCAAGAAATGGGCTGTTATTGAAGAGGAAATTATTGTTGGGAATCCTCAGTATCTTATATCCTGAGGGATTGTCCAGATCAACAGCAAAGTAAAGCACATGGTATTTTTTTTGCTGTGTCTTATCAACGATGATAGCAGAATAGACTTTCTTTTTTTCCCAGTATTGCAGGGCTCTCTCTTTTTCATCAGGGTATGGGATATCTTTCAGTCTTGATTTGATATCATATTTCAAAGGTTTCCTTGTCTTGATATCTTCTTCAGAAAATACTCCACGTGAACCATCCTCTGATTTCTCCCTGTTATCCAGCATTTCACGAAATATTCTTTCCATCTCATCAACCTGCATCCTTTCATACAGGAGCTGTTCTACATTTGCAGGCAAGGATCTGAATGGTTTGATTTCATAACGCTCTTTGTCCACCTGCTGCACCATCTGATCCAGAGTCATCTGTGAGTCCCCGTCTTCCGCCTGTAAGGGACTTACTGCTGTAAGAGCTGCAATGCAGACAGCCATCAAACATTTTTCCTTTACCATTTTATCCTTTCATCTACCATATTATCCGTTCATTTACAGTATTGTCAATTGATACTCTTCTTAAACTGTATGGGCGAAGGCAAATCTTCCGCATCGTTAGGAGTCTTTCCAAAATTGCCCAGATGATCCACGGCCCGGGTATAGGTCAACATCGTAGTATCAAATCTCTTCTTGATAACTTCAGGTCCCACGTCAACTACCGTTTTGGTGATCCATGGTTGTGGGTCCTCACCTGCTTTGACTTCTATCTTAGCTATCTCATAGTAATTGTCAATATGCAGCCCATGACTCCAAATGTTCGACTTTGGTCTAACAACTGGAATTTTCCTCCCCCCTCTAAACTCTAAAGTATAGCTATCAACCTTTCCTATTACAGAATTCAGACTAACGGGGCTGATGAACCTGCCGATATTTATATCTTCTGATTTCCGATAATCTTTAATCCTGTTGCGGGTTACCCTCCATTGAATTTTCTTCCTACCTGGAGCGGTCTGCTTCCACTCCGGTACAACTTTGTAAGGTACACCCACTCGACGTCCATGATAGTTCCTGGTAAATGTGAAAGCATACGTGAGACCAGAACCGCTCCCATTTTCTCCCAAAGAAAAACCTCCTTTCCCATTAGCTGTAGCCAAAGGATGATCTTTTGTCGGCACATATTTAACGGCTGGTTCTACTTTTAAATCAGATGCAGGTTTAGGCCCCGTATTATTCTCCTTGATCTTCCAACAGTCTTCTGTCCAGTTCCAGAACCTGCAACTTTCCTGAACAGCAACACTATCATCAATAGATTCAGCAACAACATTGGGAATCACAATGTTCGTATCCCAAGTCTGATTCCGATAGATGGGTATTTCCTCATCATACTGATTTATGGTCAGTTCTGGCTCTCCCATGTTTGTAAATCCAGTCTCGCTAATGCAATAAGCGCAAATGCTAAGTGCGGCTGCCATAAAGGATCCTGCAATCCCTGTCCTGATCGCTAACTTCCTTTTTCTCATCTCAGCTTCTCTTTCCAACGCTTCCTGCTCTTCGATGAGCGCTTCAATATCAGTAATCGTATCCCTTTCTTGCTCACTATACTGAGTCATCCGTTTCCGAAAACCGGGATCGATAATGTTCATTTTTCTATTTTTCAGATAGTTGAGCGAATATAATAAATAATTCACTGGTTTTTTTACATAAAGTAAATCCTGAGCGTCTTCCAGTTGTTTTTTGGGTAATTAATCACACACACCATATCTTTGTTGCCAGTTACCTCGATCATCACATTCTTTCCAGGACTTGATCTTGTTGCTATGTAAGATGGTCTTGTACCCTGAAGGGATCTGCTGGGCATTATCTATCTTGAAATAATCTCCATCTTCAGTTACCGTCGCCCGCAATACATCTTCATCTGCACTTCCAAATCCCATGGCATATAAGGTGATATCTGCTCTTTCTGCCTCTTGTCTAAATGAATCAGCATCATAACTGTCCTCCCCATCAGTAAGAAGCACAATTATTTTTCTGTAACTAGCACTATTAATATGAGACATGGCTCGTTGCAATGCCCCCCTGATATTAGTTCCACCTCCCACAGAAGCCGCCCTTGCCCGGGAAACACAATCATCTAGGCTACCTGGGTTTGAAGTAAACTCGCATGACACCTCAGACCGATCTCCAAAAGGGATGATAGACGCTTCGTCTCCATGTTCCATCTCATCAACAAGTTCATTCAGCCCATTATAGCGCATTCCACTATGGTCATTACCATCACTACCAGTCATACTGCCAGAATTGTCTATTACAAACAGCAATGACAAATTATCATCACAATAAACGCGGTCCATGATATCACCATACTCACAACATTGTGTATTCGCGCTACATTCTGTCCATTCTCCATTACGACAGAATACTTTCCCATGGATCTCCAGACCAATTTCCGGACATACATACATACAATTCATCTCAAGATTTTCATCAACACCATCATTACAATCATCATCAATTCCATTGCATACTTCATTCATTCCAGGATGCACTCTTGCATTTGTATCATCACAGTCGAACGGATTTTTCACATAACCTTCTGGACATCTTCCTTTCATAGGTGAAACTATAGTCCGCTCATGGCCGAAACCGTCCCCATCAGAATCAAGATAACACTCAATTGCTTGCTGAGAGACAAGTTCTGTCATTTGGATGACCACCCGTAGACTCTCATCCAGTACCCATACGGAAGAATCAGCGACCGCTATCCCTACCGGAGAATCTGCAGGAGAATTGAACTCGTTAAGTATGTTTCCAGAGTGGCTTGTCTTGAGAATTCTCGATGACAATCCATCATGAGTTCCCACGAACCAAAGATATGCTCTTTCAGTAGCCATCCCTTTCATCTCTAAGTCAGGTGTACGGACAGAATCGATCACCTTGCCGGCCATGTCAATTCTGCTTAATCCGATATCGCCATCAAGATACCAAAATGTATCCGCAGGAGCAAAAGCGAGGTTCAACGGACTTTCTCCAGGAAGAGGAACAGAATCCACTACTTCATAATTCTCCATAGTGACCAGAGAATTCTCCCGGAAGTCCAGAGCCCAAGCTATACTTTCTCTTTCAATGATACTTACTGGACAGATGCCTGACATGGGGACAATCGGCTGCAAATCAACATTCTCAATATCGTAATAATAAATTTTGATCTTCTTATCTAAGCAGGCAAGACCCTTGTCTTTGTTCCAACTGAGATCCAAGGGATAAGGAGAATGAATTGGATGTGAGTTCTCAATACAGACAATACTCCCCTCAGTACCATCTGTACAACATCTGTCCTCTACTTTATAATATCCTTCACGATCTTCACAGCGGTTGTAATAACACCTGCTTCTGGAACAATGTTTCCTAGATCCACATTCCTCGTCTTCATCACAACCTCTACGTACCTCCAAGTTTTCAAAGCATTCCTCATGAACTAGATCATCCGCAGGATCCTCATCGGTACAACCAGGGGTAAGTAATGAGCCAACTGCAATGGCAGCAGCTATTATTGCTGTGGATAATGGATTACCAACATATCCTTTCACAAAATTCTCTGCATTTGAGATATACTTTACAATTACCATTTTGGCACCCAACAATCCATTCACCTGCTCTGATCAACCGGAGTGGTGCAGTGCGCGTTCGCCTCCTGATTATTATCAAAACTATCATAACATGCATCACAGCACAACCTGGAGGGTGCTGCTGCCCGTCCTATCCTGACCCTCTGGTAGTGCGCCCTATTAGGAGGGCAGCATTGTACATCTACTGGACCCATCTGACACTCCCAACCTTCACCACACACCAACCCTGGTCGGCAGAAACCGTAAGTCCGTCCATCCCTGGATCTGCATACATCACTTCCAGGTGGGATGCAGATATCTCTCCCATACATCTCCACATGCAGACATTCAAGTCCATCTTCCCAACAACAAAGACTACCACAATCTGGTTCGCACTCACAGACCATCATCAACCCTCCACGATATCTTTCGACGCATTGGTTCCTGGGAGAGCATTCCCCGCATGTTCCACCACAACCATCTGGTCCACATTGGTCTCTACCACATGTAGTCTCGCAAACACAATCTCCGGAGATACATTCTGAGTTTTCTCCCTGACAGATACCGCAACTTCCCTCGCAACCATCCGAACCGCATTCCCTGTTTGTACAATCTGGAATGCACTTGCATTCCCCATCCTCGCAAACTTGGTTTTCAGCACATCTTTCCGCAAGGTCACCTAGGTCGCCACAATTATCCCTCCAGTAAGCATCTCCACCTTGACACTCTCTTTTATGTCGCATGATCCTGTTATTATCTAAGATCCCATCACAGTTCTCATCTACGCCGCTGCATTTGATATCCGGGGCCATCGGATTGATATTTGGATTTGTATCGTTGCAATCTCCTCCAAGAAGAACGTAGAAATCATTGGGAGGATCGCATCCAATCGTTACTGAGGAATCGTCTCCATAAGTATCTCTATCTCTGTCTAAGTAAAAATCCATCTTCGGAAAACCTTCATCAATATCTCCGTCACAATTATTGTCTATCCCGTCGCAAACTTCTTGGGCACCTGGATTAATGCCCCCATGGGAATCATTGCAATCAAGGTTATTTCCAACGTAACCCTGAACCAGCTCGCATACAAATGCAGCACTGTAATCTCCGAAGCGATCACCATCAAAATCGCGGAAGTATTTGCTTTCACAATCAGGCATACCTGTATCCTCCACACCAGAATCACTTGCTGGTATAACCACATCAACATATTCGTCATCTATTGGTATGCCAGCGTTATTCTGACTGTCATCGCAACCTGCTGAAGCCGCCAAAACCAGAGCACTGATTCCAATCCCAAAACTTCTATCTCGAATGATTTTCCAAATTTTGTGTGTGTGCAATTTTATACCTCCCCTATCTGATGCTCAATTGGTCTCATAGATTACCATCCTCATCCGTCCGTATGATGTAGATATTCTTCCCTCCTGCTCCGAAGGAATCTGTCCAACCAGAGATGATGAATTCATCCCCAGAAGCAACTATTGAGCGACCTTCATCATCGTCATGACCTCCAAAAGCCCTGAAGAACTGCTGCCTACCGTCTCCATCAGCTTTTACCAGATAAACATCTTTTCCACCAGCTCCGAAAGAAGAGGTAGAACCGACCAGGTAAAGTGATTCTCGATTCCCTGGTAAGATGGAATAGGCAACCTCATCATCCACCCCTCCATATGACCTAAACCACTCTTGAAAACCTTGATCATCTATCCTCAGCAGGAAAGCGTCTTTCCCACCAGCACCTTCTGATTCTGTGCTACCGGCTATGACATATCCCCCGCCCTCCGCTCTGATCGCATAGGCAATATCGTCCTTATCTCCGCCAAACGGTTGCGACCATCTGAGACTGCCCTGAGTGTCAGTCTTCAACACATAGATATCATTTCCACCGTTGCCAAAAGATTCCCGATAGCCTGCTATCACAAACCCGTCGTCCTGCACTTCAACTGCCATCCCCACTTGATTACCTGCCCCTCCATAGTGCATCTGCCAGATAGGAATTCCCATCATGTCAACTTTAGCTAAATAGACATCCATATCCTCTTCTCCCTGAGAATCTGATGATCCTACGAGAAGGTATCCCTCATCTGGTAGGCTCTTTATCTGCGATGCAACATCTGTCCTGGGCCCTCCAAATGAATTACTCCAGACAGGGTTACCGTTAACATCTAATCCTGACAAATAGATATCTTTGCTATGGGGTTCATCATTACCAACACTTCCAGCTATTACATAATTACCGTCAGAGCCTTTTACAATTGTTTGACCAACTTCATCCAGCTCTTCACCCATCAAGCTTTGCCAAAGCTGATTTCCCTCAGAGTCATACTTCATAACTACAGCCTGTTTGGCCATATTCGCAGCTGCCTCTGTCCAACCCACTACAACACTATCTTCACCATCGATTATGACCTCCAGTCCAACTTCATCTGAAGAAGTACCATACGCTTTATGTCGTTGTACGTCTCCAGCCTCATTAGTACGGATCATGTAGACAGACTTGGATCGGTCTCTTCTAGATTCGATATGTCCCGCAGCAACAAAACCACCATCTACTGTCTCCTGTATAAAGTATCCTCTCTCATTATCCATCCCTCCATAATTCTTTGACCACAACTCACGTCCATCCAGATCAACTTTGACCAGATAGAGATCAGTATCCCCGCCTTCTTCTGACTGCTCGCTTCCAACTATCACAAGATTATCATCTGTGGTCAACTGAACTGACTGTCCTTCTTCATTGAACGCTCCACCATACGTTCTCTTCCAGATCTCCCTTCCATCTCCTGATGTCTTGAGCAGGCAGATATCATCCAGACCAGCCCCCTCAGAATTTGTCTTTCCTACAGCTATCAGACTCCTGTCAACGGCTTCCTTAATCTCAAATGCAGTCTCATCACCTCCTTCTCCATAAGTACGTGACCACTCAAGATTTCCTTGCCTGTCTGCTTTCAAGAGCAGAATGTCAAGTCCGCTTCCGCCAAAGGAATGTCTGACGCCAGCAACAACAAAATCTTGGTTGGAATCTTCGATTACTGAAAGCCCTTTTTCATCTCCCATCCCACCATAAGTCCTGAACCAATCTTCACTTCCCAGTTCATCTGTCTTAAGAAGGAATACATCTTGGCCAGCCCCCTCCTCAGAGTTTGCTCTTCCGGTCATTACCAGACTGCCGTCTTGGTTCACATTCAGTGAGAAACCGACCTCATCCTCAACCCCACCAAAAGTCTCTTCAAGTATTTCGTCACCAACTCCATCTACTTTCACAAGATAGACATCTTTGCCGCCGTTCCCATAAGATTCTGTCCACCCCACAAAAACATACCCGCCATCTGCCGACTGTTGAACTGAGAAAGCCTGTTCATCACCTTGTCCACCGTACACGTTTGACCATTCTTCATTCCCGAAGGCATCAGTCTTAATGAGAAAAGCATCATACTGCTCATTGAATCCTGTGTAACCAACAAAGATGTACCCTCCATCAACTGTTTGCTGCACAGCCATCGCTTCATCAACTGTATTGAGACTATAGACACTTTCAAAAGTGTTGATGCAGTCGTTGTCAACAACACTGTCACAATCATTGTCCTCCCCGTCGCACCGTTCCATCTCTACCTGTGGAGCATCACAATTTCGCCATATCCCTGCGATACATTCCTCCAGGCCAGCTCCACAATTGTTGGAACAATCCCGAGTGATCCCTTCATCGGTCGTCCCATCACAATTATTGTCCAGATCATCACAGATCTCATCCACGGGTTCAACATTTCCGACACATACAGCCCATGCGCCGTTGATGTTGCAGGTCTGTATACCGTATGAACATTCTCCTTCTTCACTACTGCCACATCGTTTTGTCTCTCCGTCACTACAATCACACTCTTCATCCACCTGCAAGTCACAATTATTGTCCAACCCATCACATAGTTCATCCGCATTTGGATTTATGTTCTCATTATTATCATCACAGTCAAACTCGACGCTATAAGGTGCAAAGGATGCTGCATAGCCATCTTCTTCTGTACAAATCCAGGTTGCTTTGTTTGGTGTTGCGCCATCTCTATCATTATCTAAGAAGTATCGTATTGAACAATCTGCATTGTTTGAAGCTGGATCTTCTAGTTGAGGATTACCAGCATCAACAGCAGGACCATTATTCCCAGAATCATGTGACTGTGGTTGATTCCCAGAAGGATCGTCACTTCCAGTAGAAGTATGCGTTGTATAGTCGTTATCTGCATGATTATCTGGGACGTCATCACAACCATAAGCTAAACCTGCCACCCCTATCATCAATCCTATCGCTGGATGCTTCCTCAATATACATTCAATTTTTTTTCCTAACATTTTATTCCTCCAATAGTATGATCCTCAAATCACACATTTTTTCATTTTCATAAACTCAACCAATATGGTTCATAATCAATCTCTGGATTGTATGGAAGCGTGAGTTTGAACAGTCCATAACAATGATGGAAAGGATTATTTGAACTTACCAATGACCTGCTATCCGGTGAAAAGTCAATTGGATTCCAGAGGAATGCCAGATCTGAGATCATCCCTTGATCAACTTCAGGGAAGTAGAGATTAAATGCCCCCCCTAGAATCCCCTCTCTTAGAAATGCCCCCCCTACAAATCCATTAAGAAAAACTTTCTGGCCATCACCAGAGATACCAAGTAATGCACCACCACAAGGTTTTTCCTCTCCTCTTTCACCAATACAATTCCTAACAATCAAATCCTGAATAATCCCAGTGTTGGTGTCTATCACTTGAGGAATAAGATCAGGTTGACCTGGTACAAATCCGGGATCATCTTGGTCTACCGACTTTGTGAAAGCAAACCTGATATTATCAGGAAACCAAAAATCTTTTGTTGCGAGTAAATAGGGTAGATTATCCGTCATTTGCCGGAACTCATCCGTATGTCGATTCCAGAGGTGATAACGATAACAGTCTGCTTCTGGACAGAATCCCGCATAGATATGAAAAACACATTTTGATCCATCAGGAGATATGTATATCTCATTCACCTGCGGAAGTAATTCACTAAAGATATCCATCCCAGAGTTAATTGAACGTATTTGAAAATTTTGGTCTTGCTGATACGCTACTAACAGATCTCCGTTGTTGTGAAAGATTGCTTTCACATTAGTATTAAGCTGCAGTAGCTCTCTTCTATTATTTCCATCTGTATCGATAGAGCTGACTGTGTTATCTGATTCAGATGCAAAGTATAATTTACTTCCGTCTTGATGCCAGACATATCTGCCAAAACCATCAAATAGTTTCCTCTCATTCTCTCCATCAATATCTATTACAAACACCCCTTCATATCTTCTCTCAGCGTACCTTAAGAAAGCGATTGTTGAACCATCCGGGGAAAACAACGGCCTTTTGTCCTCCACCAAATCAGGGGGACAATGTTCAGTTAGCTGCACGTATTCTATCTCATTATTGTCCAAGATACCATCGCAATCGTTATCTATCCCATCACATATTTCTTCACTTGGCTGTCCTTCAACAGCACTACAAATCACCTCCAGCCCGTCCTCACTACAATTATTTACTCCCTCCCTTTGACATCCTCCCACCCCCACAGCACATGGTTGCCCCCAGTCAGGGAAGCCTCCATTTACTTCACCATCGCAATTGTTGTCGCGAAGATCACAAAGTTCTACCGCTTCTGGATTTATGTCACTCTCATGATCATTACAATCGGTGCAGTCAACCACATAACCGCCTAAAGGAGGAGTTCCTATCAAATGCTCACAAGTTTCGATAAATTCAAAACGGTCTCCGAAGCCGTCGTGATCTCTGTCCCTGCAGGCCACTATTTTTGTACCTTCATCTATCCCACCATCGCAGTCATTATCGCGAATATCACACACCTCTTCAGAAGGTTCAACATTGCCTTCACATTCACTCCATCGTCCATATACATCGCATGTTTGAGAGCCGTAGGTACACTGTCCGACATCAGTACTTCCACACACTTGGGATTCTCCTGTTATACAATAACAGCCCTCATCCACAGCCCCATCACAATTACTATCTACCCCATCACATAACTCCACAACCCCAGGATGTCTATGAGCATCTTCATCATCACAATCAAAGGCCCTTCGATCATATTGAATGTATCCTTCCGGACAGATCTCATCCCAGACTTGATCTTCCTTGACTGGGAAACCATCTCCATCCCAGTCTTTGAAACAGGCAAGCACGTTTCTAGCACCAATATCAAAATCATGTTCTGCATTTCCTGCAGTACCAATTCTTGTATCTGTGCTAATATCCATCCTTTTATCCATACCTGCATCATTTACTTCAGTAAATTCTGCATCCGCTCCTGCATCTGCCACCACCCCATAACGAGGAGCTTCGCTTTCGCAACCAACCAGGGCAGCCAGTCCTGCAACCCCATACAGGATCATTCCAATCCCTTCTTTCATCATCATCGACAATTTCCCCTCCTTTCTACCCACATCCCGCGCTCGTTGCATGATTCCCACGACTGGTTCCTTCTTTCCCGGAAGATCCGGTTGTAAAGAGCAGGAATCTCTTCTACTTCATCGATGCCAAAGTATCCACCATCCGGTGTTGCTGTTGCCATGAGACTCTGTTCGTCCGCGGCACCCAGCCCAAGAGTGTAAACGCTAATCCCATTCTGCTCAGCCCTTATCCTCATCGAGTTCTCATTATAATCACTATCTCCATCTGTTAGGAGGATGATCACTTTTCTTGCAATTCTCAAAGAGATGTCATCTATCGCATCTGATAAAGCAGGACCAATATTAGTTGCACCACTGTCAACATCATAGTTCTCTGCTTCAATAAAGCAATCTCTAAGATCTTCTTTGTCAGAAGTGAAACCACATACAACCTCATGTCTTCTTGCGAAAACCATGACGCTTGCTTCGTCTGTATTGCGCATCGAATTCACAAAGTCGTGCGAACCACGATATCTGATATTAGTTGGATCATTACTTAACATACTCCCGGAGTTGTCGATTACAAAAGAGAAACTATGTGGAAAATAAGGGCACCTAACAACATCTCTGATCATTCCCTGCCGACAGCAATCTTCATCAGTTCTTCCGTCACAGTCATTATCAAGATCATCTCCACAAAATTCTTCTCCTGGTTCACCGGCGATGGCATCACAAATAGTGTCTATCGTGTTTTCTGTGCAATGAAAGATCCCTTCTCTTCTGCATTCCCCCCTTCCTGTGTAACAGACTTCTCCTGCATTATATCTTTCATCAGTCTCCCCATCACAATCATTGTCCAGCCCGTCACAGAAATCTGATCTGGGGACGATCCTGCCTATACACTCACCCCAGCCCCCATTAATGTCACATGTTTGAGTGCCGTATTCACATTCCCCGATGTCAATCCTACCGCACTGTTGTGTCTCTCCTTTGATACAGACGCAATCTTCATCCGTCTCACCATCACAGTCGTTGTCCCAGTAGTCGCACAACTCCGGAGCGTCAGGGTAGATATCTGCATTGCCATCATCGCAATCCAGCATATTTTCGACGTAACCTTCCGGTAGAAAGCAGTGATTGACTTCCACTTGCGCATTACCAAAACTGTCTCCATCCTCATCCTCATAGTACGTTGCCTGTACACCTTCATCCACCCTGCCGTCGCAATCATTGTCCAATCCATCGCATACTTCCTCTGCCGGCTCGACATTGCAATCGCACTCTCCCCAGTCTCCATATAAATCACATACCTGTATTCCATAGCGGCATTCTCCAACATCACTGCTGCCGCATAATTTTCCCTCTTCCATCCTGCATAGACAATCCTCATCAATAAGACCATCACAATCATTATCCCAATAATCACACAACTCTTGGGCATCAGGATAGATAAGTTCATTGTCATCATCGCAATCAAACAGACCGTTGAATCCAGCATAGCCAGGAGGGCATTCAACATCTCTTATCTGGATCTCTTTTATTCCATAACCATCTCCATCAGCATCCAGGAAACATGCAATTACCCGCTCTTTCCAACCATTGTTGTAATCAGGAAAAGTAGGTGCATTTCCATTCTCGTTTCTGAAGTCATACGGATTCAGCTGATTTTTGTCACCAGCAATCCTATCAACCAAGTCACCATTAAAATAGTAGTCTACGTTGGAATTTACATCGTCCTTTTCAGTATCATTCTTCACTTCTGGTTCATCAATTGAATGGTCCATTGGACGGCTCATATCACCGCATCCAGATAAGAGAGTTAATCCAACCACTGAATATATGATATTTTTAATCATTATTCACACTCCCCCTGTCTTTCTATCCACATACCATTTCTATCACACTCTCTCCACGACTCATAATTACTATGCTGAAAGATTTGTTCATACAAGCCAGGAATTTCCTCAGCATTATTAATCAAAGAATAACTTCCATCGGCAGTAATAGTCTGCCTTAGTGCTTCCTCATCAGCCTCTCCAAAACCCAAAGCGTATATTGTTGCTCTCCTATTTTCTGCAGTGATGCGAATATTATCAGCGTCATAATCACCATTAGCGTCAACACCATCAGTAAGAAGTATGATTATTTTGCGGTTATTTCTTCCTGACACAATATCAATTGCTTGATACATTGGCGGATCAATGTCCGTACTTCCACCCAGACTAAACTGTCTTGCCTGGGTGATGCAATCCATCAGAGCGTCACGATCAGAAGAGAAGTTACCACAATAGACCTGCATGTTATTAGTAAAAGCAATTATTGCTGCCTCATCCTCATCATCCATAAGTTCGACAAACCCCCTCAAACCAGCATACCGCACATAATTAGGATCACTCCTCTCACGCATACTTCCCGAATTATCAATTACAAATACAAAACTTTGAGGTGAAGGTGGACATTCAACCACATCTCTCACATCACCTTCCTCACAGCATTCAATCTCATCAATCAAACCATTGCAATCATTATCTATCCCATCGCAGATTTCTTCGGGAGGGGGTGGGCAAGGATCTATGCAGAGCTGGAAAGATCCACAGCGGTTCTCATCATGGATACATGTGATATACTCATGGGCAAAAGGATTATCATCATCGCAATCTGTATTGTCTTGTGTATACCCGTCAGGACACTGGCATGCTTCTATCGTATCATTCGGATTCCCATAGCCATCCTGATCATGATCCCGAAAGAACAACTCAAATAGTCCTTCATCGGTTTCACCATCACAATCATTGTCAATACCGTCGCATACCTCATCACTAGGAACACGAGCATCGCAGTCCTGATAATCTCCATCGATGCAATACTCAAGTCCCTCTCCACAGATTGAGTGGCATTGCCTGGTCAGATTACCATCAATCACACCATCACAATCATCATCGATCCCGTTACATATCTCTTGCGCCCCGGGATTTATGCGCTCATCACTATCATCACAGTCGAAGCAGCTGGGATGATCCGTGCACTCCGCTTCAGCTGTTCCTTCAGGACATTCATACCTTGTCCTTATCTGTTTTCCTTTAGCTGGATAATCATCTCCATCTTCATCCCTCCAGCAGACTGTTAACTCGCCGGGGAGATCGCCAATATCCAGGTTAGGCACTTCCCCCTGCTCCGTACTGTCATAAGCAACCCCTGCATCCTCAATCTTCTCAAATTCACGGGAACTGTCCAATTCCTGACCATCATCACAGGAAGTTGCTCCCATCAAGAGAGCTACTGCTCCAAAACTATAGATGATTTCTTTCAATTTTGACATAAGCTTTCCCCTTGTATCTATTGAACATTCCTAAAGATCAACACAACATCTGAAACCCCGATGATTCTCGACCATGCCTGCATCACTGCGACAGCTTTCACCCTCTGTGCTGCAGTCGTGTATATGGTTTTGGTCAAACGGCCAGTCGTACCCAGTACTTGTACAGTAATTCCTGTACTTGTTACCATGCTGGATGAAATGGTCTTCAAACACTTCTGACAGATTCCCGGTCATATCAAAGGCACCCCCTGCACTTCTGCAACCTTGAAATGAACCAGTCGGGGCGATCTGACCTAACCCATCCTGCAGGTTACACACACCATCTGGGAGACTGTCGCATGAGTTTGTACCATATTCACAGCCACCGTCTCCAACCTGACCATCACAGCCATCAACCCACTCTTCTCTGGTACAGAGTCTCTTATCGGAATTCTCGCAAGCCTTTCTTGCTCTGAACCAGGTAACTTGATAAGCTGGGATCACTCCTGCCTTTGAACAGGCATAGAGCATCACACCTGCATCTATGCAACAATAGCTCGGCCAATGCGTATTTCCCCCACGGACCAATCCCCTGCTGTGAACATTTACTGGAAATTCCCCTAGCCAATCATCCCTTCCCAATCCCCACTGCCTTCCATTACACTGAGAACTGCTCCACACAGAATTTTCCCATTTATCGATGCAATAATCTCCTTTCCGGATCATCTCAGGGTGACCGGGACATTCACATGGATCATTACATTCTACTCCACCTCCGTTTCTGCACTGAACAGATCCACACTCTCCACAGGTATCACCAATTCCAAGCTCATCAGGACCGCAACTTCCACAGTTATTATAGAAGCCAGGGTCTTCATCTATCTCACCATTGCAGTTGTTGTCTTTTGCGTCACAAAATTCTGGAGCACCAGGATACATATCCGCGTTATCGTTGTTACAATCAACCTGATTTGGATATAGACAACTTGACAAATTTGATCCCAACTCGCCGTAACCATCTCCATCTGTATCAAGACATGAGCCACAGTCTGAACTCCAGTTATCTGGATCCTCATCGACTAATCCATTGCAGTCATTGTCCAGAAGGTCACAGAGTTCATCCGCATTGGGATGAATAGCAACATTTGAGTCATCGCAGTCATCCTGCTCCCCTAATCGGCAGGAATAGATCCCTGGATTCCCATAGCCATCACCATCGTCATCATTGCATGGAGGGGGCAAGTCCCCAGGATACAGTGCCTGAATACCATCTACGTCATCCTGGTCAAGATAACGGTGCGAACCAACATATAAAGGAGCCATCAATGCCGTATCAACATCTGAATGATGTAGTCCCAACATGTGACCAATCTCATGTGCTGCAACTGTATCCATATCAATCGGTTGATATACACTATTCCTAATGTCATCTGTCCAGTCTTCAGAGTCATCAAAATGGCCTTCCGTGATGGGGGAAGAATAGCACGGATGATAGGCATGGGCCAATACATCATATGGGCCGTCAAAAGGAAAACAAGCGTTACCATCGCTCCACGTGTGCCCAAACGTATCAAACAGAATCACAATGTCCGCTTCACCCACACTTGCAATCTCTTCGAACCTCAGGCTGGTTTGATTCTCCCATAGGGAAAAAGCTCTCGAAAACGAAGCTTGGACATCTACACCATTCATGTCCGGGGTAAAATTGTCGAAAGCATAGGTGATTGGAGTGTGGTCAAAAGAACAAGGTCCGGTCTGAAAATTCTCAGGATGATCATCAAAATCATCATACCGTACGGAAAAATCATCATCGATCTGTCCGTCACAATTATTGTCAACTCCGTCTGGAAGCTCTGCTTTACCTGGATTGATTTCCGCATCTCTGTCGTTGCAATCAACTTGTGTCCCACAACCAGCATTATCAGCAAATCCATCCATATCTTTATCACTGCATACAACAACGTTATCGTTGCCTGATACATCCTGGACATAACCAGCATCTATAGTACTATAACCAATATCTATCTGTCCGTCTCCTTCAAAACTATTCACGCCGCATGCACTGTAGGTTAATGCTCCAATCCCTAAAACAGCGGTGGTCAGACCGATCTTCAATATTTTTTCAAGCATTTTATTTACCTCGTTCAAATGTCTACGCAGCAGCGGAAACCTCGATCCTCCCTGCCCCACTCTCCCCCGTCCCCCGAATTGTGGCTGACACCATCCATCTCTATGAAACCTCCAGCATCCTGCGAGTAGAGGTCATCATCGCTGCCAGTCAGATCGCAACCTCCATATGCCAGAGCAGAAAGTCCAAGTAACCAAGTGAGCTTCCTAGAAGTCATCATCGTATCCCCGATCATAATCATCATCTATGTCCGGTTTGCATTTACAGCATTCGTATTTTCCGGAAGAATTCTGGATGCATAGTTTAGCATCTTCCTGATCTGCATACCCGCAGTGGTAATCGTTCTTGCAGGGCGATTCCCGTGACATCTGTTCGCAGCATTCTTTAGGATGCTCATCATCACATCCTGTCATGTAAGCTCCGCTTAGAGCAAGGGCAGCCGCACCCACAATCAGACTATAGTATCTGTTCATTTTTTTGCCTCCTATTTAACCAAATACACCTCAACCGTCCTTTCATCCAGCTTCTCTCCATTTGAGTAAACGTCCGCATGTGTCTGCTGCAGTTTGCCTTCTCCCAGTTTCCTATAGACGGCATTAAGCACAGACACCGCTCTGTGACCGGACAGGTCAAGATTTGTCTTAGAGAAACATCTGTCGGCAGCTCTCTTATCGGCATTACCGCACAGCAGTAAAGTACCTCTTGTCAATTTACCTGCATCCGAGTACGAACTAGCCTTTTCAGTCAACGAATAGATTCCATCAGATGTCTTCTCAAAAGGATCAACTCTGCAGTCAGCAAAAGTAAGTGCTCCCACCTTCTCATAACTGATCTCTTTCACAGATTCACCGTTGCATACAGCTTTCTGAATCTCTCTCGACAGATAATCGCTGCTTATCTCCCTGCTCACCCAGGAACCGGCCGCTGCAAGTTTGGCGGCGCTTTGAGACAGACCAGACTCAACTGTTGCATTCAGAGTTGTTCCAGGGCTTACAGTCGTCGTCGGTGAGATGGTTGTTGTTGGTGAGATAGTCAGGTTACTGTCCCTCTCATCCAGAACCCCGATCAACCTGTCTACGATCCGGTCCAACCTTCCCGTATGAACAAGCAACTGCTCCCGCAACTCCTTGGCCTTGAGATAATCCAGCTGGGCTTCACCAACCCTCTCCCTGGCAATTCTGCAGACTTCTCTGGAAGGAGACGGACTGTTGATCTTAGCCTCCCGGTCAACCCACTCGGTAAAGTTGAATGTTTCATGGCAGTAGCGTTCAAACTCTGCCACGTTTATTGCGACAGCCCCTGGATCAACTCCTGGCCGATACGAAGGCGTGATGGGTAGACGACCTGTAACTCTCTCAGTGTCTGTGCCAAACGGTCTAACTGTTTTTTCCACAAGCAGCTGACCCCTCTGCTCCAACTTCACTGAACCGCAGCCGCCCAAACTGCCCAACCCCACCACTCCTGCCAAAGAATACAATAACATTTGGCGTCCAAATTTCCTATTTCCCATTTTCAAATCCTCCAATTATCCCCTCTGTTGTGTATACCAGTACTCAAAATAAATAATAAAATCTCCTTCCAGATATTTGCCGAAAAGAATAGTTGCCACAGCTGGAGTATACTTTTCGGAAAATTAGAGGAAAGGTAGGTATGTTTCACGTTGTATGACTACTAGCGTATAATTATAAAAGACAAATCAGCCCATTTTCTTCCGATAGATTAAAAAAGAACTGCAATTCTAAGCATACTGTAGAAAATGAACGGCGAAGAATTTATAGGTCAATTGCAGGTAAAGGTCAAACAGGAAAAAGTGGACCTAATAGATAGAAAGATCTTGTACCTGCTTTCATGCAATGCCAGACTCTCAAATACGACCATCGCCAAACATCTTAAGATAGGGAGGGAAGTGGTGGCTTACCGCATCAAAAGGATGCAGGAGCTTAAAATCATCCATGGTTATCTGACTCTGATCAATGTGCAAAAAGTAGGTCTGTGTTCTAAGGGAGTGGGGCTGAAGGTCAATACTACAGTCAAGGTTGACGATGTTGTAAATGACATTAAGACCATCCCGGAAATAAGTTCTGTTTTTCAATGTGGGGGGATGCATGACATCATCCTTACCATAATGGCCAAGGATGAACATACCTGTTATGATGTCTTCCATAACCTGCTGCTTCGTCATGGAGACAAGATCAAGAATTATAACATCCTAACCCGTCTCGAGCAGCGTTTCATGAGACTGAAGATGCTCGTAGATGAAAAGAAAGACCGGGATTATCTCAATAAGATCAAAGAGCGGAAAGGTAGTGCCTTCCAGAAAGAATTTGACATGCAGAACATCAGCAGAGAAATGATCAAAATCGATCATACAGACAAAGTTATTCTTGATGAACTGAAATTGAATGCACGGATTCCTTTGACAGATCTGTCCAAGAAGACCGGTATCAGCGTCTTCCAGCTGCAGAACAGGATCAGGAAGTTAATAAAAGAAGATGTCATCCATGGTTTCATCTGCTACGCAGCACTTGCCCACCTTGGATTGCAGTTCAACTTTGTATTTCTGAATGTAAAGCAGGGGGTGGAGACAGCATTCAAAACTTGGACTGAGCAGCACCCGCACATTGTCTGGTGCACCAAGTATCTTGGGGATTATAACTACAAATTAAGTTTCTTCGTCAAACATAACGCCCATCTGTCAGACATCCTGCAGGAATTATGCCAGCAGTTTGGAGAAGGGATAAGTCATATCGAAAGTCTGCCTGTGTTCAGGAATCCACAGTATGTTTCTTATGTTAAGTAAATAGCAAACATTTTTTAAGTAATCTCGCTTTTCTATTTGCCACATGAATAGAATCATAGAATCTCCCAAATTCGTTGTTGAAAATTCTCAACACGTAAGAATAAACTCTCAAAAAGTTGATGAATTTTGTAATTATTTTGATTATAAGCACATTAAACATTGGATAAATGAATCACCATTTGATATAAAGAACTTAATTCCAAAAGACAGACTGCATTTTTTACTCGTATTTAATTCAATTAGCTTTTCTTATTGGGGTGATCCAAAATGGAAAATACAATACCATTCTAAAGAAGTGGATGGTGCATATGGGATGATTTGTGCTGTGGCCAGAGCCGTTGAAAACGGATTGCGCATCCTGGATACAAAATATCTATCTCAAATTAAAAAATCTGAGTTGAGTAAAATTTTAGAAGGAAATGTCCAAATCCCTTTATTTGAAGAAAGGTTAAATATTCTTAGAGAAATTGGAACAACTTTAGTAAATAACTTTGAAGGGGATTTCACTAATCTCGTTAAAGATGCCAAAGGGGATTCACAAGAATTATTGAGATTGATAGTAAAGAATTTTCCATCATTTGAGGATTCATCAATATACAAAGGTGAAAAAGTCTATTTCTACAAACGTGCCCAACTTCTAGTTTCAGATATTGTTCAGGCATTTGGTGGACACGGACTGGGTAGATTAAAGAATATCAATGAATTGACCGCGTGTGCTGATTATAAATTACCATTTGTTTTAAGGAGACTAGGTATTTTTTCTTATTCAGATAATCTAGCAGGTAAAATTGATAATCAAATACCAATAGAGAGAGATAGTGAAGAAGAGATTGAGTTAAGAGCAAATACAATTTGGGTTGTTGAATTAATAAAACAAAAAATTCAGAAGAAGATCTTACACGCAGATTCAATTCATGTTAATGACCATATTTGGATGCTAGGTCAAAAGAAACTAAAAAACGATAAACCATACCATTTAACAAGAACAACTTCTTATTAAGTAGATGGCAAGTGCTTCATTCTCTAAGCTTCCCCATCAGAAATCTACCAAGATCATCTTCCATATGCAGACGGGTGTAACATTCCAGCGTCTCTTCCCTTTCCTGCACATAATCTGTCCACCAGTAGACATGTTTGCTGGATAGGATCTTACTTTTTGTGGAATCAGGGTTATGACGGATAACTTTGACTTCTGTTGTCCGTGTACCATGTTCTGAGCGACTGTATTTTTCGTTCTCTTCATAGTCGATCTGATACCTTATTCCATTTCCATCCCGAAACTCCCACCTATGAGTGTCTTTGGTATAACGATGTTCCATATAAGTGCAGGGGATGGATTCGTCGCAGGTATGCCTGAGACCTAATCTGTTCATCTGCCCATAAATGAGTACAGATTTTTCAATAATACTTTGATTCAACAGCTTTTCAATATGTTCCATTTTTTACCTCAGCTTACCTCATCACCTGAACAGACAAAGTATCTTGTCCCTCCATCTGCCTTTACCAGCCATCTCTTCCTTGGAAGGATCCACTTCAGTTATCACATCACATCCCCAAGGAGGAAGTACTGGATTACGATAGGTGACAGTTTTCATCTTATCACCTGGCTGCATGATCAGCTTCTCACCTTCTTCGAAATTGTAGCAGCCATTCAAGCTTTTGTCTTCAAAGCAGCCTTCTACCCCTGAAAAAGTGTGGACTGGGTTATAGCAGTCCACTTCACCGTACTCTCCGCAGTAGCCCATGTTTCTTTCAAATGAAGAGACGGTAACATCATGCAGCTCCTGTCCCCTGCAGTAATAGCAGCTGCCTCCGAGAACAGTGGCCATGATCAGGCCGCCAAGGAGTGCTTCTTTTGTTTCATCTGCAATTGAGTCGATGCTGTCGTAGATGCTCTCTTTAATATCAGAGAGTTTTGAACTGATATTCATGTTGGATTATCGTACGCTTTGTCAAATATAAAATCTTCTTCTGCTTCTTTTACGAAAACAATACTATTCAGAAAAGAAATTGATTACTTGTGGAATTACTTTCTCCTGATCAGAGCCTGCAGGAGTTTTGGGGAAGGTTCTGCGGGGACAACATACATCTGACAACCAGTACCTACTCCTGTGTTGATTTTTGCAATTTTCCTGCCGCTGCTGCTCAATGCTTTCACATACTCTTTCATCGGAACCGGTTGATGATCCCCATAGAACAAAACAGGATCATTCTCTATCGTCGTCACCTCCTCTCCATCCAGAGCATCAAACAATTTAACGATATCTCCGTTCTCTCTGTTGACAAAAGCCAGCCTTCTTTGATCAAACTGATACAGATCAACAAGAGCTCCTTCAAAGAGTTTAGGCGAATTGATCAAGAGCTGCTCTTCTGCTTTCAGGCGAACCACCCCTCCCTGAGGAGACTTGAACCAGCCAGATGATTCGGTACTATCAGCACTGCTGATCACTCCGTGATCATAATTTACAAAATGGACACTGCCATCAAAAGAACCGTGTACGATCTGCATAAAATCATCTCTGTAGACTGGTTGTAGGGATTCTGGACGAAGGTGATGGGCTGGTGAACCGAATATTGTATCGGAACTTCGTTGCGGTACTGCTTTCTCTGTGGGTAAAGAATTTGTCCGACTAACTGTCCGCTCATTTATTGGCTGTTCTGTTGAATGGTACTGTTGACGAATCACTAACCCTTTTCCGATCGGCAGCAGGCGGGGATCATAAACATCATTCGCAGCAGCGATCTCCTCCCACCTCAAAGGATCTCCTAAGTACGCTCTGGCGATCTCCCATAGGGTATCACCTTCATAGACAAGATAATCATTTTGATAATTGTAGTCAAGACTCCTCACCGCCTCTCTGTAGCCATTATCCTCAGCTTCCTTCCTGAGAGCAGTCCATACAGCATGTTTGTTGTAGGGATCATCGGCTTCTTGTATGATATGACCAAGTGAATTGACCGCATTAAAATAATCGCTATGGACCTGCAGAGAGACCATATGGGTCATCGGATTGATAACTGCTGGATCATAGACCATGCTTGCGACCCCCATTCCGGAGACAAAGCCAAAGTTCATGGACATAGCATAATTTGCTGTCAGAAGGTTCATGGATACAGTTTGTACCATAGAATGCGCAGGTTGAGAGAAGGAGATGCTACCTGCCAAAGCAGCTGCTATCCCTAATGTTCTTAGCTTCTTGACCCCCATATAATAATTAGATTTCCCGGAATTTATAATACTTTCGGCCTAAATCCCACTATCGCCTATTCCCAAGCAATGCCCCAAAAAGAAGTGACGAGTGTTGTTGCGTTAGTACGTACACTTGGCAGCCTGTGTCTACCCCGGATTTTTCATTCACTTCGTGTCTGCCTGCTTTGCTAAAATCTTTTACATAGTCTTCCATCGGGCTTGCTGCAAAAACAGAATGAAACTCGGACGGGTCGTTGACATCTTCCCAAACTACTCTTTCATACTTCCGGGTCCAGGGCAATAGAATATTTTTATCCACACGACCCAAGTCGGCAATCTGCAGCAATTGTCTCGTGTCTCCGGTATACGCAAATTCTGTAGGGATAAAAAGCGCAGCTTCCGGACCGATGATCCTACCATTCACTTGCCTGGACCAGCCTTCCAAAGAATCTGCACTGATTTTGCTTACACGACCTTCATTCTTATTGAAAAAGTAGACATCACTGTTATGAAAATCCCGCATTATCTTCAATGAATCATCCTCTGTAGTTTGTACAAGTACTCTTTTTACGGGCGTTGTCTTTTCATCAGGCACAGGTAGATTCATACTGATGGCGGCCAACGCTTCTCTGAATGATCCCTTTGAAGATTTTTTGCCTTCAAGTACACTCCAAAGATCATCCACTGATGAACCAACAATACTGCCCCTTCCCGTCCTCTTTGCAGTTATGGATTCGGCTAATGAGTTCATCTCTTCTAAGTCACACCTCTCCCCATTATGGCATTCCAGCACTAGACCGATTAACATTGCTTCTGGCCTATCAAGGTGCAAAATGGTCTCTTCCATCAACATCCCCCCATAAATTCCTTCCATACCTGATATGCCACCAAATGCAGTTTCCATACCCATTACTAAATCCAGGCTTGCGTTTGCCCCTCCATAAAATAATGCAGGGTTAGCAAAAGTCTGCCCAAAGACACCGCTTCCCGTCAGCATACTTGCTCCCGCAACTAGACAACCAGCACTTTTTGCTGCCTTCTTGATGGGGTCTGACAGATAAGCTACTGCTTTTGTAAATAATCTTTTATTGGGATCACCATTCTTTTCTTCATTCAATCCACCATATTTCATTTTCTCCCTCGTCTTCCAGTTTTCCCCACAGGCTTAACGTACATTCTTACACCAGACTTACATCTTTTCCACATCTCTCCCATCTTCTCTCTCAACGTAAATTCTTTTCCCTTATCCAACTGGTCCATGTCATGTACCAATAGCAGATACTTAATGATTGGGATAAAATCAACCTCACCAGACATCTCCTGCCATTGATCATATAATGTCTTGCTACCGTGATCAGGATCATTCAGGTAGGATTGTGTATTGGTAAGCAACTTATTGTATTCATAAAGATTGCTTCCCTTTAACACGACCAGATGTTGTAGAAATCCTAAGAGTTTCTGGTAGTCGGGCAGCTCTAACTCCAGTGACTCGAAATATTTTGGCCTGGTTACTTTTCTGATTCCTTTCTGGGCGGTTGTCGCGCTACCAAAGCTCACTTTATTCGGATACTTTTGGGTGCTGAACTGTTCAGTAAGTGTCTCGATCCACGGTACAAGCGTGGAGCTGTAAGCAGCATCTGCTTTCCTAGCACAGCCAGCAATAGGCATCGGCTGTCCAGCGTGCAATACACTGTAGGCACCGACAATCTCTATCAAAGCCTGATAGAAATTCACTTCAATATTTTCACCCTGAAACTCTACTCTTTGGGTTGCCAGTCCTGCCGGAACCATGGGAGCTTCAACATACAACCATGGTTTCTTCCCCTTTTTGTCCCGTAGCATCAGCATCGGTACCAAGCCTAACATCTCTTCTCCTCCTTCTTCATCCTTCATCCAGATGCCCAGTAGGCGGGTATGTACGTGAGCTGCGTAAAGATAGAGCTGTGCCAGATTCTGATCCTGGTCAAAGAAGCAAAAATTCCCAAGGAGATTGTCATACTGTAATTGTCCAGGATAGTTTGAAAGATGATCACGACTTTTGCAACCGACCAGTTCTGCCAAGGTTTGGGGTGGCCGGATCACCAGCTGCTTTTTTTCATATTCTCCTTCCTTACCATCCCTACTTCTCTTTTCAAATAGCTGGTAATACTGCAGGAGTTCATAATGCTTCCCAACATTTACCTGAAATGCTTTGAGTAAGTACTTATTACTTTTCAGAAGATGACTCGCTCTTTTCTGCAGATTGCTGCCAACCTTCTGTAGGCAGACCAGGGCATCACTGGTAGTATTGACCTCGCCTAAATCACCTAGTTGCTGATTGATGACACCCCATGTCCTTTCACAATTCCCCAAAATATTCCTCTCCCACTTATCTTTTTCTTCCTCAACCCTGCAGAAATATTTCAGCCTGCCTTCCCTGTCTCTGTGCAGCAACTTCCACTTTGGTTCTTCAAATATGGGCCTGTTAAACAGCAATGAATAGTCCAACGGCGTACTACCTTCAATCATCCTGACAAAACCTAGTGATTCTTCCATCCTATCCCTGTCTACTTCTGCCTGCAAGGTCCAAATAGGAGATGTTTTCCGATATCTTTGCTCATTTATCATCAGCTCCCGCTGGAGATAATCAATCCTATTATCCAGGGAAGCGAATTCAAGAAAATGCTCAGCAAGAGATTTTCTTTTGTCTCTATCCCTTAATTGAGAATCAAATACACTGTGATCAATCCCCCCGTGTGACTCTTCTTCATTTTCTATGAACTCTTCAAGGCAGGGGATAAGATCCTCAAATACAGATATTTTATTTTCCTTCGCTTTTACTTTGAGGGAGAAATCATCATTTAGGATTCTTAGATAATCATCCTGCTCAGGACTGTACTGAAGCGACTCATCTTTCTCCAGAGAGCTTTTCCATCTCTGCAATTCTGTCTGTTTCTTCAGAATTCTGTCCCTAGTCCCCTCATCCTCAATGTCATCCGCATTTCTGTTTACGGCACAGTCCAGGGCCTGTATTACCAGCTTCTTCAACTGTACTTTGTGAAATCTTCCTGCCCCCCGCAGCACTTCTTTCCATTCCTGGATATAATCTTGCATCACTAAGAGTATACAAACCGAGATTATTTAAACTTTTCTACATTTACTACTGCAGGATTAAAACGATGTCCGGCACTAAGTATCTGCTGCTCACCTTCGCCCATACAAAAAGAAAACTTCCAAAGGTTGGGGAGCATACAAACTACAGCCCTTTTTCACTTCAATACCCGTCTCACGGCTCACAATCTCTTTGTGCTCCAAGCTATCCAGATAATCATTCAATGGAACAATATTATAACTTTCAAAATAATCAAGATTATCCTGCAGGTAGTCCGTCACCTCCTTGCCTTCTGCGCCATCAAGAATCCTCAAAATCTTTAAGTCGGTCTTTTCCAGAAAATAGAATCTATATTCTTCCGGGTGGTGCAACAAAATACTATTGCTTTCATGCAATAGAGCAGATGTCTGTAGTAGCTGCCGAGTTGGCTCAAGTATGATTTCTCCCATATCTGTTGGTTTGTACAGTCCGCCGGAAGGATCTTCCCTAAATCTGACTTCCGTTCCATTTTGATTGTTACGGAAAGTAAGTAACCCGAAATCATTCGTAATCCGTATCCTAGCATCCTCGTACAATGTCTCGATTCTTCCCTCGTCAAGATGTTCATTTCCTGCTTTTTCGTTTCTTAAAAGAATCTCTGGAACAGAAAAGGCACTAGTCGAGAATAATCTGGTACTGTTGGTAATCATGGTTCTGGTATCCATCTCCTGAGGGGCGGGAGCAGGATATAAATCGCCCAGATCCAGTAAAGCGGACTGCTTCTCCAAATCATTGGATAATCTAAGAAGAACCTCTGCGTAATCATAAGAAGATCCTTTTAGTTTGATACCTATATCCGCCATCCGCGTAAGCGAACTCGTCCCGACAGTGTCTATGTCATCCAAATAGGGGTCTCTGCAAGCAACACATCCCAACTCATATCTGCTTGGGATATCAACATCCAATCTTAGATCATAATCAGCTCGGCCCAGGAGAAGATCAGTGTTGGCCCGTAATCTAGCTATCTTAGTATTGCTGCCGGTCCTAAACCGAGCATCAGAATTGGAGATTCCACCAGAAATCCCGGCAATGATTCCTGCAATCAATAAAGTCTTCCTCATCAACATCCAGAGATCTCAGGAGTATTTAATGATTTCGAAATAAGATACTGGAACCTACCATCTAAAATTCAGGGAAGGAAATTTTACGAAAAACAACAAATTTTATATAAAATCCGTTCTATCGTATAATATATGAACACAGATATTTTTAGAGGGCAGGTATTACAGGATGTCATGCCCCAAAAAGTGGATTTGTTAGATAAGAAGATTTTGTACATCCTTTCCAGGAACTGCCGTATCTCTAACACTGCCCTAGCTAAATCTCTCAAACTAAGCCGGGAAGTTGTTGCTTACAGAATCTCCCAGCTTCGCAAGAGGAAGATCATTACCGGATTCCTTACTCTTCTCGATCCGCGCAAACTGGGTTTTATGACTTTCAATGTTTTATTGAAGTTAGTGAAAGTAACCCATGAAGAGAAGATGATAGAGGATCTGATCAGCAGGGAGGAGATTACCATTCTATCTGCCTGCAGCGGAAGATATGATTTGGCTTTTGATGTAACTACCAGAAGCCTGGAAGAATTCGAGGCGTTCATCAACAATTTTTTGCAGGAGCATGCTTCTGCAGTGAGAGAGTATGTGATACTGAATTTTCTGAGAGAGGACCCGGCAGGTAACATGATGATCTTTGACGAACCCTCTTCTGAACTGCTGCAGGAGATGAATATAGCGGAAAGGAAAGGCTCTGCTTTCGCCAAGGAATTTGGGGAACGGGATAAACTTAAACCATATAATGGTGTGATCAAAATCGATGATACTGACAGACAAATCTTGTCTCTGCTGAAGTTCAACGCCCGGGCAACATTAAAGGAAATCTCTGACCAAGTTAGAGTGGCTCCAAACTCTGTCAAGCTTCGAATGGGAAACCTTGTTTCTCAGGGGGTCATCAAATCCTTTACTCCGCTTGTCTCTTTCTCTGCTCTAGGTCATCAATGGTTCACGGTGTTCCTTAATCTGGTGGGAGTGAAAGACAGTCGCTTGTACAGTTATGCAGAACAGCATAACAACATTGAGTGGTGCGTCAAGTGTATCGGCCAGTGGAACTACCAGTTGAGTATCTTCGCCAGAGATAATAAAGAATTTCACCGAGTGCTTAATGAAGTAAGAGATGAGTTTAAGGAGGGGATAAATTATTATGATTCTATCCTAATCTTCAATCAGTATAAGTTTGAGCCTCGGGTGGAGTAGTATGAATGTTCCAGTTAGTAATGGCCAAAATCTAAGGGAGCATATTATCTGGAACTTTTTTGAGAAATATTGTCCTGCCTAATTTCACTGATCCTCCAAGTTCGTTGCCATATTTACATTCTAAAAATCTGTCACGGACATCTGGAGTGCAATCAATTTTCCTTTTCATTCCCTGACACACAATCCTTTTTCATAGACCCAACTTACATCGCCTAAACGTAATATTGAATCATCTTCCTTTGCCGCTTCAATGGCTTTAACAACATAATCATTTACTTCCTTCTCCGTCTTAAGGTTGGTAAGACGTTGAAACACGCATTCTTCCTGTAACAGCATAGCATAACCTAATACTTTATAGAAGTTATTTCCTTGTCCGATCACATCATCAGAGATGTGCCTCATGCCGCTGACAATCTTTCCAATTCTACCTGAGAATTTATCTCCCACTTTCTCAACAGCCGCATATTTGTCTACTGTTTCTATTAGGTGAAGAAAAAACTTCCTTCCCATCTTGTTTCTGGGTTCTGATCTGGTTGATGTCCCATCTTTCCCGATTTGGTTCAGATCCTCAAAGATGTGAGCAGCATAAGGGTGATCTGCAAGCTTTTCGGCCAGAGCAATATATTTTGCAAGTCCCACTGGCTTCAGAAATTCAGAAGCTTTCACCAAATCAGAAAGAACAATGTACCCCCTACCAAAATTGGGATCTATTATCCCTTGCTCCATGTCAACAACTCCTCCCGTGAATTGTCCACTACCAACATAATAGTGCGCCAATGCAATTACTTTTCCACGAAGCTGGCTGTTTTTCCATTCGGAAAGCTGACCCAATAGAGCAACCAGTTCATTAGTATTCTGTCCTGATTGTTTGCTCATCTTCAACAATCCATAGATATTTTCATCTTTGAAGAAACCTGCTGCTGATAGCACTTCATCTGCATTTTTTGTAGAGTAAGCTCTTTGGGCAATAATGCCCATAATGGTATCCGCTTCTTCTTTCAGTCCCTCCTCCTCCAGAATAATTCCAAGATCCAAGGTCCTGAATGAAACGGCCGAATTTTCGGTGCAACCCATCGTATATTCCGACAATTCAGGGATCGATAATTTCCGGCTTGGAGGTGGTTGTCTGCAGAATTTGTCACGTAATTTCCCACCAGCATCCCAGAATCTCTGTAAGTTCTCATCTATCAATCTGCGAAAACCTGCTGCAGAATGCAACTCTCCCGCTTCTCCCTCATTTATGGGAGTTATCTGATATTTTACTCCTTTCACAGATGCCTTGAACACGTCCCCATCTCTATGAAGATTATCCAACTCATCCAGATAGAACTGCCTCTCTCCTTCATCATCAACGCAGTGTAAGGTCAGACCTTTCATGTTCGCCGAAGCACACTCTATGGAATCATCACCTGAAAAGTAATTCTCTCCTACACCTACAAGTGCAGCTAACAGGATCAGGCCCACGCCCCATTCAATTCTCGGCAAGGGCACCCTGTACATCTTCTTCAGTTCTTTGAAACCAATCTCCATACAGTATGCTTCTCCCTCCCTGTTGTTCCATTCATCTTTACCGGAAGATTCCCACCATGTGTCGGAATATCTTTTTTGATTGGTGAAAATGTCCAGCACTTCCTTCGGATCAGTGAAATTTCTCTCAATCACTTCCAGTAACTTTATTGGCTCTTTAAGAGCTGAGATATTCTTCTTATGCCTGGCAACACTTTTGTCCATCCTCTTTGGATTCTTTCTGCTATCTTCAAAAAGGTAGAATTCCTCTCCCCTACCCACAAAATTGACAAACTGCATGGGTATGTGCTGAGAAGCAGGATTGAAATGGAGATTGAATGAAATACTTTTCTTCTGCTTATGGGCATACGCTGTCAGGCAGGAATACAGATATTCAAAAGACTTCTCTCTCTTCTCTTCCTCAACTACTCCATAGACCCCCTCCACAAGCAATGTTTCTTTCCCCTCGCATTCACAGATTATCGCTTCCAGAAAAGAGGAATCATTTTCTCCAGACACCTGCAGATAATGGGTGAAAGGATCGGCAGCGTCCAGGTAAGAGGCAAGAGAATGCGGTTCTTTGTTCTTTGTACAGACTGCCTTAGGTTCTGTCCTATTGAAAGCTGAATTGAAGATGAATTCAAGAGGATCTTCTACGAACTTTGCGTAGAAAATTGTTTCCCCATCTATCCTCCTCGGTCTGAATTGAATCTTTGGTGGCTGATAATGTTCCGCAAGTCGAAGTAGGTCAAAAGCATTCAATGCAGCCTCTGATCTGCGTTGATATTTGCCATCACTCTCAAACTTGGAATTGTTCAACAGCTCCTCTATGAAACAATGAAACCCATCGCTACCACCCCCAAACTGCCTCCTTAATTCCTTGCTTATGCTTCCATACCTTTCTGCCTGCTCACTCTTACGATGGAAGAGCAGTTCAAAATCTTCTATCTGCTCTTGGAGAGATTCGGGAGTTTGAAAAGTTATTCCTTCAAGTGAACATAGTATTTTATCTAAATGCATTTAGGAATCCTCCTTTGTCACCTGTTTCAGTGTACTTCTCTTTCAGTGTGAATAAAACATCGGCCACCTGCTTAGCCTGGTGGATTTCCTCAAAGGGGATTATGCATTCCGCTCCTGGTAAGGCCAGTGTGGCTTCCCCTGCCGGCAACACCAATGAGTCAGAGAAGTACTGAATTCTTACAAGAGGGGAAAGACTTTCCATGGGATAAATTTCTTTCCCTTTACAAAGGAGATTACCACCATGTACCTGTACGGGCACAATCCCTCCATTTCCTGTACTTTCTTCAAACAATCTCCCTAACACATTATTCATTTCAGCTAACTTGACTTTTTCCTCTTTACACTTTCCAACATCACAGAAAACAAATTCATCAAAGTATCTCTTTGGATCTGGTCTTAGGATTTCAATCTTCTTTCCCGGGTACAGAATGTATCTGCCTTCTTCCCTCTCTCTTTTCATTTGAGTATACAATAAATCAACGTATCTCTTCGCTCCTTCTCTGGCTACTACATAAGCATTGAATCCTTCGGTGAGCTTCATCACAACTCCAGCCTTATCCCCAGCATCATACCAAAAAACATCAACTACTTCTTTCCATCGCTCTTCTTTTTTGCTACCAAAGCCTGAGGAATATTGGATGAATCTCTGCTTAGGCACGTCTCTTCCATACCATTCATACAATCTTCTTTTTGATTCCAGATAATCCAACACGCCAAATTTTTCTTCTCCCATATCTGTCGCCTGTAAGTATTTGTTGAAGATAACAGTTGGATGCCTCTCCAGATTTGAGAGATCAAAACTCCGTGCATCAGAAGAAGGGCTAGATGCTGCATCTGCAAGCTCTTCCAGAAACTTTTCAGGGTCATAATCCGTTACAATCTCCGGCAGCCTTTTGTCCGCAAAATCCCAGGAAAGAAGGCCAGGCAGTTCCTTGACATGCTCGCCGTATTTTTCCCAGTACTGAGATGCCATTTTTGGCACCAGATATAACAAAAGAAACGCCAGTGGCACGGGAATTCCTTTAATCACAATTTTTCTGCCCAGTTCTTTTTTTGGTTTCAAATATTCTTTCTTTACCTCTTGTAGAGTTAATTGTAGACAGTAAGCTTCCCCCTTTCTCATGTTCCACTCTTCTTTTCCGGAGGAGCCCCACCAGGCGTCATTATACCTTCTCTCTGCTGCAAAATCATCAAGTGCTTCCCTGCTATCTGCAAAAACTGTCCTTAACTTTTCTTCCAGATTACGTCTCATTTTCCTGACTTTCCTTGAAAGATCTTTCAGTGTGATTGCTGTAACCTGGCATTTATACTCCTCCAGCTTCTGCTCTTTCTTTCGTGGATTTTCCATACCATAGAAAACTTCTTTCTTATTCCTCCAACCCACATAATTAACAAAATGCATCGGCATTTCCTGGGAGCCGGGGTTGAAACTGAGATTGAAGAGAAGACTCTTTTTCTCCTTGCATGCATACTGAATCAGGCAGGAGTAAAGATAAGCAAAGGTTTCCTCTCTCAATTTGTCTTGCACTACTCCATGGACCCCTTCCACTAATAATGTCTCTTTGCCATCTTTTTCGCACTCCATTATCATCGCTTCTAGCACTGTAGGAGAAACATCGGCTCTTTTACTTCTTTTTTTCTCAATGGTTATATACAGATGATGTGTAAGAGGATCAGCTGCATCCTGATAGGAAGCCAAGGCGTGAGTGTCCCGGTTTTTTGTGCAGACCGGTTTAGGTTTGGTTTTGTTGAAAGTGGAATCGTAAACGATTTTCAACGGATTATCTTCAAATTTGGCATGTAGACTCAATTTCTTGCTTTTGATTTCCTTAGGTTTAAATTTGATTGGGGGAGGTTGGTAATTTTCACCAATCCGTAGGAGGTCAAGAGGACTGAGGTAGGGTGCTTTCTCTATCCTTTGATATTTCCATTCTTCTTTATCAAAATGCATTCCGGATTTCTTCAACAATTCATAAAGAAAAAATCCAAATCCGTCGCGGCCGCCAGCAAATTGTCTTCTCAGTTCATAGCCTGCCCCTCTCCCAGCTCCTTCACCCTCTTTGTGGAAAAGTAATTCCAACTCCCCCAACTGCTCTTCAGCTTTTTCAGGATACTGCTGGCTTGTTTCAATGAGTGTTTCAATTGCTTTTCTTGTCATCTCCTTCTCTTCCATTAAACAATCCCCCCAAATAATGAGATACCAAAAACTATATATTTCTTTCGCCCAAAAAAGCAGGATTCTCATATCGGATCGTCATTTCCGTAAAACAATCATGAGAAGATTTAATATTAATTCAATCACATCAAAAGCAGGTAAACTAGTACCACTAAATCTGGGTACTACTAAAAAATAAGAAAAATTTAAATAATATATTCCCCCACAGAATATGATGATACCAACAAACTTACTATCTTCAAAAAAAGGGTTGGAACAGCTCTGCAACTCCCAGCCAAGGATATCGCCCAAGACTACCTGGGAAAAGATAAGGCCGCTTGCCTATGGTGTCGGAGCAGCTGGATATTTTGGCGTGTGCGGTTATGGATTGTTTGGCTGCGACGACCAGATGCCAAGGTTGTTAGGTGGAACATTTGGTTTGATGGGCCTGATCTACACTTTCACCAACCACGGAGAGATAATCTCATTTTTTGACGAGCTGATTACAAAGCCCTTCTCTGATGGTAAGACATTTTACCACAACTACAGACCCATGAACAGGTATCGACGCTCCGACCGTTGGTTCGGTGAATTAATCGCTCCTGTCGAAGATCTTCAAAATCCGGAGGAAGGACTGGTTTTTATCAATGGGGCTTATGTGAGTGATGTGAAAATAGAGGAGACTTTGGAAAGGGTTTTTCCTCGCGGTGCACATGGAGAGATGAGGACCGGCCCAATATTGCCGCATTATAAAGCTGAAGGGATCGGCTCTTTGGGTGGACATGAACGCAAAATTTCTGTTGAAAAATCAACCTCTAAAGACCTTTGTACAAAATTGAAATCATTAGCGGACTCCCACATCTATCTGCTGGCCAGAGCCAAAGCTGAACCTGATTCACCTCCCAGATTAGAAATTGAATTAGACTATTTTGGTGAAGCTTATACAGAATGAGAAAAACAAACTCCCAAAATCATCCGCCTCTACTCAAAGGATTCTTTACTCCGCAGCAGGCCAGGGATGCCCGGGAAAACGATGAGATCCTGTTAGCAGATGTATTTCTTTACCCAGAATGCCTTAACGACTGTCTGATGTGCTGCTATGAGGAGAAAAGGAAGATCAAAGAGGAGATGGATCTGGATGAGTACAAGCTTCTTCTAAAGGAAATAGCTGGATTAGGAGTGAAGACTGTCTTTGTACCAGGGATGGGTGAACCTTTGCTGAGAAAGAAAGGGAAAGTCTTCCTTGAGCTGGCGGAAGCAGCCAATGAGAACGGACTTCATGTGGTGCTGCTTTCCAGCCTGCATCCAACACCAAGCCAGGAGTTAGTCGATGAATTCTATAAGATGGATATTTCTGTCATCGGTAAGATGGAGAGTATGATCCCCGACACTTCCAACCGGATCGTCAATCCAAGAACGTCATATGAATTTATCGAATTGAAAGAAGGTCATATCCCAAAGGGATTGGCTATGCTCCTCGAAAAGGGTTTCGCTGATGAAGACAGATTGGGATGCGGAACAGTGATGAATACCATCAATGCTCCAGAACTGGAGAACATTTTTAGATTCTACAGGAAGAACAATATCTTTCCCTACATGCAGGAGACCGCCCCATACGGGAAGGCAGAGAATAACAACTTTCTATGGGAAGGGATGGATTACCGGTTCCTTGCAGAAAGATTGGAGAAGATAGATAGGGAAGAGTTTAGTCATTCCTGGAAGTACAGGCGCCCATACATAGCTTTTGACTTTGATTATCCAAGAGTCATGGTCGAATATGATGGAGCGATCATGGCGGACAGCTACTTCCTGGCCAAGCTCGGTATTGTTATTGAAGATGGAATATTTGTAGAAGGTAATCTTACAAAGGCTGCAACTTCAGAGTACGCTAGGAAGATCAGGAAAATCTACTTTCCCAGAAGCGAGGATCCTGATTGCTGCACCTCCGACATCAGCCAGTGTAAGAAAATCCTTTTGGATCCTGACCAGCCAAATATTGACCTGCCGGAAGAAGCAAATAGATATTGTATTTACCATAGTGATTGTAGATGAATTGACATATAGAAAAATGGTAGAATTCTCTCCATATTTTGACCGGAAACCATAAATTATTTATATTGTGTTTGCTTTGTGTAAAGATATGTCTCAAAACAAATTTATAGGACAAGTGAGGGAATACAACAGGTATGCAGATGGAAAGGTAAGAGAGGCAATCAAGTTGGATCTTGTAGACAAAAAAATCCTGTACATTCTCCACCAGAATGCCCGCTACAGCAATACAGCTATCGCCAAGAAGCTGCGACTGAAAAGAGAAACGGTAGCCTATCGTATCAAAAGGATGATGGAAAGCAATTTCCTCTACGGCAATCTTACTTTACTAGACCATCGTCGGCTTGGGTTGAGGAATTATCTGATATACATTAAACTGAAGACGCTCTCAGACGAGAAAAAATTGATCGACTTCCTGTTTGATTTTGATCAGATAACACGATTGAAAAATTGTTCTGGCAGTTACGATATCCAGATCCTGGCAAGCGTCAGGCAAGAGGAAGAATTTGTGCAGTTGTTGGATAACATCATTGATGATTATCACCATGTGATCCATGGGTATGACATCCTCGAAATATTGGAGGAAGATTTCCTGGGATTGGATTTCATACTCAGGGGAGAAGAATGCAGTCAACTCAACATCTCAGAACGTAAGGGTTCTACTTTTCAGAAAGAATTCGAAGCCTCTAAGGGGGACCACAGTCAGGTGAAATTGGACAGAAAAGACAAAGAGATACTGGAACTTCTTAAGCTCGAGGCAGCGGCAAGTATCAGGCACATCTCAGAGAAGGTGAACCTGGCTCCTGTAGCCGTTGATAACCGGATAAAGAAGATGATCTTATCCGGGGTGATCAAGCGATTCATGCCTCTGGCCTCACTAAGCCAAATGGGTTATCAGTGGTGGAAGGTTTTTTTTAAGTTTAAACACCTCAACAAAGAAAAATTTTTCACTTTCCTTAAATATCATTCTAACGTTGTGTGGTACATTAAGATGATCGGCAGGTGGGACTATCACTTAAGCGTCTTTGCCAGAGACAATGCTGACTTTCATCGAATCATCGATGAGATCAGGACTGAATTCTCTGAAAACATCATCAGTTACGACTCGATCATAATCTTCAATCAGTTTAAGTACGTGCAGAAGGTGTGAACCTACTCTCCATCTCTTTGTTTATCGACGGGGTATCTTGAAATCAGCCTGATTAAATGCTTCGCTCCCTCCTCCGTCCGCAACTTTATGGGGGCCAGAGGCAGATTGTCTACCCTGCCATTTCTTAGATGGTCAATTGAAACCTGCAGACAAGGGTAGCCAAAAAAACCTTTGGTAACGTAACTAACGTTTACGATTGACCTCAAAGGTATCTCTACATCGATTGTTCCTTTTAAGCATTCATCCTGATATCTAGAAGCGCAATTATGCTCTGCTTTACAGACAAGGAACTCACCTGACAGATAACCAGAACATTCGTGCCATGCGGTCTCTTCTATTTCCTGCCGTAGATGAGGTAACTGCTTTTCTCCAGCTGTGTCCATATAGGTATAATAATTGTTCACTTTCCTTCCGCCCAATGTTTCAGTCCCCGTAAGACAAGAATAGCATTTACCTAACATCAATATAGAAGCGATTGACAGAATTAGACATCCTTGTATCCTCGTTCTCTTGTGTGCCTCCGGACTCTCTACGTTCTTAAATTCCAAGCATTTGACATAGCCCCCCAATTTGAAAAATGAACCAGGATGTCCTGCTTTGGGAAGCAGACTTTTGTTGATAGCATGGAATGTATCTGAATATTGCTCGCCATGATAGAAAAATCTCTCTTTGTCCATATTTGAACAACGTTGGACAATGTCAGAATTGTCAAGGAATACTAGCTCATGTGTGTATTGGATGCCATTCTCCTCATGTACACTCATCTCTTCAAATATTTTCTTCCTTTCTACATTCTTTACAAATTCAACAAACTCATCAGGTTCAGGTTGATTCACGGAGTGGAAAGTATTCAGGAGAACATTGAACTTTCTCTTGAACGAAAAGGATCTAATCGAATCCCACATCAGCTTATACACTTCTCTCTTTGCAGAATCTTCCAAATCAACAAAGTTGCCCAATACTCCATCAACTACCACATACCTGCTAGGCCTGCTGTTAGCATGCTTCTTAGAATACCCTCCAACTCCAAAACCCAGAAGAAGTATAGCCCTGCAGATTGGATTCAGATCTAACTCATCACACTTGATATCTAGGTAATTAACATTTGCCTCGGCACAATGGAGGTATGAACCAATGCTATGCTTTGATCTGTTGAAGATACAGATATCTTTTCCATCTCCACCTTCATAACTGTCAAAGTCGTTATAGATATTATCCCAGAAATTATCGTTGAATGAGGCCACAAGCAACTTTTTCTTGCCATCAATCAATACTTTTCTTTTCTTCTGGAAATTATACTGCTTGTTTTTAATCTCATACTCTTGGTAGGTCACATCGATCAAGCAAAAGAGGTCGACTTTCCCTGAGAACTGATCAGGTAACGGTGTAACTTCTGTAAAAGTTGGTCGTCCTTTCAGTGCAGCTTCAACATTCAGTTGCAATCCATATGACCAGGCAAGCAGCTCATTGAGGAAATCAAAGAATGATGAAAATTTATGCTGTAATATTGCATTCTCATGATAGTCATGGTACAAAGTGCCAATTGTCTGAGATTGGGATCTATCTAACCGATGAGGAATATTATCCTTCTCCAATTTGTTGAAGAGGGCATTACAGATATTCTCAAGATGGGCAAATGATTCAGCCATTGTTAGTTGATGGTAAATAAGAGGTTTCTATCTCAAAGGGGAAAGTATCTTTACATATCTTCCAAATATTGTTCCTTCATGACCCCTAAATACTTATGGAGGATAGAACTTAATAAATTTTTTGCAGCAAAAAAACAAATACCGTCCCCCTGGGAGGTAAAGACCATATATACTTGCTACTCCAAAATAACACGATTCCTTGTCTCCTTCTTCCAGAAACTATTTAAATTAATTTTCATTCCTTCTACAACATGAAAACCGGTTATTCAGTTGGAGAAGTAATGACCCGCGAACCATCTGCGATACAAGGCACCGAAAATATAACCTCGGCAGCTCAGAGCATGGCCAGAAAGAAGATAGGCAGTCTCGTCGTGATGGAAGGTGAGGAACCGATAGGAATTATCACGGAACAAGACCTAGCCAGGAAAGTTGTGGCTCAGGGAATCGATCCGGAGATGACGGCTGTTTCGGAGATCATGTCAAGTAAACTTCACTCGGTCCTTCCAGATAAGGATATCTATGAAGCTGTCGTTCTGATGGGAAAGAAGCAGGTCAAACATCTGCCAGTTGTAGTGGGAGGAAGACTTACCGGGATAATTTCTTTTAAGGATGTCATCGCCATCCATCCAGACTTGATAGAATTGGTGACGTTTAAGAACGCTGTAAGGAAATTGCCTTAGGAATTCTACACCATTTTTCACAAATACCTGTATCTCCTCGCAAGTAGCGAAAAGTTTATAAAACAGGATGCCCTGTGAATTCTTTATGACTGAGATACCTTACGACATATTTGATGTAATAGCAAATAACAAAGGAGATTGCATTTTTAATATTCGTAAATACATGGAAGCGGAAGTGTTCCCAGGTAAGTCTACAAAGGACTTTCTATGCTTCCTTTCAGATGAACCTTTCGCAGAGCTGGAAGAAAGGGTTTACCTGGAATCCGATCTATACAACAGAGATCCCTATACATATTTCACCCATTCAACAGGTTTGCCGGCATGGTGGGTAAGGAATATAACTGAATCAAAGATTGCCAGTGACAAGTCAAACCATCAGAAAATGTTAGATTGGGCCCTAGCTATTGTTGACCATGAGCATCATGCTTTGGTAAAGAGTAGCGCTTATCACCTAGTAGGCGCATACATCGGTCATCTTAATCTTACTGAACAGGATTATGAGAAAAGAGTTGATTTATTTCTGGATACACTCACCAAAGGTCTGGAAAGAGAAAACCATCCCCGGACCCGAGATGTCACTTTAAGAGCAGTGGGAGGAGTAATGGGCATAATATACCATGACTATCACAAGGGTGAGAGATGGGCAAGAGAAGTAGCCAAAAAATGTTCAATGGTGAAGACCATAGCAGATGACGAAACAGAAAGTAAGAAACTAAGAAAAAGTTGCAAAGATATAATTTGGGTTGCTGATGTTTTTGGCAAACAATAGTGGAGGATTTACCATGGATAAATACAGAATAGTACGATACGACGAAGGGGCATCCCGTTTGTCAAGGGAACAGTTGGAAGAGACGCTGGAGAGATTACCGATCTCATTCAAGGTAATTGATGGACACGACCTATCATTAACAGCAAGAGTCTATCAAGAATCACAGTGTGACGAACCAGTTCTAAATGCGGAACATGGTGCAGGTCTGATCGTCTTGAGACCAGCTCCAGGTAAGAGACTAGCTGATGGCAACGTTACCCAACGAGGGGTATTCGAACCGAGCAGAGTTATGGACCCATGTACCGGTGGGGGTGCCTGCTGCAGCTACAGTTTCAATACCGGAAAGTTGGGCTTGCCTTACGAGATAAATCTGATGTTAGACATTCATCTGCTGGGATAGTCTGATAACCAGAAGTAAATTAGAAGTTGTCACAATTTAGACATCATTTTTTTGTCTTCTTTTCCAAATATCTCTTTCCACGCTTCTATCCTCTCCGGAGTATGAAAATCCTGCATCACCTGCTGCAGCCTCGCGTCATAAGACACTCTCATTTTGGGATCCAGTTCTCCTTCAGAAACAAATCGTGTATTATCATATTTCCGACTTAGGCTTACTTTTTCTACTGAACCATCACACCCGTGGTCTATGGGACTGTGAGGAGTGCTGCTTAAACCCCTATCCACCAACATGCAGACAGATTTTCCCTCTGGCCAATAGCTGTATGAGAAGCGTCTACCATACTCCATCCACATATCTTTAGGCAGCTCAAACAAGAAACCGGATTCACCCATCGTTACAGCCTCATCGTCCATGATTCCTCGGGCCAGGTTTCCGGCCTTCCACTTTCTTACCGCATTTCCGATATCATTATCCACTGCAAAGCGATGGTAGTCCCACTCATAAAGCAGCAGATTGGCCTCGATCAATTCATGTGATTCATAATTCACTAGTTTCACCTTGCCTCCTTCGACTATTATTCCTTCCCTTCTAAGTTCTCCGGCTGGAGTGGCTAAGCTGCAATTATCTGCTGTAAGGTCCCGACATAACTGTATGCCATCTGCTTGTAGATCGCAACCATAGTCCCAGATCATAGGTAATTCCTCGCCTTCCCACTTGTGTCTCCCATCCAAATATTTACATAGATCTTTCTTGCCGGTATCATCTTCTGGGGAGTATGAATATTCCATGATTCCATTCTCACTCGCGGCGGTAAAACCCGTGTCTGTCTGTACCACTGCAGCTTTCTCTATCTCAGATGGAGCATAGTAATGCTGATAAACAACCCGACCAATCCTGCAGAGCTAACAAGTATGGTAGCCAATAACTCTAGCGGTAAAGGATGAGGATCAATAGGAGGCGGGAAGGCGAACATGCCCTTCACCCTCCGAATAACATCACTTATGATTGATGGTTTTCCTGGATTCCCTGCTTTAGGAGAATCTTTTTCATAATTGCTCTCGACCCCATCTAACATCTTAGTCACAGCTTTCATGTTCTTAGGCCTACTACCATGATCTGCTTCCACCATCTTCTCCAAAATTCCCGCAAATCCCTCAGAGATGCGGCAATATTTTCTGAAATTGAACCAGGGCGATCCTCCTCTAAGAGTATTTATCTTTCCGCCGATGACAGGACTCCTTCCGGTAGTCAGGTGGATTCCCAATACTCCCAACGAGTATACATCATATTGTGGCAGATACATTTTGGCTATTGCTTCCGGAGGAGTGTAACCTTCAGTAAATCCATCCATCAGGCAGGTGGAACCGCCATTCATCTGGATACCGTCACTCAATAGGTCGAAATCAGTTACAACTGCTCTCCCATCGCAGTTTATGACTACATTTGATGGTTTGATATCTCTATGAATGGTCTGATACTTATGTATCTGGGCAACTCCTGCAGCAATATCAAGCATGATCTTCTTAACCTCTGGTTCAGAAAAGCGTACCCCTTCATCGAGCAGTTCCTGCAATGTCTTCCCTTCTACATATTCTCTTTTGATATAGAATTCTCCAGCACCGTTTACAAAGAAACCTTCTACATCAGCCAAGTTAGAATGTTTGATCTTTGGAAGGACTTTGGCTTGTCTTTTGAAAAGTTTATCGGCTTGGTTTACTTTTGCTTCCAGAACATCTCCCGGAAGTGATGGATCTACCCTAAGGAAATCAATCTGGCGCAGGATAACATCTCTCCCTTCTTCCGTGTCTGCATACAAGGCAACTGAAGTGAGGCTGCCATCCTTCGAAAAGTCTTCTTTGAGTTGATATCTTTCTGTTGATGACTCGTGGTAGATTCCCGACCTCTCCAGCTTTGCGCAGAATCTGGCCCAGTCACTGCTGAGATCAGTATCTCGGCCTGTTTTCTCTTCAGTAGCGGTGGTGGGAGCCATTTTATTTGTTTTTATCAGGTGCAATTACTATGAAATAGTAAAATGTTTATAAAATTTGTGCTTTTAGAGATTCATCGGCAGATATAGAAGACACATCTTGCTACGGCAGAGCTGCTTATTGAAGATTATTCTTTGAGAGAGGGAGTGCCTTACACAAAACCTGTCAAAAGTACGTGACCACCACCGGTCAACATCAAGTCACTTCGTTCGTGAGTTCTCTACCGAAAACGACTCGGTGGCCAGGTCACTAACGTTCGCGAGCTGCTGACAGCAACCACGAGTGGTATAAAATGTATTAACCCAACAACACAATCCCTTCCTTCCTAATCTCGGCAACCAACTTACTTTTTCCGACAAAACTCTTCTCAGTTAAACTGTGCACCTGTATTTCCTTATTGAATTTCTCTTCCAAGATTTTCACAATTCTCGTAATCTCTGTTTCTTCCCTCTTTTCATCAGCAAAGATTACTGCCAAATCAATGTCCGATCTTACAGAAGCGGTTCCTTTTGCATGAGAACCAAACAAAATTACTTTTCTAATATCTGGAAATTCCAATACTATTCGCACAAACTCAGAAACAATCAGTTTTATTTCATAATCCAGATTCCTGGTTCTTCTCCTCTCCTTCTCCCACAACTCTTTCGCCAATACCATGTAGTCATTTGCAATATTTACATAGTAAAACTCTTTTCTACCATTCTTTTCCCTAATCAGAAATCCTGCTTTGACCAGCCTACTCAGACCTCTACTTAAAGGTTCATTTCCCAGGTGTGTAAATTCAAAAAGCTCCTTTCTGCTCACCAGCTTCCTGGGTGTTTCCAACAGCAAGCTTAATATTCTCCAAGTGGATTTGTATCCAAGTATTGGTTCTATCAACACTTTAGTTTCTCCATTATTGATAAGAAAGGCTTAACTACACACTCCAAAAATACTTTCGCTTCACTCAACTGCTCATCATCCTTTGGTAGATCCCTTTCCTGTGAATAGTATGTGTATCGCTTTCTTTTGTCTGCGCTTTGTTTAAGTATCATTGGAAGGGTCTCTTCCTTCCTCTTCTTCAATACTGTGAAAGAAATATATTCATTTCTCGCCTCCTCCAACAAAGTTAGAATTCTCTTTCTCAACTTTTTCCAGTCTCTTTATCAACTGCATTTGTAAGAGGTCTTCGTATGATACCATTTTTGGTTTTAGTTCATCCTAAAAATGGTATTTGTTATATAAATGTATCTCATTTCGTACTATTATTGGTATGAATTGGAAATCTGCAACACCCGCCAAGCTCCAGTAGAGCTGCTTATGGGAGAAATAATTATGTTTTTGTTAATAAGAAAAAAAAAGTAGAATCCCACAACGTCTATTCATCCCTTAACATTCCCGATCGGTTTCAGTGCAACAACCGGTTTAGTGATACCTGCTTTAGCCAGAGAATCGATGACCATGTCAACATCTTTGTATGCCCCACCTGCTTCTTCAGCCAGACCTTTCATCGTAACACCATGCACGTAGATCCCTCTCTTCTCCATGTCTTTCTGCAGCTCTTCTCCCTGGTACTTCTTTTTCGCTGCCATGCGGCTCATCACTCTTCCTGCTCCGTGTGCTGTAGAAGCGAAAGTCTCTTCTGCTCCGTCCGTCCCTACCAGCAGCCAGGAACCGGTCTCCATGGAGCCACCGATGATTACTGGTTGGCCGATCTCTTTGAAATCTTCAGGAAGGTCGTCTGCTCGAGATGGGCCGAAGGCGCGGGTTGCACCTTTACGATGGACGATCAATTCCTTTTCCTCCCCATCGATGATGTGTTTCTCTACCTTAGCGATGTTGTGGCAGACGTCATAGACAAGCTTTACTTCTACTTCTTTATCAAACAAGCGGTTCAGTACTTCTCTGATGCGATGAGTGATCACCTGTCGGTTGACGAAGGCCATGTTAGCGGCGCAGGCCATAGCACCGTAGTAATCCTTGCCTTCTGGAGAATTAAAAGGGGCACAGGCCAACTCTCGGTCCAGGATACTGATCCCATATTTTGGCATCACATCAAGGAACCTGCGTAGATAATCTGTTCCTATCTGATGACCTAATCCCCTGCTACCGCAGTGCACCATGATCACAACCTGCCCTTCTCCAGTAATGCCCATCTTTGCAGCAAGTTCTTTGTCATGAATGTTCTCTTCTTTGACCTGCTGTATCTCCAGGAAATGATTCCCGCTGCCTAGAGTGCCCACTTGCCTGAATCCCCTGCTGATAGCTTTGTCAGATACTTTACTGGGATCAGCTCCAGGAATCTTCCCTTTATCCTCGATATGAGCAACATCATGCTCCGTAGCATATCCTTTCTTCAGACACCAAGCTCCGCCATCTCTCAATACTTCTTTGAATTCTTCCCTGTCCATCTGTACGAAACCTTTGCAGCCTACTCCCGCGGGAACTTTCATATAAAGAGCATCAACAATTTCTTTGATCCGTGGCCTGACTTCATCCACTGAAAGGTTGGTAGTCATCATACGGATGCCGCAATTTATATCAAATCCAACTCCTCCAGGTGAGATCACTCCCCCTTGATTGATGTCAAAAGCAGCCACTCCTCCGATGGGAAATCCGTAGCCCCAATGACCGTCGGGCATACAGTATGCATACTTCTGGATTCCCGGCAAGGTTGCGACGTTGCTCAGTTGTTGGAATACTCCTGCATCCATCGATTGGATCAGTTCTTCGGTTGCTATGACTCTTCCAGGAACTCTCATCCCATTTTTGAAAGTTGTTGGTAGCTCCCAGATGGTATTGCTAATCTTCTTCAGTTCTGATGGTGGTCCCATTTTTGGTTCCATGATAATGACCTCGTCTGATTTTTTATGGTTGGAGGATGATCTCTTTTAAATTCTTTCGGTTTTATTTTTTCTGTTTAGCAATGATCAGAATATTCTAAAGCACACCCTATGTGTAAAATCAAAAACCCCACCGCTTACAAAACGACTACGCGTTTTCAATCCTCACTCCGTTGCGGAAGCAATGGGGTATGACGATACAACGCCACCATTTTGCGGTGCTGTTTTTGGTCATGCTGCCAACCCCGCCACTTACAAAACGACCATGCGTTTTGAATCCTCGCTTTGCTGCGGGAGCGACGGGGTATGTCATCATAAATCACAAAGAACAAGAATATGCTTTCCTTTCCTCACCACGCAATCTCTTATACCTCTTATCCTCATGCAGAAGCCGACGCGCTTTCTTGCCTTTGATTATCCACAACAACCTAGGTTGCTCTTCAGAGATGCGATAATACGTTCGTTTATCGTAGCTGTAAATAGTATCTCCATCAGGACACCGAATCACAGGCCTTAGGGACAGCACTTCCGGATTGACTAAAAGAGCTTTGTTGGACTGATAGAAATCTTCTATTGAATCCTTATCCCACCAGCTCTTCCTGTCTGAATGAAGTATCAGTTCTGGTTTGTGAAAAGGGACTTTCCCTGGATTCAGGATGTAACCTTCAGAAGTATGACCTCTTATCTGCACCAGATGATCACCCTGGAACTCTTTTCCCAAGCGCTTCATTACTCTTCTCACTGAAATATCCTGTAAGTGAGTAGCTTTGCATTCCTGGACGGAATAATCCAAACCGGAATCTACATTGGAGGGAGCGATGTCATAAACTTCACATGCAGTTGTTACAAGCCATTCTAGGATGTCCTGATTGTCATTCAGAAAATGGAAGTAGCCGTCCTCATAGACAGAATAGGTTTCATCACGGGAGAGGATCTTTTCGTCATAATAATGTCCTTTCGACCAGTTTTCTTCACCGAAACGTTGCTCATAACCTTCTCTTATCTGTTTTTTCTTGGACCCAGCATAGCTAGCTTCCTGCAAAAGCACGACCCACCCATCGATAATCTCTTGATTAAGAGGTTTCATATTCACATGTTATGAGCCCACATTTATAAGTTTTACTAATGCGAGACTATTTTGAAGTAGTTAATGGGAAACATTTATAAAAGAAAGTCTTCCTATTATGTGTATGGGGGTCGGAACAGTTTGTACAGTGAAGTTTGATATTCACGTTCACAGTATGTACAGCCATGATTCCATCAGTCAACCAAAAGAGATAATCGCTAAGGCCAAGCGTCTGGGTCTTGATGGAGTGATAATCACGGAACACAATTCGTATGATGCCAGTGAGCCGTGGGAGAAAATTGGCGACAGCGATCTGCTGATCTTACGTGGCGTGGAATATAAGACAAGGGAGGGACATGTGCTGATCTATGGCATCAAATCTGACGAATATATCCCGACAAAAAAGATCCCTCTTTCAGTGATCGCCGGAATCGCTGAACAGAAGGATTGGGCTTTGGTGGCAGCCCACCCTTTCAAAGGCTATGATGACAGTATTGGAGATATGCTTCATGAATATCATCAACACTTCGCTGCCCTGGAATATAATTCAAAATGCGATGTTGAGCAGAACGGCAGGATGTTGGAATTTGCCAGAGAACATAACATTCCAGTCGTGGGCGGATCTGACGCACATTATGCCAGCAGGGTTGGTCGTGCCTATACGACTATTGCAGGGGAAGTTAGTAATATGAAAGATTTTGTCCGACTACTGAAAGCGGGAGAGGTGAGTTTTGGGGAGAACGAACCGGGCGAGGACCATCTTCCACAACGCAAGAGGGAGATATCCTTATGTGTGAAGGAACAGGCCAGCACTACGAGCAAGAGACCGTAATTTGTGCGACCATCAATCCAGCGGAATAATTCCACTTATACTTGGCACCACTCATAATTATAGGAAATTGGAGGGAGGAAGAATCTTTCAGTTGGTAGGTCGTGTCCATGCTTTGGCAGGGAACATCAACAACTTCCTGGAAAAAGAAGATATTTCTTACTTGTGTTTAATGCCTAATCCAGATATACTGTGATAAGAATACTCTGCTAGTAGATTCACAAGCAATTCACGCAAAAATCCTGCGCATCCATTTCCAACACTTCATAATCGCCCCCATCACCTATCTGAGCCAGTATCCTTGCATTAATAGTATGACCATTGACTTCGATGTCCCTCTGCCGATGCCAATGTAAGTGTCCTGCAAAGAAATGTACTGGTTTCACCTTCCTAACTAAATCGTCTACATGGTTTGGTTCCCCGTCCAAGAGATTCATCTTAGGGAATTCGTGAGCGACAAGAATATCCATCTTTTCTCCATATAACTTTGATAATTCATCTTCATTATAATACATTGCTTTCCGGCGGGACTTGTTGGAATGGACCTTGCCATTTTCGCTAGAAAACTTTCTAGGTGTATCAAAATAACGTGAGCTTTCTATCCCACTAAAATAGCCTATCCTCAGCCCACTAATGTCCTTAACTCCAGATCTTCCTAAGTAAAATATGTTTAGCGCAACTTCAAAACCTTCCGGATAATGAAAATCCAGATAATCATAATTTTCATGATTGCCACCCACAAAAAAAGTAGGAATAGGGGCCGATTTCTCACCTGAGAAGTACTTATGGAAATCCCCCAATTGACGATATTTCTTTGGCCCAACGATGTTACGAATGTCTTCCTCAAATCTCACTACCTCAAAATCACCTAGTTGGATAATCAAATCTAGCTTTTTCCCATTATCTTCCTGCCAAGAGAGTGCTTTTTCGTACATCTGATCAATTCGACCATGAATATCCCCCACAAAAAATATTCTAACCATCGATAACTTATAACTGTTAGCATATTTAAATGTTTCTACGACTCAGCGATGGCAACAAACAAAAAAGACTACTACTAGAGGACAATCTCCCGAAAGATTTAAATAAGCAGACCCATAGTGTTTATTACAATGGGGTCGTGTTTCGAAAAAGGCAAGGTAGAATTAGGTAGCTATGCAAAGGCTATTCTCTTGGCAACAGAAGGGACCTGTTTGGCAGCAGATGCTTATTATACCTCTGGAAGCGTCTTAGAACCAAAGGTTATTCTCATTGGAGAGATCCATCCATTTACAGGACCAGAATCTTCACACCCAAGCGTGAGGTATATCTTCAAATGAAACCCAACATTGTTACTAAATTACTGGAACTAGAAGCAAACCTACACTCTGAGCCAAAAGAAATAGACTTTGACTTCTTTGAGCTGGATCCTTTTTCACAAAAGCTCGTAGAGACCGCCCACCAGAATGGTTATATCATACATTCTGTTTCAGGAGAAGCACCTTCGGTTGTTTTGCTTGGTTTTAGCCATAATGACAAGAAAATCAACCAAGAGGATAGGTTGATTCACATCCTGCGGCCAAACTTATCCAATAAGGACTTGCTGATGTGTGAAGGGAGAGGACCTATCGAGATATTGTATGAACACTACCATAATAACAACCTTTTTGGGAAGTTAAAACCACTTCTTGTAGAAAAATGCATTAGGACAATCTTCAATGACAAGGATAAATATGTAGCAGAGTTCATGATAGCGTCCAATGCACTTAAGCTTGCAGAAGAGAACTATTGTAGGGAAGATCCTCTTTATCACCAAGCTGTTCAGGATTACATGGATACTTTTCAAATGAGGGATGAGAACTTCTGCTATCATAAAGCAACAGGAATTATCCCTCTAATTAATGGCACAACAAGAAATTACAAGAAGCTAGAAGAGCAAGCAAAAATATTCCAGTTGCTAGGGGTATTACATATTCATTCAGGCAACATTACTGACTCCCTAGAGAATGAAAGGATTAATTACATCAGCCTAATACCAAAAGAAAGAATATGCAAAAGGTAATCATAAATACGGATATTGGTGGAGATTTTGACGACTTGCTAGCAATGCTTCTAGCAATCAATTCCCCTGAAATACAAGTGGAAGGGATCATCACAACAAAGGAAGATATTAGGGATAAAGCAAAATTTGCCAGGAAAATTCTCAACCTGGCAGGTAAACAGGAGATTCCTGTCTTCTACGATGGCCAGTTGAAGAAGAAAAAAGGGAACTACATCTCAGTTTATGACTATTCATTCCTTTCTGACAAGGACTTGCAAGAGCAAGATGTAGAGTTTGGAATATCTGACAAAGGAATTGATTTCATAATAGACTCTATACACAAAAGTCCTCAGGAAATCAATCTAATCTCTCTCGCACCTAATACAAATCTTGCAAATGCTCTACTAAAAGACCCCTCAATAGCTCCAAAAATCAATTCTATTTACCTTATGGGCGGAGTGCTTTACCGAAACAAATATAATTTGCACAAACCAGAACATAATTACGTGAGGGACCGGAAGGCCTTTGAATATGTTACGTCTCAGAACATTCCGATCTCCCTGCTTCCTCGTGACATCACTTACGACCTATTTCTAAATCCAGCAGTGATTAGAAGTAAAGCAAATAAGTCAAAATTACATGATGCCGTCTCTGGATTAGCGGATTGTTTCCTATCCTACACTGGAAGGGATTCTTTCAGACTGTGTGATCCTCTCACGGTAGGAGCATTTTTGTTTCCAGATATTTTCAAGGGACAAGAGGTCAGGTTGACAAAAGAACGTGGGAAACAAGGCGATATTTTATATTGTATACCCATGGAAGGAGGTAATATAACTGCATTTTACGATTTTGATAGGAAGCTCTTTTATGAAAGATTAATTAGATTGCTCTGAACCTTCCGTCAGCAGATTAACCAGGGCTTCGCGGGATGTTGTCTCAGGTCGTACTAATCGTTCCACTTTTCCTTCGGAATCAAAAATTACTAAAGGGTCATCAGAACCATCAAAAATCAGGTCCATATCATCACCCAGTACGACTCGTGTACGGGCTTCGTGGACTTCTACTCTGGATGCGTAAGGAGAAGTGGGTTTTATTGATCCTTGGAATGGCGTGAGGGTGGGCATTCCTTCCGCCGAGAGAGGTTCAAATCCAAATGTCTCCCTCATCCAGTATATATCTATTTCAATGTCCGGATTACTTCTTAGCAAAGGCTTCACTACTTTACTTCTTAATTCTCTGGAGAACCTACCTCCAAAATAAGTATCAGTAATGGCAAGCTTTGTCTCTCCTGCATCAATCTTTTCCTGCAACTTCTGTCTGAAGTATTCATAATCCCTTACTTCCAGATCCAGCTTAACTCCAGGATTTTCCCTAAGTAGGGGATCAATAACTTGAGATTTCAAATCCCCTCCATTGAAGACCCCGCTACCGTAACTATTAGAGATGAATATAGTGGTAGAGCCAGAATCAATCGACTTCTGAATATTCTCTCTAAGAAGATCCAAATCAGGAACATCTACCCCAACCCTTGTACTTCCAGGGCGAAATTTCGGGACTTTTGATAATTTATCTGCGAAAACAGTCCCTTCTACAAGACTTTCTCCAATGAATCCTCCTCCCCTTTCAATGGTGAAGATTGCATCAGGTGGATCTTCCGCCATGGCCCTTCGCAGTTGCCGGTAGGCTTCCCTGTTCTCTTCCAGCACATCTTCAGGAAAAAAACCCTCATATCTTGGAGCATCTCTCCCATGCATCTTTCTTATCTCTGAAATAATGCCCATATCACTTCTCAACTCTCTCCCCCCACGCATCTCTAGTCCCGAGGCAATTCGCTCTAAGTCTGACTGAACTTGAGGATCATCATTTAGACGACTTACCAGGGACCTTCCATCAAAATCATCAAAGAACATGCCTTTCTCTGCAACATGAATCTGGCCGCCACTCTCATAAAGAACTGTTGTGATTCCTGCGCTGTCATCAACAACTACTCCATAACGTCCGTTTATGTACTGTGCACCTCGCGTTCCGGAAGTAATCTCGCCTGTCCCTGGATGTATACCAACGGAGAAGCCATCTTGTAATGCTTGATCTAACAAGGCTGCTACCCTACCTTGCTCCCTTAACGCTGATTCAAACTCTTCCCTTCCGCCAAGTCCCATCTTGCCAAGAATGTTGTTGTTGACTTTGCCAGATACACTGATAGGATCATCCCTAAAAGCGTCAGCAATCGCTGTTCTCACAGTTGGATCAATCCCTCCAACAGCATCAGCAGGAAGTCTTCCTCCACCAGCAAACAGATCAACACCACTGTCAGTAGATTCCAATGCAACAACCTGCTCCAGAGTAATCTCCTCACCATCCAACCTACGCCAACCAACTCCATCCGTCTTCTCACAAGCCACTCCCCCCACAGTCCCCCTGCCCTGACATCCACCGATGGCTCTCCCGATAAATGGGCAACCAGACAATTCTACTTGCGGTCTTTGACGCTCAGCTCTGACTTCATCCAATGTAGCAACCCTGAATCTCTCTTCACCATATAACACTTCTACCTCGGGCAAACCTTCACGGGCAACCCTTTCCCGGTATCCTGCAAACGATTCGACCTCAAGATGATCGTCATCAATTGGCAGATCAGATTGTACTTCTCTCTTTGGTAAACCTTCACGGGCAACCCTTCCCCTTGCTTCTTCCAACGTACCTATAGCAGCTCTAAGCTCAGCTTCATCACCAGAAGCAGGGATAACTTTTCTAGCGACCCTACCCTCACGGACATCTTCCAGCAATGGGACAGGAACGAAATCCTCTGCAGCTTCCAGATAATCTAACAAGTCTATCCCTCTTTCAGCAAGTACTTCATCGACAAGTTCAGGATCAAGCTTACGTAGTGTTTCCTCTGGATTAGCGCGGAAGGCCTCATATATTGTCTGCTTTATTTCAGGATCCATCCGCGCCACAACCGCTGGATCGATGTCTGCCCCCCAGCGCAGATCCACCCCCAGTCTCTCAGATTCCGTACCAACAAGACTGACCAGGTGAGAGACATCAGCAGGGTCTGATCTTACAACACTTTCTGCTCTTGCCTCTGCTAATGTGGTGATGGGGAATTCATCGCCCGGGTCCCAATAACCGACCGGACAACCGACGGCAAAGCCATGTATCGCTCCCCCCACAACACGGACGCACGGTTGGGCCACATCAGGATTGATCAGTTCGCCATTGACTACGCTTCCCTCGCCAGCTCTTTGTTGTGTTGTAGGTATTCCTTCATCCCGGATAAGTCCTCTGTCCATAAGATTCTCAAATGCATCATCACCGCTTCTGGATAATCTACCTTTACCTCCCCCGTAAGCTTTGGTCCTGCCAACATCAAGGTTGCCCAACTTGACAGGATTACCAAAAGCATCATCGCCCAAATCAACAACCTCAATCCCCTGCACGTCTTTTGTCCGCTTGGCCTCATGACCGGTATATTGAGCATAACCCCGCTTACGGTGCTTGGCTGGGTTGAAATCCTGTAAGTCCTTCGTCTCAGCTCTGCGCACCCAGAAGACACCCCCAATATTCTCGGGATCATCGAGAAGGGCAGGATTGGCTTTAATCTGAGCTACTCCTTCCTCCCCCAATCTTCCGGTAATACCAATATCAAATATGGGGTCAGAAAAATCACCGGATTCCATCGCTCTTACAAAACGCCTGTTGATTTCCTCCGCAACACCTTGCGGAGACAAACCCCTAAATTCCGGAAACTTGCGGAAGCTTACACCAGCATGTGTAAATAATTCTCCGTTGACTACTGTTGCTGCAACTATTCTTCCTTCTTTGACATCTTCCAGAATATGACCTCTTACCATGTCAATGTAAGCTCTCACATCCCTGCCGCTCTCAATAATCTCATTAACTTCGGACATTGATATGAATGGACTTCCATCAACAAAGCCCAACTCATGGTTGCCCATCAAGCGGACCACCCTACCTCCCTGCCGCCTGGCTTGACCATCCAACTTGTTCATCGCTTCTCGGATGGCCAAAGAATCCGGACCTCTATCATAAATATCTCCTGACTGAACAATAACAGCATCCCCACCAGTCCATTGCCAACTGTCAATATCATCTGGATCACCTCGAATAAGAGGATTGTCTGGATCAAAGTTAAGGTCATCCATGAGGTTATCATAACTGCCATGTAAATCACCCACAGCAGTATATCCCCTCTTTCCCGACTGAATATTTGCCACGTCTGATGTCCTTGCCGGAGGGATACGCGAGGAAGGAAAGAACTCCTCATTAAATTCTCTTGCTGTGGATTTCACATACTCCCCAAAGTCCGAGCCTTCTGCAACTTTCTCAAGCTGGCCGGCGCGAGATATTCTCGTCCCCTCCACTTCGATGATTCTTCCTCTATTATTCACTTTAACCTTTGTAACAATATCTCCATCCTTCACGGAGGCGGAAGATGTTCTGGTTGGATCAAGTAGACGAACCTCTCCTGTCTGTCCATCTATATGCATAGCGACAAGAGTTTCACCTTCCCCAAGATCTAGGCCAGACTTTTTGATGTTCTGGGGATTAAATACAACCTTGCGTGGCCCCTGGCCGACATAAGTCTGTCCAGTTAGACGATTCTTAGCAATTTTTGCTGCCACTTTAGATTTGGACGGTAACTCCCGCAGGCTGGCAAAGGCGACTTCCTGTTCATCAAAAATCCTAACTTCACCGTTCACCTCAACAAATAGAAGGCCATTCTCTTCATCAACACCTTGGAATTTTCCCCTTAGCGGACCATCAGCTGTGCGAACCTCAACCATAGTGTCCTGTTTGGGAAGCGGTACTTCCTCCATACTATGAATATCCAGTTGATTGGTATCCAGCACTCTCACATTACCATTATCTAGCCTAAGATACAGTTGATCTCCCATCTGACCCATATACTCACCATTGATAGAACCGCCTTCGACCGATTGGATACTTACTCTTCTTCCTTTCAAATTACCGGGAGAAACACCGAGACCACAAGGCATAGCCATCCCTGTTGCTCTCCCAGCGATTGGACAAGGATCCATCATCTCTGAGTTAACGACATTTCTTTGTACGGCACCAGTCTCATCTACGGGAAACTCAGCCGCTTTTCTGACTTTTGCCTCTCCTTCCAACTGCCTAGCTTCGGCAACCACTTCATTTCTATGCTTCCTGAACAGAAGATCCCCTTCATCAGTTTCCCTAAAGGCAATATAATCGCTCTTAGTACGTAACTTTCCATCTGCGGAAACTACAGCCTCACCGTTCCCTCTTACTATCGTCTCTAAGTCATGGCGTACATCAACATCCTGAATATCTCTTACAAGCGTATCTACCTCAGACTTTGAATAACCCGCATCTAGTAGTTCTTTGCGCATCCTCTGAGCACCATCAGGGCCATCAACACGATCCCCGATCATGGCAATATGATCAGCGAAATCACTTTCAAATAATTCTCTATCAATTTCATTAACTTCTCCAAAATATCGCCCCTTTCTACGGCTGCCAAATACCCTGTCATTCGATATTACTTCAGTTTCATCGCGGACTCCCATCAAATCATGAAGCAGAACATTTATCATCTCCCCAACACGCATTCCAGCCAAAGCCACCTCATTATCGACAGATACAATGTGAGGTATCCCGTCAAAATAAGCCACTCCCAGTTCCGCATCGCCAATCCTGAACTTTGCATGTAACGCGGTATACAAATCTGCTTCACGCTGTAATCTTGCTGCATCTTCGGGACCAAGACCATTATTAGCGACGAATTGCGCAAGAAGTTCGGGTACTTCTCCTTTCTCCAAAGAGGTATAAGAGTCCAACGCAGGAGAAGCCATGATAGTCAGACCGTCTGCTGTACGCAGAATCCTGGTTTCCGGTACGGGTAAACCGAATATATTACGAAGGATATTCTCCATGGCTTTATGTCTACGTACTGTATCACGCATGCTATATACTGTCCCAATCTTCTGCTCAAATCCACCATCCAACCCTAACTTAAGATACCACCAATTTCCGTGACTGTCCATCACCTTAGTCGCCTGATACAGGTTAAGATCGTCAATGATCGTACCTTCCAAATCAGTACCTACCTGGTCTTTAAGACTTTTTGAAGCCTTTGGCTCTGGCCGTCTTAATACAACGGTGCCGTCAGGGTTGACAAAACCATTTTCAGTGAGGAAATCAATCGTTGCTTGATTATCAATGTCAGATACCCAAATTCTATCAGGTATGGTAGCAGGAGGACGAGCTGGACCCGATTCAAGAGACCTTACGTCAAACATGTCTTCCGCGCTTAGGGGAACTACACCCTCATCAATTTCATCCAACAAAGCTAGTCTATCTGCTCTTTTTTCAAAAGTATATTTTGCCCGAAGTGCATCTGTAGTCATGAAATTTACTCCTTCCTCCCCCTCTTCGAAAAATTTTGAAATGGTTGGATTACCCGCATCATCAAGGTCGAATAATACTACTCTATGCCCTCTCCCATCTGGTGTTGGTACTACGTCCACAACAACACCTGGAGCTACTTCAAAAAATCCCCTGTCGATAGCTGCTTGATCAGTAATCCTATAACCAAAACCTGAAATCAAATCTATCTCTTGGCCATTCATCAAGGTCACCAATCCTTTGGCATCAGACTCATACCCTACCCCTATTCCCGCATCATATGGGTTATACTTCATTGGCTCATATCCTTTAATACCTATTTTTTCCAAAGTCCCTTCCATAACAGCTAACTCCTGATCGACAATCGAATGTGCTTTGCTTTTCAGAACACCCTGCTCTTCCAGTTCCCTAACCCTCTCATTCCGTAATTTCCTACTTTTTGCTGCCCTCGTTTCCAACATCCTATCCAAATCTTCCCAGTTATTCCCTATAAGTAAATCAGCATCCCCGGTCCGTTGACCCCTCTTAGCCAATTCCTCTGCTATGCTGCCCGATCCGCTGACCGCCCAATTGAAATCTTGCTCCTCCAACCAACCAGTAAAAGAGCGCACATCATCTAGAATCTCACTTCTGCTGGAATAACCTGCTCCTGTAGGAAGAGCCGGAGGCTGTATCCTGCCCACCTCCTCAATATCATCAATCCCGAGAGGGATCTCATCTGCTTGCGAAGGTAGGGGTGGTGGTCCTGTACCGCCAACTACTTCAATATCGTCAACACTAAGAGGTATTTCATCTGCAGTAGAAGGACCTGGCAATTGCCGCGGTTGACGCATTCCCGTAATACCTTCTTCAAACACACCCCCCATACTTCTTGGACCAACAAGAGCATCGTAATTCTTACTGCTACCCCGGGCAATGATAGCCAGTCTGTCTTCTAGAGGTATGTCATTTCGAAAAGGTGCCTTAGCCACATCTTTCTCAGTTACCCTGACCACTCCAGAAAAATCACCCTCCGTAGCTGCCCGTTTAGCCTTACCCAGCATCAGCTTACCAATATCTGCTTCTTTACTAGCCAAGCACGGACTGAACTCTGCTACCCCTACCCCCCGCAATGGACAGCTAGCTGCAGATACGGCTGCTCCGACAGCTGCTTGCCTTGGGCAGAGTACCCTTTGGCAACGTTGTGCAAGGCTAACTCCATCAACATCTCCTGCAGAATCAACCACTTCTTGGACGTGCCTCCTCATTTCAGGCGTCACATCTGCATCCAAATGTATAACCGAAAGATCATCACCTTTCTTTGACACAATCTGTATTCCACTATCGGTTGCCACTACCTGCGTAGGGACATCTCCCCTGCTGCGAACCATCTGGTTGGCCAAAGCCGCAGTAGTATCCTCGACCGGAGCTGCTAATGCTTGCGCATCTATCCTTAATACTTCAGCCATGTCCCCTTCTTCTAGAGCTCTGGCTCTTGCTAACAATAGATCGCTATCAACTGGAAGATTATTATCAATAAGATGATCTACCACTGCTTTAGTACTGGGAGTATTGGCTGTCAACTCCCTTTGTGCTATCTCCCTGGCCATTGTAGGTTGCAGGGAAGCAGACTCAGCAACCTGACGTTGCGCCGTCTGAGGGACAAGAGCTACTCCTTCAGTATCGGCAGTCTGTCTTTGTGCAGCTAAGCTTTCCATTGCTTCTCTTCCTCTGCTGGCAGGTGTTGCCGCTTCTGCTTCATCTAACCCTCTTGCTATAGGTAATGTATCAACATCCAAAATCTGTTCGCGCACGCCTAGATCTGTATTTTCTGCCAGATTTTGTTTGATAGATGAAAGAATGTGTTCCGCTTCTCCTCTCTTTTCAGGAGGGACGTTCTTCAAGTCTGCCACAACAGAGACTTCATCTCCTTCTGCAACAAGATGAGCATTACCTCCAAACTCTTCTAATCTGTCTACATCGCTCTGCAAACGACGTGCATTCTCAGCTAACTTAGCCTTGCTTGCAACCAATTCAACTCTTTCAACACTATCCGCAGAGCGTAAAGCCTTTTCAATGCGTGATTGACGGGATGTAAATAATCTGCTGACAACACTGTTTTCTCCATGCCAGAGAGTCTCCCGAAAAGCGTCACCAGCATCATTCACATTATCTGCGAGCCTGGCTGCTTCATCAGCATCTCCTCTTTGTACTGCCCTGACCAGTTCTCCGGATGCATCTCGCCATTCCCTCATCCTCTCACCACTCCCTGAGATGAATCTTTCTTTATTTAAGAATCCTAGATTTGCATCCCCTAATCCCGCGCGAATTTTCTGTGCCTGCTGCAACTCAGCCTGATGTTTTGCAACTCCTCCTGCTGCTTCCGCAATCTCCGCTGCATTATCAGCTGCTTGCTCAACAGTCTCCAAAGCAGCCCTTGCATTGTCCACTTGCTTCTGTAATGTTGCCACCTCATCGGCATTATCAAGACCTTTTATCTGAGCCAGATGCTTTTCTGCACTAGCTAGTTTTGCCTCTAGTTTGAGAATTCTCTTGCTTGAAGTACCTGTTTCCCACGCTTCCTCCAGAAGCAGTTTGGTACTATCCAGGTTATCCTGCGCACGCCCAACGGCAGCACCATTACCTCGGGCTCCAGCCTTCCTGAGAGCATCTTCAGCAGCATCAACTGCTTTACGTGCATCTGCAATTTCATCAGCATTTTTTGCGTGGGTCCTGGCTACATCCAGAGCTTGCGTGGCTTCATCCAATCCGGAACTGGCAGTGCTTACAAGATCACTAGCCAGCTGGCCAGGTCTTTGCAGGGCCTGAGCAGCATGTTTATACACAAACTTTGCACCCTTCCCGGGAATCCAAAGAGGGGCCGTAATAACCTTAGCCGTACCTTTAGCTGCCCGCCAGGTTGCTCCAGCAACTTTACCTGCCACCTTACCTGGACCACTTAAAGCAGCTGCTCTCGCTCCCCTAGCTGCTGCTGTTGCCACTGCTCTGGCCTTGACAGCTGCTCGTGAAGCTTTCATTGCGTCAACGGCTAACTTAACTTTTCTTGCCTTTCCAGCAACAGAAGCAAGTTTCGCTGCTCCCACAAACGGGATGAAATTGTCTACGGAAGAAACTGCTATTGCCATATCCCCCCATTGGTCCACAAACCCTCTTGAAGCTAGACCCTTCACGATCTCATATTCCAGTTCTTTGGTAAGCGCAGCTGCAATCCTTGTCGTTCCTATTGCTTCCTCACCTTCCGACGACCCATACATCTCCAGATGAGCCTCCAGTTGTGGGGCGATGGCAGAAAGCTTACCATCTGCTGCTGCTAGGTCCTCACGTATGCGCGACATGTCTGCTATCGCCCGTGCTTCCCGTGAGATAGTATGACCCTGTACTCCTTCCCTTAACACGGTCCAAGTGTCATCATCAGAAAGCATGGAACGCTGCTCATATTTGGCTAGCTCAGCATTCTTCTTTTTCACCTGAGCCTGCGCCAGCTGCTCCTTCTGCTCATCACTAAGCTTTTGTCCCTGCAATGAGCTAATAACTTGATCTGCTTCCTGGATCTGGCTGTTTATTACTGCCAATTCTTCTGGGCTAACTCTCCTTTGGACTTTCTCAACCCGTTGAATTACATCAGTAATATCAATCTCCCCACTAACCACTTCCTCACGTGAATCTCTTAATCGCCGTAATCTATCCTGCAAAACCATCCTTTTCTTCTGCAGCTCAGCCCAGCCATGCTCCATCCTCTCTTCATCTCGCAAACGCTGGAACTCTGAATCCAAGCTGAAGAACGAGGTTTCTCCCGCCTCAGCATCACCTCCACTAACTGCCAACACTCCCCTGGCAACTTTCCCTCCATAATATTCTCCAAAATAATCCATAAAGTTCATTGAATTATCCCAAACATTATGCCTAACATAATCCCAAGTAGATGGGCCCTCCACCTTCTTAGCCAAAGCTTCGCGCTTTTCCTCCCTAGCCTCTGCTAATTCTTTTTTTTCTTCTTCAGTTAACGGAATAGTCCTTGATTCAAGATTCTGGATTATTGTGTCAGCTTCTCTAATATCACTATCCAATCCATAATTGATGTCAAAGCGGTTTGCAATTTCTCTTTCTTTGGCCCTCTGCTTTTCTTCAACAGGTCTCAATTCTAATTGGGTATTGTAAATCATATGGTCAACAAGCAAAGTGTCTGCATCAATCACCGTGTGTTTTGATACTCCTGGAGTTTCTTTCAACCTTGCTGCCTCCCTCCCAGCAAGCATTAAACTTGTATGCTCATCCATCAACGCCTCTGGTACTGCCGGCTCGGCCAAAGGAATTCCCTCCCGAACAGCTTCTTCATAGTCTTTCTTTGCTGCTTGATACTCAGCCAACCGTGCTTCAGAATCCATCGATCCCACTTGAGCATCCTGAAGATAAGTGTCAACAGCGATAAGTGCCGCTGTTTCCATATCCAGATTCTTACGGGCGATCTCTCGGGCCATTTCAGTCCTTCCAGCGGCGGCAGCAACATTGGCTGCCTGCTCTGGATCATCCATAGAACTGCCTACCATAGCAGCTATCGTCCCATCATTTTCTTGGATCTGCTTCTCAAGTTCAGCAATCTCTGCATCCTTCTTCCTACGCTCATTATTCCTTGCTTGTCTGGCCTCATCCCGTACTTGGTCCATCTGAGCTGGATTTTTCCCCGCATATGCAAAAGCCATGTAATCATTTGAAGTGGCTTTTGCTGGAGACCCCTCCTCAATCTTACCCATCTGGGCTCTAGTATGCTTTGCCTTATTCAACATCCCGGCCAGATCGGAATTGATATTTGCTAAATCAACAGCCGTCTCAGCTTGCACAGTTAACTCCAAGCCCCGGTCCGCTTGACCCCGATAACCTTGTTGTGTCGACGTTTCCTTGGGTTCAGCCGGTCCCTTCACACCTAAAGCTTCTTTCCTGTACTTGCGTAGCTTCCTCACAGATTTCTTGTTCTTCTTGATGTCACTGTCAAGTTCTGCTAACTCTTTCTCGCAAGGTTTGCTGCACTTCTCCAGCACTTCTCTCTGAGCAGTTAAGAGTTGAGTTTCTGCTTCCAGCAAGAAAACCTGGCCAGCTGTGTACTCATAACCTAATTTCCCTCTCTCCCCCACAGATTTCTCAAAGGCTTCCGTACACTGCTTAGTCCTGCAGATTCCCCTATTATCCAAGACAACCCCCTCATACTTCGCTTCCATCCTCGCCTTCAATTTATCTCCCTTGGCCCTAAGTTTCAAGTAACGGCCCATCACTTTATCCAACTGCTTCAGATAATTGGGGTCATCCAGCAGAGCAATATCAATACGGGTTTCCTGGAGAAGAAACTCTCTCACTCTTTCTTGGTCAGTGAATTTCAGAGCTGCTAGTTCCTTAAACTTTCCCCCCTGTAGTAGCTGGGTAAATCTACGAATCCCCTCAACATTGTCTTCAGAAGTTAAGAAAATCCTCTCCCCTGCAACTATAGGCAGATTAAAATTTGTCTGCCTGACCTTCTCATTTCCTTGAGTATCCTTAATTACCTGCACTGCCTGAATCTTCCCATGCTCTTGATTTTTTGAAAGCCGGTATGTAACCTTGTTTCCATCGGCATCAGGAAGAAGTTCTATATTCATGTTTGTACTGAGAACCATAGACGCGCCGCCGCCCTGCTGCAATCTCTGTAACAGACGAGGGTCCTCATTGAGACTGAACTTGCCATCTTTTACAACCATTTCTACAGTGTAGTCAACACCAGAAGTGTAAGTTTCAGTTCCTTCTACGATTCCAACCCTTTTGCCAAATGACATGGCTTTCCCATCAGAACATTGCTTGCAGTCAGAAAAAATGAAATTGTCTTGGCCAGGTGCACGTTTGAGTGACATAGTCGCGCCGTCGACGGCCAAATCTATCTTTCCGTATTCCCGATCTGAATACTTCATCGGTCCGCGTAAAAAAGTCCTTACTCCCGAAGAACCAACTTTCAACTCACATTCACCAACACCGCTCTTTCCTGTGCAGGAAGGACTTGTCTTCTTCATGTACTTCCCTCGGAAGAAACCTACTTTCACTTTTCCTTTCGCCTCAACAACAATTTCCCCTGCCTTGTTGCGACCAAAGTAGACTTGTGCATTTCCTCCTAAGTCACCTGTAGCTGCTTTCAACTGACGAGCCTTTTTCCTGGCTTCCTCTAACCCCTGTTTTGGATCGCTGGGGATAGAGATGTCATCTTGGTCCTTAAACGATGAAGTGCCAGAAACCTTGTCAATATGCACTTCTACAAAAGTAGAGCTGCCATCCTGCCCCTGTGAGATAACTCCCGGCCGGTCTGGTGGTGACTGATAGATAAGAACGGTTCTTCCACCTTTTACATTTCCCAGTGCAAAATCTCCATGATCCCATACTTTTGCTACTTTGTTGCTTGCATCATAGTCAACCGCTCCATCAACGTAAAGCTGAGGGGTGAAAAGCTCTGCATTATCCGCCCGGAAGTTCCCATTTGGATATATTGTCAGAACACCTCTCCGATTATCGAAAGTGTAGGGTTTTCCCCCAACAAAAACTTTTCCATCTGCCTTACCGGAGACAACTACTCTGCCATCAGAACCGATCTGGACATTAATATTTTCAGTAGCAGGTGTAAACTGCTGCTTATTACCTGAAGCATCTTCAAAAACTAACTGTCCGGTTTCAGAATCATAATCGACTTTTCCCTCCACTTCACTTGACAGGCAGCTATCCTGCTCGGTTAGAATGCAGAATCCGCCAGGTACTGCCCTGATCTTCCTTAGATTCTGATTCTTCCCGCCAACTTGCTGATATTGCTCCAGTACGATTGTAACTCCATCTTTTACCAGCTGCCCACTTTCTTTGTTATAGACAATTCCCATAGTGTCCTCAAACACATAAGGAGCTTTCCATTTTTCCTTAAAGAACTCTGTTGCTATCTGCACAGTCTCCGGATTAATATTTCTAGCTTGTGAAAAATAATTGTCTCCTATCTCCACAGCTCTCTCATTACCCGCAAACTGAGTTTTCTTCAGATAACCAAGAGCAATTTTCCGATCTTTTTCTGCAACAAGATCTTTCCCCTCAAGGAATTTCTCTGCGTGAGACTCAAAATTCGGACTATCCCAATTATTTTCATCAGCCAACCACTCCTGCTTCTTCTCAGGAGGCCAGTCTTTGAAATTCTGTTCGACTTCTTGCTCAGTACAATCAGGAGGACATTCCGCAGTTACAGATAAGGTAAGAATGAAAAGTACAAGTATTACGAGGGATATTTTTCTCATTCTATTACCGTGAAAGTGACCTCCTGCTCATCTTTTAGTCCACTTGCATCCTCTACTGTAAAAGTCACTTTGTATTGGCCAATACTCATCAGTTTAGCAAAGATCATACCTTCTTCATCAATCGTAAACTCCTCTGAATCTGAAGTATAAGCAACAATGTTATCATCAACGTCAGTCACCGGCAACTGAAACAGAAATGGGGAATCTTTTTTGATTATAAAATCAGCCAAGTAACCTATTTCCGGGGGTATATTGGCTGTTTCGTCTTCATAGGCAAAAATGAATGTGAAAGGTGCTCCGTCTATGATGGAACGCTCATCTGAAAGAGAATAGACGGTAGTTGTAAGATCAAATGGAAATGAACTCAGGAACAGATCTGATTCGACATCTGGACTGACATGCGGATTCTTTTCTAAATTTTCTACTATCGATTCTGCTTCTCCTACCACTTCTCCTACGCGTAAAGGAGCAGCATATGAAAACGTTTCAAGACTAATGACATCCGTGCCAACCCTAGCCTCAAGTTCATATTCCAAAGTAATTTTTACGTGGTTGTCAGCGATAAGGGTTGACGCTTCCATCTGACTTTTCTGCTCGACATTAATTCCCTGTTTCTCAAAGACAGCGAATCCATCCAGACATTCGGGCAATGAATCTTCCACATATTGGTTCAATTCCTCTTCCATGATCCCAAGGTCAAGTTGGTTCACGCCATTCAAATAGGCATAATTGATAATTGCCTCTTCTGTAAGAAGAATAGTATCAGGATTTTCGGGATAAACCACACCCCCCTGCATACCCAATAGGAATATTCCTGGGACCGCCGTGTCTTTCAAACAACTCTCAACATACATTCTCAACTGTGGTTTTATTCTTATGGAAAGAGGCGTTTCCTCTTCTGCAACTGCCATCTTATCCTTCTGAGAACTGGAGACCATGTAGAACATACCTGCAGCTAGAAATAGTATAACTACACCTATTACTAGGAAAACAGTAACCTGTCCTCTTTTTTGTACCATTACGCTAATAAAGAAATAAATCGAAATTGCTTATAAATGTGTCGATATAGAAAGCTAACTTAGAATCACATTCCACTTCACACTATTTTTTCAAATCGCTTTGCAGCCCCTTCACCACCTCATAAGCTTTCAACACATACTCTTCTTTGAGATAGATCAATAATTCAGGGCTGGCTGTCAACAGTTCTGTTACGATGATGTCATGCAGAACCAATTCCCTGGTTACCGTTGAGAGGATGCCTTTCTCATCTATCGCTTTGGAGGTAAAAAAAAGACTCAACTCTGAAACATTCTTCAGTTTGCTCAGCGGTCTGAATCTTCTCACAATATCTTTGATAACCATATCTTTCTCTTCATCAACAAAAACTTTAATGGATGAAGAACCCACAACAATCTTCAATGTGTCCCCTTTATCATAATTTGTATTTTCGATGAGCATTGTTAGTCTCTTTAGCAGCTCTTTATCTTTCTCAAAATCAAGGATCATAATCTTATCTTTGATACTTAACCTGACTTTCTCAAAGGCTGACTTCTTTCCCCGGGGCAACTTACCAAAGTCGAACCTTCTCAGCATGGCGATAACCGCTTCCAGCTGACGGCTTTCCGCCAGTCCATTTCTAATAAGATATCTGGCCAGAGAGCGGCGATTGATTAAACCAGCCAGATAACACTTTTCTATTCCCGGATTCTTGCTCAGGAATTGCCTGAAGCGATGTCCCATTTGTGACATAAGAGCATAGAAAGTGACAAGTTTTAATAAATGTTTCTATTTATGACACAAATATTAAATAGAAGTGGGCATTTTTGAACCATATGAAAATCGGAAATCCCAAAGAGATATACAGCACTGCCAAACGTTGGCGATAGAATTCTTTTCACTAATTGATACTCTTGGGGATGTAGTATAATCCGGCCATTACATCCGGCTCCAGACCGGAGGATCCTGGTTCAAATCCTGGCATCCCCATAGCAACAACAAACAGAAAAATAACAAACGACAAGGAGGAAAAAATGGAAACAGAAACACAAGACGAAGGAATAAGAATACAACAAAGAACAACTCAACGGTTCATTGAACTGCCAAAAAGCAGGTTTGATCTGCTGCAAGGACCTCTGCTGGAGGGCATTGTAGAAGTAGGGCTGGATGCTTTCGGAGAAGGGATGACCAGGGAAGAGATACTCGAACATCTTTTTCCTACAGACCGAATCTACGTGGCATACACAGGTGGAAGGGTTCTTGGCTTCGCTACAGCAAAGCTAAAGGAAGATTCAGTAGACCTGGTAGGTGTGGCAGTACAGGAAGAGCAGCAAGGCAATGGACTGTACAGTGAATTATGTCTGCGCAGGGTGAATCTTGGACTGGATAGAGGAAGAAAAGCTGTAGAACTGAGAACTCAGAATCCAAAGATCGAGTTAGGAGTATGTAGATGCCTGGATGGTCTGACTAGAATCGGCATTATCCCCGGTTACGACGTGGAGAGAGAAGTGATTGAAGGGATGTATGGTAGGATGCTTACCAGCAGACGACCGTTCAGCGGAGTCGACCAGATTGACAGGCTCTATGATGTACTGGATTATGCACGGGGAGATACCTTCTCATTCCGTTTCAATCTGAGGTCAGGATGATCATCGATATCCATACTCACGTAGGAGAGAAGAAAGATAAAGCAGAGATATTAGTATCTGCAACCCTTGAACAGCTGCATCATGAGATGAAGAAGAACAAAGTAGACTATGCTGTTTCCTTTGTGCTGGGAAAGGATGTGGAGAAGGGAAGTATTAGGTTAGCTGGCAAATGTGGTGGAAATATTCTTCCTTTCTTCCGGTTTGACCCAAAGAAGACCCAAGTAGAGGAGCTAAGGAAAGCGCTGCCTTCGTTCAGGGGAGTCAAACTACATCCCCGGATGGAAAATTTTGATCCTTTGGATAGTGAGTACACAGGATTGTTCAAGGTAATTGAAGAATCCGGCAAACCTGTCTTGATCCACACCAGGAAGGAGAACAACCCTTTCTCCGATCCAGACCGGCTGCTGGCTCTTGTAGAAAGATATCCTGGAATCGATTTCATCTTTGGCCATTTTGCCAATGGGGTTAATTCAGTCATCTCTGCTGCAAAAGAGCTGCCCAATCTCTTCCTGGAAACTTCTATTGTCTCCTCTCCAAAAATAATCGAGCTTGCGGTGCGGAAATGTGGTAGTGAGAAGATACTTTTTGGTTCTGACTTTCCTTACTCGGATCAGGAATTGGAACTAGAGAAAGTTTTAAGGGCAGATATTAATGAGGAAGACAGGAAGAATATTTTGGGTAGGAATGCGGTGATGTTGTTGAAAAGCTAATATGCTAACAAAACAATCATCCACACTTGCTTCAAGACGGATGGAAAAATTGAAAGAAAAAAAGTGAAAGAGATGACTCATCTCTCCTTGTAGATCTTTCCCACGATAGCTCCATTGATCAGGTTCATGATCAGAGCCTGTACGATCCAGTAAAACACCAACCAACCCGAAATGTTCATGAAGAACGGCATGGTTATCATCCCTGAAAGCGCTCCTACCAACCACATCGCAAACCCATAGACAAGACCTTTCTGTACTCCGTTCTGTGGGATTCCTTTGTACAATAGTGCAAAGACAAGTGCAAAGATTATCGCTCCCATCAAACCTAAAGCAAACGAACCGACCATGTTCAACGGAGTCATCATCGCTTCTGCGCTCTTAGCGACAACTGGTGATATCAAATACACCCAGTTGAAGAGCCATCCGCAGGTGAGGAAGCCAAATATACTTCCCACGATCCAGATTATCACTCCGGAAAGTAAAATTCTTTTAATGTTCATGTTTAAACCTCCTAGTCTGGAAATATAATGAACTCACCCCACAAAACTGATCCTCTTACTCAGCATCCTTGGTAATGGAAGAGTATCGTAAGGCATATCTTTGGTCTGCTTCTTGATCAGATCAACCAGTTCATCAAAGCGCAGCTTGTATTCTTCTTTCTTTTCCCTGTCGCGGACCATCAGCTGCTTGAACTCATCTTTGATCTCATTGTCTCCGACGACCAAAGTGTAAGGGATCCATTCTTTAGCAGATTCTCTTATGCGTTTACCGACACTCTCTACCCGATCATCTACATCTGCCCGGATGTTAAGTTTTGCAAACTCCTCTACGATCCCCTTAGAGAATTCAAGATGATTTTCGATGGATACCGGAATCAGACGCACTTGAGTGGGTGCTAACCATAAAGGCAGCATGGGCGGCTTTCCTGCCTTCTCCTTGATGGCTGCCTTCTCCAGCAGAGCGTACATCACTCTCTCGATAGCTCCCGGGGGAGAACAGTGCAGAATCAATGGATGTTTCTTCTCGGCCTTCTCATCCACGTAAGTGATATCATACCTTTCTGCATTTTCGATGTCGATCTGGTCCGTAGAGAGGGCCGAACATTTATCCAGCGCATCTACAAAATTCAACTCATATTTCACGCTAAAATAGAAGAATCTCTTATCCCACATCTCTATCAGAGCTGGTTTGCCCCATTTTTCCACCAAGCCTTTGATGAAATCCTGGTTCTTCTCCCAGAAATCTTTAGTTATCCTGATAGCTAACTCCAGCTCATCAGGAAGCTTGAAACCAATCCCTTCCTCAATCTCTATGCACATCTGAAATCTTTTCATGAATTCTTCTTTAGCCTGCTCCATGTCGGCGCAAAAAGCATGTACATCCGGCATGGTAAAAGCACGCAGCCTTCTTAGACCGGTAAGTTCACCATGCTGCTCTACCCGGAAACTGGAACGGGTCATCTCATAGAGCCAGACGGGTAAGTGCTTGTAAGAGATCTGCGCATCATGCATCTGCAGGAACTGTCCGAAACAGGCGGCAAATCTCAGGAAGACTTTCTTGTTAGGCGTCTGGATCGTATACTGCCGCGCCGGAAAGCGGTTGAGGTAGCTTTTCAGTGAAGGATGTTCAAAATCGTACATCAAAGGAGCTTCAATCTCCATCCCCCCATATTCTTTTACTTTCCTGGTGGTATATCTCTCCAGAAGACCTTTTACAAATCTCCCTTTCGGGTAGAACCGCAGATGTCCTGGATCAGAGCCGGGTTCATAGTCAACCATCTGAAGCTTCTTCATGTATCTTACGTGCGGCGGCTCTTCATTAGCCACTCTCACTTTGGCCATCTCGTAGGAAGCAAACTTGTTGAGATTCTTCCACTTATTGAAATCAAAACCTCTGATCTTCTTGTCTTTGAACTCAATCTTGTTCAATTTTCCATCCACGTCCAGGACGTGCCAGTGAGAGATCATCTTCTCCTCTGCTTTCAATGCTTCGCTAACTTCCCCTTTTTCCTTGTCTTCCGCACTGAACTCTCTAGCCAATTCAGACATGGGATGACCTTTGGTCTTGATGTTGAAGGACTTATACCAGCCGAAGGGAGACCGTGCAACTTCAAACTTCTTGTCCTTGGCTAGTTCTTTTTCAGCATCCTGCATTATTTTCTGAGCAACCTTGGGAGAAGCTAGGCTGGAGCTCAGGTGGGCATATGGATAGAGGACTATCGTCTTGACGCTGAGCTGCTGCGCAACATTTCTGATCTCCAGTAGATATCTTTTGATAACAGCATCAGGATTCTTTTCATCTACCTTCTCCACAGCTGTGAACACTACCAAACATTCTTCCACCCGGTGTGGTTTCTTGTCCGCCTTCTCAGCTTCTTTGAGCGCTTTCTTCTTTGCTACAAACTCAATAAAATCTGCATGTATTGTCAGAATCTTCATTTTGATTTACCTCACCTGCATTCTATTTCATTTTCCTTTTGATTTCTTCTAAATCTTCCTTCACCCTAGCAAATGATTCCTTAATGTTCTTTTCGAATCTAGGGAAGGTTTCTTTGGTAAAGTTATTAAATTGGCCATAATGATAGTAGAGATGAAGCAGACCCATTCCAAATATGCCCATCAGGGAAAGTACAATCGCTTCTGTTGTGGGACTGTGCCCTAAAATCTTCACTATCAACATATAGACTACTATAATCCCCAAAATCCACATAACTGTCTTTGTTATGAGATCAAAATAATCTACTGTCATTCTCCCACCAACCAAATTCTTATTAGCCAAATCAAAAACAAAACCATTATCACTGTTAGTAAAATCAGTGTTGGATCTATTTTCCTTTTACCCATTTCTTTTGGTATTCTTCTTTTCTTTAAATGTTTATTGAAAAAAAAGAAAAAAATATGTTTAACATCGGCCATGGTACTGCCACCTCGCTGGAAGGCTTTTCACGACTTTGTTAGCCTCTTCTGCAATCTTACAGAATCCATGTGCTGAGAAGAAATCCACTATGCGCCGCTCCCTATCGCAGCTCCAGTTACCTGAGGCGGCCCGACCGTGTCCCCAGTCTATGGCATAGCCTCCGCGGAAGATACCCATCCTTTCCAGGATCTCGTCTCCCAATGGATCTTCTACAAACTGCAACATCGATGCATAGTTGCGTATACCATCCAGATCAATCTCGCTACGATCGTAGTTCAGTAAAGCTCGCCTGGCGTAAGCTTGTTCTTCCCTGATGCTTTCACCGACTTCTTCCAGCATTGGAGCTACGGAATCTACCCAATACAATTCGACGACACCATCATCAATCTGCTGTCTCACCTGTAGCTTGGCGCAAACTGCCCGTCTATCATAGACTTGCTTTAGTTCATCTAGACGACCAGCTTTCTTCAGGAAATTACCTAACTGACTTAGATAGACTAACCGCGAATCCTGCACTGGTTGATCTTTAATTTTCTCCAGCCTCTGATCTGCAGCTTCACTGTAACACTCCCGTGCTTTTTCTTCCTGACCAGCTTTCTCATACGCTTCTGCTGCATACTCAAAGCGGAAGTGCGAGTCCTCCAGCAACTTGTATTCAGCATACTTCTCCCACATCCTACGGGCAACTGCAGCTAATCCTACCTCGTGCTGTGCTTCCTTCAAGGCACTCTCTATCTGACTAATGGCCTCACGCAGCTTTTGTCCGACTCGTCCGTTGTACGGACCTTTCAATTTTCTCATTTTAATCATCTCCCGGTTTAGAGCCCCGACGGCTTTTTTTGTGTTTGCTATCTGTTTTGTCGAGAGATATCTCTCTAGAAGTTCATCATTGATCATTCAGAATCAACATCCTTAGAACAATCTATAGGGTTACCAGCCCCAGATTAGACAAGAATATTGATCTTTTGTCAAGAGAAAAACGATGAACTGCTGCTTACGCAGTAGTTGTAGTTACTGTAGTAGAATTAGCAATAACAACTAAAGAAACCTTAGATACTTTTCCAAAGTTGTTTTCTGATTTCATTTTGTATGTGATTTTCTTTGACACTTATTATCTTTTTGGTTAAGAAGTATAACTATTATTTAAAACTTTCGGAAACAATCACTCGCCAGTAACCACAATGGGTGGTTCTTGAGAATTTGTAGAATTAACGACTGCTGGAATCCACAGACTGAACAGGGTGAATTCGACTTTCCAAAAGGAGCAGCCACGGTCTGGCACTTAGATGCTATCCAGATTCCCGGAAAGGCAAACTGGGAAGAGTCCATCTCCACATTGATAGAAGTTATGGGTTCTGCTGCTGAAAAGAAAAATGTTGAATATATCACTGCCAACAACTTTCCTCCCCACATATCCAACTATGATTATATCCAGGAAGCAGTTGTGAAGTATCATCAGGATATAGGGTTGGGAGCGATGGACATCATTATTCCGGAATTTCATGATGAGAACTGTTCTAACTTCCAGGGGAATGGAGGACATTCAAGGATTTTGTGGAAAAAGCAACAGAATTCAAGCTGATGCGGCCTTATCTTTCTTCCCCACAAGAGAATACTTGAACACCATCCTAGGCCTCCTTCTGCGAAGTCCGCCAGTCCTTCGCCGGGGTACTGGGACAGGCTGCTGCTTCAGTTCTGCTGCTAGGTCCTTCCCTTTCGTCTCTCTTAGCAGGACTTCCTCAGCATCCTGATATATGACACTTATTGTCTCTGAATCATAAGCTGCAAACATTGTATTGAAAGCATATCTAATCTTTAAGTGTGTGTCAAAGAATAGGCAGTATTCATTATTGGTTAGCTCGTCCCCAAAAGCCTGCTTAGCAAGTTCCATCTTAAACTCATCTGCTCCATCGCCATAGGTCTTCAGAAAGTCATCTCTCCGATTCGTCTTGTAAGTGGTCGTTACCATGTAAAACGTATCAATTACCCCTCCCACTTCTAATCGTACAGACTTCTCAGCGTAAGATGACCTGATTCTGTCCAACAATGAAACGTGGTCAAAAGACAATTTCTCGTGTTGTCCAGACTCAAAAAAATTCTCCCCCCGACTTTGTTTCGTGTATTGCAGAAGAAAATCTTCATCATTAGCGAAGGCTATCTTTTTACCTGTTATGTCGATGTCCGCAAACTTACGGTTGAAAGCATACTTGTATTGCAGATCAGTATCAACAAGAATACCATACGTCTGCTCAGATTCCTTCTCACCTAACAGCTTCTTGGCTAGCTTTTCTTTAAACTCGCTAAGCTCATCACCATATACGTCAATAAAATCTTTTGAAAGACTGCTCTTAGCGCTGCCCATAATCAGGTACATGGGCACTACGTTCTTGCCATCAGATATTTCCACCTGATGTTCCTTAAGACATTCTTCAATCGTTGAGATAAGATTTCCTTTTCCAAATTTTAGCACATCTTCCTTGACATCTAAATCCGGCTGTTTTTCAACTGACATCATCTCTCCATCAATAAGTTTTACCATTTTATAATCCTCCACTCAATTCATGCTGATACAAACAGTAAGGCGCATTATGAAACTCTTCAAAAAAAGCAATGGATTGAGATTGGCAACCTCCCCTGCATCGCTTTCCATACTCACAACCAATACAACTGCCTCTCAGATCTGACTCTTCGAACTGTCTGTTGTATTTAAATTTTGTTGGGCTCTCCCATATACTTCTCAGTGATTCCTGGCGGATATTCCCTTCAGCTGCTTTCCTTGACATCCTGGAAAGGCAACCTTTGACAGTTCCATCTGACTCGATACCAATCGCTTCAATACCTGCTCCACAGCCGTTCCACTCTTCATCTCTCAATCTGCTTTCCAGCCGGCCAAAGTAGCCAACACAATCGCCGGCCTGCACATTCATGTAAGGAAGCTTTTCTCTGGTCTCTGCTACAAATTGTGCGAGTCTGTAATAATCATCCTGGCTGAGAATAAGCTGATCGTTTCTTTTCATACGCCCCATCGGAGTTAGTGTCTGCAGCTGCCAAGCATCAATCTCATAGACTATCATCCTGTTACGGAGCTGGTAGAGTTCTTTCAGGTTATTACTGTTTACGGTAGTTACCACGCAGACAGTTTGACCTCTCTTTTTCAGTTCTTTGATTGAGGTCATCACTTTCCTATGTGACCCTTTCACCCCCCTCAGATAATCATGCAGCTCTTCCTCCCCATCGACGCTGAAGCCGATGGAGAAAGGTTCAAGAGCAGCTATTTCATCATACATTCTGCTATCCCAGGCCAAAGCATTGCTGATTATTCCCAGTTCCACCCCTCTTTCTTTGATTCTGGCGGCTGTTTCCTTCCAATCGGATCTTAATGTGGGCTCACCTCCGGAAAGGACGACTCTTTGGAAATTGAGGGCTGCCAGTTGCTGGACCAGGTCAAGGGATTCTTCTGTAGTTAGCTCGTTCTTTCTGACTTCCTTTGCATCTGAACCGCAGTGCAGGCATCTAGAATTGCATCTGAGGGTGTATTCCCAGATCGCTGTGTGTGGGTTTGGTTGCATCAATGTGATTTTTTACAGGTGGGATTAAATATCTTCTGAAACTAGAGCACAAGCATTAAATATCCAGGCCAATTCTTTAAAGCATGGCAGTAAAAATAACCTACTTCGTACATGGAACTACAACCGATAATGAGCAACATATCGGTACGGGCTGGAATCCTGGCGAGTTGTCTGAATTAGGCACCCAACAGGCTAAAGAACTGGGTAAGCTGGTAGCACACAAGAAATTCGACGTCGTCTTTACTTCTGATCTGAAGAGAGCTGTTGACTCGGCCAATCTTGGATTCAAAGAAAAATATCCGATTGTGATTGATGAAAGATTGAGAGAATGCAATTACGGTGACTGGAATGGTAAGAAGAAAAATTGGAAAATCATTGATTATATTGACAAATGCTATCCAAATGGCGAGAATTATAGGGACGTTGAAAAAAGGATTGCTGATTTTCTGCATTTCATTAAGGAAAAGTATGATGGGAAACATGTTGCTATTGTCTGTCATCAGGCTCCACAGCTTGCTTTGGATGTGCTGCTGAAAGGGAAGACTTGGGAAGAAGCGATCAAGGAAGATTGGAGGAAGAAGGGAGCCTGGCAGCCGGGTTGGGAGTATGTTGTGGAGTGATGTTATGCCAACAGTTTGACCAGTGTCAAGGGGCTTCTATCCTCAAAATTTAGCTGTTTCACAATGTGTTATATAAACCCACTGGTCACTGGCCAACCTCACGTAGAACTTATAAAGGAGGTCTTCTTGTAGATAATGAAAATGAAATCAGAAAAAGAACTAGTATTATTCCAAGGCGTTCCAGTAAGGAGGACTTGGCATAATGATGAATGGTGGTTTGCAATTCAAGATGTTGTGTTAATTCTAACTAATTCACTAGATCCAAAAGGGTATATTAAAGATATGAGGCGTCGTGATGAAGAACTGTCTAAAGGGTGGGGGCAAATTGCCACCCCCCTTTCAATAGAGACTACTGGAGGAAAGCAGAAAGTAAACTGCGCTAGCACTGAAGGCATATTCCGCATCGTCCAGTCCATCCCTTCAAAAAAAGCTGAACCTTTCAAAAGATGGCTAGCCAAAGTAGGTTATGACAGAGTGAAGGAAATAGAAGACCCGGAACTGGCACAAAAACGCATGAAAGAACTGTACCGCAAGAAAGGCTATTCCGACGCATGGATAGAGAAGCGAGTGAGAGGGATCGCTGTCAGAGACGAATTAACGGAAGAGTGGAGCCAGCGAGGTATCGAAGCACAAAAAGAATATTCCATCCTGACTGCCGAGATCTCCAAAGCAACCTTTGGACTAACTCCATCGCAATATAAAAATTTCAAGGGACTTAACAGAGAGAATCTTCGTGACCACATGACTGACCTGGAACTCATCTTCTCAATGTTAGGGGGGGCTGCTACTACTGAAATCACCCGAAATAAGGATGCTAAAGGCTTTGCTGAGAATAAGGAAGCAGCGCATGAAGGCGGTGAAGTAGCTGGTGATGCCAGAAAGAACCTGGAGAAGAAGAGTGGGAGGAGAGTAGTTAATAGAGACAACTATTTGGAACAACCAGAAAGCTCTAAGAGAATTGGAAAGAAGTGATCCTATTTCACAAATTTACTCTTCAACAACCTATACACCTCCTTCGGGAAGAAATGATATTTCCTTTGCTCAGCGATTTCAATGAATTCATAAAAGGTGATATCATCCATAAATGGTTTTATGGCCTTCTCTACTTTCTTTAGGTCAGCTATACTGTCAATGAGATGAAAGCTGATTATGTTTGGAAGCTGCTCGTTGAACAACACGCCCGTCGAATTCTCCCTCGATAGAGCAGTGCCTATTCTTTTTTCAACCTTTCTTGTCTTGGTTGATATTACCAGGATAAAACCAAGCGTCCCATAGATGAGAGGGTTGATCTTTGTTACAAAAGTAAGGAGG
>CAZWBB010000003.1:52448-86083 GCA_964632045.1 uncultured Methanosarcinales archaeon | reverse complement strand
GAAAAGGGTTTATGTGCTTATGATTAAAGATTAATTATTTCTGTCCCACAGCCTGGTTCTTGGAAAGATTTATATACATTATTTTTATCTTTACTATTATAAAAAATGTAGGTGATATTATGAGAAAGATAATTTTATCGTTTTTATGTTTGCTGGTGATACTTTTTGTCGTTGGTTGCACCCAGGAGATCTCTCCGGAAGAGGCTGAGATCGAGCAGGAATTTGATGCACTGTTGGATGAAGAACTCAAAGGAGAGTTAGAAGTAGCAGATGAAGAAGGTGCTATCGCCGGTCAGGCAGGCAGATTAAGAGGGAGCTCTCGTTGCGCTAACAGGATTTCTGTTGGCAGTACGCAGATCACAAGACTAAGAAGTAGGGTTAAGGCTCTGGAGAATAACCTCCTGCAGGTCAACAGTTTCTTGATTGCCGAGAATGGTTTTGTCAGTCCGGGTGGAAAAGCCTTTCTTCAGAACAATGGCTTGATCGCTGAGAATGGACTGATAGCAGAAAACGGGCTGATAGGGAGCAAAGGGCTATTTGGGGAAAATGGCTTGATAACCGAGAATGGTTTGATAACCGAGAATGGAAAGGTTGGTGTGATTGGTGTTGGGGGAGAGTTTTCAATATCTGATGAACCCAATTTCAAACCAAAAGGGGGGAAATCCTGAGTAATTTGTTATGCGCAGAACAATCTTAATTTTTTTTTCCTTTCTGAAAGTAGATAATCAGTCCAATCACAGAAATAGTTATACAAGCATCCGCAATATTAAATGCTGGCCAGAAAGAGAAATCGATAAAGTCAATGACGTAACCCCTGAATAACCTATCAATGAGATTTCCGATCACTCCTCCCAGAAACAAGGCGAATAGTACTTGAGGTATTTTTTGAGGTGGTATTTTTTTGTAGTAATAGATGATTCCGAACGCGACCAACAGTGAAATTAATGCCAGCCAGATGGTCTGGCCTTGAAGAATACCGAAACCAGCCCCTGTATTGTGGACAAGATGAAACCGCAAAGTTCCTAATGTGAAGCCGGGCTGTAATACATTTACCAAATATTTGAGTATCTGATCAACTACCACCACTACAGAAGTAATGAGTCCAAAAAATAACTCTGGTTTATACCTCTCAAAGAAATTCTTTGTTACCATAGCTTAGGTTTCTGTTCTGCCCCCATGGCCTTTTCTATGTTAGCTATCCTTTGTTCCACAGAGGTCAATGTTGCTTTCAATGTGTCCAGCTTGCTGTTGATCAGTTCCAAGTCGCGATTTGGACCCATAGGATGCTGGGCAGCACTGCCTGGTGTAGGGGAAGTTGTCGCATCAGATGGCATAGCTGATTCCTGCAGGTGGTGGGGGAGCTGATTAGTCTGCCCTGCCGGATCCTCCGGGAACATCGGCTTCTCATCCAATCCTAGGCGGTTCTTTTCTTCCATATCAAGGTTGTCATGATGGGGGAGATCAGTTTTTCCAGCTGCCTGGTCAGCGAGCTTGTCAAAGTCCACATCATCATCTTTTTTCCAAAAAGCAAGTTTGTCAAACATTCCCATCACTGGAATATTATCCAAACATTTATAAATTCTTCTGAAACTCAATGACTTATGGCAAAAGCAAAACCGGTAAAGCAGGATGATGATGCGAAAGCAGAAAAAATTGGTTTCCATAAAGGCTCATTAGCTACCCTTTCCAAGGAGAGAGAGGAACTTGCAAGGATATTGCAGATTGTAGAGCAATTGATGCAGATGCACCTTAAAGAGTTGAAGGACTTAGGCATCGACCTGGCGGCTCAGGCGAAGGAAGCGGCTAAGCAGATGAAAGGCAAGAAACCGATAGAAGATATTCTAAGTAAGTGATTGCTGAAAAGAAAGAAGAAAAAAAACTTCTACTTAAGTAGTAGTCCAAGCAAGAAGAGAATCACTGCCAGAACAATAACGATTCCTCCTACCAGCCAGGCTAAAGCACGAACATTCTGCCAATCTAAACTGGTTTCTTGAGTTGAGGTCATTGTATCGGTTGTGACACTTCCTGTCAAAATTGGCAGAGGCTCAACAACAACGTTGATTCCCTGCTCATTCCCTTGCTGTCCTAAGGGAGCTGCCGGTGGGACGTAATTGCTGAAAACATTCAAGCTGCCATCATTCTGACTTGGATGAAGGACATTGTCCGCTTTGCTTCTTAGATCACGTACATCATCTTCCAGATCATCCAGCTTGGACAAAAGGGAATCATTCTCTTCGTCACTGTCCTCGACTTCATCCCTTAGATCATCAACTTTATCATCGAGCTCGTCCAGATTGTCATCCAGATCTTCCAGTCTTTCCTCGTACTTGTCAATGTCCCTATCATCATTTTCATCAACAGCTTTTTCATACTTCTTCTTGTTGTAGAAGTAATCATCTTCGTAATCTTCGTACTGGTCTTTCAGCTCTTGATACCTTTGTCCGAAAGTTTGTGGAGTACCATCACCAGTCCCTTCTCCTGTACCATCTCCTGTACCATCTCCTGTACCATCAGTACCGCTGCCATCATCACAAGCATCTCCAAAAAGATCACCATCGGCGTTAGCTTGGTCAGCATTAGCAACTAGGGGACAGTTGTCTTCAGCATCGACTATCCCATCACTATCCTGGTCAGTTGTTGCAGGATCACCTTCTTGGATTCCTTCGGTATTATCGCTCCACAGAGAACACTGCGGGTCGGATGAATCCAGGGTGAAAGTGAAGATCACAACGTCGGCTGCATCAGAGTTTACCAATACTTGATCTGCTGTAAGAGTAAATCCAGCTTCAGAGTGGTAAGATCCTCCCTGTGACAGTGTGAATGTCTCTCCGTTGGATCTGAACAGGACAACTCCCGCATCACTAATCGCGTCAGCCATTATTGCAAGATCCTCTCCATCGGGCAGTTGATAGACAACTCCTTGGTCTTCTTCAAGCGTAACACTGAACGTGGAATAGTCAATCAGTCCATCTCCATCATTGTCAATCCCATCATTGCACTGGGGCCTGTCGTTTCTTTCTCTGTGGACAAAGATGTCGTTGATCTGTCGGTTAAGAATCCGGATATCTTCTTCGAGATCTTCCAAGTCTTCAATGAAGCTGCTGGTTACTTCGGCATCATCTGCTTCTTCAATTAGATCCTCTACTTCTTCTTCAAGTTCATCAAAGTCCTCTTCCAGATCGTCCAGTTTGTCCAATTGGTTCTGAATGGCAGTTTCATCTCCTGCTTGTTCTGCTTCGCGGAAGTCATGCATGGTCTCAATGAAATCATGGAAAAGGTCAGAGAACTCATCTTCCAGGTTTTCGTATTCATCCCTAAGCTCATCAAAGCTTCTAGGATCAGTTGTTCCTTCAACAACAACTTCCATACCTTCCATCTCTCCTGCACGTGCGTTTAGCACGGTGATAGCCATTCTCGTATCTACTCCAGAATAACCAGCAATTAGTAAAGCAAGGTTGCCATTCTCATGCTGAAATAGCTTGATTGTGGCTCTTCCCGGTTCTAATCCTTCAAAACAAACAGCGGGGTTACTTTGCAGTTCAGCAGCAACAGAATTGATACATGGACCGCCGATCACGATCAGGTTCTCCGCTTCTATATCATCCACTTCGCTGTCTAATACGGTTGAATCAGTAGGGATAGACACATGTCCCATTACATCACTGATCCCTCGGACAAGATCAATTGCTGCCAGGGGTCCCTCTTGAGGTAGGGCGTTCTCTCCTATCACGATCCTTCCGTTGAATATTCCATCTTCAAAGAACATATTAGGATAATCGCCAAGATCATATTCAGTGTAAGTGTCATCTTCACAGTCAAGATCTGCTGGATCTGCTTCCAGGGCTTCCATACATCTCTCAAAAAGTATCTCCATAGAATCTGCTACTTCCCCGAATGAGTCCGCTAATTCTCTATTACCCAGATCTTCTAACTCCTGCGCAACCTCTTCGCTGTACTGTTCCATTCCTCTCAGAAGTCCTGCTGTGAATCCTAATCCAAACCTTGCTGCGAAAATCTCTTCTTCATCACCGCTGCAGTATGCTTCATGTAATTGTTCAATCGTCTGATCTACAAGTTCGTCGAAAGCGACGAGCGCCTCCTCAGCTTCCGCCAACTGCTGGTGATATGGTTGAAATAATCCTTCGATGAAATCATCAATCTCATATTTCAATGCTTTTGCATTTTCGGCCAATTCTTCAAACTGCCTTTGGTAATCAACATGTTCGATCATATCTGCTTTTTCTGCGGATAAAAGTGCTTTTCGCTCGATCTCCATCACTGTTTTCTTTAGTTCGCCAGCATGGTTAAGATTCTTAGAAAGAGTAGTTTCTGCAGTATGATCTTTCATAAACTCAAGGTTTCCTTCTGCTGCTCTCAGCTCTCTCGTTAATATTCGGAGAGCGTTTTCTAAAGACCTTTCTGCAACATTATTGTCAATCTGGTCACATGCATCTCCTAATCCGTCGTCATCAGAATCCTTCTGTGCTGGATTCTCTACAAGCGGGCAATTATCTTCATCATCAAAAATGCCGTCTCTGTCAGTATCCGCAACAAGCGGAGCTCCAAATACAGATGAAGCGCTCTGCACTGACACACCTAGCAATAAGAAGACAAGAAGAATCCCCATTACTGTATTTCTTAATCCCATTTTGTGTACACCTTTATGTTTTTCTACCCCAACTCCCCTCCGTTTCTACTTCAGAATGAATACGACTATTTAAGCTTTTCCATTTATTTTACTTCTCAGTAGCAAAATTGGCGTTTGCGATAAATTATATACAAATTTTGCTTTCCATTTATCCTAGGCAGATTCATATACCCAAAGTTAATATATAAGGTATATGCTTATGACTTTATGCTCACACTGGAGGATGGGAATAGAAATGTTGTTCTGTCAAATGTTAACGACAGTCGCTTGGAGCAACTGCTGGATGTTATTGAGCACACGGATTCAAAAAATCAATTCCTGGACCGGCGGAAAGAACTAGTGGTTGTGGAGCGCAACCCCCGTTTTCTCTATAAGTTCTTGGATGAGGTACTGCCTTACATAATGCCCCATAATTGTAAGTATGTAACGGGGAAAGAGCCCGTACTGCCCCATCACATGGTCGGTGTTGCCAGCATAATCAATTATCTTAATACTGAGCCAAGAGAATGGGAACCACGTGAGATTATTGCCCGTGTAAAAGGTCCTGACAGCTTGGTGGAAAAAATTACCCGTATTCTTGGGACTAAAAGCAAAATTGCTGATGAAGCTTCTCCAAGAAGATTGTTTGTAGAAGACGTTTATGGAATCAATGTAATCTGTAAGACAGAAGAGGAATGTTATCAATTATGTGACAAGTTGTTGAATTTCTCATCCCTGATGCTCAATACTGAGGATGATTATTTTGGAGGATCAGTAAATGGTTATCGGGCTTTGCATAATACTTTCAGTTGGCACAACGGTGTTAGTGCGTACAACGGATTGAGAATCAAAGTACATTACGTGACTTCTGAAGAGCATCTCAAGAACCAGCATGGTACGCTGGAAAATCCTGGAAGGGCACATGAAGCTTATTCGATGCTGAAATTATTGAAACCGCATAAGGTGGGGAATCGTCAGATAGTTGTGGTTGATCATGTTGGGGACCTGCGAGGAGGAAAATTCTCTCATCGGTTTGTCCCTTTATCCTGTCCTGAGTTGAAAGGAGAAGCCCATTATCATCTGCTTAGACCGGAATATAACTGATTCTACTGACCAGACAGACATCTATAGAATCACTTCCCCCCGATGGATCTTTGACAGGAAGTTGAGAATTTTCCCTTCTTTATATTTTGCGCAACCAAGAATGTTGTCTTTGTGTTGCAGTATGATCAATTTGGGTTCATCTCCCAGGTCTTTTTCCAGATCATGTCCTTGGAAGTAATCTTTTGTCTCCTTTTGGTCCAGATCAACAAGATTGTTTAGGTCTTCATGGTTTTGTCTTGCCTCTTTCACCAGAAGTTGTGCCCCTTCCTTGCTCAGCCTGGCCTGGTTGTTTTTGTACTCAGCAAAATAAAGTCCAAAACGGTCGATTCTAAGATTGTTGAGATTTATTCTAGCCATATCTTTGTTCACTAGAAAGACCCTATTTTTATCATTCTGCAGATAGACGTAGCCCTCCTGCAGGGCGTAACCAAATTCTTTCCTGAGGGTCTCTTTCAATCGCTTGATATCCCGGGTGTTGAGAATCTTTAGTTTTTGCATCTATATACTAGAAAAGAAAAAGACATATATAATAGTTACCTTGCTTTCCGATGCATGAAAGAAGATTACAGAATATCTGATGATTATTTTACCAAAGAAGTTCTCTGCTCTCTGCTGGATGGAGAAGTGGTGGAGAAAGGAAAAGCAGGGATACAGGTCATTGAAGAGCCAATGATGCAAAGGATGTATTCTTCTGTTGAGAAAAATCGCAAAGGCGTAGAGAGAGAGATTCCTTTTTGGGAAGAGGAATGAGGTGTGCTACGTTTCGACTGGTCCAATAATGTGAAAATTTTGTCCGAAAAGTTTTTTCGTGGTGTTCTATAAAATCATTCATATATTCTTTCTGCCATAAATAAGGTAGTAAAGAGAATATATGGATAATAAAATTGCGATTAATAAGAATGGAAATTTCATTGTGTATAAATCAGCTAAATAACCAGTAACCGGTTCTAATATTAGAATAGATAGAGCTACAAAAAATGAGAAGGTCGAATCAACTGTTGCTCTACGATGACTTTGTGTGTGTTTATGCACGTAACTATCTTTTGACACTACGAATAAACCATGAGGGATTGCAATTAATATGAAACAAAGTGCTCCGATAACATAATTGTTGGTAAGTACCATAATATAGAATAAAGCAGTGATTAAAATTATTTGGAGAGCAAATATCCCCCGATAATCAATCCTTTTTCTTATTAAATGGGCCACATTGGCAAATATTGTACATAGTAGAGATTTGAATGTGTAAGCGATCCCGAATAAAACAACTGGTAGTGCAAGCTGCTTAAGATAAATTTGCCCATAGCCATAGGAGAGGTCGGATCCAATACTAAATATTACTGTGAAAATCAGCATCGTTTTTAAGAAGTTATTTTTGAATATGAATTTCATTGATTGAGTAAAATGAGTAAAAACATTGACTTCCCCTATTGGTTTATGGTATTTTGGTTCTTTAAATGTAAATACAACTACGAGGGAGGCAACTAAGAATATTAATGAAAGTTGAAATGGGAGTAAAGGTGAGAATTCATACAGAAATCCTGACAATGTAAAAGCGATAACTAAAGGAATTTGTTGAAAGATCTCTTGTCTTGCCCAGAGTCTTTCAAATTGATCTTCTTTTTTCAGCTGTTTGAGAGTATCATAAAAGAATGCAGTATTAGTGCCAGATAGGAATGAATAGGAAACTGCTGACAAAATGCTGGCAAGTATGAAGTGCCAATAATTAGTCGCATAAACAAGCATTGCTACTTGGAATATTGCAAAGAGAGATGAGATTGCAAATACTTTTTTTCTTCCCCATTTATCAGCTAATATTCCTGAAGGCACTTCAACGATAATTCTTACTATGCTCCATACAACACCAAGAAATGCAATTTTGGTTATTGTTAAATTATGATCTAAATAAAATAGTTGTATGATCGGAGTAAAGAAACCAAAATATGCTAAAGCACTGGCTAAGTAATATTTCCATATATTTGATTGAACGGTATTATTCTGTCTCACAATACAATAGAATTTTGAGATTTATATAAAGACATCGAAAAGTACAAAGTCCCCATTCAAACAGACGGATAATATAGCGGCGGCGGTAAATATTGGAACAAAAATTGCCGCTGGGATATCCTAAAAGCAGGATTCAATGTTCGAAAGGTTACTGCTTTTAGTATATTCCCCTGACTCCTACAGAAATGGGAGCAAATATTTTTAAGTGTTGAAAGTTTTCCATATGCATGGAAAGAATCCAAAGATTAAATGCCGTATCAACGGCAGTTTTGGCTTTCACTTCTGTGATAGGTGTGGGGGCAGCTATGGTTTATTACTTTAAAGATATCTTTGGCTCCATCTATCTCATCCTTTTGATGGCAGTCTATTTCTTCATTGTGGAACTCTTTATCTCTAGAATATGGAAGGTGATAAAATGAAAAAGAAAAATCAAATACCATTTTTAATCAAGGAGAATTGGCAGATCATATTAGCGTTTCTACTGATCATGTTCATATACTATTTAATGACTTTGAAACCTTAGGTCCGCAGGAAACAACTCTTACCCAACTCCCCAGACTGCATTATCTTTCCTCTTGATCTCCGCAATCTCCTTAAGAACCTGCACTTCCATCACAGAAAGATGATTCTTCAATTCTTTCAGTTTCCTGAAATCTTCTTCGGGGATATCTGAATAAAGAAAATCACCTTCATCAATCTGCCTGCCTACTGTAATGCCATCCATGGCCATCGCCAACTGCTTCCCTTGCTCAGCAATACTTACCGATTCTTTCCCTTCCTGCAGGCTCTTGACGGAAGTGAGATGCTTTCCATGGATGTCCATGACCGGATCACCGGTCTTGATCCTGCCGATCTCGATCTCCACACCGACGATTGCAGGATGGCTCTGTCGGAAAGTGTAACCTTTCAGGACAGCAAACTTGCAGGGCCGCACCAGCGCAGCCAGTTCTTTCAGTTCGATCTCTCTCTTCAGTGAGTCGGTGTACTTTTCGTAATCATCAATTATCTGATAGATTACATCGTGCACGATCACCTTAAGTTTCTTTGTCTTGATATACTCTTCAACATCTGCTGGGATCTTTATGTTAAAGCCAAGGATCACTCCATGAAATTCATCCTTCTCTTTCATCGTCTCCAACTTAGAGATGTCCTTTTTTGTGATGTCTCCCAGAGAGGCGGATGAGATCGGAACTTCTTTCTCATGCAGCAGGTTCTTCAATGCTTCCAGTCCTCCGATGGTATCTGCTTTGATGATGACTCCGTCACACTCTTCACATTCCGTTACAACCTCTCCGACCTCCTCCTGCACCTCCTTCTTCAACCGCTCAATCTCTTCTTCCTCCGAGCCGGAACAACTTCTGATAGGCATGCCGGCGATGGCTTCCCCAAGACCTGGAGCTGCGATCTTCACTCCTGTGGCAGCAGTAACTTCTTTTACATTCCTGAATTTGCTTTTCTTCTCCCGCATCTCGGCCAGTTCGGCCGGTTCCAACAAAGCACGCACTTTGACTGTCAGGGGACCTTCAATCCCCCCTATGATCAGGGTGTCGTTCACTTTCAGCTGCCCATTGTAGAGGATTGCATCAACAGTCATCCCTAATCCTTTTTCTTCTTTCACTTCCAGGATCGTTCCCTTGCAATTGCCCTCCTCCTCGATCTGCAGCTTCTCTTCTAGATACTTCTGAGCCAGTCCGGTAAGTACCATCAACAGTTCAGGGATCCCCTGGCCGGTCATAGCAGAAACAGGGACGATAGCGACCTGTTTGGTGTAATCTTCAACCCTGTCAAACCGGTCAGCATTAAGATTATGTTCATTTATCTGAGCGACCAGATCATAAACTTTCTTTTCAAAGACTCCCTGGATGTTAGTCGGCAGTTCGGAGACATTCTGTAAGAGAAGCTTGTTCTGGTCGTAATGCCAGCCATGGATGAGGTCAACCTTATTGGCAGCGATGATGAAAGGTACCTTATTTGCCTTGAGAATCTCTATTGATTCGATCGTCTGCGGTTTAAGCCCTTCATTGATATCTACTACAAGGATAGCGATATCAGCTAGTGAACCTCCCCTTTTCCTGAGAGAAGTAAAAGCAGCATGGCCTGGTGTATCGATGCAGAGCAATCCAGGAACAGTAAGATTTTTTTTAATGGCATCCAAAAGGGGGCCACAGATCTTTTTGATGGTATCGATGGGGATGATAGAGACGCCGATCGCTTGTGTTATCCCCCCTGCTTCTCCTCTTGTTACAGCGGTCCTTCTGATCTTATCTAAGATGGACGTTTTTCCATGATCGACATGTCCTACGCATGTGAGCAGTACCTTGCGGGTTACCATAACTTCACTTAGAAACGGAAGTTTTTTTAAAAGTTTCTTTGTTTTATTGGAACTATGCACACAATAGAAGAGCATTCCACTGTAATAAGAGCCACTTTACCAAAACGAGATGCAACTAAGAAACAGGAAGTATTCTTCAATCCAACTATGAGTTCGAACAGAAACATCTCAATTCTCCTCCTCAATTCAATTCCCAACAAAAACATGAAAATAGCGCTACCACTGGCTGGTTCAGGTATTCGTGGATTGCGATTCTTAAAAGAGCTGAAGAAAGGGAAAATGGATGAATTGTATGTTAATGACAAGAAAGAAAATTTTGTTGATGTTTTCAAAGAGAATCTGACATTGAATAATATCATAAAAACGAACAGGACATTTATCCACAATGAAGAAGCATCATTGTTCCTTCTCCATCGGGATGGTTTTGATTATATTGATATCGATCCTTTCGGCTCACCCAACCCTTTCCTCTCTGCAGCCATCGCCAGAGTCTCCAGAAAAGGGATCATCGCAATCACAGCGACTGATACTGCTGCATTGACCGGAACATATCCTAAAGTTACAAAAAGGAAATACTGGGCAACCTCTTTCAAGAACCATATGATGCATGAAACTGGGTTGCGCATCCTCATCCGCAAGGTGCAGATGCACGGGATCCAGTTTGACAAAGCTTTTACACCGATAATTTCCTATCATAAAGATCATTATTTCAGGGTTTATTTCAGGAGTGAGAAAGGAAAAGAGAAATGTGATCGGTTGATCAGACAACATAGATTTTTGCTGTTCTGTCCAAAGTGCCTAAATTATGAGGTCAGTACTTATAATAATAATAATAATAAGAAATGCAGTTGTAGAACTACTTTTGAATCCGCGGGACCTTTATGGGCAGGTAAACTGTTGGAAAGGAAATTGATCCATAAAATGGCTAGGAAAAATCCTTTCCCCGAGGAACAGAAATTTCTGGAATTATTGAATATGGAGAGCAGGATTGACACCGTCGGTTTTCATGATCTGCATGCCATCTCCAAGAAATACAAAACAGAACCTCCTAAGATGAGTGTTGCCTTAGAGAGATTAGATGGGGTCCGCACTCACTTCTCTTTGAATGGAGTAAAATGCAAGAAGAGTATGGCAGAAGTAATTGCTGGTATCAATATTTCTAATAATATAAATCATTAAATACAATGCCTTCCCGGGATCTATCATGGACAAGAAAGAATTTTCTCCCCTGGAATATCTGGTTGAGCTGGTAGGGGATAATCGCATGTACTTAAGTTTCAAAGCTCCAAGAGATCCACGAGTATTGCAGGCGATGCGTGAAATAGACCGGATGTTGTTCATCCCTCCAGGAGTATTTGCTACTATGGTTCATGTTGATCCTGAGGCAGTGATAACCTTGGACGGTGTAGCCCAACAATTAGTACGGGAGATGGGTGGTTCACAGAGAGTTGCATCATTGCTGGGGGCAGGGGAACCGCTCCCTGAAGCCAATCCTGAAAGCGTTTTGGATCTGTTGTCGTTTGCAGTCACTATAAGCCAGACTGCCCGGACATTCTCCGCAGAAACAAGAGGGCTGGCCTATAACGACATGCCGTTAGACATCGGCTACGGACAGACCTGCTCTCAACCTTCCCTAGTCGCCTTGATGGATGATCTGCTAGAACTTCAGCCAGGGATGAAAGTGTTGGAGGTGGGAGCAGGCTGTCTGTATCATGCAGCCATAACTAAGAAATTGGTGGGGGAGGAAGGAGAAGTATACTCAATGGAATGCCAGCCGCAATTGGTGAAGTTGGCCAAAGAGAACAACATTAAGTATTGTGATGATGGTATCAATGTCATAGAAGGAGATGGCTCTCTTGGTTTGCTGGAGGAAGCGCCTTTTGACAGGATTTATCTTACAGCTGGGGCATTGTTGCCAGAGGGTGGGGGAAGTTTCAGACCTGGTGTGCTTATCGAGCAGCTGTCCCCAGGAGGAATTCTACTGGTTCCTGAGGAGAAAGGGAGGATACTTAAGTATGAATTCGGTTCAAGTATTCCAAATACTGTGGTCGATGGAATCAGTTTTGTTCCGCTGCGAGGAGATAATTGTTGAGAGGCAAGAAAAAAGAAAAAAATTAATGACAGAAATGTTTTCTCATCACCGGACAAGCGAACCAGCACAGGTTGATCAGGATCAACAGCACTAAAGAACTTAACCAAATGTTCGTTTGCACTCCTACTAAATATTGCGCATACACAAAGAAGAAGTACAAAGCTGCTTCGGAGACGGCTGCCCAGATCCAATCTTTTCCAGAACAGCAGCAGGATGAGCAAGAACTACTAGCTACCGTTTTTTTGCTCACAGACTTTTTTCTTTTTGCCATCATATCACTTCATTGGTGACACGGAATTATTTGCAGCAGTTGTTCATCTTGAGCATCAGCAGCCCTTTGATGATAACGATCCCGCCGATGAATACTCCCCAGTTAAGCCAACCCAAAAGAGCATTCAGTAAGATTAGGGCTCCTAGCACTATCACATATATACTGCAACAACTATTCCTATGCGGGTCACAACAACATGCATCCGCTTTTTTTGCTTTTTTCTTTACCATCATATCACCTCTTACTTTTATGTAATTGTCATAACTTTAAAAATGTATTTGAAAATGTGCTTCAATAAGGGACAGTGTAAATAATGTACAACGTAATCACAACATTTCTTCAATGACCCTCACTCCCATCGCAGGATTATAATTAGTAAAAACTTATCCCAGCGCCAGATCCATCTTAGCTACTTCAGAACTCTGTACTGCTTCTAACTCGCCCATCTTTGCAGCAATAGCATCAAAATCAGAACCTTCAACTTCATACATGGCCATAACCAGGACTGCTGTCAATCCGAAAGCGATGGGTTCTTCCTTAACCTGCATCTCCCCGATGGCCCCTGCTTCTCTAGCGATCTCCCTTGCTTTCTCCTTAATCGGCTCTAAGTCGGTCTCGGGAGATTCCGGCATTATTTTGAATGTGATAACTGCTTTAGCCATTCTTCTACCTCGTTAATTGGGTCCTGAAAACTCACAACTGGGACACCTGTACTTTATTGCGTTCCTTCTGCAATTAGAACATCTCACAACTTTGTACTTCGCGCAATTTGGGCAGGGAAATTCGACACTGCCTTTGTCATTGACAATTTTCTTCTTGCAGGACATACATACTTTTTCTTCCATGTCAGGGTTGAACTGGGGCCTGTTTATAAATTTTATTGCCAAAATTAGTAAAACGGGATGAAAGGAGTGTAATTGCTTTGCATTCAGCATAGTCAGATTATGGTCTTGGGCTGTCAACAATTACTAAATCTTAATAAGATAGAGGAAAATTCCCTTTCAGTATGCCATCAAATATACACATCAAAGACAGAACTAAACTGCAACAAAAGATCGGCCAGTTCAAGAAAGATGGCCCTCAATCATTACATGTAGTATCGGACTTTGACAAGACGCTAAGCAAGGCATTCATTGACGGAAAAAAAGTCCTTTCTACGTACGCAATCCTGAGGGAAAAAAAGTATCTCACTCCTGACTACCAGAAACGTGCTTTTGCTCTGTTTGATGAGTATCATCCCATTGAAGTTGCCGATGACATACCACAGAAGGAAAAGAACAAGAAGATGCAGGAGTGGTGGTTTAAGCACTTCAATTTGATGAAAGAATGTGGCATGAACAAAGGAGTAATACAGGATGTTGTCCGGAGAAGACTTGTCCGGCTGCGGGAAGGGACTCTGGCTTTTTTGGACATCCTTGCGGAACATGGTATCCCTCTCCTCATCTTCTCAGCCGGAATTGGTGATGTTATTGAAGAGTTTCTGCGAAATGAAAAAAGGTTGCATGACAATACCTATATAATATCTAACTTCTACCAATTTGATGAACTGGGAAAAGTGAAAGGCTGCAAAAAGGATTTTATCCATGTCTTCAACAAGAATGAAGTTGAAGTGAAGAAAACACCTTACTACAAAGAAATCTCTACAAGAAAGAACGTCATTCTTTTGGGAGATAGTCTAGGTGATCTGGGAATGACAGAAGGATTTGCTTATGATGAGATAATTCGAGTCGGATTCCTTAATGATAATCAGGAAAGATTCTTTGACAAATATGCAGATGCTTTTGACATGGTGATTCTTGATGACGGGTCGATGGAATATGTAAATGAGTTGCTGAAAGAGATTGTGGGCTGAGTTATTCCCCTTTTTGTATTACCTTTATCTTATTCCCTTCTATCCTAAATCCGATCGCCAGGAACTTTTCAGCTACGTAAATATTTGTGTGAGTATGATCAGTAACCTTACTGGCCAGTATCTCAGAACCGGGTAGCAAGGACAGGTAGGGTATCAGTTGATCTGCCAGGTAATGGTCAACAGCTGCATTAGTTGCAATCTCTTTCTTCAACCTCCTGACAGCTTCCCGAGCGATTTCTTCAGACCGCTTCCCCCTTTCTACAAGACTATCACTTCCAAGGATGACCGGATTGTCGTAGTCAATCTTCCCCCCATAGCTGAACAATCCCCAGAGGACTATCCCTCCCCCAATACTGTAAGCATGAGAATACTCCAACCGAATATTAACTGGGACGTCATACTCCTTAAGATGTCGTTCTGCAGTACTCCTGATCCTATCTCCGACTTCTTTATCCTGCAATTCGGCAGAGACGTTGACGATGCCACGGATCTGTTCAAGTTTTCCTTGGTTGGTCAGTCGGATTTTGGCAGTCTTGAGCTGTAATTCTTCGTAGAAAGCAGTAAAAGAATCATCTTTGTATAATTTTGAGCGTGGACTGATCTGTAAGTTGATCTCTCCTCCTCCCTTGGGAAAGTAGCCTCTCTTCAGTACTTTCAGTTCGATCTTCTGAGGGAACCTCTGCAGATGCGGCAGCAGGACATTCTGCAGGTAATCGACTGGGGCCTGCCATTTCCCACAAGTTCCTCCTTTGACGTTGAGAGTGATTTTCCCAGGAGCAAACATGCATGGAAGAACTAATGCCTGTAGCAACAATGAGATGCTTCCTGCCGTGCCTATGTTAATGTCGTAGATTCCTCTCTTCAGTTTTCCTGGTTTGAAGTGCAGTTCAGTTGACCCCAGAGAGATCTTATTGGTCTCCGCCCCGCAGATCTCTTCCAGAGCTTTTATAGCATTAAGATGCTGTGCTTTCAGTCCTGGCTTTTTTCTTCCTGCTCTGATATTTGTTACTCTGAATTCTTTTCCGGTGAGAGTAGATAGGGCTAAGGCAGTTCTGACCAGTGCGCCTCCTCCTTCACCATAGCTGCCGTCAAGTTCTATCATTCTAATGCTGTGAAAATGGAACTAGTAGATAAATATTTGCTTAGTTTTCAATTCCCCATAGAAACTTTAATAAAAAGGTTGCTTTTCCATAACCAGGTACGGGGGCGTAGTATAACCTGGCTAGAGGTGCGCTGCGCACCGGCTAATACGGCCGGCTCCAGTCATGGAGCGTTGAGCTGCGAAGCTATGAAAAACTCCTGGTCGTAACCGGTAGATCTGGGTTCGAATCCCAGCGTCCCCACTTTTTTTTGGAAACCTTAATATAATGAATTTGCTTTTCCTGGGATGTAATGCAAAAAGAAGTCGATAGTAAGAATCAAACTGAGGGTCAGATCTCACAGAACGCCGATATACTTACAAGGATCTACTTAACAAGTATGTTGTTCAATGTGGTGGGGGGTTAGATGGATGTACAAAAAAAGAAGTGAGCCAAAGGAGTACTCAGGTTTCTTTGCCAGAAACAAATTACTGATTGCTATCACCACATTAATTGGCACCATCGTTGGAGCAGGGATTCTTGGGATCCCTTATGTAATAGCCAAAGCTGGTTTCCTTTACGGACTGATTCTGCTGGTTCTTATTGGTGGTGCTTTTATCTTTCTCAACCTCTTCACTGGAGAGATTGTGTTAAGGACAAAGTCACAGCATCAATTGCCTGGTTACGCCGGCAAATACTTAGGTGCATGGGGCAAGAGGCTTATGACCTTTTCTTTGGTATTCATTGTCTATGGGGCACTGACTGCTTATCTTATCGGTGAAGGGCAGGTGCTGAAAGCGATATTTGGGGGCGGTAATCCACTGCTTTATACTCTGGCTTTCTTTCTGATAACGGCATATATCATCAGAAGAGGTGTCAAAGCGACAGGTAAAGCAGAGTTGTTTCTCATCGCGATCCTCGTCGTGGTTATTATCCTTATCGGAGTTTTTTCATTCAACAACATTGATGCGCACAACTTGAAAGGATGGGACATAAGCATGCTATTTATCCCTTATGGTGTTATTTTATTTTCATTTATGGGTTCACCGGCTGTTCCGGAGATGCAGGAAGAGTTGGGCAAAGATAAGAAGAAACTAAAGAAAGCCATCATTATCGGTTCTGTCATACCCATAGCCCTCTACATAATTTTCACGATTGTTATCGTCGGGATAATTGGGTTGGAACAATTTGAGTTGCTGTCCCCGAACGAACGTATAGCGACTGTAGCACTGAGTGTCTTTTCACACAGGATACTTGGCATCTTTGCCAACATTCTAGCTGTCCTGGCCATGTTCACCTCATTTCTGACTCTTGGGACGGCAATGGTTGAGTCTTATTCATTTGATTATGGGATCCCCCGGGGGATATCATTCTTACTAACATTGAGTCCACCTTTGCTGATCGCATTATTTGATCTTACAACTTTCATAGCTGCTTTGGGAGTGACGGGCGCCGTTGCAGGAGGGTTGGAGGGAATTCTGATAATCCTTTCATATTGGAAAGCAAAGAGGTTGGGAGATAGAAAACCAGAGTATACTCTTTCCAATCACTTCATTCTTGGAACCATACTTATTGCAATGTTCCTCTTTGGAATACTGTATAACATCTGTGCAAATTTATTTTGAGTTTTTTCTGAAAAGCAGAATCCAGTAATCACTTTCTAACGACGACGAAATGTGACTACTTCAGATTAGCAATAGGCAAAAAGTTTATATACTGGTGTTTACTTTCGAGTAGTATTCCAATTAAATGGGGGGATTACATGGGTAGTGCTGATGACGAAAGATTGAATGTTTTTCAAGAAGCAAAGGAACAGATTAGGGCGACAACTGGGCATCCTGATTTTGAGATTGATGATGATGCACTTGATGGATTCTTTGAGGACAGATACCTTTTCAGTGAGAAAGATAGCAAGTGGTATGACGTGAGCAATGTAAAGCATCCGGTAGAGATTGACACGGAAATTGTTGTCGGAGGTATCGTTGAAGGGTATATCTCAGCTCATGAATTAGTGGAAGGGCGGGATCAGATGGTCCGTGCTGATGAGGAAAAGTTGCAGGTTTTTCAGCGAGCTAAGGGACGAATTGAGAAAGCGTTTGAACATCTAGACACGGGGGTTGATGTTAACGAATTTGATAGCCTCTGCAATGGTAAATATGAGTATAGAGAAAAAGAGGATAAGTGGTATGATTTACGGGATGTGGAGCGGGAAATCGGTAGAGATGGGGTGGTCCATAATCTCTGCGATAGTTATGTCTCCAAACATGGGTTGGGAGAGAAGGTTTCTGGGGAGTTGCCTGGCTGGCCTGATGTCAATAACAAAAGTCCAGGTTCAAATGAAGATGATATTCTTGGCGCAGATTCTGGAAAAGAAGAGTCCAAAATGGAGGAAAGTAATATGAAAGCAAAAAATCCTACAAGTGGAGTAAAACATGGCGCTGTCAAAACGCCTGCTGGGAAACCACCTGTTGGCGGTACGCCTACAAACAAGCGGAATGATTCTGATGGGTGGAAAGGATTATTCTGGTTGGCCTTGATCGGTTCACTGGCGACTAATGTTTATCTATTAACAAGGGATACACCTTCTGCAGATAACGGAGAAAGTGTAGAAGTGACAGAGCAGGTTGTCCAGGTTGGAGATGCAGGAATGAGTGTTGGAGACCTGAAGGATAGATATGCTTCTGCTACCGGAAGGATTGGTACACTTGAACAGCAACTGGGAGGTATGAAAGGTAAGAGAGATGAATGGAAAGGAAAATACGATGCTCTGAAGCCAAAGTATGACAGAGCAGTTGCAGATACCAGTGGGGCAGCGGGTGGAGATAGCAGTAAAGCAGCTCAGTTGGAAGCCATCAATGGCGTTCTACGTGAGTCTCTCAAGAAGGAAAGAGCGTATGCTGCTACACTGAAAAGAAGATTGAATCTAACACCCCCAGGGAGACATCCTTGGTATGACCGGATCAAGAAGAGCCTGGAAGAGGGGGACAGAAGAGAGCTTTGCAATGTGACTAATTCATATCTTCATCTCGTAAATATGGAGGAAGGATTGATTACAAAAAGTGCCGCGAATCTATTTGACGCGATGTGCAGCGGTTTCAAAGGTGAGAAAGGATATGAGGATACAAAAAGGTCTTTCGTTCCAGAAGCAATCGCAATCTACGGGACGGGAGAGGTCGGGGACCGTAAGTGGTCTCAATTCAGAATAAAAACATGCTCAGAAGTTGATGGTCTAAAATAGGAGGAAAAACAAAAATGTCAATGATAAGAAGATTAGTCCCGTACGCCGTAGCAGGCTGTGCGGCGTTAGTTCCGGCTTATGCTTTTGCCCAGGATGATGCAGCAAATTCCGGAGAGGATGTTACTGAAGTACAAGGGGAGCAGCCGCAAACTGCGGCCGACCAAGGTACAGTACCTGACCAACAGGCTCCTGCCGCTGGGCAACAAGCCGCACCTGACCTGCAAGATACTCCGCAAGTGGATGCTCCTGCACAAGATACGACGACAGACGAGCTTGTCGGTCCAGGGGGAAGGGATCTTATCCTGGTTCCGGAAGGGGGCGATATCAACATCAATATCTATGAAGAACTAAAGATGCGCATCGAAGATGGACCTTTAGGATTATTAGATGCATCTCTTAAAGATGAATGGACAAAATTGACCATTCAGAAAGAGACTGCTGAGGGTAAGTGCGGTGAGTACATCAATTTCATGAAGACTGTGGACACCTTGCCCGAGGAAATAATGACTCAAGTTGTACGAATTTCTGAAGATCGACAGTTGCCAATGTATGACAGGGCCCTAACCATTCGTGGTTTGCAGATACCACATGATACTGTACAACATGTACAATCAGGCATGGGTGAACTGTATCTCCAATGTGCGCTGGCAAATGAGATATACGCCGATAGGTTGGTTGAGATGAAAGAAAGAATCCCTGCAAATCTATTTGAAAGCGAAGATGCAAAGAGAGACAGGGCCAGGACAGTCGCTAATGAAGTCGTAGAGCCGGTAAGAGAAAGGGTATCTATACTGGAAGCACGTGAAGATTTGTCTCTACGTGTTGCTGCGGGAGCGGAATCTCATGATACGATGGCGGGTGTTGTCGATGCTACTCTTTGTTATGGGACCAGAGGAAAGGTTTGTCTGCAGGGAGGCGTGTTTGTTGGCGATGATGAAGTCACCACCAGCGTGAGCAGTTCTGATACCAAAGAACCAAAAGTTGTTGGAGATGGACTTCTGGAAGAACTTACTATTGAGAATGAAATTGAAGAATCAAACCGGCACAGGGCCTATGTTGGATTAAGAGGAGCTACTCCTGACTACGGACTCAATGCTACAGGAAGTTTGACTTTGCAGGTTGGAGCAAGTGCTAGTCTCTATCTGGGAAGTGAAGTAGTGGAAACAACCACGACGGCTCACAGCCAGCTGCAGACTGCAGCAGGTGAGAATGTTGGGGGGGAACGCGTTGTTCCCGATGAAGGAACTCCTGAACGGGATTCAAGGTTGCTATTGGTTCCGATGATTGACGCCGAACTCTGCTACAAGAGCGCTTGCCTGGATTTGGGTGTTGGAATTGATCCCAGCAGGGTTGAAGAAGATGGACTGAAAAAAAGCGGGATACTGAGAGTCACTTTAGGTTATGAATTTTAAGAGGTAAAAAATATGAAACTTCAGAAGGAAGGTTTAGGGAAATCTTTGATTTCTCCAAAAAAAACAATCCTGGGAGTGGGATTGGCACTGCTGCTGCTGTTAGCAATGCTGGCGCCACTTGCTTTGTCTGCTGAAGGTGATTCTATCGCTCTAATCAGCATTTGGAGACCAGACAACTCGGACACAATCATCGTAGACCAAGGTGAGACACCTCAGCTTTTCGTTCTGGTGAACAGTAATAATGACTTCAGGCTGTGGATAGATCTTCTTGCAGAAGATAATACTCTAATTGATAATATTGTCGGTGGAGCAGATGGTTGGGAAATCGCTGCAGATGTTAGGAATAGTTTCTCCCACACATTTGACATCAATACCCAAAATCTGGCAGGAGAGTACAAAGTAAGAGTACATGCTATGAACGCAGAAGGTTCAGCTAATGCTTTATTGGGGTTAGAGGTCAGGGAACCACTTCCGCCCAACAGGCCGCCGGTCTTCGATCCACGTCCACAGGACGAGGTAGTGAATGAAGGCGAGGAGCTGGTGATTGAACTCTCTGCAACAGATCTTGATGGAGATGCGCTGCGGTATTCTACCAGGGGCATCCCCAATGGAGCTAGGTTCCAGGGGAATACTTTTGTCTGGACTCCTGATTATGATCAGGCAGGTGATTATGATGTGTCTTTTGTAGTTACTGACCAGGGTGCTTTAGGTGATATGGAAACGATCACTATTACTGTACTTAACACAAATCGGCCCCCTGTGCTGGATCCAATCGGGCCCCAGACCATCAGGGAAGGGGAGCAGTTGAGGCTCGATCTCTCGGCAACAGATGTGGATGCTGATGACATACTTCGTTTTGATGCCGACAACAGGCCTATGGGTTCTATGTTCGACCGAGTCACGGGAGAGTATATCTGGACACCAAATTTCAATCAGGCTGGAGAACACGAGATTACTTTCAGCGTGAGCGATGGCCGGGTAAGGGTTGAGGAGACTGTTATTATTACTGTAGAAGATGTTAACCAACATCCTCAATTAGATGTGATTGATAATGCAAGCGTAAAAGAAGGAGAGACATTGGAGATTAGGTTATCAGCTCACGACTGGGATGACGATGCTCTTGTGTATGACGGGCAAAATGTACTGCTGGATCAAGGAGTACTAGAGACTCTTGAAAATGTGGGGTTGCGAGACAATGGAGATGGTACAGCAGTGCTAAGCATCACTCCTAGTCATCGTTTTGTCCAACATCCAGCAGCGGTAAGAAGTTTTGATGTGCGGGTCTTAGTAGAGGATGAACACGGACTCACAAGTGAGCAGGGATTTGAGATTGAGGTGCGTGATCAGAACAGAGCACCGATAATCCTATCACAACCAGACTTGACAGCCGTAGCTGAGCAATTATATACTTACAACATTGCAGCAATCGATCCTGATGAAGAGGATCGTGCTTTGCTGCAGTACGATTTCAGAGGTCCAAGAGGAATGAATATTTTGCGACAGCAATTGCAATGGACTCCAGAAGAAAATTTGGCCGGAGAAGAGAGAGAAGTCTCTGTCTTTGTAACTGATAATGTCATAGCTCAACCAGAAGTGCAGACTTTCAGGATTCAGATCTTACCGCCAGGGGATGGGGATGGAGATGGAGTTCCAGATTTCCGGGACAACTGTCCACTAGTAGATAATCCGCTTCAGCGAGATCATGACGGTGACGGAATTGGGGACGCCTGTGATCCTGATGATGATAATGACAACGTCTTAGATGGAGATGATAACTGCCCTATGGCGGCCAATCCTCTTCAAGAGGACAACGATGAAGATGGTCTTGGAGACGTCTGTGACATAGATGATGATAATGACGAAGTTGTCGATCTGATAGATAACTGTCAATTTGTTCCAAACGAAGATCAGGCCGATATGGATGGTGACAATATCGGTGATGCTTGCGACCCAGACATTGATGGCGATAATGTCCCAAATGGGGGAGATAACTGTCCTCTGCATGTAAATCCTGGTCAGGAAGATGTTGACGGTGACGGAGTGGGGGATGTCTGTGATGACAATAATAAAGACGGTCCACTGGGAGATGCAGATGGAGATGATATAATTAATCCAGAGGATAACTGCCCTCTGATTTTCAACCCACTTCAAGAAGATAATGATGGCGATGGCCTTGGGGATGTTTGTGATCCGGATGATGATAATGACAACGTCTTAGATGAGAATGATAACTGTCCTCTCGCACCTAACGAGGATCAGCTGGACAATGATGGTGATGGCCTGGGGGATGTCTGCGACACAGATGATGACAACGATGAGGTCATCGATGCGATAGACAACTGTCAATTCGTCCCGAACGAGGATCAGGCTGACATGGATGGCGACAATATCGGTGATGTTTGTGATGAGGACATTGATGGGGATAATGTTCTTAATGGAGCAGATAACTGTCCTCTTGCCTTCAACGAAGACCAGCTGGACAGTGATGGAGACAATATTGGAGATGTCTGTGATGAGTTCCCTTTCGACGTGGATAATGACAGCATACCTGATGACGAAGACAACTGCCCGTTGATACCCAATGTAGATCAACTTGACACTGATGGAGATGGCTTGGGAGATGTCTGCGATTCAGATAACACTGACGGACCTTTAGGCGATACGGATGGAGACGGCATCCTTAATGGACAGGATAACTGTCCGCTGACAGTCAACCCAGACCAAGAGGACCTTGATGGGGATGATGTTGGAGACGCTTGCGATCCTGATGTAGATGGAGATAATATACCTAATGGGGAAGATAACTGTCCTCTGCTTGCCAATGGAGACCAATCTGACATCGACGGCGATGGTATCGGTGATGTTTGTGATCCTGACAATACAGATGGTCCTTTGGCAGATGCGGATGAAGATGGAATAATCAATCGGGATGACAACTGTCCTCTTGTACCCAACACAGAACAGGAGGACATGGATGGTGATGGCCTTGGAGATGCCTGTGATCCTGATGTTGATGGAGATGGCGTAGAGAATGATACGGACAATTGTCCCCTTGTGATAAATCCTGCTCAACTTGACAGCGATAACGACGGGATGGGTGATCTATGCGATGCTAATCCGATCAACAACGCTCCAAGGATACTTTCCAATCCTGTGACCATTGCTAGGGTGGGAGAGGAGTATGACTACAAAGTACAAGTATTGGATGCTGATGGTGATGCGCAGTTACGCTACCATCTGGTAGAAGGGCCAGAAGGTATGTCCTTCAGTCCAAGAGGAAGACTTACCTGGACACCAGAGAGACAGGGCAGTGCTTTTGTGACACTTGCTGTCAATGATGGGATGCACACAGTCCTGCAGAAATACCGGATAAACACCAGGGACGCTTACCAGAACGTTAAGATAACTTCAGCTAAAGTGGGAGCAGATTTTGCTCATGCGGGGGATTATCTCCCTGTCCATGTAAGGATGACCAACAACGGAGACAAAGAGTTGAGGGACATGAAAGTAAGCGTCCTTATCTACGACCTGAGTCTGCGTCGGGAAAGCCAGGAGTTTGATCTTGCTGCTGGAGAAAGTGAGCAGGCAAATGTTTACATGCAAATACCTTACTACGCGGAACCTGGTCAGTATCTAGTAAAAGTAACCACCGGAAACAGTCATTACCATGACTCAACCTACAGGCAATTGACCATAATTTAATGGCCACGCCAAAGTAGCTAATTCCTGTAGTTACTTTAGAATACTCAACAACCAAAAAGTTTATATATGACTGGCGTTTAAGACGTTAAGTTCATAAGAATAATGTTAAAAGATTTGGAGGAAGAAAAATGAAAAAGTTGCTAACTTTGATGGCAGTGTTTGTCGTTAGCTTGTTAACCTTCTCGATGGTTAGTGCTCTTGATGAGGAAAACTTTGAGTGGGAAGTAAAAGTTAATGACGTGCCTGTTGCTTCAAGCAATGAAGTAGTTGACCTGTTTGAAAGCGACGAAAATTGTGAAGAAGGTGATGTTTGTGAGGAAGTAAAAATCGGCGAGGACATTGTTATCGGCGTCGATGGAGAAGGGAACCGAATGTATGCTCCTTCCGTGAGTGTAGACGAAGGAGAGACCGTTGAGGTTCAGGTAATACTGCAGACCATCAATCCCGTTGAGGATGTTGAAGTGGATGCAGAGATCAAAGGCTATGAATATTCTGATTATGAAAGACTGGAAGACTCTAGCCACCTGTTCGATATGGCCGGGAACACACGTAAGAGTGTCAGACTTAACATCGAGCTGCCAAAGAAACTAGAGAAGCAGGTTTATTGGTTGCATCTGAACATCTACAACAGCGCTTCACAGCCAGTGAATCGTATTGTTAAGTTGAACATCGAGCCCAGCAGGCATGGTATGGATATTGCTGATGTAGCATTATCACCTGGCTCTACAGTCAAAGCTGGAAGATCATTGCTTCCAACGATCATGTTGCGGAATTATGGCGATAAAGATGAAAGAGATGTTAAAGTGACCGTGTCTATCCCTGCTTTAGGCGTAAGTGCAACGGAATTTGTTGATGTTGTGGAAACAGACAATCATAACGTTGATTATGAAGACGTTGATGAAATGTTCCTGCCTATTCCGGCAACCGCAGCCGAGGGTGATTATGAACTACTGGTAACTGTTAATTACGATGACTTACGGGAAACTGTAAGCAAAAGACTTACCGTTCATGTAGCAGCTGACGAGCGCTTTCAGGGACATGATGAAGAGACTGTAGTCTTAATGGTGGGGCCAGAAGTGCAGAATGTAGCTGCTGGAAAGACAGCTACGTATGCTTTAGCTCTTACCAATAATGGCGTAAGTTCAAAAGCTTTCCTTCTGGAAGTTGTTACAGGAGACTGGGCATCCGCTTCTTTGAGCGAGAGCCTGGTCGTACTGGAACCTGGAAAGAACAAGGTAGTCTATATTGACGTCGCCGCTTCTGCTGACGCTGCTGCTGGAGAACATGTTGCTTCCGTTGCTTTGAAGTCAGGAAGTGAAGTTCTTGAGACCGTGTCATTGCGAGCAAATGTTGTTGAAGGTACTGCTGCTGCAGCTCCTGCCAAGAACATAAGTTTGCGTAACGGTTTGGAGATCGCCTTGATAGTTCTTGTAGTTTTGCTGGTAATCATCGGTTTGATCATCGGTTTCAGCAGACTAAGAAAGGACGACGAGGAAGAACAGACGTATTACTAAAATATAGGTTGGGGGTTTCTTCCTCCAAATTTTTTTTTCTTACTTTTTTGTGAATCTGTTCATTTTTTATTCTTCACTGTTTAACAACATTTTTATACATTCCTGGCCATGATTTCTCTGATGAACATCTGCATAATCGGTGCTGGTCCAGTAGGCTGCTATACTGGGTATCTTCTCTCTAAGAAAGGTCATGCTGTAGAGATCTATGAGAACCATCAGCAAGTCGGACAACCGATCCAATGTACGGGGATACTCACTTCTGATTTTGATCAGTTCAACCTATCGGTAGAACCATTCTTAGTGAACACCATCACTCAGATAGAAGTATACTCTCCAAACCGGAAAATCAATATCAACCAGAAAGATTACATCATCTGCCGGGAGAGGTTTGATAATCACTTGGCTGATATGGCCAGGACGGCAGGAGCGAGGATATTCCTGAACCACGCCTTTATCAGAAAGGAAGGTCCGGACATTATCATCAAACAGATGGCAAACAAAAATCAAAGCCGATCAGAGATGACAATAACTCCTGATATTGTCGTCGCCGCTGATGGTCCTCTTTCTCCAACAGCTAAGGCATATGGTTTCTATCATCCAGGCAGGAAGAATTATTTTGGAATCCAGGCAACAGTGGAAAGTAGTTTTTTGCCCTCTACAATCAAAACTTTCTTTGGAGAAGGGGTTTGTCCAGGTTTGTTTGCCTGGATAGTACCAGAATCTTCAACAAGAGCAAGAGTTGGTCTGGCAGCAAGAGAGAATACCAGGCACTATTTTGACAAGTTCATGAAAGAGTTCAATTTCCGTATCTCTGAAGTGCAGGCAGGGACGATTCCCCTCTTCCATCCTAAACAGGAACTCCAGAAAGATAACTGTTTCCTAGTAGGTGATGCTTCCGGTTATGTTAAAGCGACAACGCTTGGTGGCATCGTCCCTTCGTTGAGGCAGGCAGAGATTCTTGCAGATTGCATCGATAATGGGAAACCCTATAAGTTGGAATTGAGGCCGCTGAGGAGGAAGATGCAAACTCACCTTAGGTTGCATAAGACTTTCAGCAGGTTCTCTGACGCGGACTGGGATAGATTGTTGATGTACGTGGACAATCCTATGGTCAGCAGAGTATTTGAGGAGCATACGAGGGAGAATCCTCTTCCTATTGTCTTGAAATCACTGTTTAGACAACCGAGGTTTTTATATTTCCTGAAGTATTTGTTATGATAACATCCAAATAATGTCCTACTTAAAGCCACTGCTGAAAGATCCTGAAAAGTATAGAGCGGCAAATAATTTCAAGGCTACGAATATTGTCTTTCCCGTCGAGTATCGGGGGAATCTTCTTGTAGTTAAAAAACCACGTGCCCTTAGCTCATTGATCAACAGCTACTACGTGCTCCAGGATAGGTTCTTCTGTGCCACAAGGCGTCTGAGTTCAGCAAAACAGCGGTTCAGCAGGGAGGTTGAAAAACTTGAAATGCTGGATGGTCGCTCTGTCCCCCGTTTAGTAGCTCACGATGAGGAAACGATCATACGTGAATATTTGATAGGGGAAGAGTTCAGAAATATGGATTCTGATGAAAGAAAGAAGGGGGCGCTTGATGGTGCTCTAGAAGCGATGCAGGAGATCCATAACCTGGATGTTATCATTGGAGATGCTCATGTGAAGAATGTTTTTGTTGGAAATGAGGGATTCTATTGGATGGATCTTGAGGGCGTATTTGATGAATCGGATCTGGTGAGAAGCAAAGCTGCTGACTTGTTGAAGTTTGTTTACTCAACCTATTCGGTAACAAAGGACAAAGAGGCAACTCTTTATGCGGCTGAGATTGTTGCCCAATATCCTGACACAGAGGTAAAAGTTGTTGCAAAAGGAATCGCTTCATGTAATCTTAATTCGACCTTGCTTTGGTTCCCTACACGGCTTCCGTTGGGTGGAAAGTTGCATAAAGAGATCAGGGACGTGTTGGTCAAGGCGTGAATTCTTCTATCGCTTTAAGGTATTTCTCATTCAACCCTCCCAATCGAAAAATGACTACTTCTTTAATATCAGCTTCCTTGGCCCGCTGCAGATCCTTCCGTAATTGTGAGGCGGTGAGCAAAGGTTCATTTCCGTTGATACCTTTAGCAATCGTACCAAAACTGACAATATAATTGCTACCAAATTCTCTTTTCCCCTGTTTCAGTTCCTCTCTGATAAACTCCTCATCAAAATGATGCAGCGAATGGTAGAGCATCTTGATGACGCTGACATTCCTCTTTTGATAGTGCAGGCCGAACATCTTCAGTATTTTTTCTTTTCTCTTCCCTTCCGGGTAATACTCAGCCAGGCATACTTTTCCCGGATGATTATTGATGAATTCCCTGATCAAGCATTTATTCCTGAAAAAGTTCACCGCTTGGGTAACATATAGAAATGGATTTTTTGTTGTAGGCAGTTCCAGATCCAGCATTACTGGGTTTTTTGTGCTTTTTAGCTCACTGAGGACTCTCAACAATGCCCCCCTTTTACTGAATGGAGAGATCCAGTAGCCTTCCTTCTTATGTAACACGGGCCAGTATATGAATTCTTTGATGTGCTTGTTCTTTACTGTCGATCTTACTTGGTTGAATTCCTCTATGCTTTTTGCAGCGATATACAGTTTTGTCGGCCATCTGACATATTTCAATTTACTAAGATTCTCCTTTGTCGGAAACTCCTCAAAAAATGTAATTAACATAGATGAACAGAAAAAACATTGGCCGTTATATACTTTTCCTAAATGGTTCTTCACATGGCCCAATTACATATGCATAAACAATAAAAACCCCCTCCCTTCACAATTACTTATGGAAATCAAACTGGCAATATTTGACATGGATGGGACAGCCGTACGTTATAAGAACAGCACTTTTCAATCCAGTTGGGATGCTATAGGGATAGCTGCAGGAATGCGTGAGGAGTGGATGAGGTTGCTTGATTTTTATCTACCACGTCCAGATCTGTATAATGAATGGTTCGACAAAAATTGTGAATTACTTGCCGGGAAAGAGACAGCCCCTGTTTTTGAAGAGATCTTCCCTCCACCTTATGCTCCTGGCTTCATCGAGATGACCGGCTACCTGCATGAGAATGGTGTGACGACCGGCATCCTCAGCAGCGGTGTAGAAGTTGTAGCGGAGAGGGTGAAAAATGATGCTGGGATGGATTTTGCCATTGCCAATAAGATTTATATGGGGGGTGGTCAGTTTACCGGAGGCGGCGAACTGGTCGTACCCATGTCCGGCAAGGGGAAGTTAGTGAGGCAAGTGATGCAGGAATATCGATGTCGGAAAAAGGAGACAGCTTACTTTGGAGACCATTTCAATGACATTCCTGCTTGGGAAGAAGTCGGATTTCCTATCGGCATAAGTTTGAAGGATCGTTCCTGTTACGCAGCGGTCCATCACCATTTTCCTGATTTCCTCCGTGCCCTCGGGTACCTTCGGAGAAGGGAAGTGATTACAGGAGAATGGAAGTTGGAGAAATAAGTTTTATATAAGAAAACATTCTTGACAAACCATGCCCACCTTAATCGCCTGCCTTTCTACTGGCAAAGGGACCTGGACGGAAGTGATAAAGATTATGAAATCCCGGCAGTGGGATAAGGTATTTCTGATTACTAATCAGTTTGGGAAGGATAATTTTAAACCGGACAACCCAAACACAGAATTGATCGCGATAGACAGTGATTTTCAGGAAGTATCAAAGCTGGTGCAGGAGATAAAATCTTCCCTGAAGGATAAGATCTCCGATTTTGAGGTTGCTCTTAACCTCGTCTCTGGTTCAGGGAAAGAACATATGGCTGTCCTGGAAGCGGTTCTGGAGTTAGGACTGAATTTTAGGTTAATATCTCTCCGTAGTGGAGAAGTAGAAGTTCTTGGGTTGGAGAGGTGAGTTCTACCTATGTGACTAAACATTCACTCCATTATCCCATACCATCGATACAACAGCCTGTCAACTGATTTCACAATCCCGTAATCCTGGCCTGAGACCTTGATGCAGGTTCCGGACAGCTCAATGCCCGATTTTTCATCCAGCACTAACTCAATGACCGCTTCTCCTTTTGTATCATTACAACTCACGATAGTGCGATTGACACAGTCAGGATCTTCTTCAGTGCATGCTCCAACAGGACGTCTGTTGATTCCTTGCGCAACGTTAAAACTTAGTTCAGACAATCCTAAAGAATAATACTTATTTATGATATTTGGGTTGATGGCTATGAAGATATCGTCATTCTTATTGAAATCCTTACTTAATTTCCCTTCGACCTTGATGTCCTCCACTTCCTTTGGTCCGAAATGCAGGGGCATCTTAATCAATGTTCCCCGCCGGAAAGTCTCCGTCCACCATAAACCATCGGCCTTTACAAAACTGTGCCCATTGTACACATAGGACTTCTCGTCATCAAGTTCTCCCTCCAAATTTTGCTTGTGCAGATCATCTATAGTAACTACAGCACCGGCAGTTAAGTAATTGTACCCTTTGAATCCACCCAGGAAAAGAAGGAAAAGACCGGCTATCACCGCCATCATTATAATGATACTCCTACCGTCAGAAGCAGAACCGTAATCATCTTCGGTGATCTCTTCATCTTCAGCATCAACTTTATCCTCTTTCGCTTCATCTTCCAGTTCTTCCTTTTTTACTTTGTTGATGGTTACATCATCCATGGGGAGCTGGCGAAAAGAGATGTTTATATAATTTGTGAAGAAAAAGAAGCCTCTGGAGGGATTTGAACCCTCGACCTGCTGCTCTCCCTTGTTGGCATACGAGGTTCGGCTTCTACAATCAGCCGCTCTAGCCACTGAGCCACAGAGGCACATTATGGGTATTGGTTCTTAATTTTGTGTATGCAGCTTCACTAAAAGCCTATGACCCAATACTCACAACCAATTATTTAATCTTCTTCAGCAACTCTTCTTTGGTCGGAAATCGCTTCTGGCATTCGAAGCAGACTTTGTGATGCTTACCTGAACCGGGTTTCCTGATGATTGTCCCTTTAATCTTCCCAAGGAACAATTCTACAATCTTCTTACCGCAGATCTTGCATTTAGCCATCCCGGTTTGAGAACTCTACCTTTTTATAAATATTATCCGATACTTTTATAAATAACCCACCTTCCAATCCCCTTATTCAGTTGAATCATCCATGGCTAAACTGATTGGGAGCGACTGCTTACCGGTTAAATAGTCATGGTACGATTGGCCTGAAAAGGTGCCCATCACAGAGCAGGGATGCTTCTTCGATGGGAGCCAACAATAGGCTGTTAATGTACAGCGTTCAGTGGGGTAGAGTGCAGCGTGTTTACTTGAACCCCGTTATGAAAAATGCCAAAACCACGCCATCCAAGACGAGGAAGTATGCAATTTTGGCCTCGCAAGAGGTCCAAGCATAGTTTAGCTAGAGTGCGCTCTTGGGCAAACGTTAATAAGGCGCAACCTTTAGGTTTCATCGGTTTCAAAGCGGGGATGACCCATATTCAGATAACAGATAACCGAGCCAAGTCGTTGACTAAAGGTGAGAAGATTATCCTGCCGACAACGATCATCGATTGTCCGCCCATGGTTATTTTTGGTGCCGCTTTCTACAAAAAGTCTGCGCGGGGAATGCGCAAATTCACATCATTCTTGAACGAAAAAATCAGTAAAGAATTGTCCAAAAAGATATCCTTGCCTAAGAAAGTAAAAGAAGGGAAGGGGAAAAAGACAATCAATGACATAACTGAATTTGATGATGTTCGTCTGTTAGTCCACTCCCAGCCGAAATTGGCTTCTACAGGAGCCAAGAAGCCAAAGCTTATCGAGATTGCTCTAGGCGGGAACAACGATGAAAAACTTAATTACGTAAAAGAGAACATGGGTAAAGAGATCAGTCTTGCGCAGGTATTTTCAGCCGGTTCTCTGGTCGATGTGCATGGGATCACTAAGGGTAAAGGATTCCAGGGGACGGTGAAGAGGTACGGGGTCCCCATCCGGCAGCATAAGTCAGAGAAGACTAAAAGGGGCATCGGTAACCTTGGAGCTTGGACTCCGAAGAGAGTCGATTACCGCGTACCACAACCTGGTAAGATGGGTTTCCATCTGCGGACAGAATATAATAAGCAGATAATCAAGGTCGGAGATGACGGTTCGGAAGTGACCGCCAGGGGCGGGATCACAAAATATGGGGTCGTGAAAAATCCTTACGCCTTGCTTAAAGGTTCAGTATCAGGAGCAAGAAAAAGTGCTGTTCTGCTGACACAGGCCATCCGTCCAAAGGATAAGATATTCAAAGAAGCACCAGAGGTATCATACATTTCCCTAAGAACATGAAATTACCAATCTTTAGTTTGGAAAAGAAAAAGTCAGGCGAGATGGAATTGCCACCTCAATTTGCAGAGGAGTTCCGTCCTGATTTGATAAAGAGAGCGGTCCACTCACTGCAGAGCAAAGCGAGGCAGGCTTATGGGGCAAGTCCTGAAGCAGGCCAGAGACATTCTTCGGAACTCAGCAAAAGGAGAAGGAAATATCGCGGCTGCTATGGTTTTGGAATCTCTCGGGTCAACAGGAAGATCCTTTCCCGCCGGGGGACACGTATGTACTGGGTCGGTGCAACTTCTCCGCAAACAAGAGGCGGCCGAAGATCTCATCCTCCAAAAGCAGAGAAAAAACTGGAGAAGAATATCAATATAAAAGAAAACCGTAAAGCGATCCGTTCAGCTATCGCGGCAACAATTGACAGAGGAGTTGTTGAACGACGCGGCCACAAAGTCCCAAAAGAATACCCATTTATCGTTGATTCCGCTTTTGAAAATGTCGGAGGGACCAGTGAAGCAGAGAAAGTTTTTCTTCAACTTGGTTTTGGAGAAGAACTGAAGAGGTCGCTGCTAAAGAAGATTAGGGCTGGAATCGGAAAGATGCGTGGGAGAAAATACCGCCGTAAGAAAGGGCCGTTGATTGTAGTTGGCGGAGATTGTCCTTTGATGAAGTCTGCTAAAAACCTGCCTGGCGTGGATATTGTACCAGCAAAAGCATTGAATGCTGAATTACTGGCGCCTGGGGCGATGGCTGGTCGAGCAGTATTATGGACCAGGAAAGCGATTGAAGCTGTTGAGAAAGAGAAGTTATTTACGTAAGATGGCAAAAGAAAACAAAGGGAAAGAGGAAAAAGTGAAGCCAGTAAAGAATGACAGTGAAAAGAAGCCAAATCAGAGTAAGGAAAAGAAATTAGTTGAAGTGAAGAAAGCTAAGCAGGGGAAAGAAGTCTCGGAGGAGAAGGAAGTACAACAAAGTGTAGATGCAAAATTTGATCCTTACGAAATCATAAAATATCCATTATCAACAGAAAAGAGTATCCGGCAGACTGAATTTGATAATAAGTTAGTGTTTGCCGTTCATCCGCGAGCAACAAAGAAAGATGTAAAGCAGGCGATCGAAGAGCTGTTCAAGGTAAGAGTGGTCAAAGTGAATGTACAAAATTCATTTCAGGGCCAGAAGAGAGCTTATGTAAAGCTCGGACCAGAAAGTCTGGCTTCAGACGTAAGCGCAGATCTGGGGTTGATATAACATGATTAATAAACCAACACGGTGGAGGGAAAGTTATCACATGAATGTGGGACGAAGTGAGAGTGGCATGCAAGCCACTGAACGCATGTCGCACTTCTTTGGATGATAAACTTTGTAAAGTTTATTGGGAAAGCGATTAATCCAACAAAGACGAGGAAGGGGAACACATACTTACAAGTCGCCCAGCTTTCGCTTTAAAGGGGAAGCTAAGCATTCTCCCACGGACACGATTGGGACTGTCGCTGAACTAGTACATTGTGCTGGGCATAGTGCTCCTTTGATGAAAGTAGATTATGGGACGGGTAAAAGTAAGCTGACTCTCGCCCCTCAAGGTATTATGGTCGGAGATGATATCACTGTTGGGGGCGATGAGATGAAGGCAGGGAATGTGCTCTTCCTAAAAGATATCCCTGAAGGGAGTCTTATTCACAATATTGAACTGAAACCAGGAGATGGCGGTAAATTAGTGCGTTCTTCTGGCGGATTTGCCAAAGTAGTAGCAAAGTCAGAGAAAGCGGTTCGTGTCAAACTGCCTTCCCGAAAAGAAAAGCTGTTCCTGCCGCGATGCAGGGCATCCATTGGTATCGTCGCCGGATCTGGAAGAAAAGATAAACCTTTCCTCAAAGCAGGAGTTAAATTTAAGAAGATGAGGGCCCGTAACAAGCTTTACCCAAAAGTTTGTGGTATTTCCATGAACGCTGTCGACCATCCATTTGGAGGTTGTCACAGCTCTCATAAAGGACGACCCACTTTATCACCACGCAGCGCTCCTCCTGGAAGGAAAGTTGGCAAGATAGCTCCAAAGAGGACAGGTAGGAAAAAATGAACAACTATAAACGGA
>CAZWBB010000003.1:36637-52348 GCA_964632045.1 uncultured Methanosarcinales archaeon | reverse complement strand
TGGCAAGATAGCTCCAAAGAGGACAGGTAGGAAAAAATGAACAACTATAAACGGACCATTCAAGTAAATCCTGTCGCACTAAGCCAATTTTTCATTGGCGCATGTGGGACGTCTTTGGCTGGTAAGCTTTGTAAAGGTTACGTGGGCAAGATAGCTCCAAAGAGGACAGGTAGGAAAAAATGAACAACTATAAACGGAAAACTCAAAATAATACAAACGGAGTGAAATTTAAATGGCTAAAGAGTTAACAATCTGGGGAAAATCAGAAGAAGAGCTCAAAGAGCTTGATCTAAAAGAATTTATGCAGCTCGTTCCCTCCCGGACCAGAAGATCTCTTAAACGGGGTTTCACGGAAGCGCAGCAAAGGCTTTTGAAACGTATTGAAAGGGGAGATCAGAATATAAAAACACACTGCCGGGATATGGTGATACTTCCTAGTATGATTGGTTTCACTCTCCGGGTATATAATGGGAAAGAATATCTTCCAGTGATCATCACTTCAGAGATGCTGGGTCACTTTTTGGGAGAGTTTGCTCACACCAGAAAAATGGTCTCCCACAGTTCAGCAGGAGTAGGAGCTACGAGGTCAAGTAAAGCGGTCTCAGCAAGATAAAATGAAAGAGAAGGATAAAAGTACCGGAACTGAAAAAATAGAACATTTTGCTTCAGCTAGAGGGATGAACCTTTCCATATCACCAAAACAAAGCATAGAGCTTAGCAGATATCTCCGCTATCAGAGTGTAGGTTTTAGCAAACAGTTCCTGGAAGATGTCATTCAATTGAAGAAACCCGTTCCTTTCCGACGTTTCAATAGGGACATGGGGCATAAGGCCGGCATGTCTGCTGGCAGATTTCCTCGCAAAGCCGCTAAAGAATTTCTTGCCCTTTTGAAAACAGTCGAGGCCAACGCTCAGGATAAAGGATTGGACACTTCGGATCTTAAGATAATCAAGATACTGGCAAATAGAGCCTCAACTCCTGTTACCGGGGGCAGGCATCGGACCGGAACCAAAAGGACACACCTTGAGATTCAAGTTAAGGAAAGGGGAAAGAAAGATGACAAGAAAAGGAAGAAGACTGATGAGCAGTCTACAGTGAAAGAGCAACCCAAAGTGAAAGATCAGCCGGTAGAGAAAGAAAGTAATGATGCATCTAGTAAAATCGAGAAAAAAGAAGAGAAACCAGTAGCAGCAGCAAAAGTAGAGAGTAAAAAAATAGAGAGTAAGAAAGGGTCAGTGAGTAAAGAAAAGACAGAAAAAGCAAAAGGAGAGGCTAAAGAATGATCGAGAGAGAATTTGTGATCCAGAAGACAAAGGAGTTTTACATCAAGAAATACATAGAGGAAAAACTCAACAGGGTGGGAGTTTCCCAAATCAAGCTCAAGAAAATTCCTTTAGGGGAGAAGATTATTATTCATACCAGCAGGCCAAGTTTGATTGTTGGTTCAAAAGGAGCAAATATCAAAGATCTTACAAAGGCTCTGAAAAGAGATTTCAAGTTAGAGAATCCACAGATTGAAATAAATGAAGTTAAGAATATCTTTTTGGATGCCAACGTAGTCGCAGAACGTATCGCCGGCTCATTGGAAAGGTTCGGCTCAGCCCGTTTCAAGGGAGTGGGGCACAAGGTCATGGAAAATGTGATGAATTCCGGTGCAATGGGAGTAGAAGTGATCATATCCGGTAAGATTCCTGGAGCCCGTGCTAAGAACTGGCGCTTCTATCAAGGTTACCTCAAGAAATGCGGTGACGTTTCCATTTCAGGTGTACGCAGAGCCCAGAAAACCGCATTATTGAAAAGCGGTATAATTGGTATTAAAGTAGCGATTATGCCCCCTGATCTGGTTCTACCGGATCACATCGAAATACTGAATGAGCCAGTTCAAGTGGTAGAAGAGATAGAAGAAGAGAAGGTTGATGAGAAAAAAGGACAGAAACAGGGAGCAAAGAAAACAAAGAGGAGTAAAGAGAGTAAGAAAGATGCAAAGAAGGAAGACCAGAAAGAAGGTAAAGATGACAAAGACAGCAAAATAGAAGACAAGAAAGAATATAAAGATGACGAAAAGAGCAAAAGAGAAGTAAAGAAAGAAGATAAAGATGACAAAGAAAGCAAAAGAGAAGACAAGGAAGAAGGTAAAGATGACAGAGAAAGCAAAAGAGAAGACAAGGAAGAAGGTAAAGATGACAGAGAGAGCAAAAGAGAAGTAAAGAAAGAAGATAATGATGATGGAGAAAGCAAAAACGAGGACAAGAAAGAAGTAGGCAAAAATGAAGATCACTAAAGAATTACGGGAGTTATCTCCTGAGGAACTGAACAATCGTCTTGGAGAGTTCAAAAAGGAGCTCCTGAAATTGAATGTGGAAGTAGCTACAGGGGCGAATCCTGCCAGTCCCGGAAAATTCAAGCAGACAAAGAAAAACCTAGCCAGGATATTAACTTTACTTAAAGAAAAGGAGGTCAGTAAATAGAATAACATGGTAGGTGTGTGCAACCAATGTGGTTTACCACAAGACTTGTGTGTTTGCGAAGCGATTGCTAGGGAACAGCAGAAGATCACTGTGAGAATGGAGAAACGGAAGTTTGGTAAGAGATACACTGTGATTGACGGCATCACCAAGGAGGCCAACATGGATGAGATCATCAAGCAGCTGAAGACAAAGTTTGCCTGTGGCGGAACGGTCAAAAGGGGGAGTCTTGAATTGCAGGGTGATCACCGACCCAAAGTAAAAGAAGCCCTGGTTAACCTTGGCTTTGCCGAAGAGACAATTGAGGTTAGGTGAATCCAACGATGGCGAGCTTTGCCCACAGGAAGGTTTTTCCCTATGAGCTCATAGGGGAAGAGATTGAGGTAATACGCTCCAAAAACAAGAGTAATCAAGGAATCAAAGGAAAAATAACTGACGAAACCAAGTCAACGATTATGGTTGAGCATCATGGAAAGGTGAAACGGTTGTTCAAAACCAACATCACTTTCAGGTTGCTTAAATCCAAGGAAGTCATTGCCGGGGAGACCATAATAAAGAGGCCAGAAGAAAGGATAAAAGGATAAATGTAATGGAGAAATAAAAAACAACGGGAATCAAAATGAAACATTCACTTAAGAAAGAAATACTGGGCGTGAAAGCACCTAAAGAGAGTTGTACAGATGACAAGTGTCCTTTCCATGGGAAAATATGCGTGAAGAAAGAACTTTTCAAAGGAAAAGTTGTTAAGAAGGATGTTCACCGTTCAGCGACTGTAGAATGGTTTAGATCTTATTATGTCCCAAAATATGAGCGTTATGCCATTAGACGTTCACGCATGAGAGTTCATAATCCTTCATGTGTCAATGCAGGAATTGGTCAAGATGTCTTGGTGGTGAGGACGAAGCCACTGAGCAAAACGAAACATCATGTTATAATTCAGGTACTAAAATGAGAGCAATAAAGAGCAGTATCACCCGTGCACTCCCATCACAGGCATTCATCCCTACCTGTGATAATTCAGGAGCTAAGATGCTTAAAGTAATAGCTGTCAAAGGTCACAAGACAGTATTAGGGAGAATCCCTGCCGCGGGGGTAGGCGACTTAATCCTGGCAGCAGTAAAGAAAGGTAAACTGGAAATGCGAAAGACAGTGGTACCCGCAGTCGTCGTAAGACAAAAGAAAGAATTCCGCCGTCCAGATGGTACCAGGATAAAATTTGAGGATAACGCAGCTGTAGTACTTAAAGATATGAAAGGCAATCCAAAAGGGACCATTTTCAAAGGGCCGATTGCCAAGGAAGCAGCTGACAGATGGCCGGCAGTAGCCAAAGTGGCCAGTATGGTTGTATAACAATGGTAGCAGCAAGTTTTAATATCGGCTGGAAGAGGAGCACCCAACGCAGGAAGCAGCGTTTGTATAGGTACAACGCCCCCCTGCATATCAAACAGAAGATGCTTCATGTTCACTTATCTAATGAACTTAGGAAGAAATATGGCCTTCGTAATGTACAGGTTAAGAAAGGGGACAAAGTGAAAGTGCTTCGGGGACAGTTCCGTAAGAAGGAAGGGAAAGTGGAAAAGGTTAGCTTGAAGAAAGAAAGAGTCTTCATTACAGGATTGGAGTATATCAAGAAAGAAGGCGCCAAAGTATTAGTTTCGTTCACTCCCTCCAACCTGGCCATCATTGAACTTGATCTGGCAGATAGGAAAAGGAAGAAAAAATTAGAGTCAAGTGTTAAAAGCCAGGAAACAAAAAGTCCAGAATCTACAAAAGAAAAACAAGGAAAGAAAAAATGAGACTTGCGAATAATGAGAAAGGTTTAGAGAAACAAAGAGTTTCTCGAAAACAAAAAAAATACCTGATCTTTGAGCTTCATGAGGTGACCCCATGAAGAACCATCTCAAGCGTATTGCGACACCACGGACATGGCCCATTGACAGGAAATGCAGGAAGTATATCCTGCGGCCGAAACCTGGGCCCCATCCACTAAGTATGGGGATGCCTTTGGGAGTAGTGCTCAGGGACATATTGCGATTAGCATCCACTATGAATGAGATAAAGAAACTCCTACATGCCAAGGAGGTCTTTGTAGATGGCAAACGGAGACGGGATCATCACCTCATTATTGGGTTGTTTGACGTGCTCAGCATCCCCATACTGAAGAAAAGTTATCGGCTCCTACTCGATAGAAAAGGTCGTGTAGTGGTTGAAGAGATCGGATCCGAAAAGGAAAGTTTACTTAAACCTTGTAAAGTTGTGGGGAAAACAATCCTATCTAAAGGAAGATTGCAATATAACCTGCATGATGGCAAAAACATAATCTCCGATAAGAAAGCAAAGGTGGGAGACACCTTACTTCTTGTTTTTCCTAAGATGGATGTTAAAGAAGTACTATCCTTGCAGGAAGGGAGCATAGTATTCCTGAGCAGAGGGAAGCATCATGGCGACGTGGGAACCCTTAAGAAGATTCGGGGGCAGGAAGCGATCTATTCGCGAGCAGGGAAAGAGAAACAAGAAGAGATTGAAACTTCAAAAGATTATCTCTTTGTCATTGGTGTCAAAGAACCGATAATTACTATCAACAGCGCTAACATGGAGAAGAAAAATGGTTGAAGATAAGGGAGAGGGTGGAGCACAGGAAGGGAAGAAAAGTACAGTCCAGAACCCTATGAAGAAGATTCAGATAGCCAAAATTACCATGAATATTGGCGTTGGTAAGAGTGATGAGCAACTTAAGAAAGGATTGAAGCTTTTGCAGAAGCTATCTCCCCTGACTCCAGTTAAGACCATCACCAACAAGCGTATCCCTGGCTGGGGGTTGCGACCTGGGTTGGCCATCGGTTGTAAAGTTACTGTCAGGAAGGGTGCCCAAGAACTATTGAAACGTTTGCTGGTAGCCAAGGACAATGTCATTTCAGCAAAGAATTTTGACAGTGAAGGCAATCTTTCATTTGGAGTTCCTGAATATATTGATATTGAGGGATTGGAGTATGATCCTGAACTAAAAATCATGGGGTTGGAGGTTGCTGTGACACTGGAACGGCCGGGATATAGGATTAAATGTCGCAAGGTGAAACCCAGCAAACCAGGCAAGACGCATAAGATCACGAAGGAAGAAGCAATTGGCTTTTTGCAGGGAATGGGTGTGGAGGTAATATAGGATAAAATGACGACCAGCGATCATCACAAAGTGTTCAAACAATTGAACGTCAAGCCAGTGAAGAAGGCTAAGTTTATCAAATTTAACAGGCCAAAAACAAGATCCTGCGGTACTGCTCTGAGAAAGTGTAAGAACTGCGGAAGAATGCGTGGCCATATCAAAAAGTACGGTCTGCACTTATGCCGGCAATGTTTCAGAGAGATGGCCCTGGGTCTAGGGTTTAAGAAATTTAGTTGAGATGTATCAAAAAAATCGTAATGAAGAGAAATAACAAAATATGAGGAAAACAAGAAAATGCTAAACGATCCCTTGGCAGCAGCCTTAACAAAGATCCTTAATGCGGAACTGGTAGGAAAGAGAGAGATACTTGTAAAGCCAGCTTCTACAATGATCAAGAAGATACTAAAAATTATGAATGAGCACAATTACCTTGGTTCATTTGAGGAGATTGAAGATGGAAGTGGAGGGTATTTGAAAGTGAACTTACTAGGCAACGTCAATAAATGTGGCGTGGTCAAACCCAGGTTCTCAACTAAACATAATGGTTACGAGAAATGGGAGAAACGCTACTTACCTGCTAAAGATTTTGGTCTGATTTTTGTATCTACGCCTAAAGGGATTGTTACACACATAGAAGCTAAGGAAAAACACACAGGAGGAAAGTTACTAGCATACTGTTATTAAAGGATGTACATAAGCAAATGAAAGAAGATATAACACGGGAAATTGAACTGAATGAAGGTGTCTCAGCCGTTTTATCTGGCACCCTCATTAAGATTAAAGGTCCGAAAGGGGAAGTAGACAGAGATTTCCCACATCCAAAAATTGGAATTGAAGTAAAAGGTAATAAGATAATCCTCAAATCAACAAAAGCGACGAAACGAGAAAAGACTGTAATCGGTTCGTTTGCAGCTCACATCGGTAACATGCAAAAAGGCGTACAGGAACATCATCTCTATCGGCTTAAGATTTGCTCAGGGCATTTTCCGATGAACGTGTCGGTTTCAGGAGAGGAGATTATAATAAAAAATTTTTTGGGCGAAGCTGTACCAAGAAGGGTATCTTTTGCTTCTGGGGTGAAAGTTGAAGTGAAAGGGGATGAGATTGTGGTGAGCGGTCCTGATAGAGAGGCGGCCGGACAAACAGCTGCCCGGATCGAAAAGTTGTGTCGTGTCAGCAATCGTGATATTCGGATATTTCAGGATGGTTGCTATATTATCCACAAATGTGGAAGAAATTTATGAGAAAATGGATAAACAAAACCCGTTGGAGTTGCGGAAGAGGATTAAGGCGAATAAGCCCAAGTTTATTGTAAAAGAAGCTAAATTTACAAGTGGGGTCAAGAGAAGGTGGCGTTTCCCAAGGGGTAAACATTCAGCTGTTCGACAGATGCATAAAGGTCGACCAAAATTGCCTGGGGTGGGTTTCTCTTCACCAAAAGCAGCAAGATATTTGCATCATTCAGGCTTACAGATGGTGGTTATTCATAACGTCCAACAACTCTTATCTCTTGAACCAAAAACCCAAGGAGCAGTAATCTCTTCGGGAGTGGGCAAGAAATCCAAGTTGCAGATTTTGAACGTTGCTTCAGAAAAGAATATTCAATTGCTTAACATAAAGGATGTCAAGAAGGAACAGGAACGACTCCAAAAAGAATTCGAAGGGAAAAAGGAAGCAAAGAGACGAAAACTTAAAGACAAAGATAAGAAAGCTGAGGAAAAGAAAAAGAAAGCTGAAAAGAAAAGCAAGAAGAAAGGGACAGAAGAGAAAGGTGACGAGAAGGAATCTGTGGAAGACAAGATAAAAGAGGAAGAAGAAAAACAGAAGGAGATAATAGAAAAGACCATCACTAAAAGACAATAGGTTGGTTGACCGATGAGTTATGGGTACAGCTCAAAAACAAAAAAATGAAAAACAAAAAACGTTTGGCTGCGCAAATACTGAAAACCTCTACTAAGAAGGTCCGGTTCGCAGCGGAAGCGCTAGAAGATATCAAAAAGGCAATCACTCGCTCTGATCTACGTGGATTGATTGCGGTAGGGAAGATTAGTAAAGGAAAATCAAATCAGCAATCTAAAGCAGGAGCCCGTAAGATAGCCACTCAGAAAGGGAAAGGGCGGCGTAAGGGGAAAGGAAGTAAAAAAGGTTGCAAGCATGCTGTAGTCAGCAAGAAAGATAAGTGGATGGCAAGGATGCGCGTACAGAGGGGTTTCCTTGTGGAGCTAAGGGACAAAGGTTTGATTACAAAAAGGTCATACACTTCCCTCTATGCCAAAAGTAAAGGCGGTTTTTTCAGAAATAAGAGACACATCAAATTATACTTAACTGAGCATCACCTATTTAACATAAAAACGCAGAAGAATGTGAAAAAGAGTGAGGCTGAGAAACAATAAAGATGGCAAGAAAAAGACCCAAGACTGTTCCTTTTGGAAGAAGGAGAGTGCAGAAAACCAATTATGTTAAGAGGTTGAAACTGTTAGTATCCCAAAAACCACGGTTGGTGGTTCGCTTTACTAATACTAAAATCATTGCTCAGATAGTGCTTTTTAATCAGGGGGGTGATAGGGTTGCCGCGGCAGTTGACTCCTCTCTACTCCGGAAAGAAGGTTGGGCCTATTCCTGTAAGAATCTCCCAGCAGCTTACTTAACTGGTTTGTTACTGGGAAAGAAGGCAATTAAGAATGGTCAAAGTGAAGCGATATTAGACACTGGTTTCCGGGAACCGATTCATCAAGGTAAACTCTACGCATTCCTTAGGGGGGCTTTGGATGGTGGGTTGAAAATACCTCACGGTGGGGACAAGATCTTTCCTCCCGAAGAAAGGATGTTTGGGAAGCACATTGAGCAGAAGTTTGCGCAATATTTAAAAAGTAAATCTTCAGTTGAGGAGATGCAGAAAGTATTTGAAAAAGTTAAGGAGAAAATTAATGGGCAGTAGAATGGCAGATAAAAAATTACCTAGAAAATCAAATTCAAATAGGGGTAGAAGAAGGTCAACTCCTTACGAGTCCGTACCTGAAGTAGAAGTTGTGTGGAAACCAGTCAGCAGTTTGGGTAGGATGGTTAAGGAAGGTACGATTACAGATATTGCGGATGTTTTTAAGCAGGATCTTAAGATCATGGAAGCAGAGATAGTTGATCGTCTTTTACCGGATTTACAGGAAGACTTGCTGCTTATTGGTCAAGCAAAAGGAAAGTTTGGTGGTGGTCAAAGGAGAATATTCCGACAGACGCAGAAGAAGACCCGGGAAGGAAATAAGATTCATTTCACCACCTGTGCTTTAGTGGGTAATAAGAATGGTTATATCGGTGTTGCTACTGGGAAAAGCAAGGAGACTGTTCCGGCTAGAGATAAATCCAAGAGAAATGCGCGTTTGAATCTGATGCGGATCCGCCGTGGTTGCGGGAGTTGGGAGTGCGGCTGTAAAGAAGCGCATTCCATCCCTTTCACAATTGAGGGGGGAAGTGGCTCTTCTCGCATCACTCTGATGCCTGCTCCTAAGGGGAAAGGTCTTTGTGTGGAAAAAGAATGCGCAAAGATCCTGGCTATGGCCGGTATTAAGGATATCTGGAGCAAGACTCAGGGGCAGACAAAGACAAAGCTCAACTTGATTTCCGCTTTGCTGGATGCATTGAAGAATCTGGGTACCATGAAAGTGAAACCGGAAGATATTTCCAGGTTAGGCATTGTTGAGGGACAAGTCAAAAAGGAAGAAGCTGTCACAGAGGAAGATAAAGAGGATGAAGCGGTCAATGACCCTAATGCTGCCAAAAAGAGTGAAGGAATGAAAGGGGATTAAACATGACAGAAAGTAAAGATGTTGCATCGGAACAAGTAAAGAAGGAAAAGTCGAAAGAACCAGCTGAGAACAACAAAAGTAGCAAACTAGCCGTCATTTTAGTAAGGGGGTTGGTAAATGTCAACTCGGCTGTGAAAGATACTTTGGCTATGTTAAGATTGCGTAGGAAAAATCATTGTGTAGTAATCGATGATAACCCTGTGAACAGGGGGATGATTCTTAAGGTTAAAGATTATGTCACTTGGGGTGAGGTCAGTGAAGATATTTTTAGTGATTTGATTACACAGAAAGGAGAAGAATTCAAGGGACGAACCACTGACAGGAAAAAAAAGTATTCTTATAGGACGATTAGCGTAAAAGGAAAGAAATTTAAACCATATTTCCGGTTGAATCCACCTAGGAAAGGTTTTGGCAGGAAGGGGATTAAAGTAGCTTTCAAAGCAGGGGGCGCGTTAGGTTATCGTGGAAAAAAAATCAATGACTTGATAAAGCGCATGATTTGATAGACAAATGACATTCAACAGACATAAGAAAGTGGGAAAGTACCGAGGTCATACTACGCATGGCGGTGGTCACCGTAAGAAAAGGAGAGGAGCTGGCAGCCGTGGTGGAAGGGGTAATGCTGGAACTGGAAAGAGAGCAGGGCATAAAGTGGCTGGAATTAAAGTCGACCTAGGTAAGCATGGATTCAGAAGAAAGCGCACTATCAGTTTTGGGAAGAGCATAAATGTTGGTCGTTTCACTGCTGTTTTTGTTGAAAGATTAGTGAAAGCAGGAAAGGTTGTTCAGGAGAAAGACATTTTTGTCATGGATTTAGATAAACTTGGATATGATAAATTGCTTGGGACAGGATCTGTTGGATTAAAACTTAATATTATGGTGAAGCGGTACAGTGCAAGAGCAGCAGAGAAGGTAAAAGCTGCCGGTGGAGAGATCATTGAAGACAAGGTAGAAAAAACAGGGGAAGAAAAGAGTAAGAAAGAGAAGACAGAGGATAAAGGGAAATCAAAGGAAAAAGAGGATGGTGGGAAGCAGGAAGCTAAGTAATAAAAATGGCTTTACTTGACACGATTATTTCTAATTTACCTGAAGTAAGGGGTCCACGCCAGAAGCGGTTGCCTTTCAAGGAAAAGCTTAAGTGGACACTGATTATATTAGTCATTTTCTTTGTGATGGGATTGGTTCCTCTTTATGGTTTGGGAGAGAATGCTTTACAACAGTTTGAGTTCCTTTCGATCATCCTTGGAGCATCTTTTGGAAGCATAATCAGCCTGGGTATCGGTCCGATTGTAACTGCATCTATCGTTTTGCAGCTATTGACCGGGACGGGCCTCTTGAATCTAGATATGACTAGTGTGGAGGGTAGAAAGCGTTTTCAGGGATTGCAGAAGGTTCTGGCTGTTTTCTTCATCATTCTAGAAGGGGCGATTTATGTTTTCATGGGTGGCTTGGCTCCATCACGGGCCTTGGCGGGCACCCCATTATTCACACAGTTTCAGTTTATATTGATCTTTCAACTTATCCTTGGGGGAATAGTCATAATGTTCATGGATGAGGTTATCAGCAAGTGGGGTTTCGGTTCTGGTATCAGCCTGTTTATTGCAGGTGGAGTGGCGCAACAAATCTTCATCAGAGCTTTCAATTTCCTACCCTCTCCAACTAACCCTGAGATAGCAGCGGGGGCGATTCCTGCGCTGTTCCAATCACTTTCAATTGGAGATATTACCACTGCAGGTTTGCAGCTTGCCGCCGTAGTCTCTACCGTACTAGTTTTCCTTATATGTGTATATGGTCAGGCCATGAAAGTAGAGATTCCCCTTTCTTTCGGTCGCGTTCGAGGTTATGGAATGAGGTGGCCGTTAAATTTCTTCTATACATCTAACATTCCTGTAATTTTGGTCGCTGCATTGATGGCCAATGTTCAGTTATTCGCAACTCTGCTGGAAAGATGGGGTTTTCCAATCTTGGGCCGTTTCTCCGGCAACAGTCCGATAAGCGGTTTAGTATACTGGCTACAGTCACCTAATATCGTACAGAATATCATCCAGGGCAGTTTCACCTTGACAATGGTGGGCCAAGTTTTGATCTATTCAACTATCTTCATGGCAGGTTCAGTGATGTTTAGCATCTTCTGGATGCAGACAGCAAACATGGATGCCAAGAGCCAGGCAAAACAGATAATGTCTTCTGGTCTGCAGATTCCTGGTTTTAGAAGAGATGAGCGGGTTTTGGAGAAGATTCTCAGCAGATATATCTGGCCTCTGACAGTTGTTGGTGGAGCCGCCGTAGGATTGTTGGCCGCATTAGCCGATCTAACAGGTGCTCTTTCCAGAGGAACAGGAATCCTACTAGCAGTGATGATCGTCTATAAGCTATATGAAGAGATAGCTAAACAACACATGATGGACATGCACCCTGCTATGCGTAAGTTCATGGAGTGATTGCTTTCCTATCCTTTCTCTCTGTCGTGGGGTTGAGCGTAGTCGAATACCCCACCTGATTTTCTTTCGATCAAACATTTGGCTTGCCCAAAGGTTTGTGACCTGGACATGCATCCTGCTATGCGTAAGTTCATGGAGTAGTTACCTGTATTGAGTTCTGAACTGTGGGTTATACGTATGACAGTACTTAATACTCATCACCTACTACCAATTAACCATAACTCACTACCAATCAACTAATCCATAAACTTTATATAACAGCAACTTAGTAGTGCATAGAATGGCTTTTTTAGACCCTGTTTTAAGTCCTGTACTGCAGCCTTTGCTCAACATGAGCCCGTTCTGGGGAGTTGTCATTCTCTCACTGGCGATTACTTTGATAATCACTTTGATCTATAAATTCTTCACAAATCAGCAAGAGATGAAACGGCTGAAAGAAGAGCAAAAGGAATACCAGAAAAGGATGAAAGCACTGAAAGATGATCCAGAGCAAATGATGAAAGTGCAGAAGGAGGCTATGAAGAAGAATATGGAGTACATGAAGCATTCTCTTAAGGCAACACTCATAACATTTCTTCCCATAATCCTAATCTTCGGCTGGATGAACGCCCATCTGACCTATGAGCCGATCTATCCTGGTGAGAGATACAGCGTCAGTGCTCAGTTTGCAGAAGGCGTCACCGGAGAAGCTGAACTGATTGCTGATGAAGGGACGGAGATATTGAGCGAGGCAAAAGTTAATATTGGCGAAGATACTTCCTGGAATCTGCGTAGCACTGCCGGGAACCATTTTGTTACAGTTAAAGTAGATAATGATGAGCAGACAAAGAAAATATTTATAACCAAGGAGCTGAGGTATGAAGAACCAGTGGGGATGTATCAGCATTCTGATATTAAGTCGATTCAGATAAATTATGGTAAACTGAAGCCGCTGGGGCAGATGTCGATTTTTGGGTGGTATCCTGGCTGGCTGGGAATATATATATTTCTCTCAATTGCCTTTAGTATAGGGTTGAGAAAACTGTTAAAGATTTATTAGGAGGTATAAAGATGTCTGAAGAAAGGAATGAAGATAGAAAGGAGGAAAGTCATCCAGAACATCCTGTACGGAACGTCTTCCATCCGCAGCATGAACATCGTGAACATCATGAAAAGCATACGCATCATGAGCACCATACATCTCATGCGCCAAGAAAGCGACACAGGAAGACGAGTCACTGGAAAATCATTGCAGGTGTGTTGGCGATACTTTTTGTAGTTTCCCTAGCGACGGATGGTTTTAAGTTTGGTGGGATTTCGGAGAATGAGGCAAGTGAGAAGACTCTCTCTTTCATTAACAAGAACCTGCTGCAGGGGCAAGCTGTGGCAGAACTGAAACAAGTGAAAGAAGAGAGGGGATTGTACACTATGACCCTGGATATTGACGGAGAAGAAATTGACAGTTATGTTACCAAAGATGGATCATTGCTCTTCCCGCAAGCCATCGATCTGGATAACACTCCAAGTATTCCAACAACAGCAACCCCAGAACCGGTTGATCTGCCTAAGACGGATAAACCCAAGGTAGAATTGTTCGTGATGAGCCATTGTCCATTTGGGACGCAAGCTGAGAAGGGGATTATTCCAGTGGTGGAAAGATTGGCAGGGAAGATTGATTTTGAGATTAAATTTGTTTCTTACGCCATGCATGGTAAAGAGGAGTTGGATGAACAGCTGAACCAGTACTGCATTCAGAAAGAACAAGGGGGCAAGTTTTTCCCTTACATGAAATGCTTCCTGGATGGTGGAGATGGAGCAGCTTGCTTGGTGGAGGCAGAGGTGGATAAGACTATGATGGATTCCTGTGTTGAGAAAGCTGATACTGAGTTCAAAGTAACCGAGATGTACAATGACCAGTCAACCTGGAGCGGTGGAAGGTTCCCCCAGTTCAACATCCATAAGGCAGAGAATGAGTTGTACGGTGTTAGAGGTTCACCTGGTTTAGTTATCAACGGAGAGATGGCCAGTTCGGGGAGATCACCTGCAGAATACCTGGCAACTATCTGTGATGGTTTTTCAACGCCTCCGGCGGAATGTATGACTGAACTGAGCACAACAGCTTTCACTCCCGGATTTGGTTATGAAGAAGGGGCCGCTACTGCTGCTAGTTGTGGTTAGGTTATTTTACTTTTTTTTTAACATTTTTTGGAAACACTTTTAATCATCCATGATTTTCTTTGATAGATGACACAGGTACAGCTACGTAATCAAAGATTATCCGATGGCAGGCGTTTCTATGAGATTTTGAACAGTCCCAAGTTCAAATACTTTGCAGCTAAACCCAAGAGTGTTGAGGATGAAAGAAAGTGGTTAGAGGGGAACGCGGAGAAGAGGAAGAAAAACCTGGAGTATAATTTTTCCATTCTATATGAGGGAAAGTTGGTCGGGGGAGGGGGAATCAAGATCAACCAGCACCGCACGTTTATCGGTGAAATCGGTTATTTTGTCGATGAAAACTATTGGGGGAAAGGGATAGCAACCAAAGCAGCCAAGTTGATGGAGAAATTTGCTTTCAAGAAGCTGGGATTGAAAAGAATCGAGATTTTGATGATGCCTCAGAATATTGGCAGTGAGAAAGTGGCCATCAAATGCGGTTATAAGAAGGAGGGTATGATGAAGAAGACCTTAGAGCATAGCGGGAAGTATAAAGATTGCTGGTTGTATGCGAAAGTAAGATGATGGGGAATAACCTGCGTTGTCTGATATTCATTTTTTCCCATAACATTTATAAAAAGAGATGATTCTGAACTACTTAGTCCCACGTGGACGATCTTGGAGGCGACTCGGATCTTTTGATTCTCAGTTGCTTTACGATCAGATGAGGTAAAATAAAAATGCCAGCAGGAAAACACAAATCAGGAAGGTATCGTAAAATATTTGTAAAAACACCCGGTGGAAGGACTAACGTGCATTTTCGCGAAAGTAAGCCCAAAGGGGCTGTCTGCGGAAACTGTAAGAAAAGACTACCTGGAATACCAAGAGAAAGGCCAGCTAAGATGGCTAATCTACCAAAAACAGCCAAAAGACCCGAACGACCTTATGGGGGGGCCCTTTGCTCAGCCTGTATGAGAATACTGATTACAAAGAAAGCGAGGAAAGAAAAATGAGTCTCTTCGAAGTGGGGCGGTTGGCAGTGAAGATCGCAGGAAGAGATGCAGGAAGGAAGTGTGTGGTCGTTGAGCAGATCGATGACACTTTTGTTGTGGTAGATGGAGACGTAAGAAGGAAAAAAGTTAATGTTAAGCATCTGGAGCCACTTACTAAAGTTGTTGAGCTAAAAGAAAAAGCATCTCATGCTGATGTGAAGAAGGTTTTTGAGAAGTTAGGTTTTCTTGTGTGGGAAAGGAAGAGTAAGAAAACAGCTGAAAGGCCAAAGAAACAGAGGAAAGTCAAGCAAAAGAAACCCATTGCAGAGAAGAAAAGTAAAGAGACGAAGAAGAAGGAAGTGAAACCAGAAGTGAAGGGATCTCCGAAGCCCGTTGAAGATGTTTTGAAGAAAGAAGTGAAAAAGGAAGAAAATTCGGGGAAAGAAGCACCTGCAAAGAAATAGAAAAACAACAATTCTTTATTTTTTTCATATTTTTGGAAAAGATAAGATAGTAAAACTTATATAAAACAATCATTCTAGGATACTATGATGAACACAAAAAGCATATTGGGAATGGAACAAGCGGTCTGTTATCTGAATAGATCGCAGTTTCAATGATCCTTCATCGTGTTCAAGATTTCTTTCAAAATGTGAGGATTAACTGACTAATCAGTTGATCGATTTCTTGGGCACGGTAATACGAAGTAATGCCCCTTGG
>CAZWBB010000003.1:25998-36537 GCA_964632045.1 uncultured Methanosarcinales archaeon | reverse complement strand
TTGTATTCCGAAGGACTGCTCACCGTATCACGAAGTGTTCCGGTGTTGTATTCCGAAGGACTGCTCACCGTATCACGAAGTGTTCCGGTGTTGTATTCCGCTAGGACTGCTCACATGGGACTTACGAAGTAATGCCCCTGTGTTGTAGCGAACTAGCATACCAGACTTTCGATCTGGAGACCCGGGTTTGAGTCCCGGCAGGGGTGCCATGGGCAGTTGGTCTAATCTGGCATGACGTCTGTCTTACAAACAGAAGAATGGGGGTTCAAATCCCTTGCTGCCCATCACGCGCCGTTCGTTCAACAGAAGGATGCCTGGCTTCCAACCAGGAGATAGGGGTGCGATTCCCTTACGGTGCATCGGAGTTGTGGTGTAACTGGTAGCATCTTTGCTTTGGGAGCAAGTGATCGGGGTTCGATTCCTCGCAACTCCATCAACAGGGCCGTCGTTTAGCATGGAGAGGATACCTGACTTTGGATCAGGAGAAGGGGGTTCGAATCCGCCCGGCCCCATCATAGGCGTGTCGTTTAATGGATAGGACTCTTGGCTTCTGTGCGAAAGCGCGGCTGGGGAGAAGTTCCTAACCTACGGAGAGACCAAGCGATCTGGGTTCGAATCCCAGCACGCCTGTTTGCTCCAGTAGCATAATCAGGTCACTGCACTCGGCTTATATGCCGGCACAATCGGCCGATGTGTTATGCGCTTGGTATCCGAGAGACTGTGGGTTCGAGTCCCACCTGGGGCATTAAGAGACAATAGAGATATTGGGGCAGTAGCAGAAAGGGAGATGCGCCACGCTGAAGAGGTGGGGGTCGTAAGACCATTCCGAGTTCGAATCTCGGCTGTCTCATGGGTACAGGTAAAATGGCATACGAAAACTACAAAGTAACAGCAAGTAAAGAAGAGTACTTCCAGAACTGGCAGGATCCGACTAGTCAGTTGACTGAGGAGCTCAAAGCAACTGTCTACAGCAAGTATGCGATAAAGTGCAGAGTCTTCCAAAGAGATAATTTCACCTGTCAAAATGAAATGTGTAAGAATCCAAGAAACAGACTGACCATGCACCACATCAAGTGGAGAAAGAATGATGGGAAGGATGCAGAAAGAAATTGCCTTACCCTTTGCAGAGCTTGTCACAGCGGCTATCACAAAAGGAAAAGGGCACTGAGGATCAGAGACAGGGCAGAACTGCCATCTCACTTCAGAGGCCACACTTTCAAACTGAACAAAGAGGAGCAGTTCAACTGGAAGAAACTGAAAAGTGAGATGAAACAACTGAGGAAGAACATCAGGCATCTGCATGGGATAAAGCTAAGTGAAGAGCAGTTGAGAGTACTGATGCTCTTCCTCTTTGCTCCATATGAAGATATGGAGTGATGTCACAGGTAGTTCAATTAGAAGAACATCTGATTGTGGCTCAGAAGATTGGGGTGCAACTCCCCCCCTGTGGCCTGGACTGGTAGTGTATGTAGTATCATGCAGGGCTGTCTACTCTGTGAAGCGGGTGCAAATCCCGTCCAGTCCGTCCTCCCCGTAGTATAATGGTAAAATCAGCGGTTGTAACCCGCTTGTTCCCAGTTCAAATGTTAGACTGTGTTCATACATCTATAAACGCAGTTTCTCTGAGTGTCTGGGCGGGGAGATATGGGAGTGTAGTTTAACTGGAAAAATACTTGCCTTTTGAGCAAGGTGATGCAGGTTCGAGTCCTGCCACTCTCGTTGGGGATGTAGCATAGTGGCCTAATGCAGGTGGCCGTTAACCATCAGAGCCTCGGTTCGAATCCGAGCATCCCCGTTGCCAGCGTGGGGGAGTAGTCGAACCCGCCGGACTTAGGAGCTGATATTGTTCAGTCAAAGGGCGAAACTCAAGTGTTCGGCTTAGAAATCCGGTTACCCAAGGTGGACATCGTAGGTGCAAATCCTACCGCTGGCATTCGGCTCTGTAGCAAAACTGGATAACGCAGTTGCCTTGTAAGCAACAGAATGCGGGTTCGAGTCCCGTCAGGGCCTTTGGGATGGTGGTCAAGAAGGAAGACGCTGGATTGCAGCTTCAGAGTCATGGGTGCAATTCCCATCCATCCCTTCATAGCAGTGTGGGGTAGCGGTCAATCCCGCCAGGTTCATGCCCTGGAGAGCGGCGGTTCAAATCCGTCCACTGCTATTGGCACCGTGGTTGGAGAATGGTAATCCACTGGTCCGCTAACTTAGCCCGGAGTTGAATTACAGCTGAAATGGAGAACCAGGCCCTATTTGGGCGTCCGTGTTCGATTCACGGCGGTGCCGTTTGGGCGTGTGGTGAAATGGTATCACGCCTCCTTTGCACGGAGGAATTCAGGGTTCAAATCCCTGCACTGTCCATCAGAGTTGTCTAAACAATAGTAGGTACGTCAATGAACTCCGTCTCTACAGCAAACTTCTCTTTCAGAACGGGCATCAGAGCCTTTACTCCCCAAATTTCTGTCTCATAATGACCACCGAAGATTACATTAATCTTATTCTCCTTAGCCATATGGTGGACATGATGAAGGGGCTCGCCGGTGATGTATAAATCCACTCCAGCCTTAATCGCCTGCAGAGTATCCTTTGCTGCTCCTCCGGAAACGATAGCAATAGTTTTAATTTCTTCCTTCCCAAATGGCAGAGTAAGAGTCTTCATCCCGTTATCTTTCAATATCTGTTTGACTTTCTCCAGGGAAGTATCGGTCTCTCCCATGAACCCGATTGCCTTATTATCATGATAGCCGAACTCTTTCACATTCTGTAGCTTCAATAACTCTGCCAACTGAGCATTATTCCCATAAACAGGATGCCTGTCTAAAGGAAGATGCACGGCATACAATGCCATGTTCTTCTCGATGAGAAATTTGATTTTTTGGTAAGTATTTCCACGGACAGATCTGATTCCATCCCAGATTATCCCATGATGAACCAGCAGCATCTTGCATCCTGCTGCAGCTGCATTCTCAAATGTTTCCTGGGATGCATCAACTGCAAAACCAATCTTATTTATCTCTCCTGTGTTCTCTACTTGTAATCCATTACAGGATGAGTCTTCAATGTCATATATTTTCAGTTCCTCATTGAGGAATTCTGTTATTTGTTTTGCTGTTGGCATTGCGTGTTCTCCTCCACTTTATTCCAAATAAATCTCAACTCTCTCCTTGCCCTTTCCGATGTTTTTCCTCTTCAACTTGATCCGGCCGATTTCCGAAGTGTTCTTGACATGCGTCCCCCCGCAAGGCATCTTCAACTTCTCACAGGACCACCATCTCTTTTCGGAATTCTTCTCGTCTGGCTTGCAGGAGATTTCAACGCTTTTGGAAATGATTTCATTAGCTTCCTTTTCGATAACCGGGATGTGTTCATTTATCGGCTTGTCATAAAGAAAGTCAATCCTGGTTTTATCTTCACTTACGTTCGAACCGATAATCTTTGGTTTACCCAACTTTTCGACAAAAGGAATATAGACAATATGCCCTGCAGAATGAAGTCTCATGATCTTATGTCTTCTTTCCCAGTTAAGTTTCAGTACAACTTTATCCCCTGCCTTGAAGTCGGGTTCTTTTTCTAGAGTGTGAATGATCTGATGGTTCTCCTTTTTAACATCAACAACATTAATCCCGTTTATTGTTCCTGAATCAGAAGCCTGTCCTCCGGAGAAGGCGAAGAAGATTGTCTTGTCCAGGATAACTTCGTTTCCGTTGATCTTTTCTACTTTTGCCTCTGCTTTCTTCATGTAAGGGTCCTGGTAGAAAAGTCTTTCAGTATCGGTTGTTTCGAATTCTTCTGAAGTTTTTTTTGGCATCTTCATCGGAGCAGCTACTTCTTTCACCTCCTTTACTTTAATGGAAAAGATGGTGGCAAATATTCTTTCCAAGTCAAGTTCAAATCCTACAGTAGGAACGTTCAGTTCCCAGTTTTCAAGCACGGAAGGGTGAAATTCTCCGATGATGCCTATTTTTTTTTCTCCTGCAAACACCTGTCCAACTCTGCCTTCGATAAAAGAAGGATGTTCATAATCTTTCACCTCAATTTGTAAATCCAAACCGCATATTAAAGCATCCATTACTTGTCTGATTTCAGTAAAGTCAGTTTTTTCATGACAGAGTATTACTGACAAATGTCTCTTTTCCCCAATGCCAGTTTCAGTATCAGCATAGAAAAAAGTTCTGCCAAGTTCGAAAATGTTATGAGGATATTCGTGATGCTTATTTTCCCTAAGATTCTTCAGCAGACTTGGCAAGATGGAGTTTCTGAGATGATTAAACTCCCCCCCGGCGTCTTTTAGGGGGACGACCGTCTCTTTCAGGTTCATATGGTTGTTCATCTCGGCAAGGCTGATTAAATGATAATTTTTGGCTTCCAATAGTCCCATCCCGACGAGTAGCTCGCGTACTTTTCGGGTAAATTTACCGTATTTGTCCTCTTCTGCAATGGTTGAGACGTTAGGAATGATATGCTCAAAATTCTCGTAACCATAGGCAATAGCAATGTCTTCAGCCAAATCAACGGGATGGATGATGTCTGTACGGTAAGCGGGGATAAGTACTTCCCGGTTCTTCTTATCATAACCATGGCTCATTCTGGCTAGAAGAGCAACGGCTTCTTGTTCTTTTAGCTCGAGACCTAACCATTTATTTATGTATGCAAGATCAAGTTTCATTCTGTCTGGAGTGAGATCGGGATATTCAAATTTCTTCCCTCCAGCATATTCCATCTCCAAAGAATAAATCTGGCCGCCCATATCCGCTAGTGATGTAGCGAGGATGAACAGCGATTTTTTGATAGTTTCCAGGTCAGGACCTGTTCCTTCTATGAACACATCCGTAGTTGTTTCATCAATTTTACCAACATTGTGTGAGTTGATGATTGGTGGCATAGACATAATTATTCCCTTAGCATCAATAAAAACAGGAAAAGTTTCCCAGCTTTCCATAATGTGTCCATAATCTCTCCCTTTGGGATGTTGGCTAAGTATCTTAAGACCGGAAATAGGTCTGGGAAATTCCAAAGGTCGGAAATTAATTTCATCAGGTTTTCTTCCAATAAAACTTATTGGAAAAGTAATCTTATCTAAAGGGTATAGGCCGATACCGCCTTTCTTTCTGTTTCTCGTGAAAGTCAACCCTAATTTTTCCTGCAACTGGATGATTTCTTTTATTTTTTCATCATCAATTTTAAGTCCCTTAATAACACAGGCTACTGCATATGGCCATTGCTTGGGGAGATCTTTAACTACAACTTTGCTGCCAAACTTCTTTACCTCATACTTTCGTAGTCCAGTCTTAACTCCAATGAAACTGCTGAAAGCACGGGCGAAACCCTGTTCAGAAAGAAGATCTGGGCGGTTTGGAAATATTTCCACGTTTATTTCGTTTCCTTCGATGCTTTCTAAATCAGTTCCCAACATTGAGATCCTGTCTTTAAGCTCTTCGAGAGGGAGTTTCTTTCCTACCAGCTTTTCAAACACAGTCTTGTTTAAGGTTACAGTCGGCATTTTGGTATGTTCAACGAATTATTTGTCTTTCTTATTAAATTTTGTCTTTTTTTAATTGAGTATCGAACATTATAATAACCATTTTTATTTGTTCTTACTAAGCATCTTTCAGCAGAAATCACGTTTGCTAGCTTAAGGAGATGGAGGTGCTTGTAAATTGGAGTACTTGTGACAACCATGTCCATATTCTTTAGGGAGTTCATGATGTCTTTTATTTGGCAATTCTTTATTTCCGAAATACTATCATAAACATTTCTGATAGTGAATTTACTGTGATGATGGGCTGGAAAAATATTTTCTAACTCTTTTAGATTAGTAATACTTTCTTCCCCCAAGAAAAATGAGATTCTTTTATGTTTAATTGTATCTCTAATGAAGTACTGTTTCCATTTTCTAAGAAGATCTTTACTCCTTCCTGAGCTTGATTCTAAGTTCCACCCATCCTTGTGTTTATTGTAGGATATTTTATAGCTGATATTATCTTTCTGTAGAACCTCTTCAACATCGGTCATAAGATTCTTACTTATTGTACAGAAAGCAACACTACCTGTCGTTTTTACACAACCGTCAAAAGTAAATACACCTTTAACAAATGATTTTTGTATTTTGAAATTGGACCTCTTAATCAATTTAGGCATTCTTGTTGTTTTTGCCTTTTTCCCAGGTTTAATCCCAAATATGTTTTCGAAATATCTGCAGATTACTTTGTTCTTGATCCACAGGTTCCAAGTATTATCTTCTTTTGAGAAAGTCATGCGGGGAGAAAAGTTGAAAAGAGTTTGGATATTCTCACTTAGATAGAGAAGGGAATCATTCTTGCCTTCTGATATCTTAATGTAATAATCATTGCCATGTTCGTGAAAGTAACCGTCAGCTACAAAAGCACCAATGAGCTCAGAAAGTTCTTCAGATACCGAATGAATAGCTCTAATTGGCTGGGATTTTCTGTTGGTAAAGAATAAAGATGAAATAGAAAAATTTATCTTTTTTTTCAGTTCTGGATTAAAGATATCACATAATTTCTTGACAATAACTAACGGAAGTTTACAGGAGGTTTTAGATCCTTTAAGACTTATTAGATATTTTTCAACTGTACTTCTCCCACATTTAAGTTCCTTTGACAAACGTAGACAAAATATTTTTTGGTTTCCCCTTTTTAATCTATTAATGTAAGCTCTTCTTAGTGAAGTAGAATCAAATTTACCCCATAACCAAGATTTTGGAGTATTGGCCTTTTTAGAGTCCAATTTAAAAAGATTGAAAGGCTGTGGGTCTGTAGTTTTGTTTTTCATTTTCATATTGCTATTACTGTCGTGAGACAACGTAAATCATTTTTTATGACTTATTGAAAAATGATAATTTGGTTGTTGACCATTCATTGAGTGAAAAATATGAAACCTCTAATCACGTACGCTTTGAATCTCACCTCAAAAATGATTTTAAGTCCCTTAATTGTTTCAAGTCGTTCCTGTAAAAATCCCTCAAGTCAGAGATTTTCCAATACTCCATAATAATCCTCCCCATACCCTGTCCCCAAGCGATAACTGGACATTCGAAACCTAAAATGGGTTTTGTTACTTCTGGACGAAAGATACCTGCACCACCTAACTCAATCCATTGTTTCTTTACTGGGTGGTATACATCTACTTCAAGTCCTGGCTCCACATATGGGAAGTATCCAGGTCTCATCCTCACTTTGGTGTAGCCCATTTTCTTGTAAAATTGGGTGAGGTATCCTTTGAGATGTTTCAAATTAGCATTTGGATCAACAACAATGCCTTCTACTTGGTAAAATTCAAACAGATGCTTCCAGTCCATTGTCTCGTTCCTGAATACTTTGTTTACGGCAAAAAATTTTGCGGGAAGGTCCTCTTTCTTGAGGTTGGCAATAGTCTGAGCGGAGAGAACAGTTGTATGTGTCCTTAGGAGAACTTTCTCGGCTTCTTCCTTCGAGTACTGCCCTCCCCAACCTTTGCTTCCCGTATCCCCCCCGTTTTCATGAACCTCTTTAACTTGCTTCCATATTTTCGGAAGTTTTGCTTTACCTTCCAAATAGTAAGTGTCTTGCATCTCTCTTGCCGGATGATCCTGAGGAACAAACAAAGCGTCAAGATCCCAGAATGCTGACTGGACAAAGTTGCCGCTCATTTCCTTAAAACCCATATCTAACCAGATTTGTTTGACGTATTCAACCGCTTCGTTGACAAAATGTTTTTTTCCGGGGTACTTTTTCGGCACATTGATCTCCACATCATAAGCCCTGAACTGCTTGTCTTTCCAGCTTCCTGTCTTGAGCATCCCTGTCGTCAACCTGTTGACAACCTCTCCACCCAGGTCCATCTCAGCTAAATCCCTGCCAACATCAGTCAACTCAATTGTCGTTGTCTTTAGTTCTTCAACTTTCAGAAGATCCTTCCTTTTCTTCAGTTCATCAAATGAAAATTTCTCAAGGTCCTTGATCTCTTCCATATCAAGCGGGAAAGTATTTTCCAAAAATTTTTCTTCAGGCGTCTTCTCCCCTAACAGTTTCTTACCCTGCTCGGTTATCTTCACCTGGAGATATTCTCCCTTCTCCGTTTCGATAGCAACTTTTCTTTTCAGCAGACCAAGACAGGCGTTCACTTCCTGTCTGGATAACCTTGATTTCTTTGTGATGACGTTCAGACCTTTGAAATTGTCATCAATAACTTCTAGAAACTTCCTTTCGGGCAGACCATCCTGCTGATACGCTTTTCCGTTCTTCTCTAGGTCTACTACTTTCTTCTTCTCTGTCTTGATGGAAAGAACTTTCTTATTCTCCAACCACTGCAGGGCACGCATAACTTCAATCTCCTGCAGTTTGGATGTATTTGTAATGTCCTTAAGCTCGGTGTGGGTTTTCAGAATAGGAAGTACTACCCTTTCCAGTGGATGAAGTTTAGCAACCAGGCTTTTTATATCCATCTACGAGAAGAATGGTCATTTATTTATATTCTTTATGTTTAAAATAAGAAGAAAAAAAGAAAAGACTTTACTTAGCTTCCCATGCCGTATTGAACATATTGTCCATGGCGGATGTGAAGTACGGCGTCTTTACCCAAACTCCCAAGTCATAGCTTGGATGTACCTCTTTGTCGTTCAACAACATGAAGACCATGTGGTCCCCATCGATAGTTACAAAGCGGGAGTTGATTTTCGTATTATGCCTGACTTCTGCAACACCTTTCAAACTGTCGGCAATCTTCTTATTCTCTTTGGTGATCGGTGCAGCGATCCTTACAGTGACTCCTCTCTTCTTTGCTTTCTCTAATGATGATTTCAGACCTTCCATCTTACGCATGAAGCCCTTCTCGGTGGTTGCCATGTTGACACTGCTTTTTGATTCTTTGATCAACATATCAAGGTGGTTGTACAGGTTATTTCTTCCACGCAAGCAACCAGTCATGTCAGACGGGTCCACCAGATTGATGCCGGTGGTGTGCAAGGTATTCAACTCATCCATCAAAGGTGAAGTCTTGATAGAGTCGAGCCGCTTAACTTTTTCTAAAGCATGGGCGTGCATATTTTTCTTAACCCGATCCACAACTTCTGTTGGTGGGATAGCGATGTACTTGATGGGCTTACCTAATTTCATAACCACAAAGCCTTTCTTCTCTAATGACTCAAGAATATCATAGCTCCTGGAACGAGGAACATCAGCAATATCTGATAATTCTCCAGCGGTAGAAACCCCTCTACTGAGCAAAGCTGCCCATAACTTAACCTCATACAAATTGAGGCCAAAATACCTTCTTAACTTGCTTAGCAAGTCATCCTTTACAATCATTTTTCAAACCCCTCCTCTTTTTTTTCCGAACAAATTAACCTGCAACGGGCCCCCTGCTTCCCCGCAAGCTTTTTTGTTACTTCGTTATCAGGAAATTGAACTACTATTAAAAGGTTGTGGTTTTGCACCATATACATTTCGAACCATTTTTTCCTAAAAGCATATCGGGATAGAGAGGAACTACCACTCCAGTTTAAATCGGAGGAGGGCTGCGATACCGCCGAGACCATCAAGTTTTTTCCCGCTTTCTTGTTCAGAAGAAATTATGTGGATCTCCCCCTGCTGCTTGTCGACAATCTTCATCATCTCGTCCAGTTCTTTGTAATCGTCAGATCCCCTTTTCTCTTTGACGTGCCTGTCCGTGATCAGGAGTTGCTTCACTGCCCCGCCATCCACGGCTCTTTTAACTTCTATCGATCCATACGCGGCCAGCTTGTCTTTCTGTATCTCCTTCAGCAGTTCATCTACCAACATCTTTTCTTCTCTGGCCCTTGACTGTTTAAGGGTACTGCTCAACTCTGGACGTTTCATTACCTCATCAAGCGAACTTTCAGCCACATCAGAACATGTGGCCAAGACGATTTTCTTCTTGAGTTCACCTTCCGAGATCCGTTTAATGAGATCTTCTTTGTAGAAGGCAGGAGAAGCTATGATTACCTGCTCAGGATTGTGGCGTTCAAAATGGGTTTCGATAGCCTTGATCAATTCCTGGTAGAAGTCCTTGCGTACGTCCACAGTCTTGGTTTTCTTTGGAACATCACCCTTGATCTTTACGAGAATTTTATAGCCTCGTTTTTTGGTCAGGGCAATCAACGCTTCCTCCCGGTCGAAGAGACAGAGGAGATAGTTGTACTTTTTCTCACTGGCTTCCTGCAGCTTCTGTTTCTGAAAACTTAACCACTTCTCTTTCTGCAGTTTAAACTCACTGCCTTCTTCCAGCGAGATAGAGTGATAGGAATCACGGGGGATGTCTTCAGGGCCTTCCCTAATTTTTCCGTTGATCCTCAATGTGGTGCCGTTTTCGTCAAAATTGACTGTCTCCGCCTGGATGGTCAACGTCATCGTCTTCTTGGTAACCTTGGCGTTCTCTCCCTCCCCGATCTTGATCTTCCTTGTAGTCTTCCCAGTAAGAAGATCGTCCGGTTCGATGATATGGCTCAAGTACCAAAGATCATCCGCATCAGTAATTCTCAACTTTACAATACCTTTCCTGAAATCGCTGTGGATAGAGTGCATT
>CAZWBB010000003.1:0-25988 GCA_964632045.1 uncultured Methanosarcinales archaeon | reverse complement strand
CCACACCCCCTACCCCCCCCCCCCGCGGACCCCCCCCATCCCCGGGGGGGGCCCGGGCGCGATGTATAAAAAGGTTGTTTATTAAAAGTCCCGGGTAAAAGATTCTGGGTAGCACCGCACTCAGTGCCCATCACTCATCATCCATTTATCAAGACTTATTATATTACTCAACACCAATGACCACTCTTAGATATCCGAATATTTTATATATAACAAACCTTTCCCTCTCTATATGAACAGTACAACCAAAAGAGGTCAGGCAGCTGGGGCTGCAGTTCTGATAGCAATAATTGCTGGTCTGCTAATAATGTTTATCGTGCTTGTCTCCCCCGAAGAGAGAGCACAGTTGCTTGGAGAAGATGATTCAGATAACACTACTGACTCAGAATCAGACATTGATGGTGCTCCTGTAGAAAAGAATCTGCTGCAGGTCAGTCCAGGAAGAGTGGATTACCTTGCACAGAGAGAGATCGAACATCCTTTGCCAGCGATTAATGTCTATACTAAAACCGAAGGTCAGGTTCTGGCAGAAAAGAACCTTGCCTACGCAAAAAAAGGAGTTTTTAGTGAAGAAGTGAGCAAGTTCTCCTTTTCTGTCCCGGACTTACAGAACACAGAGAATCTCCTGTTGAGTCTTACTGTAAACAGTCTCGAAGGAAGATTGATAATATCTCTCAATGGGGACGAGGTCTTTAATGGCGAGCCTGGTAGTGGGGCGATTCAGCCGATAACCATCCCTCGTAGTGCACTCAATGCTGACAACCAAATTGTTTTTTCTGTTTCCTCTCCAGGGCTGGCTTTTTGGACGACAAATGAGATGTCCCTGGCTAACATCAAAGTCATTGGGGATGTTACTGATGTGGGTGCGCAGATGGCCAAGCATTCTTTCCTGATGTCAGAGACAGAACGACAGAATTTAGAGAAAGCAGTATTGAAATTCCAGCCTAACTGCCGGTACGGCGAAGTAGGCAAACTTAAGATCAGTGTCAATTATAACGAAGTTTACAATGCCATTCCTGATTGCGACTTGGCTTTGGTACCAATAGAGTTTTCCTCATCTTTACTGCAGGAAGGAGAGAATCAGATCGTTTTTGTGGTAGAAGAAGGAACTTATCTGCTGTCTCATGTGCTGATAGAATCGCGGTTGAAGGAAGTGGATTTTCCCACGTATTATTTTGAGGTATCGCATGAGGAATACGAGCAGGTCCGAGATGAAGAGAGAGGATTACGTTTAGGGTTAAGTTTTGTCGATGTTGTTGATATAAAGAGGGGAGAAGTTGTTTTTAACGGAAAGAGGAAGCACTTTGACACCAAAGAGGCGTCTTTCACCGCTGATCTTGGCGGGGATGTGGTTCAGGGAACTAATGCAGTAAAGATCAAACCACGCAAGACGATCGAGATAAGGGAGCTTAGAGTGGATTTGCTTGAATAAGATTTACTTGAAAAGTCTTCACATGAAAAAGAGGGATTATATTAGATGGGAGGAGCGGCTTCTGCACTGAAAGGGTTTTTGAAATCAGGAGGAGGCAAGGCTGCGGCGAAAGGGTTGGCTGGAAAGGCTATTCCTGCAGTAAGCGTAGCTGGAAAAGCCGTTGGAGTAGCAGGAGCTGCAGGTAGCGCGGTTAATATGGGCGCTGGTATCGCTGTCGGCCAGACTATCGGCAGGGCTTTTGATGCCATCAAAGATCCCGGGTTCGTTCTCTTTATAGCGGGCTTGATAACTTTTTTCTTTAACGAGTATGCGTCGATAGTTACTCTGGGAATAGCGGTAGCCACAATCTTTATGATCTATTCGGCACTTTTTATCCTGAAAGCCAAGGGTATCGTTACAGTGATCATCTTTTGGATCTGGTACATCTTTATGGGGGGGGTGACGGACATCTCAACAATTAAATATTCAATAATTCCCATTTTCTTAACTGGAATAATCGTCCACGGACTTATTACAAGATTTTCCGGTGAGCATAGCTTTGGAAAGGGGGCGACAGGAGAACTTGCCCTTGGCCTGATCCCGATAGCTTTCTTCTTCCTGGATGTGGGGTTGGTCGAATGGCTCTTTCGCGAGTTTGGATGGCAGCTTTCCAATTTCACCGCAAACATACTTCTGTTCACACCCTGGTGGGCTTACCTGGGGTTGATGACCACCAAGAAGGAAAATTTGTTTATTTCGATCGCCAAGTTTGTGGGGATCGTCTACATTGTAGTCATACTGACTTTTGGCATAGTGCCTAGTGCCTATGGGCAGGCCAGGTCAGCAGTCCCAGGACCAGAGCAGTTGATGGATGCCAAGAAAGAGATGCGGGAGCAACTTCCTGATAAAGAGAATCCTTTTGTTTCTTACATGAAATGCATGATGGAACAAAGGTATGATGACACTGATGGGTGTGTGCAGGAGAAGCAGGAGACGGCCGAGTTACGTTCCATCTGCAGCAAGAGGGAAGATGTACAGGTGGGTTCTAAAGACCTGGATGAGTGTCTGGAGGAGGAAAGGGAGAAGAAAAAAGAAGAGAAGAAGACTAATGTGAAAGGGGGTATTGAGCAGGCGATAAAGGTGCCCACTACTGCAGTTTTAGAGATAGCTGACAGTCGTAAACTACTTTTCAAGAGGGCGGGGGAGGAGCTGAATGTAAATTATCCTGCCAAACTGACCGTCGAGAATCCACGTGAGCAGGAGATTAGAGCAGAAGTTTCCTGCGTTTTTGTTAAAAAGAAGGCTTTGGAAGAAATGACAGAGAACGTTACTGGAGAAGTAGCGATACGGGGAGATCAGACTAATAGTGTTATGGTAATTGGGAAAAACGAAAAAATCCCTTTGATCTGTACTCCTGAAAGTGATCTTAATGGAACTTACCACTTAGAGTACAAAGTGCTCCTTTCCAACCTGAAGACTCCTTCCTTTTTGAAGAGGGTAGTCCTAGGAGAACATGACATTTCGCAGAAAGATGATCTTATCGAAGAGACTTGGAAAGATGAATTTCCCAGTGCCAGCGATATCCCTTCAAAATCTCCTAAAGAATTTGTGCGGATAAATTTTGGATTTGGGATTACTGAGAATACTCCTGTGATGTCCTATGATGATATGGTTTTCTTTGATTCGGCTGTCGAAAATATCGGCAAGGGGAAGCTGCGGAAAATCCGCAGTTATAAGTTTGATATGGGTGAGAGGGGTTTCTCGGTCAAGAATGGGCCAGATGACTGTCTGCAGGGGGTAGAACCATATTTTCCTGAAGACCGGAAAGAATACCCTCTCAGAAACTGCTTCCTTGAAATTCCAGAATCGTTCAGATACAAGGTTCCGCATGATGAAAGAACTTATGTGGCGGAGCTGCATTATGATTATGAGATTAGCAAAGAGATGAAGATTGAGGTGAGGGAGAGAGAATGAGGATGTCTCTGATCGTTGCGGTTATCATGATCCTGTCCTTGCTGTTGGTGGCCTGCGGAGGTTCACAACCGACCCGTCCCGGGGAAGTAAATTTCAAAAAAGGATATGGTGGAATCCGGGCAGAGTTCAAAAGCCAGCTTTTTCCGGATGAACTGTATCAAAACAGTCCTCTTTCTTTATCTATGACCTTGCATAATGATGCAGGGTATGATGTGAATGATCTCAAAGTGGGATTGTCAGGATTTGACAGTCTGTACGTTGACGTCTATACTGGTAATCAGGAGATGGACAGTCTGGAGGGTAGGAATCCATACAATCCAAACGGAGGGATAATTGATGTTGGGTTTGAGGGAGCAGTAAAAAACTTGTTGCCAGGCATGGAATATAATCATCAGGATTTTACTGTCTATATCACATATGATTCTAAGTTGGAGTTTGCCCCCAGCGTATGTATTAATCCTAATTTGCAAGCAGTGTATGATGCCGGCTGTAAAGTTCCTGAAGGAAAGATCACCTTCTCCGGCCAGGGAGCCCCTTTGGCCGTTACTGAAGTGAAGCAGATTGTCAGGGCGGGTTTTGATCCTGAAGTTGAGTTCCGTTTGAAGCTGAAGAACAAAGGTGAAGGAAAAGTAAAGAAAGTTAAGTTGGGAAAAGCCAAAATTGGCAACCACCAGTTGAAGTGTGAGTTTCGTAGGGCAGAAAGTGCAAAAGAGATAAATTTCGATAGACAGAACCAGCAAGCGGAACTGGTATGTACAAAGAAACTTGAAGACAGAAGTTCCTACAGCACGACTTTATTTGTCGAACTATCTTATGATTACGAGTTGAAGCTGAAGAAAAGATTAAAGATATTAAATTAGTAAACTCATAACTAGTAGGGGTGAGGGTGAGAATGAACAAAAGATGTGTCTTGTTAGTTATCGTATTTTTGTTAGTGTTAAGTTTTCCCGTCAAAGGGGCAGTACTGTTTTTTCCTTATTTCAATAGCGCGGTGCTAAATGTTTTTGGTGGTATTGATGAAGTAGAGAATGAGGTGGAAGTGACAGTTACAGAAAAAGTTGCGATTGGTGCATTGCAGAAAGAGGAACCAGTTATTGAGGTGATCGAACTTCCGGAGGTACCGCTAGTAATTATCCAAAAAGATAGTTTTTCACCGTCGGAATTGATGATACAGAAAGGGCAGACCGTACAATGGACCAATCAGCGAGAGAAACTGACAGCGATTGTTCTCGGTCTGCGGGAAGTACAGGCCATGAAAAGTGGTTCTCTGAAGCCGGGAGAGAGTTTCCAATGGACTTTTGAGGAATCTGGAGAGTTCACTTACGTCGATGGGGTTGTTATCGGGTTAGTGGGGAAGGTTGTTGTGGAATAGATTCTTTGGGCGAGTAATTTCCAAAACAGATTTAAACTCCTCCCATTTCCTTTACTAAATGCAGATTGCGATATTAGGGGGAGGAAGTTGGGGTACGGCTTTAGCTGTCCATCTGGCTAAGAAAAAACATAAAGTAAAAGTATGGGAATTCTTTGAGGCTCAAGCGATAGAAATGCAGAAGAAAAGAGTTTGTCGGTTGCTACCCAAAGCAAAGTTGCCAAAGAATATTTTCGTCTCCTCAGACATGAAAGAAGTATTGCAGGATTGTGAACTGCTCCTAATCGCTGTCCCCTCGGATAAAGTTGAAACAACTTTGAAAAATGCTGCTCCTTCTCTACAAAAACAACCGGTGATCCTCTGCTCAAAGGGCTTTTCCAGTGGCCTCAGGCTCCTCAGTGAAGTTGCAGAACAGGAAGTCTCTGGGAAAGTATACTGTCTTTACGGGCCGACCCATGCTGAGGAAGTATGTCATGGTATCTTTAGCGGAATCGTCCTGGCAGGTGGAAAAGGAAAAGAAAAGTTGAAAGATGAGATCAAAAGCGACACGCTAAGAGTTGATCTGAGTGACGATATCATCGGTGTTCAGGTCGCTGCCGCTCTGAAAAACATCCTGGCCGTCTTTATCGGTATGCTTGATGGGGCTGGCTACGGCGATAACACAAAAGCATACGTTCTTACTAAGGGACTGCAGGAGATCAAAGACGTTGGTGTTGCCTGGGGTGCAAAAGAGAAAACGTTTTATGGTCTGGCAGGTATCGGTGATATGATCGTGACCTGCAGCAGTACCCATTCCCGCAACTTCTGTACCGGAAGAGAGGTTGGTAAAGGAAGGAAGCTGGATGAGGTTCTGAGTGATATGAAAATGGTCGCGGAAGGAGTGACCACCACCAAGGTCCTCCCTGGATTGAAGAAGAAATTAAATTTGGATCTGCCCTTGTTGATGGGTGTTTACAGGGTTTTGTTTAAAGGGAAAAAAGTGAAAGAAATATTGGTGGGTATATGATTTTTGTTACTTTTCTTTCTCCTGAGCCTTATCCACCGCTTTCTGCAGTTTCTTTTCATCGAATCCAACGATGATCTCCCCGTCGATGTCGATGACCGGAACAGCCATTTGAGAAGATTTCTCTATCATCTCATCCCTGTATTCGTCATTCTGGCTCTCTGCCACGTCGATCATTTCATATCCTAACTTCTTGGCCTTAAGCCACTTCTTCAGTTTTTCACACCAAGAGCAGGTAGGCAACATGTATATTTTGATTTCCATATGATAAACACCTCGTATTCGGCATACAGTAGGGCATTATTCTGCGCGCCACCCCACTGCTCACTGATAATCGGTAGTTTTATATATATTTTTCTCAATTCTACCGTTATGGTTGAAGAAAAAGTCTGGATTGTCATCAACATCTCTTTAGGTTTTCTGGCTGTTTTACTGTTTGTCAACCTGCTCGGAGTAGAAATGCCCAATCTGGGGAAAGCAATGTGGTTGCTGGATAGGGAGGAACCCTTCTGCGTTGTGGTATGGAATGAAGAAGGTACAGAGTGGAATAATATTGATTCCTGTTGCGTTGAGGTAAGGAAGCAGCTGGAATGTTCCAGAGAAGAAAAGATATTCAACGGAAAAAGAACCGACCGTGTCTGTCAGACCGGTTCGGGGAGAGTGCTGCAATACTGGCTGAATAATAAAGCATACAATTATTGCAGGCAGCTGAGTATATGGGGATAATGATGGTAAGAAGGAAGAAAAGAAGAGGGGATCGGAAAAGAGGAAAAAAGGGAAGGGGAAGATGGAGCGGGCATGAAAAGATCTTCTTTGTCCTGATGATCATTGTCCTCCTCTTGGGCAGTCTTAACATTGCCAAAGCGAGAGGATTGTTAATCCCTGAACAACCCCAAATACAGATCTCGGAAAATACTATCGACATTGGTACTCTGACTCTGGAACAGAAGATCGCCCAGATGGTGATTGTCCATGGAGGGATGCATAACCTACAGCCATGGCAGGATATGCAGTTGGGAGGGATCCACCTGTTTGCTATGGAGAATGGAGAGCTCTTCAAGGACACAATAAACAAATTCCAGGAAGGTATGCAGATTCCTTTCTTTGTCACAGTTGATCTTGAAGGTTGCTGGAGTCCCTTCTCAAACTTCAGGCAGTTCACTCCGGTGAGCGAGGTCTCAGACATCGGAGAGGCCTTCAAGAAGGGCAGCGAGGAAGGGAAATTCCTCCGTGAACTGGGTTTCACGGTAAATTATGCTCCTGTCGTCGATCTTGACGATCAGATATGGAAGTGCCGTTCTTTCCCAGGAGATGAAAAGCAGATAACTGAGTTAGCGGAAGCATATATTCTAGGATTGCAGAACCAAAATATCATCGCTACTGCAAAACATTATCCCGGAAAAACATTAGTGGTAAATGATCCTCACAAAGGTTTGGTCGCAGTGGATATTGATAAAGTGGACAGCTACCCTTATGACTACCTGGCTGAGAAAGATGATGTAAAGGCGGTAATGGTGACTCACGTGATCTCTGGTGGAGAGGTCAACTCGGAAGGAAAGCCAGCAGTAGCCTCTGAAAAGGCAGTGGGACTGCTGAAAGAGAAGTATGGGGGATTGATAATCACAGATGACACCATGATGTTGGGTTTAAGGAACTTTTTTCCTTCAGTAGACGATCTTTACATTGCTGTATTCAAGGCAGGTAATGATCTGATAATCAATTTTGATGAAGACCCAAATGAGATCTATCGGATGATTCAAGTAGTGAAACAAGCCGTGGAAAGAGGAGAGATTGCAGGGGGGGAGATCGATAATTCTGTTCGGAAGATTTTATCGGCTAAGGGGTTTGATGTAGTGTGATCTGGAAGTGGAAGAAGTCTGATGGGGGGAAGGAACCTAATTTTTTTGATGGAAAAAATTTGCACGGTCAGGATACTAGAAGTTTAGCGGAGTTTTTTGTTGAGCATTGTCCCTCCTGGGTTGATGTGGAAGATATTAAAGATCTCGACTATGCTGAGATGCGGAATGAATTTTTTGAGTTCCTCTATGCGAAGAATGTTGATTACGACTATCGCAAGTTGTTAGAGGAGATAAGAAGAGTATCTCATAAAATCAGACGTTCGTGTAAACAAAATCCCCCTCTTTAGTCATCAGGCCAGAATCAAGCTCTTCTCCATTGGCTACTTTAAGAATTGAAGAATAGACCATCTTGCTCAATACGCATGAAGATTCATTGGCCATCGCCGCCGGTAGGTTATCCACGCAGAAATGAGCAATCTTCTTGTTGTTTTTGGTTGTAACATTGTAGGTTGGATTATCCCAGGTTGTTGGTTGACATGTTTCAACACCGCCTTCTTTATCACAAGAGATGTCAACGATCAGGGAATAGTTTTTCATCATCTCCAGATCTTCCTTCGTAAGAACTCTGGTCTGTCCAGGATACCAGAGGACCGCATTCACGATGATATCAATATTGGGTAGATGTTTCCAGATGTAAGCGTGATCCTGTCCGAGAATCTTGGTTCGGGCAGTATCTTCTTCCCTCAATACCAAAGGCGGATGACTCAGTTGAGCCAGCACTTCCTGCGCTCCCTTAGATACTTTCCCCCACCCTGCGATACAAACATTGGCTGTGAAATCTCTTGGATCGATATCCCGTAAAGCAAGGTAAGCATCTCTTTTAGTTGGATATTCTTGCATAGTCTTGATATCTTTGAATGGGTTGTTCCTTCCCTGCTGTTCAAGAAGTTTTCCGTAGTGTCTCAGCCCTTCAAACATGCCTACCACGCCGGCCTCAAATCCAAGACTGACTACACGATGATTGGTTTTTGGGAACCGTATCTCCTCAAAGGCATAAGCAGTGATTTTATTCTCAAGAAGGGCCTCCCTTAGTCTTGGATTCTGTCCTTTCTCGATGTGTAGGTAGCTCATCAAGGTTTGACCCTTCCGTAAAGTTTCAAAGGGCGGTTCTTTAACCCTGACTACAAGCGGTTGCTGGTACACTTCTTCTGAAGTAACTATTGTAGCTCCTGCCCTAATATACTCTTCATTTGGAAATCCAGCTGCCCTTCCTGCATCCTCTTCAACAAAAAGAGAATGACCTGCTTCTTTCAACATCTTGATATGCTCAGGGATTAAAGCAACTCTTCTTTCCCCTTGTTTAGTTTCTTTTGCTAATCCGATTTTCATTCTAAGTTCGTTAATTTATTACTTTAAAAATTCTTTGGAACTATATCTCTTTAAACCGACAACTCGGAAGCAAGCAATGTAATAAGAAAAAATAGTAATCACAGATTCGCAAACTGATGGGCGTAACAGGCGTCTCCTCCACCAAATGGTCTATAATCTTCTGATTTTATACCCGCTGTGAGTGCTTCATACCTTTTTCTTACTTTTTCAATATCTTTTTGCTTATCATCTACAATGTGTAGTTGCGGATCTCTTAATGGCACATCCAATACTTCTTGTGTTGTGTCATCCCCAACGATTTCGTCTAACATAGCTTCTTTCATATTATCTTCCTCCAGATACAATTGTGTATTTCTCTTTTGAGAGAAATGTAAGTAAAAATCAAAGATTTTCTAACTGACTTACCATCCCTTGATACTCGGGGCTATCATACTCAAGCATGTCTGGGTCGTTTAGCATACTTATATCTTGGTATAGAACAGGTTCTTGTGTTAGTTCCATTTGTGATACATAATCTTTTCTTGGTTCTCTTTCCAGAGCCAATTCAGGTGGTGCAGTCATATTGTTTCCTCCTTTCAATTTTCCTCTTTTTTTAAAAAGGGAGCAGAGACCCCCTCAACGATATTCTGAACTCAAAACTAGCAATATTACTCTGCTAGTCAAACAGAATGATTAAGTATTATTTAAATATGGGAACTCTCTAAATTTGTAGAAAATCCATAAATATATAAATAAAATCATTTTTCTACAAAAATCATGAATCTTACTTCAAGAAAATTGGTATTTGAGATGTCTGAAGATGCTAGAATTAAGACAAAAGATCTTGGTAAAAGATTGCGCATAAGTCAGCAGTCAGCAAGTTACTGGGTGCAAAGTCTGCAGAGAAAGAAAGTGATTCTGGATTACAATACAGTTATTGATTCTGCTAAGTTTGGCCTCGTACAGATTCAGGTATATTTGAATTTTTCAAGTTTTGACAGCAAGAAAATCCGGGAAATTATTACCTCCCTTAAGGCGGAAGATCATGTAATTTTACTAGAGGAATTGGCTCATGGTTTTGATCTGACGGCAGTATACTGTGTTCCAAATCTTTCTTTGTACAATAAATTGATACGGGCTTTTCTACAAAAATTTAAAGGCTCTGTTTCCATCGCAAAAACTTATCCCATAATTGTAAAACACATCTACCCTCGGAAGTTCCTTCTTCCCCGGAAAGCAGGCACAGAGATTGTCGTTTCGGGAGACAGAGACGTCATGCGTATCTCGGAAAACGAAAGAAAGGTCTTAACCCATCTGTGGGAGGATGCAGGAACGAGCATCATCGGCATTCACAAGAAGACTAAACTAAATCCGAAGACAATAATCAGAATGAAAAAAAGGCTGGAAGAGAATAAGATCATCCGTGGTTACTCCAGTAATTTCAATCTAAGCTCGATCGGCATCAGGAAAAAACATCTGCTACTTAGGTCGAGGGGTTTATCGTTGGCTGATGACAGGCGCCTGCTGCAGTTTGCCTTGATGCATTCAAATATTGTTGAGGTTACCCGTCTGATTGGTGATTATGATCTACTGATAGAGATCGAAGAGGAAAGGGGAAACAAAAGAAAGGATGTCCTGAAAGACCTGAGGACGGAATTCTCGGTGGAAAAGTTCAAGATTGTCAGGAGTGGAGGCATTTTGAAACAGAAATACATCCCTCGTGGTGTTTTGGAGTAGGCTGTCTATTGCGTAACATCTCCTTCTACTCACAGACCAAGAACTCTTCCTTCTTCAGTTCATCGATTAGATATTGTATCCTGGCTTCCTCTGTACAATATTCTTTCTCCAACTTGTCCAGGAAGCGGTCCATCTCCTTGAGATTGCGGAAGAAACATTCGATTAGGAAATCAAAACCGCAGTTGATCTTGTAACAGGAATTGACAGACGGATGCAGCATCAGGTGATTCTTCAGTAGCTCTTTCTTTTCCCTGTCTACCTTTAACGAAATCAGTGCATGGGTGTTGTACCCCAACTGGGAGAAATCAAGCAAAGCAGTGTATCTTTTTATCGCCTCCTGCTGCTTAAGCTTGTCGTAGATAGTTGAGATAGGTATCCCTGTTTTTTTGCTCATTATGGTGAGGCTTTCCCTGGCATTGCTCCTAAGCCGGGAAAGAATCTGCAGGTCCTTTCCATCAGAGTGCGTTATCATTTTATAATAGTTATTTCATTATCGGAAGATTTATATAAATGTTCTTGCCGAGAAGTATTACTAATTTGCACAGGGTGGATGAAAAATGGTAAATAAGGAAAAAAATGTCTTTAAGAAACTAACTGCCCCTCTTAAGCTGAGTTTGAAAGAAAGGAAAATTATTTATCTGTTGAGATTGAATTCTCGGATGCCTATTTCAGAGATGGCTAAACGCATCGGTTGCAGCCGTGAACTGGCACAGTACACCCTGAAAAGATTGATACAAAAGAAGAAAGTTGTATCAGATTTTTTTCCAATTGTTGATTATAATCGTCTTGGCTATGTACAGTACTATATTTTTGTTAAGTTCAAAAACAAGAATTCAAGCAAGACAAAGCAGATCATAAGAGAAATTGAGGGGCTGAGTGATGTTCATTGGGTGGGGTCGTTTTTCGGAAGTTTTGATATTACTATCAGGACACTTTCAGAAAGCATTTTCGCTTTTGATGAACTGTTTTCAAAGATCAAATCGCTGATTGCAGGTCATTACATGAAATACACCACTGCTCGCATCTTGGAAAGGGTTTTCTTACCGATACGTTTCCTATTAAATGAAAATGAGGTTAATTCACTGAATATCGGACCCAGGGTAGCAACCAGAAAGAATTCCGTTCCTTATCATCTCTCCCAGGATCAGAAAGCTCTTCTGACAGAAGTGATGCGTTCCCCTCGGGCAAGTTTGGTCAACCTAAGTAAGCAGGTTAAGAGATCTTACCGAAAGACGCAAAGCATGTTCCAGGGAATGATTGCAGATGGGATTATTCAGGATTTCATGTGCAGTCCCAGGTTCAGTTCTCTGAGGTTTGAGGGCGTGAGCGTTTTTGAAGTCCTTGTGAGGTTTAACTCAGATGAGCAGTATTCAAAGAAAACCTTTGAAGAATTCATGAAGCGGCAGGTATTTATCACATCTTATGCAAAGTTCACAGCCTGTGTTTACGACTACCTCTTGTGGATATATGCTTATCATATTGATGACCTTGAACAGCTCTTGGGAAAGATGAGTGATACTTTTCCTGAGAATTTGGAAATATTGTAGGACCAGGTTCGGCGTTCTGCATGCAGTACGCTACCCACCTCCCTTCCACTTTATCACTAAATGCATGAAAACATTTTTAAATAACCTCCAGATTTAAGCTCCAGAACATGGCAAAGACACAAAAGAAGAAGATCAGCAAGATAAAAGCAAAGAAGAAGATTTGGTACAAGATTATAGCTCCAAAATTGTTTGGCAACAGAGAGATTGGCGAAACTTACCTATCTTCAGCTGAAAAAGCAGTAGGTAGAAAGATGAAAGTTGCCTTGCGGGATCTTACAGGGAACATGAGGGACCAACATGCATACATCGCTTTCCAGATAGGCAAGGTTGATGGGGCAGTTTTAAGGACAATTCCAATGGGTTATGAGTTGACATCTGCTTTTGTCAAACGTATCGTCAGGAAAAATGTTAATAAGTTAGATGACTACTTTGTCCTGCACACGAAGGATGGAAAGAAGATGGTATTAAAGATTTTGATGCTCACTTTGCACAAGACCCAGCGGGCTGTGAGAACGCAGTTGCGTAAAGAAGCATACCGCTTACTCAAGGAAGACGCAGCTAAGCAGGTCTTTTCCGCTTTCCTGGAAAATATCGTCACCAACCGTCTGCAAAATTCGCTGAAGAAGAGACTTAAGAAAATCCATCCTCTGAAAGAAGCAGCAGTCCGCGTATTGCAGCTGCAGCCGGAGAAAAGTGTCGCTAAGGAAGAAGCCGAAGTCGTTGATGAATCAAAAAAGGTTAAAGAGAAGGAAGAAGATAGGGTGGAAGAGAAGGTAGTTGTGGAAAATAAGCCTGAAGAAAAGAAGTCTTCCGATCAACCAGAAGAAGCGCCTGCTGAGGAAGATTCTACAAAGAAATAGATTTTTTTATGAAATTTCTAACATTTGCTGATACACATGGGGAAAAACAGTCCATTAAACAATTAGTGTCCCGGACAAAAAAGAAGGATATAGATTTTGTTGTCTGCGCGGGAGATTTCACTAACTTTGGCCAGGGTTTACGCCATTTTCTGAAGCAGTTTAATGATACTGGAAAGAAGATGTATATCATCCCTGGCAACCACGAAGAGTATGGGGAATCAAAGGCAGTCCTGGCAGATTATCCTAACTGTATCAACCTGCATCTGCAGGCTATTGAGATCGGTGACTATGTTTTCCTGGGCCAGGGGGGAGACGGCTTCTCCATGCAGGATGCCGAATTCAGGAAGATTGCCAGAAAATGGTACAGCAAATATAATGGACGAAAGATCATCCTGGTCACTCACGGTCCACCTTTCGGGACAAAGCTTGATATGCTGATGGAACGGCATGTGGGCAATAAAGATTACCTTAAGTTCATCCGGCGAATTAAGCCGAAGGTTGTTATCGCTGGGCATCTGCACGAGACAGCGGGGGCGATGGATAAGATTGGTGACACGAGGTTAGTAAATCCTGGTTGGGACGGGATGGTTATTGAATTGAAGTGAGCTGCTGGTGCAGGAGGAAGTGGAACTTACCCGTGAGAAACATATGGGGGATATTGTTGCTGCCTTGTAGCTGTTCTTATGTTATGCAATTCTGCCAGATGAGCTGTAAGGTTTCGGTATTCTGATTTGACAATCTCAATCTCTTCATCGATGAAGTTACCCTCGTACAATCTGGCCCAGATAGGGAGATCATTGTTTGCTTCAACAAATTCATCCTCATCAAAGAAAGGGCCATCCCGGTTAGCTTGCTGCAATTTTTCTTTCGCAGCAGAAAACTTTTCTTTTAGCAAGTTTCCAACCACTGCCCTCTTCTGGGAGTACCATGTGCAGAAACGTACATCTCCTGAATTGTCCAGAAAGACGTAAGGTGGCTTCACCTCGTTTTTCCATCCAAACTGGATGCGTGGATCAGCAAACATTTTCATCTCTTCTTCTACCAGTAGCATCTTGGCAGCAAGACAGTCCGTGCATCCTTTCTCATAGTTGAACCTTCCCTGCAGCTTCTTGAAAGTTCGCCAGTTCTTGATGCCGGAAAACTTCTTTTGCACAAAGGCAGAGTTGAATTCGTAGATTTTCCACTGTCTGAATCGAGTATCTATGATCCGTTGGTAGATTTCTGGTAGGTCATTGACATTGAATGCAGTAGCAACAGTGTGGTATACCAGATCAATCTTTGCTTCCTGTATTTCCTTGATGGCCATTTCAAACATAGGTAGATAATCAATCCCTCTCAGCTCTCTTTGGCTTTCTGCTTTCATGCTGTCGATGGGGATGGCGATTTCGTCAACCAGTTCTTTTAGCTCCTGAATCCTGTTTCTAGAAATGGTTGTTCCATTTGTGTGCAGTGAGGTGTAGATGTTCGCTTCTCTAAGAATCTGAAGAACATTCTCAAGCCCTTTGACAAGAGTCGGTTCCCCTCCAGTGATGGTGACCCGTTCAATTTCATTATCGACAAGAATTTTTGCCAGCAGGGAAAGTCTTTCTGTTGACTCAATGTTGTCTTCTATCCTGGGGGCGAAGCAATAGGTGCAGTCCAGATTACATCTGTCGGTCAGGTACCAATGGATATGTTGCCAGAACTGCATTTTGGATTAAGATTTTTCTTGATTTATGATGGCATACCCCATCGCTTCCGCAGCAAAGCGAGGATTCAAAACGCGTAGCCATTTTGTAAGCGGTGGGGTTGACAGCATGACCAAAAACTCCATCGCAATCTGGTGGCATTGTAACATCATACCTCACTGCTTCCGGAGCGAAGTGAGGATTCAAAGCGCCCAGTCGTTTTGTAAGCGGCGGGGTTTTTGATTATCCCACCACTTCCATAAACACTTTCTTAACATTGACGGCGATACCTTTCTCTCTTGTATTGATTTCTACAGCGGACATCACAGCCTCTCCTACTGCGACCAGCTCTTCTTTCAGCGTCATCACGGCAATAATCTCTCCTTTCCTGAAATTTTCTAACTTGCTGATACCAGGGATAGCTAAATCCCGACCGTGGGTAAGGCTCTGGATGGTCGTGTCCAGGATCCAACATTTAGGAAGGTACTTCACGGCCCTTTCTATCGGTTGCAGGCAGTGCATCAGGAATTTTGGATTGTTCTCTTCTTTGTAGAAATGGTATGCATCCTGAAGGTCATTTAATGTCACCAGGTTATCTTTTTCGTCGAAAGGACCTGCCTGCGTCCTACGTAGCTCGGCCATGTGGGCACCTGTCCCTAACTCCTGACCAAGATCGAAACATAATTTTCTGATATACGTCCCCGCCTGGCACTTGACCCTGAAGAGGATGTCCTGGCCTCTGCTCTCCAGAATCTCAAATTCATAGATCTCCCTTTCCCGGAGTTGCCGTTTTACGGCGCTCTTCACGGGAGGAAGCTGCTGAATCTTGCCGATGAACTTCTTGATAGTCTCCTGCAACATCTCTTCCCCTACTTCTTTGTGGAGGTGCATCAGGCAGACATATTCTTTTGGAGCTGTGAGCAGAAAGTAAGTGATTCTGGTAGCTCTGCTCAGGGCGATCGGCTGAACACCGCTCACTTGCGGATCAAGTGTCCCTGAATGCCCGCTTTTGTTTATCTTGAGGATCTGTTGCACATAGTCAGAAACTTGATGGGATGTGGGGCCTCTTGGCTTGTCTAGGTTGACAATGCCGTAATCTATAAGTTCTTCGGCTGTTCGATCTTCGGGATTCTTGCCAAACTCTCCCACAGCTGCCTTTTTCACAAAAATCTGTCTGTCCATAAACATCAACTATCAAGAATTCTTTAAATAATTAACTTATTTTTTCTCAGCTTTCTCCTTTGCCGGTGCTTTTTCTTTTGTTTTTGTTACTTCTTTCTTAGGCTCTTCTTTCTTGGCTTGCTTTTTAGGTCCTTTATCTCCCTTTTTCTTGATCCCAAAAAGTTCAGCTTTCACTTCTCCTTTGTCATCTTTGCTAACATTGACCTTTACATGGTGCGGCGGGTTTTTAATCCCATGTTTCCAAAGATACTGGTTAAGCTCTTTTCCAAGTTTAATATTATCAGATTTCATGTGTTTGCTAAGAAACTGGCGTAGGGCAGTGACTGCTTTCTTAGTCTTTTTCCACCGGGAAACTTTCATGTACTCCTTCCTGAGTGGAATATTGTATGTCCGCTCTATCGTTTTGGATTCTTTTTTGGCCATTTTCTACACTTTAGTCTTTCCCCTTCTCCACGATCTCTTCACTTCAGTATGGCGGGAAGGATGAACTCTTCTGCCTTTTCCGTAGATCTTGAAAACAGTCCAGAAGGGCGCCCATCTAGTTTGGGAATGTTTCTTGATCAGACGTTTCTTTTTTGCTGGATGTTTGAATCGCGCCATTTTATGGTTAATACCTATTATGATGATATTTGTTTTTCTCTATCCTTTACTTTCTTTATGTGCTGTCTTAGCCAACTGCACAGCTATCTTGTCAAGGAAGGAAGTTCCTTTTGGCGTAAGTATTCTGCCTTTATGTACACCTTTTTCAGTTTGCTTGATCAATTCTGATTTCTCCAGCTGCTGCAGGATCTTTCTGATGATCGAACCAGAGGCTTTATAGCGACGTTCTGGCTTGTGGCCCCTGTTTTTCTTTCCGCCATACTTAGTACGTAGTTTCTGTGTACCTATTGGTCCTAACTTAGCTATGCTGCGTAAGATCGCGGCCGAGCGATGATACCACCAGTCTGGATCGTCCGGAAGCCTTTCTTTGTGATGGCCGGTCTTGACAAATTTAGCCCATTCTTCTGCTTCGACCATTTTCTCTTTCTTCAGTCCCTCTGCAGCTTTCTTGATAAGTTCACCGGGGTTTACTGCTAATATATGTGTCATAGTTCTGCAAGAAGTGGTTTTATTTATAAAGATTTCCTTCAGTCAGATAGAAAACTTTAAATACAACAGCAATTTACTTGAAAGTAATCATGTGGCTAAAAAGAGGGTTAAGTAAGTTATATGTATGGATTCTGTTAGGATTAAGTGTAATCCTTACTGGCTGTGAAGGAGATTTTTCTGGTATCGAAATTTGGAATAAGGTTTTGTGGTTTGGCAGGTTGGAGTGGCTGGGCTTGGGGACCGAAGGACCATTGGCAGGTTTCCTAAGAATCGCAATTTTCATTCTGGTGTTTGCTCTGCTTTATGGTGGTAGCAGATTCCTGACTTTTATCCCAAATAACATCCGCATTGTAATTGCTTTTATCTTGGCATTGATTTCGGTCGTCATGATTCCGGGGCAGCTCTTGACAGCAATCGCAGCTTCTTACGGAATAGTTGTGTCGTTTGTACTCATAGGAGCGTTGATATTTGCTGGAGGGGCGGGCTTAATGTACATACCCACTACAAATATTGGCTGGAGGATCCTAAGGATAGTTTTGATAATATTATTACTTTACATAATCATTATGATAAGAGGGCATGCGAAAGAGTTGTTAGATATTGGCCCTATTACAATAACAGGACCTTAGAATGGCATTAGAAACCTTAGCAAACTGGATTGTGGATTTGTCCGCCTGGGGCATCGCAATACTTGTAATTATGTTGATTTGGGAGGTTTTCTCTGCTTTTGGCTTGATGAAATCCGGCAAAGATGAGAAGTGGGAAAATAGTTCAGTTGCCAAATGGATTAAGAAGCGAGGCCGAGTAGGAAAAACCAAAGCTCTCAGACAATATATCAGGGAAGAGAAAGAAGAGGACTTGTTGGATGATGCTACTGCTACTGCGAGGGATGCATTGACTCTTGTGGAAGCAACTTTGGCGAAGAAAAAGATTGATGTTGCTGTTGAGAGAGACAAGTTGAAGGATGCTCTCAAGAATGTAGGGAAGAAACTTAGTGAAGCTAAGCGGAATTTTAGGAAAGTAAAGAGAGAAACATGGAGGAATGATCAGGAGCTTGATAAACTTTTGAAGAAGATGGATGAGCAGGAGATTGAAACTAAAGAAATCAAGGCTCTTGAAAGAAATATTCTTAAGCTTCATAGGGAAAGTATACAGGGATTGGATAATGCAATTAGTGAGTTTGGGAAGATTTCTGGTGAAATTAGGATTGTCGGAGGAGCGACTGTTCCTGAGGATTGGTCAGGTAGTCCCACACCATTTGCTGCAGGTTCAGTACCAGATGCCTTGACAAAAATCAAATCAAATCTAGAACAGGACGTATACTTGCTGAAAGAAGCATATGATAAGCAGGCCGAAGCGAAAAAAGAGGCCCAGGGCATAATTTCTAAGACACGGGAATTGTGGAAGTGATTCATTGTAGTACCCGCCAATACAACCAACCTTAATATATATCATTTCTAACCAAAAATCACAGTGAGAATTCCCTTCCTGATGGATAAGCAGCCCATAGACGAAGATTACCATAGGCATAATTCTCCGGTAATCTTTGAGGAAACCAGCACCAGGGCTAAGAAGGGATTACATCAGATAACTAAGTCGATGGTAGATATCAACCTGGATAATGAGATCAGCTACCTCTCTGGCAACTGCAATGGGAACCTCGAAGAAGTCATAGACAACATTGAGAATGCTGAAAAAGTCAATGCAAGATTCATGAAAGTAGATTATCCCGACCAATGGTATCTCTCAAAATCCCTACACATTCAAAGAACAGCCAGACGTCTGGACGATTACCTGCAGCAAAGGTGGGAGGATCTTGCCAAGGAATTCACAGCTAATCTGCAGGCCTTGAGGAAGAGCAAAGATAACCTCTCTGCAAGTGAATCACTGCGGGAGAAACTTAACCGATTGTGGGAAGAGTCCCTGGTCATATTCAACCATGCACAGGGGAGGGAAATACCCACAGAGCTCTCTGAAGAGATACAGAACTACACGCAGAAAAAAGAGATATACCAAAAATACCAAAAACAGATTTCCCTTCTCTATGAAAAATATTTTTCGATTCCTCATTCAGAAACCCCCATTGAAGAATTGAAACTTCTAAAAAAAGAGGTGAAACGTAAATTCTTCCGGGGATTGAGGAGAGACTGCCTTAAAGATGAATTCTTCGAAGGAGCTCTATACCTGAAAGAACTGGAAAGGCGGGTTGACCATTCCCTGAAGAACAAGAAGACAATGGGGGACGATGGTCCAGACTATCTTAACGACAAATACCTGCTCCGGGATAAAGTCATCTACATCGCAAGAGAAGGTATGAGGTATGATGTACGTCATTTCATCTACGCCGATGATGCTATGCTCCAGGAAGTTGTGGAAAGTGAATTTCTGGAAGGAGACACATACGATGAAACTGCTTACAATTGTATGTGCTGGGTGCAGGACAATATCTCTTACTCGCACGATCCGCAGTTTACCCAGAAGAAAGAAGAGTGGCTATTTCCGACGGAAACCTTGCAGACCGGCCAGGGGGATTGTGAAGATGGAGCAAACTTAGTGATCTCCCTGATGAGAAATGCAGGAATTCCTGCGTACAAAGTAAGAAATGCCTGCGGGCTGGTAGAAGCGAGGAGTCGGCCGGACGGGGTCGGCGGTCATAGCTGGCCGATTTACCTAAGGGAAACTGATGATGAGTGGGTAATCCTGGATTGGTGTTATCGGGCAAGTAAAAAGCCGATCGAAGATAGATTACCGGCGCACGAGAGAAGCGATTACATTGAGATGGAATTCACGTTTAACGATAGGCATTCTTGGGTGCACAGTATCCCTGAGCTGCCTGTTGCAGGAAGGATGTGGAAATAGATTTAGTTGTGGGTTCTGGGTTGTGGGTAGCTGTGCCCAAAACTCAATCTTTATAACTCCCCTAACCCTTTACTCGTCATTCAGAACTTAATTTCTGCAAAAACCTTATAAACAATAAAAAAATCCTCCAATTATGAAAAAGAGTGGGTTGACAATAGCTTTGGTTTCACTACTTTCTCTTCCTTTGGTAGCTGCAGATATTCCTACTACTTTGGGAAACGTCTGGCAAGGCATCCTTAGGGTTGGTGATCTGAGTTTTCTAGGTTATTCCAGCGGCGGGATTTTTGCAGCTTTTACCAGAATCCTGATCTGGATATTAGTATTTACAATTTTCTTTGCTGTGATGGTGGGCTTTGGCAAAGGTAAGAAAACCACTCTTGGTTTTGTCAATAAGAATCAAGCTTTGGTAATTGCTGCAGTTCTGGCCACCATGGCAGCTGCCTTTCTACCCCCAGAAATTTTGTTGGCAACGGGTAGCGCATGGGCTATTGCAGTATCATTCATCCTTATCGGCGGTCCGATAGTGGGGATCGCTTTCTTACTTTGGAAAATCCCCTGGGAGGGAGATGAAACCAGATGGACAGTATTTGTGAAGCTGATGTTATGCTTGCTGCTGTTCTGGATATTGACGGTGATGAAAAATCACGTGGCGGGGTTGGCATGATGGAAATAAGCGCGATCATGGGACAGACCTTGAATGATCTCCTTAACTGGGCTCTCGCCATTACTGGAATCATGATTGTTTATTATGTTATCAAGTTCTTCCTGGTCGGCGGTCTTACTCCGGAAGAGAAGGCAGCGAAGAAAGCAGAGGAGAAAGAAGCTTGGGAGAAAGTAAAAAATATGGTGAGTGATAAACAGAAAGGAAAAAAGGAACGTGAAGAGATGAAGAAGCGAGAAGATCGGGTAGCCCATCCTAAAGCACATCTGGTATTGGCTACTGAGAACTGCGAAGACCTATCAAAAGCTTTTTCCAGAGATTCTAAAGAGACAGCCGTGAGAGTAGCCAAGAGGGAACTCAAAGAGCTGAAACACAACCTGGCCCATGCTGTGCATTATCTGAAACATATGAGGAGGCATGAGAAAGGTAAACTTTATCAATTTCTGGACAGTCTTTATGCAGCTGGTGGGGTTGCTTTAAAGAAGGTAGAGGAGATCAAGATTCCCGCACATGATGCTGATCACTGGAATGATAAAGTGAAAGAAGTAAAAGGAGAAGTGAAGCGGATCAGAGAAATTTGCGGGTTAATAATCGGTAGATTAGATGATTATATGGAAACTGCAGCGACAGAAGCGATGGCGGCGATTGCTGAAACAGAAGCGCAGAGACAGGCTGAAGAAGCGGCTAGAAGGAGAGGAGAGGGCAGACCTGGTTCAACACCTGCTCCAGGAAGACCTGGCAGTAGAAGAAGACCCCCCACACCAACACCACCTGCAACGAGGGCGAGGCGTCTGGAGCGGGTTGGACGTGCTGTTAGAAGACCTCGTGAATCTAGTTGATTCTTTCTAAAGAATTCTATCATTGATTGTTTCCGTTGGGTACATACCCCGCAGCTCTGGTGTTATTGGGTTTTTGATTATTCACAGACATACCGGTAAATATCTACACCAATCACATTCTTGTCTACGTCATATTCGGTAACAAGGACGTGTTTATTTCCAGCATTGAGATGCCACGGTTCATCTGCATCTAAGTAATACATACGGACTCCATCTTGGTTTGTTTCAGCATCATCTTTCTCCAGCTCTGCCACTACGTGAGCTAGCGTATGGTTTCCAATCTGCCCGTCGTGGAAATGGCCTCCGTAAACAGTTCCTGCAAATTGTGAAAACTCTGCAGTCGTATCGCTACAAGGTGAACCTACCACTTGCCTGACATCCCCGCAGGTAGGAGTTCTATGGCTTAGGTAAAAATCAAGCGGTTGTGGACTTCCACCCAGTCGTCTTGCTTCAGCGGGTCTATAATTCAGAGCTGCCTCTCTCGTGGCTTTAGCGCTTGTAAGTTCATTTTCCAACTCTTTGATCTCCTCGCCTATCTGTTCAGTATCTTCTCCATCTGAGGTGAGTTGTAGTTTCTTTGTTACGGCTTCACTATGCGCGCTTTCCAATTCTCTTACTCTAGTAGAGAGAAAGCCGATGGAATATCCTGATTCATAAGGAACAAAATGCTCTCTAAGTATGGGAGTTAACTGATGCCAAAATCCTGGAACTAGCTGGACGTTGTTGTCTCCACGCATCTTGAATTCCACACCACTTTTTCCAGTCAATCTGACAAGTTCATCCTGCCTTTCAAGAAAAGTTACATGATCATCAAGAATATCGTAGGCAACGGTCAAGTCGTGGTTACCGAGGACACCATATATGGGTGTGTTTGCACTTATCTCTGCACAAACTTCAGCAATTCCTTGGTACGCCTCTTCGATGGCGGGGACAACGACTGTACTGAGCATCTGATTCTGTTGCTCCTGAAGCTGTTGCATCTGCTGCCTTTCATCATCAGTAAGATCTTCAATCTTTTGTCCATCATGTTCACTCATAAATTCTTGAAGTCTTTGAATATGTTCTTGCTGTTCTTCGTCGGGCTGAAATCCTTCAAAAGCTTGTTTCACTAGAGAAGAAGCCATATTAGGATTTTCGCTGGGATGACCGTGTATCCAGTCACCAGTATTGAAAACTGCGTCAATCTCGTAGTCTGTTCCCTGCTGTTCAGCCAGGAAATCACGCACTACCTGCAATTTATCAAGATCGTCCTCAACGTCAGTTATCTGTAATACCCTTAGTTCAACCATTTTACTTACCAGAAGTGCCACCAGTATATAAATGTTTTGGTTTTAATCACTCTTGGGTGACAATGAGGAGATTATTCAAGTAAAGAATTCAAGGAATGTTTGTATAATCACAACAACTTCTTCATTTCAAAAACAAATTCTTTTGATCTTTCAAGAGAAGTTTGTGCTTTCCCTCTTTTAGCTTGTTCATCCATTTGGTATTGGAATTTAGAACGCTTTTCTCTCTCATAATCAAGAGTTTTCAATAGCGTATCTGCTCGTTGAGACATAAGTTCAAGAGCATCATCTTTCGTATCTTCATATTCTTGAAGAAGATTCTTCTTTAGTTTATTTCGAACAAAAACAATCAGAGCATCAGCAGTTATTTTGTGGCTGACTTTTCCTCCAACTTTATAACCTAATTTTAGAAGAACAGCATTAGCAATATAATACATAGAGTAATAAGAACTGACAATAACCCAAAGATGCGGAGGATAATCTTCGCTTTCAAGTGCAAGGAGCTTTTGAGCTGTTTGTAAAGAAACATCACAATTCTCGACATACATTTCTTTAGCTGTTGAGTTTATCTGATTCTTTAACATCCCATCTTCTAAATACTGTCTTACATTGGATTCAGCTTCTTTTATTCGTTTTTCATCAAGCATTCTTTAACCTGTAATATGTTTCAACCCCATACAAGATTATATTACTTTCTATTGCTTCATGTATAACATTAGACTTCTTTGAATCTTTCATCCTAACAAATTCTTCCTCTGTGAAAACTAAAGCATGGGTTTTAAGAGGTAATATTGAAAGGATATCTGACACTTTATTTTCAAAGTTTTTTTCATTAGAAATAAACATGATATCAATATCAGAAGATTTTCTTTGTTTACCTTTTGCATATGAACCAAATAAAAGAAAGATAAAAGCACTTGTTCTAGTCTTTTCCATTATTTCTTTATAGAGTTGTTTAAGGTTCCTACTTGTCAACACTTGTTCTTTTCTTTCGTTTTCTGCTTGATAGATTTCAATCCCATAATATTTGATGTTCAATCTGCAAAGAGAACTCTTGCCGACTGTTTCAAAAAGAAGAATCCCCATTTCGATGAGCCTTTGAGCTGCCGTATGTGTAATCTTATAGTCCGCGTTAATTTGTTTAGAAATTTCCCTGATAGTCTTAGGTTTGCTGTTCTCAATAAATAATTTAACAATCTTTTGCTTAGTTTTCATTATGTATTCAAGTACAGCATATTATGTATATAAGTCTTTCTGTGAATTAGCCCTCAAGAGACTTACAATACTCTCTAATAGAACACTCACCACACTTAGGTTTAACCGGCTGACAAACTCTCTGTCCGTAATCTACAAATAATTCATTAACTGTTATCCATTCCTAATCAAGAAACCTTTACCTTAGTCCCCAAAGATTGTCCTGGCAGCCCTTTCTCAGCAAATATTGCCCTGACGGCACCTTTCCTTCCGTGCAGAGCAGAAACCTTTCCTTTGATTTCCTTCCCAGAGGGAGAGGTCCATGTTACTGTCTTGCCGATGACTTTCTCTGCTTCTTCTAGAGTATCAGCTACCTTGATGATCATCTGGTGTGAGTTCACATGATGTCTTCCTTGCCGGAAGTGCATTACTGTAGCCTCCATGACACTTGTAGAATTTTGTCCCTTTTATAAAGATTTCTGGTTGATTTGTATAATTAAGCAACTAAATCATTAAAAATGCTATGCTATCCAGAGCATTCATGCTCAAAGGACAGGTAGTATCAGGAGATTTTGGAAAAATAGCTATGCGGGTGAAATCGTCTGAGAGCGTGGAGTTGGGAGAGTTAGTAGTTATCGAAGACAAGCAGGAGAAGTTTATCCTACAGGTTTATGACCTCCTTTACGGCAGCCAGATTTCGCAGCAGAACTTGGAGATGGTGGCAGGGATGAACTTGGAAGAAGGTTCATTCAATATCATGGATGAAAACTTGAGGAATTATCAGCTTGCCCTGCTCAAACCTATCCTAAACATAGAGGAGAAGAGTAAGACCTGCAAGAAACTGCCTTCTTTCTTCACTAAAGTTAGGGAGATCAATAAAGAGGACCTTTCCTTCATCACCAAACCAGATAATCCTCTCTTTCTGGGAAAACTGAGGAGTGGCAGCCGGGAGATGGATTTTGATATCTTTCTGTCGGGAAAAGATGTGTTAAGTCATCACGTGCTGCTTCCTGCCAGTACTGGAAAAGGGAAGAGCAACCTAATGTCATGCATCCTCTGGGAAATAACAAAACAGAATTATGCTGGGATGCTTGTTCTTGACCCCCATGATGAATATTACGGGAGGACGGGGCTGGGATTGAAAGATCATCCACAAAAAAGTAAAATCTCTTATTACACTCCCAGTACTCCCCCAGTCGGGGCGAAGACACTGAAGATAAATATCAAGAAACTTAAACCGGAACATTTTCATGGGGCAATATCTCTTTCCGACCCACAAAGACAATGCTTCTATGCCTATTTTAAGAAATTCAAGGAAAACTGGATCCGCTGCCTGCTGGAGGAAAAGAAGATTGAAGGAGTCCATTTCCATGAAGATACGATAGCTGTCGTGAAACGGAAGTTGATTCAATTGCTGGGGATAGACATCGAAGATGGTCAGATCTACTGTCAGGGTATTTTTGATGAAGTAGCAGGAGAGAATACCATCAGCGAGATTTGTCAAGAACTAGAGCAGGGAAAAGTGGTGATACTTGATACCAGTTATTTCTCAGGAGCGATTGAGATAATGGTGGGCAGTATGGTCACTACGGAGATTTTTGAGAAATACAAGTATTACAAGAAGACCGGCCAGCTTGCAGATAAACCGGTCGTTTCGGTAGTGCTGGAGGAAGCTCCCAGGGTGTTGGGTAAAAAAGTTTTAGAACAGGGGAGCAATATTTTCGACACTTTGGCCAGGGAAGGAAGGAAGTTTAAAGTTGGTCTAATCGCTATCACTCAACTACCTTCAGAGATCCCCAAGAATATCCTTGCAAACATGAACACAAAGATTATCCTGGGTATCGAGATGAATTCAGAGAGGCAGGCAGTGATCGAGTCTTCTCCACAGGATCTGAGTCAGGATAATCGGAATATCGCAGCTCTGGACAAAGGGGAAGCGGTCGTCACTTCAACCTTCACCCGTTTTGCTGTACCTATTAAGATTCCATTGTTCAGGGATTTTGTCAAAGAGAACATGGATGAAGAGAAGGTAGAGCAAAGTTATATCGGTTTCAGTTAGATTCTCAGTGCTTCTTAATGCCTCCTCTTTTACAGGAATTTAGCAGGGTTTAAAGCCCCGCCCTTTAGGGCGCTAAATTACTGT
>CAZWBB010000002.1:0-86100 GCA_964632045.1 uncultured Methanosarcinales archaeon | reverse complement strand
TTACTAGGAAGACATTAAGACGTAATTGGGTGGCTAAGCGAACGGAGTGAGCGCACACAGTTTGCTTGCACAACTCATTCTGGAGTGATAATTTCTTAATTCCATAACTCTTTTAAACAATTTTTTGTTAATCGGCTGTGATGAAAGCGCTTATCCTTGCCGCTGGCTATGCTACCAGGCTCTATCCATTGACAGAACACCGACCAAAACCGCTGTTGGAAGTTGCTGGTAAGCCGATTGTGGAACATATAATCAATAAGATAGAGAGTATCCAGGAGATATCAGAAATTCTGATTATCACTAATCACCGCTTCCACGACCACTTTAGTATCTGGCTGAATCATTATCAAAGTCCAAAAAAAATAAAACTCATCAATGATGGAACTTTCAGTAACGATGACCGCTTGGGGGCAGTTGGAGATATCAACTTTGTGTTAAAAGAAGAGGACATCGATGAAGACCTATTGGTCATCGCAGGAGATAATCTGTTTGGCTTCTTATTACAGGATTTTGTCGATGCATTCAATAATCATGGTAGTTCTGTCCTGGCTTTTTATGATATGAAAGATATCGAAAAAGTGAGGAAACGCTTTGGGGTAGGTCTCCTGCAGGAAAATGAAGTTGTGGATTTTGAGGAGAAACCGGCCGAGCCGAGGAGCACTTTAGCAGCGACAGCTTGCTATCTCTTCTCAAAGTGCGATCTCCAGCTAGTTGAAGAATTGGTCGAAAAAGGAGGGGCGGACGCACCTGGAGATCTGGTGAAATGGTTAGTTCAAAGGAGTAAGGTCAACGGTTTTGTCTTTGATGAGCATTGGTTTGACATCGGCAGTTTTGAGTCGTTGAAAGAAGCTGAAGAAGAGTACAGTAAAATTCTCAGTTCCCAGGATTAAGAATGAACATAACAATTGTTGGTACAGGATATGTAGGTCTCACGACAGGAGCTTGTTTAGCTAACCTAGGACATACTGTGCTTTGCCTCGACATTGATAAGGAAAAAGTAAATCTGTTAAGAGAGGGGAACATACCTTTCTATGAGCCCGGACTTAAAGAGTTAGTCCGTAGGAACAGGGAAAAAAAAAGGCTGTCATTCACTGCTGACACTCGGCAGGGCATTCAATTTTCAGATATCATCTTCAACTGCGTATGGACTCCTCAAGGAGAGGATGGCTCCGCAGACTTGAGTGCTGTCTTTTCTGTCACTAGACAAGTCGCAGAATTATCTCAGGGTTACAAAGTTCTTGTCAACAAGAGTACCGTACCTCCAGGGACGGCTCGAAAATGTCTTGAAACTATCCAGAAGGAGAACCCAAATTCCCAAGTGGAAGTCGTCTCCAATCCGGAATTCCTCAAGCAAGGCAATGCAGTGTGGGACTTCAATCATCCCGACAAGATTGTGGTTGGAGCAGAATCAGAAACTGCTTTCCAAGTATTACGCAAAGTGTACCATGGACTGGTAAAGACCTACATCCCTTTCCTTGAGATGAATTGGGAGACTGCAGAGATGGTGAAGTATGCCAACAATTCATTTCTAGCTACAAAGATCAGTTTCATCAATGAGATTGCCAATATCTGTGATAAAGTTGGAGCTGATGTAAGATGTGTGGCCAAAGCCGTTGGTATGGACTACCGAATCAGCCCTAAATTCTTGCATGCGGGTATCGGCTATGGTGGGAGCTGTTTCCCAAAAGACGTAAAAGCATTGATAAACACTGCAAAAACTAACAATTATGAAGCAAAATTGTTACAGGAGGTAGATTTGCTTAATGAACGACAAAAAAGATCCCTACTTCCCAAAATCAGGTCTAAATTGGACCAAATCGATGGCAACACGATCTCTATTTGGGGACTTAGCTTCAAACCAAAAACCAGCGACTTAAGGGGAGCTGCTTCCATCCATTTGATTAAGGGACTCATCGAGATGGGAGTATCCATTAAAGTCTACGATCCGGTGGTCGCTGATGAAGTCAAACAGCTATTTGGAGATCAAATCATAAATTGCAGATCAATTAATGAGTCTGTTATCGACAGCAATATGATTGTCTTAGTAACTGAATGGGATGAGTTCAGAAACGTTGACTTTAGTGAATTAGGCGGACTGATGAAAAACAGAGTCTTGTTCGACGGTCGGAATATATACGAACCAGAACTTATGAGAGAAGAAGGATTTGAATACTATGGAGTTGGACGTAGATGAAAGTATCTATCATCATTATATTCGACAAATTTCGAAGAGATAAACTCACTAGGCTCCTCAACTCGTTAAAATCTCAAGTATCGCAGGGGGAAGCAGAAATTGTTTTGATTCACGAATCAAAAGAACCATTACAAAACCTAAACCTGCCCATTGATGTCAGGTACGTAACTGTTACACCAAAACAAGGGATTCCTTATAACCGAAACCAAGGGATTCTCCACGCCAAAGGCAACATAATTGTCTTTATAGATGACGATTGCTGGGTTCAGGACAGGTGGTTAAGTTCATTACTAAGACCTTTAGAAGCAGATAGCACTCTGTTGGCTTCTACGGGAGAAACCCGAGTCCCAAAATCAAATTTTATTGGTGATTGCATAGCTAAATTAGGGTTTCCTGGTGGAGGTTCATTGGGTTTTGACAAGATGTGGAAAATCTCTGGAGATAGCCTAACTAACCATCTGGCCGTGGGCAACTGTGCGATGAAAAAGGAAATCTTCCGGAAGGTTGGCCTGTTTGACGAGTCCATGAAATGTGGAGCAGAGGATGCAGAGTTTTCGTTTAGGATGGAGAGATCTAGCCTACCGATCAAGTTTGCACCTGGTGCCTATGCTTTCCATGAAGCCAGAACAAGCTTAGGTTCTTTCGTGCAATGGCAGCTGAGGAGGGGAAGAGCAAATCACCAGTTCAAGAAGAAAGTGGGGAAAGTTGGATCTTTTGTGAAATTAAGATTGTGGTCAGCTAAGAACATTATCAAAGAAAACGCAGACGATGCACGCTTGCCTTTTGTATTGTCTTTTCTGGTAATGAGCTTTGTCTTACAGCAAATGGGCTACCTTGCCGAAAACTACTTCCCAAAGCATACAAAGAGGAGAAAACCTCAACATTAGGAAAATTTCCACTGATGAATAGACTATCAAATGAAAAATATCATGGCCAAAGGCACGTTGTATTTGATGCTTGCCCAATTTTCGCTCATCATTTCTGGCTACTTCATTCATATTGGATTAGCAAGGCTCTTAGGTCCAGCAGTATACGGAAGTTTTGGAGTAATTCTTTCTATCATCCTTATCAATAATACGATCTTCCTGACAGGGATAAGCCGCGCCATCTCAAAATTTGTCTCTGAAAATGAGATGAAATCAAGAGAAATTCTAAAAGGAGGATTTCAGTTGCAGCTTGTGATCTGTGGATTTTGTCTATTGACTTACTATTTTCTTTCCGACAATGTTGCTTCTCTGTTAAATGACCCCGCACTGACAGGTCCTATTCGCTTAGCTTCCTTTGTCGTCCTAACTCATGGCATGTACGTAGTTCTTGCAAAAGGTTACCTTAACGGAAGAAAAATGTTCAAACAGCAGTCCTACATTGAAGCGGCGAATTCCTTCTTCAAAGTGCTTTGTGCTTTCCTAATGGTACTCTTAGGCTATGGTCTGTTTGGCATAATCACAGCTTATATTGTTGCACCATTGATCGCTTTTATGATCATACTAAAATACATGAAAAAAAAATCTCCAAAAATAATCGTGAAATATTCCACTCTTGCTTCTTTAGTCAAATTTGCCTTGCCGGTGACTCTATTCTATGCTACAATTACACTAACGATGGAGCTAGGGTTGCTGATGGTAAAAAGTCTTCTTGCCGGTGACCACCTGACAGGCATATATACCTCCGCCAGCTCTTTATCAAAAGTAACGTTAACAGTATTTTCTGCCCTACCTTTTACAATGCTACCTTCCATTTCATCGGCGACTGCAGCAGGAGATAGCCAGTTGGTAAAAAAATATATCAATCAGTCGATGAGGTATGCCACCATGGTATTATTACCCATCGCCGTTTTGATAAGTGCTTATGCAAAGCAGATAATTGTACTTCTCTACTCACAAGCTTATGTTGCTGCTGCCCCAGTATTAAGTATTCTTATATTTGGATTTGTTTTCTTTGCATTATTTATGGCTTTGTGTGCAGCCCTCTTCGGAGCAAATAAACCAGGCATTGCCATGATTGCCTCATTCATTCTGTTACCATTATCTTTCGTGCTGAATGTAAAACTAATACCATTAATATCCATCCAAGGTGCTGCCCTTGCCACACTGTTGACTGGTTTTGTGGGATTAGTATTGGTTTCAGCATACACTCTTGTAAAGTTTAATACTCTCGTCAATTTCTTCTCAGTAGCCAAAATCGTTGGTGCCTCATCGATCATTTATTTTCTTGCCGTAACTTTCAATTCCCAAAGTGGCTTGTTCATAATCATGATTTTCTTGTTGTTACTTCTCTATTTATTCCTGTTGTATCTCTTTGGAGAGATCAAGAACAAAGAACTGCAAATGTTACGATCACTGCTGAGTCGTGGACAAGATTAACTCCTGCTGGATATCTTCAGAGATAATATCTGCTAAAAGTGAATATCCTTCTTGATTAAAATGCCAGTCATACTTCCAATAAAGCTGCTGTGGTCTTGCGTCTCTGAAAGCATCAGTATAGTCCACAAAACTGATTCCCTCTTTTTCTAGAAATGCAGATAATAATTTTTGAGGACGATCTGTATCTAATTCCAACCCCTGCAAGCTGTAAGTTTCCTGCATCATCTCATAACTTTTTGGATCGACTTGCCACTTTGCGGGAATGTAAAAGACAACCAGCTTTGCTCCTATCTGTTCTGAGAGTTGATTAATATCTCTCAGTGAGCGGAAAGTAAGGAAAATGGCTTCTTTCGCCCTTGGATCACCCAAATATTCGTTGTGGAGCAAAGAGATTTCAAAACGATGCGCAGTTTGCGTGTGAAAATTCAACCCAAAATAATAAGTCAATTTATTTCCAAGATGCGAAGTCTTGATTCTCCAATAAGCCCAGTTGACAAGCATTGACTTAAAGACAATTCTTTCAAATGCAGACTTCTTGGCATATTGTCGCTCTTTAAAATTTAAGGAATCCTGGAAATCATTTATGTAAAAACCAACCAACACCAGGTCTGGCTTGTAATTGATACCATACTCTTTGAAAACAAGATATTCTTCAGTTGTAGAAAATCCCCCCATACCCAGATTAACCACCTCCGCATTCTTATCCATCATAGCATTCAATTTTCTCTCCAGCAAATAAGGGACACTTTCGTGATAATCAACAGCGTTACCAAACACAAAAGAATCTCCCAAAACGAGTATCCGGGCTGCCCCCTCTTCATTTCTAACTTCATCTCTCACTTCCTCTCTGACTTGTTCCTCCTCTGGCTTCCCAATCCTAAAACCAAACCCATCTGTGTTTACAGTGTAAGAAAACTCATTGGTCGACTTGGATAAGTTGGTGATATTACAATACACCATACGCTTCAAAAAAGGAACATATTTTTTACTTTCTTCCGGCCAGTAATCAGGAGTCACATTTTTTTCTCCTACTATCCTTACGAACGTTTCTACAACAATAAACATTAATAATATGGTAGTTAAGAAAATTGCAATATTGATCAGGAGTTCCTTTTTATTCTTTACCATTGAGCAAAAAATGTTTGTATCTGGCAACCACATCTGAATGAATCATTCCATTTGTCACAAGGAGTCCTTTCTCATGGTTTACGATATCCGTATTGTATTCCAGAATGTTCCCAAACATGTCGGTGATTCTACCCCCCGCCTCTGTGATTAAACAGTGTGCCGCGGCCGAGTCCCAGTGTTTAATCTTATCTGTAGTGGTAAAATATAACTCTGCTTTTCTGCTACAGATCTCTGCGATTTTCAGTCCACAACTACCTCTTTGGGAGAATTTCGATAGCCTTAGCTGCTTGAGGAAATCCATCTCATTTTCAGCGAGATGATGCCTACTCACTACTGCTCTACAATCTGGCAGGTGAGAGGTAATACTTGCAGTCAACCTTTTCCATTCGCCACCTACGTTAGCATATGCACCCTTCCCTCTTTCAGCCACATACAAATTCCCATTAACTGGCTGATAGACCACGCCCATGATGGGAATCCTATTTTCCACTAGAGAGATCATAACTGAAAACTCTCCAGTCCTGTTAATGAAATCTGAAGTGCCGTCCAGTGGGTCAATTATCCACATCACGGAATGACTCAACCTTTGTTTATCGTCCCTAGCTTCCTCTGAAAGGATAGGAAACCCATTTATGGACAACGCCTGCAAGAGAATATCCTGGCTCTTCAAGTCTGCTTCTGTGAGGGGTTCTTTATCATTTTTGTGCAACACAGAAAAATTGGTGTTGTAAACATCAAGAACAACCTTGCCAGCTTCCAGAGCGGCATCAACAGCAACTTTGGTTTCTTCGCGACAATTCTTGATTGGTGGTTCTGTAGGAGCGTAGTCTCTTGACTTTCTTTCAGGGTCCATATCCAAAGAATCTGCCCCCCATTTTTAAACATTATTTAACACAGATACGGAACCGTTCATCCGGACCTACTTGCCCAGCATATCCGCCAGGAATCCAAAAAGCATTATCTGAACTCCTATAAGTACAAGAAGCATACTCAATACTGTAGAAGGTGCTCTCCCCACATAACCCAAAGTAAGGAAACGGTAGACAAGCCACATCCCGATTAGAACCCCACAACCCAAGAATGCTCCGCCAATCCTACCAAAAAAACCCAATGGTTGATAATCACGATAGATACGAAGAATATTTATCCAAGCTCTGAGCGCATATTGAAAAGGATGGTTAAATAGTCTGCTTTTCCTTGTCCGACGTGCTGCGACAGGAATTTCAGTAATACTGAATCCCTGCTTCGCCCCTTTGATTATCTGCTCCTGTGTATAAGTGAAAGTGTTAATGTAATCTATCTCCCGTGCTAGTTCGGCAGTAAAAGCTCTGAAACCAGTAGTTGAATCTGTAATTCTTAGATTGGTCATTGAACTGAGTATTTTTGAGAAAGCAATATTACCAAACTTCTTCAGTAAAGGCATAGCTTCGATCTTTCCTTGAAAACGACTTCCCAATACCAAGTCATATCCTTCCTCCACTTTACTGATCAATTCGGGGATATGCTTGGAATTATATTGCCCATCAGCATCGGTATGCACAATTATGTCGGCATTTCGATCAAGACACTCTTTCATCTCCGTCTTGAAAGTCTCAGCCAATCCCCGGTTAATCCGGTTTGACACAACAATCGCCCCAGATTTCTCAGCAACTCTAACCGTCCCATCTGTTGAGCCATCATTCAGTACAAGAATCTCATAGTTGTAACCCGTATCCAACATCACTTCCTTGATCTCTTTCAATACAAAAGGAAGTGTTTTCTCTTCATTATACGCAGGGATAGATATTATTACTTTCAATGGTTTTCCCGTTGAATCCGCAACTTTCTCACCATCCAATATCTGAATCATTTAATCATGACCCTCCTTCTCCCAAAACTGAATAAATGGGAAATTGCGCACACATCTCCCTCACCCGGTCACAGATCCTCCGTCGTATCGCTCCATCACTTAAGTTATTGATAACTTCTGAAATATAATTGCCAATTTCTTTCATCTCACTTTCTTTCATCCCCCTTGTAGTCAATGCTGGGGTACCTAAGCGGATACCAGAGGGTTTGAATGGGGTAGAGGGATCAAAAGGGATGGTATTAGCGTTGGCGACTATTCCTGCTTCTTCCAGAGCAACCGCTGCTTCTTTACCTAGCCCCATTTTTCCCAGCGAGGAGGTTTTTATCAAATCAATCAAAAGAAGATGATTATCAGTCCCGTTTGTAACAAGCTTTATCCCACTCTCTATCAATGTTTCTGCCAAAACCTTAGCGTTTCTTACTGTCTGCTGCGCATAACTCCTGAACTCTGGCTGCATCGCTTCTGCAAAAGAAACAGCTTTTGCCGCAATTATGTGCTCATGAGGCCCTCCCTGCAGACCAGGAAACACTGCACGGTCAATTTTCAGAGACAGAGACTTTGCTCGTCGAGCTTGTTTTTCAGACATACCAGCATATTTTGTATGAGACAAGTCAACCAGCCGATCCTCTTTCTTACACATGATCATAGCACTCCTTGGTCCTCTCAGCGACTTATGAGTTGTCGTTGTGACTACATCTGTAAACGGGAAAGGGTTAGGATGGGCTCCCCCAGCAATAAGTCCCGCAATATGACTAATATCAGCGAGTGAATAAGCACCTACAGATTCAGCTATGTCATGAAATTCTTTGAAATCAAAGAGTCTGGGATAAGCAGTTGCTCCTGAAACAATGATTTTCGGCCTCTCTCTTTCGGCAATCTTCCTAACATCATCCATGTTTATCAGTTCACTCTTCTCATCTAGACCGTACTGTACTGCCGTGAAGAACTTTGAAGTGGCACTTACTTTATGCCCGTGAGTCAGATGGCCGCCCATATCTAGCTTTAATCCCATAATCTTCTCTCCCGGTTTGAGCAACCCAAAGTAGACTGCCATATTAGCGATACTCCCTGAATCCGGTTGTACATTGGCATGTTCTGCTCCAAAAATATGCTTCGCCCGGTCAATAGCCAGACTTTCCACCTGGTCGATATATTGATTCCCCTGATAGTATCTTTTCTTAGGGTAGCCTTCCGCATACTTATTTGTAAGTATGGAACCGCTTGCTCCCAATACATCCCTGCTTGCGTAATTTTCAGAAGGGATCATCTGCAAGGTGTTCTGCTGCCTTCCTAATTCCAGATCAAGCAGTCTTTGCACTTCAGCATCATTGATTCTCATTTTCAGCCTCCACTTTCCCATTATCAATTCCTCCCCCCGCATCACATTGAATAATCCTTTTCTCAGTAATTATGAAATCGACAGGAATATCATGCTTCTCGGGGGATAATGAATCCACCATCTGAAACTCATAAGCCAATCCGATCTTAGGCACTTTAATATCCTGCAAAAAACGGTCATAAAACCCCTGGCCGTGCCCCAGCCGGTTTCCTGCAGCATCAAAAACAACACCGGGAACGATCACCAAATCAATCTCTCTCTTATCAAAGATCTTACATTTGTCCTTATCAGGTTCCATGATACCAAATACTCCCTCCAGCAAATCTTCTTTCAGGTCACTAATGGAATAGATGTCCAATTTTTCCTGATTTAATGTCGGCAGAAGGACAGTTCCTTTTTTTTCCAGGGAGTGGGCAATTATTTCTCTAAGACAGACCTCATTGCCTTTTGAAGAATAGAATAATCTATGTTCAGCTTTTCGGAATGGTTCAAAGGAAACCAAGTGAGCGACTATGGCCTTGCTCTTACCCTCAGCTTCTCCACAATGCATCTCCTTCCGCCGCATAATTATTTTCCTGCGCAGCTCCTCTTTTATGGAATGCTTCTGCTCAGCCATCTCTTTCCAAAGCTCTGATTCAACTTAAAAGGTTTATGATTCTTTAAGTCATTTAGGTGGATAAAAATTAAATACTGGTTTTAGATATTAGAATATATGGGGGACTACCAACAAGTACTTGCCTACCTGAAGAAACTAGAACATTTTGGCATGAAACTAGGTCTGACAAATGTAAGGCAACTTCTCACCAGGCTGGGAAATCCGCAGTATACCTACAAGACCATCCATGTTGCCGGGACTAATGGTAAAGGTTCAGTAACAGCGATGTGCTCTTCCATTCTACAGAAAGCTGGCTACAAAACAGGGATGTACACATCCCCCCACCTGATGCGACTGACTGAAAGGATGATGATTGATGGCAAAGAGATCTCTCTGAAAGAATTGTACTCTTGCTTCAAGGAAGTCCGAAAACACGCTGAGTGTCTGAAAAAGGAGGGGATTATCGTTACTCATTTTGAGTTCATCACTGCTCTCGCCTTTCTCCACTTCAAGAAGAAAAAAGTAGATTTTGTAGTAGTGGAAGTGGGCTTAGGAGGAAGACTGGACGCCACTAACTTAGTCAAACCAGAGGTTTGCGTGATTACAAACATCGGACTGGAACACACACATGTCCTGGGCCAGGATTTAATCTCTATCGCCAGAGAAAAAGCAGGTATCATCAAGAAAGATTGTGTTCTGGTGACAGCAGAGAGAGATACAGATGTTTTGAGTTTTTTTGAGGAAACCTGCCAGAAGAGATGTGCAATTTTGGTTAATGTTTCTGAGAATAATTTTGAGAATGAGGATAAGATAAAAACATCTCTCCAAGGAAAATTCCAAAAAGCAAATGCCGCTGTAGCAGTAGATGTGATGGAAGTTCTGCGGAAGAAAGGCTTCAAAGTATCCAAGAAGGCGATCAGAGAAGGGCTTGCCTCAGTCAAGTGGCCTGGCCGTTTTGAGATTATTCAGAGCCAGCCCACAGTTCTGTTAGATTGTGCCCATAACCCCCCTGCGGTTGAGCAGTTGGTCAGCTCTCTGCGAGAATCAGATTATCATCGTCTGATACTTGTTTTGGGTATTGCAGATAATAAGGATTACCAAAAGATGGCAAAGATGCTTTCTCTTATCTCTGATATTGCCATCATCACACAGGCGAAGTACCGGGGTATGGACCCCCAACTGTTAAGTGAAGCGATGGATGCAGAAACAAAAATTGTTGAAAGGAATGTGGTGAAAGCCGTGAAAAGGGCTCTCAAAGAAGCCAGTGAGGATGATCTTATCCTAATCACCGGTTCAATCTTTATGGTTGGGGAAGCAAGAAAATGGTTGGGGTCCATTAGATGAGAAAACATCAGATTTGAGTACATTAGTTAAGTTTTCTTGAAAGTCAGGAAGAAATAATTGTACTTTAAGACTTCAATCACTACCATCGCCCAATAACTTTGGAAGTGTTCCCTCAATAAGATTATTTCTACGTGTTTTAAAATCTAACTCTAATTGAGTTATTTTAGACTGAGCCAACATTTTGTTGCCTTTCCTCTTGTTTTTCATTACGTCTGCAACTCCTTTTGCTAAGCCAAGCCCACCACCAATTCCTGCCCCAACATAGGCCCCAAGATAAGCATCACCTATCAAGGATCCAAGAATCACACCCCAAAAAGCATAAGTTAAATTCAACCCCGATCTTGTCACTTCATCCGCTACTGTAAGAGATGCTCCTACTATCGCTCCTGCTGTTGCATTATAAGGGTCTTGCCCAACTGCTCCTCCTGCAACTCCACCAAAAAGAGTATTCCAAAAAACTCTGCCTAAGCTCATATCACTGATGCCGCGAATCAACTCTTTCTTGCCAGAAGCTTTCAGATCTTGCAGCTTACCATGATAACCATTTGCCAAAGTAATATAATCCTGGGCAAAATCCCTGTAAGCCAATTCTAACCCACTCACATAATCAGATAAAGATGTAGTATCGACTAATTCACCATTATCCAACTTATCATCAACCTGGGAACAAATTCCCTCCAATAATATCCGTTCACTTTCCATTGGATGGTTAGAGACACTGTGATTTATAAATGTTTCGTAAGTTTCTACTGGCCAGTACTCATTGAAGGGGGTGGAGATGAAAGTCAGTTTACCTAGTTTTCAGCATTCTCCTTGAAAGAACATATCTCTTATCAATACGAACCGCAGACAGCGGAATCGACACTTTCTGAGCAACTTTATCCAACACTGTGTTCATCACAACATACGAAACAGCGATCCCTGCTGCAAACAGCACTCTTTCATACAGGACAATCGGTATCAAGGCCGCCCAAGCTGTCGCCGGCATTGGCACAGTATACAGCCAGATCGTACTGCCGATGGCGTGGGCAGTGAAAGTCGCCCCTAAACTACGGAAGATCAATTTCCCAGGTGCTTTGTCTGGCAGGACTTTACCAAAGATTGGGATAAACCAATACAAAGAGAAGAACCAGGCTTCCCTACCCACAGGATGGGCGATGAAAAGAGCCATGCAGATGATCGGGATAATCGCTCCGAGATATTTCTTTTTACTACCAAAATAGTATGCCGCGAAGAGCATGGGCAGCAGCCGTATGACATTTATCAGCTGCCACTCTTTTCCTACAATAAAGAAATCAGCCAGCTGCGCGAAGAGCACTGAGACGATCCCCACAACCGGTCCCAGGAAAGCTCCTGCCACCGGACCAAAAAACTGAAATAGGGTAAAGAACTGGCTATCTGCTCCGACCACCGGTGAAAAATTTATTTTTTTTCCAACTAAAACTAAGGTAACAAATAGTATGAAAAAGAATATTCCTTTTTGGGAAATTTTTGGAAAGTTCATTCAGGCTACTGCAGCAGATTGTTGATTTAAAAATTTAGTGGAATTGGAATCTGTTTACCTCTCTTCCAAAAATTATATAAAAAGACTATGTTAGCCTGAGTTGATAATGTCAGACGTAAATGAGAACGTAGCAGAAAATGACGCAGATGGAAAAAAAAACATTGACGTCTCCGTTGTACTGCCTACTTTTAATGAATCCAGTAACATCACCAGTCTTATCAGAAGGAACCAGCAGGCCCTTCGTGATTATTCCAGAGAGATCATAGTCGTCGATGATGACAGTCCTGATCTGACCTGGAAAATCGCTGAGGATCTTAAGCAACCCGATGTGAAAGTGATCCGCAGGATGGAAGAAAAAAGACTGGTAACAGCGATCCAAAGGGGGATTGACGAAGCGCGGGGAAAGCACGTCGTCTGGATGGATGCTGACTGCTCGATGCCCCCTGAACTTATTCCCCGTATGCTACATGAACTGCAAAGATATCCCGTTGTTGTCGGCTCCCGCTACGTAAAAGGAGGAAAGGATAAGAGACCGCTGCTTAGAGTCGCCTCCAGCAGGTTCATCAATCTTGTAGCAAATATTGCTCTCAACTTTAAAGTGCTGGATTATGACAGCGGCTTTGTAGCAGCCAGAAGAGACGTCCTGCAGCAGATCCGTCTGCAGACATCCTCCGGTTACGGTGAATATTGTATTGAGTTCTTATACAAAGCAGGCAAGAAAGGACATCGCATCAAGGAAGTCCCCTACTCTTTCATCGACAGAAGAGCAGGCGAGTCTAAGACAGCAGATAGCCTGTATGGGTTGTTTAAGTTTGGCATGCTGTATCTGAAAGGCATTATCAAGCTGCGGCTGAAAAGCTGATTTTTTGGATGGTCAATAATGGGTGAATTCATAATATTTACGCAAAATACTATGGCTTCAGTGGTAGCCACACGTGAGATCCTCCAGAAGCACCACCATAAGATCAAAGCAGTTGTAATAGCCAGCCAGTTGAGAGGAGACTCCACGCTTGATCAATTGAAAGTGGCCCGTAAACTGATAAAGAGATCCTCATACGGTTTCTTTGCATACAAGATTATTGAATCAAAACTGTATAACCTACTGCTCTCAACCCACAAAATACTTCGAAGCCGGAGATACAAGCAAGGAAAAGCGTCTTCCATCTCCGAACTTGCAACAAAGTATAACATTCCGGTCATCAGGACAAATGACTTAAGTAATCCAACTTTCCTGGAAGAGATCAATACCCTGCGCCCAGATTATGTTCTTTGCATAGTTGCACAGATACTGAAGAAGAAAGTATTTGAAATGCTGGGCAACAAACTAATCAATGCCCATGGGTCCTACTTGCCCGAATATCGGGGAGCAGCCCAATATTTCTGGTATTTACAGAATAACGAAGAGCAGTTTGGTATAACAATACACTTCATGGAGGCTGGCCTGGATACTGGAGACATTATCTTTCAGAAGAGATTCAGATACAACCAGAATTGCACTGCTTATCGACTGCATTACATGATTGCAAAGTGCTTTGGGAGGATGCTCAACGAGTTCATTGATGATTACGCTGATCAGGACATAATTGCTTATAAACAGGAAGAAGAAAATGCTACCGTAGCCAGTATGCCCAACAGAGAAGATGTTCGCTCTTTCAGGGTGGAAGGGAAGAAAATGATTTCAACAAAAGATTTCCTCCGCAGTATCTGATGACAAAGAGAGATGAAATTATGCATAAAAGAAAAATATTCTTATTGGTGTCAGTCATAATTATTCTCGGAGCCGGTCTGCGCCTCCACGACCTGGCGGAAGAATCATTATGGACTGATGAAATCATCTCTCTTACGCATGTGACAAAAGCAACATTCTCATCGATTATCACAGATGTAATTGAAATTGAACTCACTCCTGCTGGTTACTTCTTGCTCTTATGGAAATGGGTTGATCTCTTTGGGGACTCAGAATTTTCTATCCGCCTGTTGTCCACTCTTTTCGATCTTGGATCCATAATCCTCATCTTCTTTCTTGGGAAGAAATTGTTCAATACCAAAATTGGACTGCTAAGTGCATTTTTCCTAGCCACAACAATGCTACAGATTGTCTACGCTCAGGAAGCACGACCATTTGCCCTATTCGGCTTCCTAGTGCTTCTATCATCTCTCCTACTGCTCCAATTCTGCCATAATGCAAAAGAGCCAACCCCCAGAAAATGGTATTTTGCTGCATATACACTAGTAACAGCTCTCACGCTCTACGTGGGATACATGGCCGTCTTTCTGATAGTATTACATTTCTTTTGGATCTATGTAAAGAATCGGCATATTGCTAAAGAGTATCTGCTCTCAATTGCTATTGTCATTATTCTTTTCATCCCAGGAATACGAATTCTCTATATCCAAGCCCTGCTGAGACACCCCCTGCTGCAAGAAGGATTTCTTCTCAGAGGGATTCCAGCTTTCCTAGCAAACCTGGGAGTGCTTTTCTGGATATTCCCCTTGACCTTACTACTGATAATTGCAATTCTATGCTTCTTCATACTGAAAAATATCAGAATATCCAACAATAAAATTATTTGTGGCACTCTGACTTTGCTACTCTTTGCAGGAATCGGCCATCTTTGTATCCTACCAACAACACTACGTTCTTTCTCTTTCATCAGACACTCATTTTTCATTGTTCTCTTTGTTTATATTGTAAGTGCTAAAGTTATCACTATGGTCAACTCAAGAAAATCAACAATTGCCATCATGCTGATCATCATTTTATTTAATTCTTTGACTTTGCATGTGTACTATGACAAAACCACAAAAGCTCCCTGGGAAGAAGCCGTCAGCCACATCCAGGACAACTCTCCGCCAGGGACTCTTGTCCTCTTTGATAGATCTGGTTCCAATCTCAGACTTTTCACATATTACCAAGAGAAATCTTATGATGAAGAGAACCGACCATTGGGGAGTGAGTTTAGTCACATCAACCTGACTTGGATGGAAAACAGGAAATTCAGGACGATCGACGAGAAAAAACTTTTCAGAACAGTAGAGCAGGAGAACTCCTTTTGGCTGATCTCCTCACGTAACATTAAGACCACGGATTATTACAGAGAACTTTTGAATGATCAATACAGGTTAATTTCAGCCCAGCAATATCCAGAATTGGCACTATATTATTATGCAGTTAGATAAACTTTAAATAGTGAGGTTAACTTCATGTTCTTTACCTATGACTAGCATAACGACAATATTCTTGTTCTTTGTCTATATGTGGAGCTTAGGTTTCACTGCTGCCTATTTGGTGACATTGCCCAAGAATTTCATGCTGAGAAACTTAGTTCGCCTTGCTGTCGGTTTTGGAATTATGCCAATACTGCTGATTCTACTAAATTTTCTGCACATACCATTGGACTGGAAAATCCTACTCTTTGTCACCTTAGCTTTTCCGATATATCAAGCAGCAAAGGCGATAAAGAAAGGTGATGTAACCATTCCAACTCCCAGACTTACAAAAACTAATCTGGTCATCATTGTTGTCTTGCTCATCTCTCTCCTTTCTCTCTACATCTACACAAAAGGGGCTTTTAGTTATCCCTACCTCGAGAACGAGGACCCTTGGGGACATTCAGAAGGGATAAAGTATGTTTCCTTAGAGAAAACAGCCTATGATCCCCCTCTAAAAGACGTAAAAGAGATTGACGCCGTGCTTTCATACATGGATCCATATCCTCCCGCCTACGATGTTCTAATAGGAATCTTACACCAGACGTCACCCAATCTTACCTGGACCATGAAATTCTTTAATGCTTTGATAATCTCACTTGGATTCCTTTTTTTCTTTCTGTTTGCCAGACGGTTCATGAAAAATACTAACAAAGCGCTCTTTGCAACATTTGTCTTGGCAGCAATTCCCTGCTATCTTAGCCATTTCATCTGGGCTCATTCTCTGGTCATAACCCTCTTTTTCCCAACAATGTATGCCTTTGAAATGATCAAGAAGGATAGGAGATGGACCTGGCTAGCAATGCTGATGGTGGCAAGTATCTGGGTCAGCCAGAATATTTCCCAGCCGATCAAGCTGACAAGCTTGCTTATCATATATATCATAGTGGCTTCAGTTACCCACCGACAGGTTCTCAAAGATCATGTTGCAGCCCTGCTGGGAGGTTTTGCTGTTTCATTTGTCTGGTTTGGTACAATACTCTACAAACATAAGATCGATACGATACTAAATTATTATCATACAACTCCTGCAAAGACTGCTGCAACCGTGAGTGCTGCAGTTAATTCTGTAAGTACCCCTGCAGGTAGCAAATTAATTGGTTTCCTCAGGGCCTTGGTAAATCCTGGTGGTACTGCTTCCCGCGCTTATACAATTGAAGAATTCTTTGTGGCTCATGGTCAGAACATGATAAACAACCCAATTGGAATAGGGGTAGTCATATCAATCTTGACTACGATCGGATTTGTCTTTGTGCTATGGAAATACAAATCCTCCATAGCGGAAAAGAAGAACACCTGGCTCTGTGTTACTTTGTTTTGGCTGATATTTACATTTTGGGGAGTTAATGGAATGACATTCCCAATATCGGTGGCCAGAGGAGCTTTCAGAACTTGGATGTTACTTGCCATACCCGTATCTTTGATCGCCACCGAAGGTTTCTTTTTCATCAAAAGATTTTTTCGGAAATTAAAGCCAATTCAGTTCGTGGTGGTCGCTCTCATCCTCTTCGGAGTCATATTAACATCAGCACAACAGAAATATGAACTTAACACGGCGATTTGGCCCACATCAAGCGCTTTTGGCAGCATACAGGAAGCCTATGAAATTGCAGTAGGCTTCAACACCCTCCCTTTGAATGCAAAAGTTTTCCTATACACCCCTAGACCAAAAATTGTAGTTGGACTGGGCAGGTATGGTTGCAACTGGTGCCAGGAGGAACTCGACTTCAGGAAGGAATATCTTACCAAAAATGTGGTTGAACTTCACTCTTTTCTGAGGAATAGGGGCTATGAATATCTGGTCATAAATCCATCCATGGACCATCGACAGCTTAGGAAGAGGTATGGGGATAATGAAACAAGCAATTTGCTCACACAGAGATATAACGAAATATCCTCCTCGGGATTGTTCAGTGTGGCTTACCAAAAAGAAGGACTCTTTGCTATACTCAAAGTAGCATAATTCGAAAATGAAACGACTATCCATTAGCCAGAAAGCGCTTGTAGTGATTTTGTATCTACTGATTGTTCTGATGGTATTTTTCAGTTTCCAAGCATTAAAAAATCTAGGAAATGAGGGATACCAGAATTGTATACAAGAGAAATGTGAAACACAAGGTGAGCAGTACTGCACCAAATTCAGGGAAGTGAACAATTGTTGCCTGGGCGCAGGAGGACAGATAGCTTTCTCTGATGGGCGGTATATTTGCACGTTCAAATCATGAAACTAACAAAAAAAGGTATTTATCTTACTCTCATCCTGGCCCTAGGGCTGGTCCTACGGACCATTGCCGCCCATTACACGGATATTGGTACCGATGAGATGCTTTATTCTCTGGTTCCATTCAATATTTTGGGCTCTGGTATCCTGGGTACACACATACAGTCCCCCCTATTTGCATATTTGGCCGATGTAGGATATTGGTTAATGGGTGGTATCACCGCCATATCGGCAAGACTCCCTTCAATTGTGTTTGGTTCACTCACCTCCCTGGTCATCTTCTTAATCAGCAGGCAGATATTCACATCAAAAAAAAGTGCTTTGCTTTCTGCTTTCCTCTTTGCAGTATCCGGATTTGCAATCACCCGTCTTGTCGAGATGGATATGACTGCCTTTTTCTTCGCTGCTATGAGTATGCTCTTCTTCGCACGGGCTCTCAAAAGAAATCTAATTAACCTGGTCCCTTCATCTTTGTTCCTAGCTCTGGGCGCCCTGGCTCAGCCCCTCGTCCTAATTTTCGGCGTATGTTACATTCCGGTCCTCTTTCTCCATGGCTGGCGGGAGAACTCAATTTTCCTGCAACAACAGGGGGCCGTCACTTTCCGTAAGAAACCACTAAAGATAATACTGACCTGCTTTCTAGTTTTTGTGCTGGTCACCTCTCCTGTGCTTATCTATAACTATTTCACTTATACTGAAGAAGGGACTACCGATTACTATTTTTCCTCGATCTTGAGCATAGGCAAATATCCCATTGGAGGAGTCAGTAGTCAGAACTGGAATTTCCCCAGATTCAAAAGTTTCCTACGGCAGGTTATTCCTTTGTTATTGTACAAAGACACCGTACTTCTAATCTTTGGACTATTTGGTGGACTTTTCCTCTTCAGGAAAGACAAGTATATATTTGCTGCTTTCGTCCTGCCTCCCCTACTGGGGGCCATCTATCTGGGTGGGAAAGTCGGGGGGACACAACACCATCTGGCTATCCCGATTGTCCTCAGCTTACTTGCTGGAGAAGGGATAGTGCAAGGCTGCAGATACTTTTCAAAGTTGAGAGTCAAACATCTTATACCTTTACTATTGATTATTGCATCCGTATCTAGCATCTTCGTAATAAAAGATGTCATGGAATCCAGAGGAGACTCAATTACTTTGGTATTAAGAGAATTCACACGTGAAAACATCCCCGACAATGCAATTGTAGCCATTGATCCCAGAATATTCAATGGAGTACATGCCTGGGTGTTCCATGATAAGCATTATGTACAAGGTGACGGATTCCTTGCCTTGCTAAGCGAGATTGGGAAAACCCAAGCCCAGACCACAAATGTCCCTTTCTATTATGTTGAATGCATCCCCGATACCAACTGCGGGTGGAAACCTGAAGATTTCAAGAGGATTTTTGATGTCGGCGAACAGGTAAGTTCATACTTCAAGAAAGGTACTCAAAAAGTGGGTGAGGTGAATGTTGAACATCACTTTGCGATCCATGCTGGATCAATCGAAATCCCTTCGGAAGTCTATGCAATTATCGACCGCAGCCACTCATTCTGGGGATGCCCAGTAGGCTGGAAATACCCCGAGATGGCCGTAGACCATTATAGACCAGAAGGCCCGGCGAAACTGCTTAATTTGTTTGGACTTCTGATCTTATACATCGATCTGCTATTCGCTCTCGCCACCGTCCCTTTGGTCCTATATTGGACTATCCGGAACTAACAGCATCAAGGACTACCGTTACCAAAATGAACCGAAATACTTATATTAAATAGGATTTCCGCTGGTGATAAAATGAAAATAGTATTGGTCTGGCCAAATGGGTTTGATACTAACTATACAATTCCCATCTCCCTTGCCTATTTGAAAAGTAACCTTGACAACACAAAACACGATATTAGCATTATCAACTGTTCTCTATTAGGGATTGATGCAAAATCACCAGAATTTGAAGAAAAAATTCGAAGATTGGACCCAGACATCGTTGGTGTTTCCTGCTGGTCCCCAGTATTCAAAGAATGTCTTCAGGTTTTAAAAGAGACCAAAAGAATCAATGAAAAAATCATTACAGTAATGGGGGGATGTCATGTTACCTCATACCCCGCTTCTGTGATGAAGAACAGTTGCGTAGATTTCATTTTTCGGGGAGAGTCCGAATTGTCATTCCCGACTTTCCTTGAGGAACTGCAAAGGGACGAACCAGACTGGCCTAAGGTTATGGGTTTAGGGTACCGTTCTGACGAGGACAACCTATCTCTGAACGAATTGGAAAGAGAACCGGATTTAGACAAAATTAATATCCCTGATTACGACGCAATTGGCCTCCAAGAGTGTATCGCACAAGGATACAGATTTTATACTGAAAATGAAATGAACGCTCCCATCTGGGTAACTCGCGGTTGTCCTTACCGTTGTGCATTTTGTTCAGGACCTTTAATCAATGGCAAAATTATTAGAAAACACTCAGTAGAATACATGATGAGGTGGATTAAACACCTGTACTATGACAAGGGAATACGATTCATCAACATCATTGACGACAATTTCACGTTTCATATTGATTATGCCAAAGAGTTCTGCCAATCTGTGATAGACTTGAACCTAAAAGATCTGCAATTTGGAACACCCGGAGGAGTTCGGATACAGCGGACTGATATAGAATTGATACGACTGATGAAAAAAGCTGGATGGGAATATGTGTGTGTCGCCCCAGAAAGTGGTTCTGTAGACGTACTTAAAAGAATGAGGAAAGACCTTGACCCGTCGATCATTCCGCAGAAAGTGAAAGAAATAAGAAAAACCGGGCTAAAAGTACACGGATTATTTATTATCGGATATCCTGGCGAGACAGAGGAGGATATTCAAAAGACAGTTAAGCTTATACGGAAATGCAAATTCAACTTTTTCTTTCTAAGTAATTTCCAACCATTACCTGGTACGCCTGTTTATGATGAATTGGTTGAAAGTGGAGAGATAACTGACGGTCTACTCCCAACACATTATTCTAAAGGTAAAAGAGTATATGTTCCCGATGGTTTAAAAGGATTCAATTTTCCACGCTTTGTACTAAGAGAGTACATGCATTTGGCCCTCAGCCAACCGACGAATATCCCCTACATGTTCAAGTACATTTCACCAAAATTAGCTGCCCAAAGGATCTTTTCTAATATAAAAAACATGCTTAGTCAAACTGACAAAGATGAGACTCCTAAGCATGATACAAACATACCCATCAAGAACTAGCCCCTCTTCGAGAGGGTCTTCGGTGCGCATGTACAACATAGCGCTTGGGGAGGGAGCCAGCGATATTGTTTCAGTGCAGCCATGAATGCATAACATTTTTATACTGCTCCCGCATACTTGTAATTATGCAGTCGCCTATAGAGAAGGTCATCCATAACAACAAAATTCTAGCCATCATAGTTAGGGCCAGGGCACTGCAAGAACTCGACTCTTCTCCTGAAAAAATGCTCTTTGTTACACCGGAGGATTTCCCTCTCCAGGTAGCAATTCATAGCAGGCAGCAAGGAGACATGGTAAAGCCCCATGTCCATCTCCCGTTCCCCGAACTTAAAAACCTCCCAGTACAGGAATTCTTTTATCTGATATCTGGAAAAGTGAAGATAGACCTATTTGACGAGAGAGAAGATGATGCCAGAGTCTCAGAAGTGACTTTAGAAGAAGGCGATGTTATCGTCCTAAATACAGGGCACAGCTTCACCTTTCTTGAGGAAGCGAAACTTATCGAGTTGAAACAAGGCCCATACAGGGGAAGGGAAAGAGAGAAAAGATTTCTAGAGAAAGAAAAAACAGAACCGGTGCACAATGATTCCAGTTTGTGAACCTACATTGCAAGGGAACGAACTTAAATACGTGACTGAAGCAGTTAAGACCGGCTGGATTTCTTCCGCTGGCAAGTTTATCAAAGAATTCGAAGACAAGTTCAGTGCATATTGCGGAGTGAAACATGGTATTAGCTGTTCCAATGGAACGACTGCTCTTCATCTGGCCATTGAAGCTATGGGGATAGGTGAAGGAGATGAAGTGATCATTCCTACTTTTACCATGATTGCCTCCTGCAATGCTGTGATCTACGCCGGAGCCACGCCCATACTGGTAGATTCCGAGCTTGATACCTGGAATATGGACGTGAGCAAGATCGAAGAGAAAATCACCCAAAAAACAAAAGCGATCATGATTGTTCACACCTATGGCCACCCCGTGGACATGGACAAAGTGAGTGATATAGCCAGGAGATACAATTTATTTGTCATTGAAGATGCCGCTGAAGCACATGGAGCAGAATACAAAGGAAGGATGGCTGGCAGCCTGGGTGATATTGCCTGCTTCAGTTTCTATGCAAACAAAATCATTACCACAGGAGAAGGTGGGATAGTGGTGACGAACAATGATCATTGGGCAGAACGAGCCAGAAAATTGAGGAACCACTTTTTTGGCCAGCCAAGATTCTTGCATAAAGAACTAGGTTACAATTATCGTCTGACAAATATGCAAGCGGCGATTGGTTTGGCGCAACTGGAAAAGATTGACGAACTTGTTGAAGCAAGACGCCGCAATGCTCAGTTATACAACGAACTGTTACGGCCCGTCCCCGGCATAACTACCCCCCCTGAAAAAGAATGGGCAAAAAATGTCTACTGGATGTATGGGATTCTTATTGATGAAGAGAAGTTCAGCATGGATATGCCCCGGCTACGTGAAGAGTTGCTCAAGAAAGGAATTGACACAAGGACCTTCTTTATCGGAATGCATAAACAATTGGCCAGACTTGATGAAAAGTCCCGGCTCCCAGATGCTGGTCGCCTCTTCCCTATTTCTGACCAGTTAGAAAGAAGAGGATTATATCTGCCTTCATCCAGTCATCTTAGCGAGAGTGAAATCAAGCAGGTTGTTGATTCTATCAGGAATATCCATCAGGAGAACATCTCGCCTAGCTGCGCTCATCCTGAAGAGAACAGCTCATGGAATTCTTATTCCTAGATATGATGAAACAGTTCTCAGTTCCAGAAGTTATTTAAACGATTTTCCTGCCAGACACGGTTATTATGAAAACAGCGGTGATTACCGGCATTACTGGACAGGATGGAGCTTATCTCGCCAAACTTCTTTTGGACAAAGGCTATAAAGTATACGGTACATACAGAAGACTCAGCACCCCTAATTTCTGGCGGTTGCAGCACCTAAACGTATTGGATAAAGTCAAACTAATTTCCTTCGACCTGATGGATCAAAGTTCAATCATCAATCTCTTCCAAAAGACAAATCCACATGAGTTCTATAACCTGGCTGCTCAGAGTTTTGTCGGCGCTTCCTTCGACCAGCCCATCGGCGCGGGAGAAGTTACAGGATTAGGGGTCACCAGGGTGATCAACACCCTTCATATGATCTCTCCTAATACAAAATTTTACCAAGCTTCTTCAAGTGAGATGTTTGGAGAAGTACAAGAGATGCCCCAGACAGAGAAAACACCATTCTACCCAAAAAGCCCTTATGCCGCAGCTAAAGTGTATGGACACTGGATTACTGTGAATTACCGGGAAGCACATGAGCTTTTCACCTGCTCTGGAATACTTTTCAATCATGAAAGTCCGTTACGCGGACTAGAATTTGTTACCCGCAAAATATCAAATTCAGTTGCCCGGATAAAGTTGGGGATGCAAGATAAGTTAGTTTTGGGAAATCTTGATGCAAAGAGGGATTGGGGTTTCGCTCCCGATTATGTAATAGGGATGTGGATGATGCTGCAACAGGATAAACCAGATGATTATATCTTAGCAACTGGTGAGACACATTCTGTCCGGGAATTCGTACAACTCGCTTTTGAAGAAGTTGGCCTGAACTACGAAGATTACGTCGTAGTTGACGAGCGATTTATGCGCCCTGCCGAAGTAAATATCTTACTGGGGGATTGCAGCAAGGCCAAACAACAACTGGGATGGCAGCCAACAGTGACTTTCAAAGAACTAGTCAAGATGATGGTACGTGATGACCTGGAAAAGTGGAAGAGGGTGCAACAGGGCGAGATGTTCCCCTGGGATGCGCATCAGCATCCAGATCACGATCAACCATTATCATTGCATTATAAGAAAGATAGATAACCGTTTCTCTGAGTATTCGCTTAGTGACCATCGAATGGATTCTGCAATTCTACCAACAACTCCCTGATGCAATGTATCATAAAATCAACTTTCTCAGGTGTTACATACTGATTATTTGGCAGATAAATCCCATATTCATCTATCCTGTCAGCCATTGGAGTTTGGTCTGCTTTCACCTGCATTGCTTGGAAAACTGGCTGCTTCAGAAGGTTCCCCGCCACAATAGGTCTAGTTTCCACCCCCTTAGCGGAAAGATTTCTGAGAACAAAGTCTCTCTCTCCTTTGCTCCTGAAAAGAACAGGCAGACAAAAAGAACTGGTCTCACTAAAATTAACTTTCTGGGATGTCAATCCAATATTTTCAATTCCCTTTAAAAAATGTTGATGGTTCCTCTTTCTAATCTCTATCCATTGGTCAAGCTTCTTCAGTTGAATCAGACCAATGGAAGCATTCATGTCTGTGCTGCGTAGGTTGTACCCAGTCACATCAAATATAAAATTACGATTTGGTAGGTTCTGATACTTCTCCTCCCGGGCTGTCCTTTTCACCCAGCCATGTGAGCGAATAGACTTGAGGAGGTCATAAGTTTCAAAATCGTCTGTGACAATCATACCCCCCTCAATAGTGGTCATGTGATGCCCAAAATAGAAACTGAAACTCCCCATGACCCCAAAATTACCAATTTTAGTCCCATTATGCCTCGCACCCATGCTTTCACAACAATCCTCTATCATTACCAACCCATTCTCGGAACAAAAATGTTTGATTTCAGTGATGTCTGCACTCTGCCCAAGCAAATGGACAATGAAAACCGCTTTTGTCTTCTCATTGAGAACCCTGCGCATTGAATCGATACAAATATTAAAACTCTTATCCACATCACAGAATACAGGAACCAAATCATTCTGAATCAGCGGAAAAACTGTTGTCGGCCAGGTGACAGCTGGAACTAATACTTCATCTCCGCTTCTTAACCCAAATTTCTTTTTCAGGATGTCAACCATCAGTAGATTAGCACTGCTACCACTGTTTACCATCACCCCATACTTAGAACCATTCCATTTTGCCACTTCACGCTCAAATTCATCCACTTTGTCCCATTGTGTATACTGACCGGAACGCATACATTCGTTGACAGCATTAATCTCCTCTTCAGTTATACTATCTTCCATTAATTTTATTTTCATCAGCAGTCGCAGTTAATTGTTGTCATTTATAGATTTTATGAATCTGCAAAAAATGGGACAGTGGCATCTACTTCCTATATTCAACAACTGCAATCCAGGAAAAATTCCTCAAAAAACTGCACTTACTCAGAATATACCTATCAAGTGACTTTACTAAGACACACAATCTGCTGATCATTCCCTTTTGCTTAAAAAGAGGCAGTAGCAGGATAGAGAAAAAGTAAAATTCACGGTGCTTCATCTCCGAAAAAAAATATTGATACTTCCTAAACTTACCCAGAGTCATATATCTCGGCCCTGTCTTCTGGTAATCTGAGAATAAGAGGCGGTACGGCAGAAGGAAATTATACGCAAGTGGTTCGACAATAATGACTTTTCCCCCTTTCTTCAGCACCCTAGAACACTCACAAAGCACTTTTTCATGTCTCACATGCATCAGTACAGAATTTATGTAAATCACATCAAAAATGTTGTCTTCAAATTGCATTGACTCTGCATTGCATTTCATTGTTTTCACATTATCAATTCGGTGAATTTTCAACGCCTCACCAGTACGCCTAACGCTCTGTTCAGAAAAGTCGATGGCCACTACTGAATTGCCTATTCCGGCCAGCTGCATCGTCTGGAAACCAGCGCCGCAACCTACCTCCAAGATCTTCTTATCTGTAGGAATCAGCTGGTAAGAGAAACCTATCGCTTCTGAGCGCATTCTCTGCAACTCTCTATCTTTGTCAGCTTCTGGGTCCGAACTCCAGAGCCCATCATAGAACTTTTCTACATCCATTCTGTTCTTCTATTCCCAACTTGGAAACACTATTTCATACGATACTCTCCCTAGCGGCGCAGTCTTGCATGAAGAGCCAACGTGTAAATCATATCATGTCCTACAACTGAAACACCGCTGAAAAAACCAATCTTTGACTCCCCGAATTTCCTCTCTTGATAAGGTGCGTCAACTTCTACGATAGTAAGTCCCAGCTTGAAAGCGACTGCAGCAATGGGGAGACCATAAAGAATATTGCTGAAAGGATAAATCTTCTTTCTCGCTGCACACTCCATTATTTTGTCCAAGTGCTCCCTTCTAATGGCGAAATAACCAAGAGTGTGGTCATTTATCTCTGTCCTTAGCCACAAAGAGATCCACTTATTGAGAAGTTTCGTACCAATCCGGTGGGCAAGATCCGATTCAAATTTCACATTATTGTAATATCTGCTACCCCAACCTATCTTTCCCTGCCGGGTAACTTTGTACATCTCGGCCAAAGAACTTGGCGGTTGGCTGAAATCAGCATCCATCAAAGTGACTACTTCTCCACGGGAAGCTTTGATACCATCTTTGTAAGCACTGCCAATACCCAATCTTCCCGGACGCTTAACGAGTACGGTGTTAGGAAATTTCCTCTTCATCTCAAGAACGACATCGGAAGTCCCGTCAGGAGAGCTGTCATCAACAACCACAACCTCTCCCAGAATGCCATTCTCTTGAAAGATGCGATTCAACTCTGTGATTAGAATTAGAATGTTCTCCCGCTCATTGTAGGTCGCTGTGACAACGCTTAAATTAATCTTCTCAACCTCAGCCGAGTCACCCGCCTTTGTTCCATCATCCTTCCCGATATCCCCACATTCAACACTTTTACCTAATGGCATTTAATCCCCCCTTTATACTTACTGCAATATGTTCCATCTGCTCTCTGTTCATACCTGGGTAGCAACCCACATATAGCCCATTTTCTCCAAGGAATTCAGCGTTTGGAAGAGGAATCTGTCTTTCTCCATACAATCGCTTATAATAAGGTTGATCACACATCGGCCGGAACATGGTACGAACTTCTATACATTTATTTTCCAAGAATTCTTTCAATCGATCACGTATCCCCGGGTTCCTCAGCAGTACAGTAAAGCTGAAGAAAACCGCAAATTCATTCTCAGTCTCGCCAGGCAGGACAATCCCCTCAACCTCACGCAGAAGGCCACACATGAAGCTCACATTTTCACGTCTTGCTTTTATCAGATCACTTATCTTCTCTAGCTGAGCCAGTCCGATAGCAGCCTGAAGATTGGTGAACTTGAAATTGTGTCCAAAGAGAGTATAACAGTAGTCTGACCCTGAAGGGTCCCGGCCATAGTTACGGATGATCTTAATATTTTCTGCCACTTCATCATCATTTGTAGCGATAAAACCCCCTTCCCCCGTAGTGATGATTTTGTTAATATTCAAAGAGAAACAGCCAGCTTTACCGAATGTCCCAGTCAGTTTTCCCTTAAATTTTGCTCCCATTGACTGAGCGCAATCCTCCACAACAGGTAATTCATGCGTATCAGCCAACTGCAAAATCTTGTCCATCTCCGCCGGCCGACCATATATGTGTACTGGAAGTATTGCTCCAGTAGCGGGAGTAATCGCTTTTCCAATCTGCTCAACATCAATGTTATAATCCTTCATAGAAACATCTACCATCACTGGCCTGTTACCCGAATGGATGATTGCATTCGCTGTTGGGGAACAGGACGTGGCGGTTGTAATGACCTCTTTACCCTTGATTCCTAATGCTCTCAAGGCAACTTCCAATGCAGCGGTCCCTGAGTTCACAGTTACAACCTGTTTGACTCCCAGGTAACGAGATAATCCCTCTTCAAACAACCCAACCTCTTTGCCCCGCGCAATCCAACCAGATCTCATCACTCCTGTTGCCTGCTGTACCTCTTCTTCGTCAAAATATGGCGCCCCAACGGGTATCTTTATCATGGGTTGATTCCTGCAGTGCCTACTATATAAATTTTTGTATTCGTCAATATAAGAGAGTTCTATCCACGGATGGAAGAATATCTGTATTGCATTAATTTTAAAAGCAGAATTATCGAGAAATCTCCATATGTCCAAATATTTCAGAAGAGCTGTCAGAGGAGCAGGCATTACTTTAATTATAAGTGTTCTGGCATCCGTAGTAGCTTACCTAACAAGAATTGTGCTTGCAAGGAACATGTCTCCGGAGGAGTATGGGTTGTTCTTTGCAGTGTTTACTTTCGTAATTTTCTTCCTGTTCTTCAGAGATCTTGGACTGGGACAGGCTTTAGCCAAATACATCCCCGAATTCAAAGTTCAAAAAAAGTATAATGAAATAAAGACAGCCATCACCTCAGCATTCTTGTTCCAATTCGGAAGTTCATTGATCTTTGGAGCATTCTTTTTCATCTTTTCAAGATATCTTGGCCAACACTACTTTGATAGCCCCCTAGCATCAATCATCCTTAAGATTCTCATAGTTTATGTTCTGTTCAGTATCCTCTTCATCCTGGCCAGGCAAATCTTCCAGGGCTTACAATTGATGGTCTTGTTCTCCTCTGTTGAATTGTTAAAGAACCTTATCGTCCTCCTGCTGCTTTTGCTCTTTTTCTACTTAGGGTACACTGTATTTGCACCAGTATTCGCTTACGCTCTTGTATGCCCACTCCTATTTCTCATATACCTACCTTTTGTTCTACGCAAGTTCAGGTTCTTCAAGTACAAAGTAAACAATTTCTCAGGAATTACAAAAAAAATGTTCACTTTTGGGATTCCTGTATTTGCAACATCAGTAGGAGGGAAGATTATTGGATACATTGATACATTGATCCTCACCTATTTTGGTACCCTCACCGAAGTGGGCGTCTACAATGTCGTCCTGCCCTCTGCATTGATATTTCTCTTTTTCAGCAGGGCCCTCAGTTCCATCCTTTTTCCCATGTCCTCTGAATTATGGGCAAAGAATGAGAAGAAAAGGCTTTCCCAAGGACTGAATTTACTGCACCGGTACGTTTTCGTGACGATCATCCCCATAATGGTCACAGCAATATTCTTTGCTAAGTTCCTTATCTCCACCCTGTTTGGGTCAAACTATTCTTCAGGGACTCCGGCTTTTCAGATCCTGTTGGTGGGAGTAACATTCTATGTAGTTGCTGCAGTAAACAACAACTTAATCGCAGGAATTGGCAAACCAAAAACAGTCACAGCAATTATTCTATCCGCTGCACTTTTCAACGTTCTGCTCAATCTCCTACTCATTCCCCGTTTTGGAATCCTCGGAGCAGCCTTTTCTACCTCCATCAGCTACTTAATTATGCTGATTACATCCACCTATAAAGCCACGGGTTACATTGGATCAAAATTTCCCATCAAAGAATGGTTGACGCTGCTGTTTCCAGCCTTGGCTTTCCTAGGGATGCTCTGGCTTGTTGAGAAATCACTTCATCTTAACACCTGGCTAGAGATATCCATCTCTGCACTGATCGCCGGGATAGTATACTTTTTGTTAGTATCAATACTGAAAGTGGTGGATTACAGAGAGATTAAACATTATTTAAAGCTTGCTAGATAGGATAAATAAATTTGGACCATGAACACAAAAACGCTCAAGAGGATTTGGTACATACTAGTGATCTGCCTTTTTGTCCTCACTCTTCTTCATTTCCAGTCCGGGACAGAAACAAAAAAATTTTTCACCAAAAAATTCTCTCAGCAGCCAGAGAAACTAGATGGTGTTATAAAGACATTCCTGGCCCCTTATGGGGAACCATCAGAAGAAGGTTTCTCTATCATCTACAATAAACAAAAGATTTCCGTCCATTACCAGAAAGAACATGAGCCTCCACGGTTTGGAGAGATTGGTGTGCATGGAGTTGTAAAAAAGGAAGGCCATATCCAAGCATTAGCAGTACACAATTATGATTATAATTATGTCATCTACATCCTTTCTTTTTTGGCGGGTATCTTTGTCCTGGCATGTTTCCTGAAAGAATGGAAAATAACCAGGAGGGGAATCGAAAGTGCCTGACTGGCTCACTCATGTAGTAATCGGTCTGGTGCTGATAGAGTTGTTCAGCATCCGCAAAGGCAGTCTTGTGCTTCTTGGAACATTGCTTCCAGACATACTTCCCAAACTGGTCCTGCTACGCTTGCTCATCCCCTTACCTGATCTCAATCTTTCACTGTTCAAGGCCTCGCACATCCCTTTCGTCCTTTTCTTGCTGACGCTTATTGTAGCCCCATTATTCAGATATGATTATAAAAAAGTCGTCTTGCTCCTGAATCTTGGTACACTCTCCCATTTCATCGCTGACAGCCTGCTACGCCACTTGCAACCCAGCGGTATCAGGTGGCTTTATCCATTCTCAACCCAGAGGATCGGCCTTAGCTTGGTCTGGCCGGAACAATCTTATTATATCCTGATCCCTGCAGTATTGTTCTATATGGGAATAGTATTGTTGAAAAAACATTTCAACTCACGGCTTAACAAACCTTTTATACAGACTGCAAACCACCAGAGAAAATGACACAAAGAATTGAATTCATTAGACAAGTGCTTACAGAATTCAACAAACAAGGAATTCAATATTGCATCTTGCGGAACTATGAATTCCTCCTTAGGGAAGGAATTCCTGAAGACATTGAAAGCATGGACACTTTGATTGCCAAAGAAGATTTGCCTGAAGTTGACAAGATTCTTAATGGAATGGGATTCACTCAAAGAACACAGCAGTTCTCGCTGACACACAAAGCATACTTCACCCTTGTCAACTTGGAAAAAGTCAGTTTTGACATCCAGGTGGGAGGAGTTCACTGGAATGATATGCGTTACCTTGGTGAATGCATCCTAACCAATAGGACCAAGAAAGAATTTTTCTATGTCCCCTCAGACAATGACACTTATGTCATGCTCCTTGTCCATTCTATCTTAGGCAAGAGGTTCTTCAAACCTAAATACCAAAAGATCTTGTCTTCACTAAAAGTTGATGAGAAAGTTGTCTACAAAAAGCTTACAAAAATATTCAATAACAGAACAGCCAAAGATCTGATGATCGCCGTCAGGAATAATGAATACTCAAAAATAAAACCGTACCCAATTCTAACTAGATACATTCTTAAACGTGGACGCCTGTTTATTTTCATTCCACTCTTCTTCCGTTGGATGAGACAAAGGAAGAATCCTTTTGATCTAGGCCCCCTGATTAGTATCGTGGGACCAGACGGAGCTGGAAAATCTACGATGGTAAATGCGTTGAACAGCCATCTGGTCAAGAGTGGGAGAAAAACGCACATCATCTACACCGGTCGGGGAAGGGACCACATCTTACCCATCACTGTAATTGGCCGGAAATACAAAAGAAGAGAGAAAATACGCGACGGCTTACGGGGAGAAGGACTAGAAAGAAAGAAAGATGAACGGAAAAAAAAGGGTAAAAGTAACAGAAGGAAACTGCTGTACACACTCGCCGCTCCCATATTTACCTTGGACCTGTACTTACGCTATATCTTCCGCATCCTACCTAAAAGGTTTCATAGAAATATTGTAATCACAGACCGCTACTGCTCTGACATTATCCTGATGGAGAATGCTCCTTTTTGGCTCAAGCGAATCTTTTTGTCCCTCTTCCCAAAACCTTCAATATCAATTTTCCTGTACAACTCTCCCGAAATCCTTCACAACAGACGACCAGAAGAATCAGTGAACGAACTAGAAAGGCAAATGAAGATATTCAGAAAATTTGATTATTCACTGGAACTTAAATCAACTGATGAAAAAAAGGATTCTACAACAACCGTTGAGTTTGTCACAACTCACCTCCTTCGCAACTGGCAATGACTATCATCTTTCATCACTAAATACAGAATACTTACTGCTGAAAATCGTGTTTTTCCTTCCTGAAGGAACGTTCCCCCCGTATCCCTCCACGCTGAAAAGTAGCATGGTCTTCCGATATTTGTCGGTAAATGGGTATGGGAACAATTTAATTCTTTTCACCAGCTTAACATTCTGGAAATCTTCTGGATCCACATAAGGTTTTCCAGAGACTGGTCTGCCATTAACTGTTTCTCTGGTTGTTACATAGTTGATCTTATTCTTATCAAAATTCCGGTTAATCGGTACGTATCTGTCCTTTGCCAGAAAAACAGGGAAATACCTACTCTCCATGGACAGGTAATGTGGAGCAGAACTAGCTAGATACCGGTCAGGTCCTATTATCAGATCAAGAGAATGGGATTCTTCAATGACGCTGTATGAAGGAGCAACTAAAGTCAATCCGATGAGTGAGATAGTAACTATAAAATAGAAAACTGCAATCAGAAAGATCAAATGAGGCCCTATAACCAATAATTCTCTTTTCACAAAAGTAGAGAATAAATAGAAGAACATGATTAACATCAGAACTAAAGCAAAAGTAAACATATAAAACAGTTCTTTGTCCATCGTAGAAGTGATGATTGCCAGGTGTGTAGAGAAATTTCGTACTAAAGTCAATGCAGGTATGACCATAAGCAATAAGACATTAGACAGAATGAGAAAATGGATAAATCTTCCTTGCGAATCGTTTTTGAACAGATAAAATAAAAACAGTATTGACATCGCTGTTCCAAAAAACAGAGTTATTGCTATTCCATTAATCCCCCCATATTTTTCAATCGATTGGCCGGAAGCCAGAGTTGTGATAGGGATAACTAGGCTAACCACGGGTACGGACAGAAGTAATGCGTACATCAGTTTTCCCCAGAACCGTATTCTCGCAATCTTCTGTTTAAATCTGCTAAATACCAAAGTGAAGTCGATTGCATCTCTCTCCAGTATCAGTTTTGTGCTCAAAATAGCCAACGGGATGACCAGACTGAAGAATCTTCTATCGTGAAGGTCGCTGAAAATGAGCGAAACCAATATGCCAAACAGCCAGCTTATTGACATCATACTGACAAAATCAAGAGATTTTACATCAAACCTATTCTTCTTGATCAAGAAAAGGACGGTTAAGACTATCAGGATCCAGACCGTAGGTAGCCCAAAAAAATTGTTCGCCAATAACCGAAAAAAATTGGGGATTACTTTGTGTAAGATACCATAATTACTCAATGCATTGAAGTTGATTGATATCAACCCCCAGTTCTTATGGAGATACAACAAATAAGGTATAATCGGAATCGGTGCTGCGAAACAGAATAAAAATATGTTCCGTAGCTTGATCTCTTTCCTTACGTATTCAAACAACCACAAAAGCAGAAAAGCTAGTCCAGAATATATTGCAGTTACCTTAGAAAGGACAGCAAGACCAAAACATATTCCTGACAGCAGAAAGAAAAAACGATTATCTCTGCCTTTGTGCCAACAAATAAAACTCAACAAGAGGAACAAGCTAAGTAAGGAAACATTTATTGCCAGCCGGTTATAGGTAAAAAAAGCATTGTTCAATCCCAAAATTAATACACAGATTATAGCTGCTTTCCTGTTCCAGGCTTTGGAAAGGAAAACAAATAGGAACACCAATGTCAGCCATCCGGCAAGAACAGAAGTGATTCTGGCCTGGGCCAAACCCACTCCGAAGAGCTTAAAGGAAAAAATGTGAGATAGAGTATTTAGCGGAACGGCAAAGAGGGGTTGGGTGAAGTCATCAATAATAGGCTGACCAAATAGAACAAAATTTCTGGCATTGTGAGCCCACACTCCCTCATCAGCCAGATCTCCCACTCTCTTTACAAAAGAAGGGTCTGCATCTAGGTATACCAACCTGATCAACAACAGTAACAAAAAACAAATTACCAAAAATACTTTCCTAATGTTCATGTTTATTTTCACCAGGACTAATGCTACTCATCCATTTTCTCCAGTAACATCCCTTTGGATAGCCATAAACTCCACCAGGCCCATCTTACGGATGAAAGGGATTTTGTAGAATGATTGATTAACTGCATCACTGAATACAACTTTCTTTGGGACCAATAATCTGTGACCTCGAAAGCGGATCCGAAATCCGTTCTTTTTCAAAATCCTTTTCAACTCTTCATATTCGATCCTGTAATGTTCGCCTTCGGGCATCTTCAACTTCAGTTTTTCTGCAACGAGCAGCAAAGGCTCCCAAAAGGGATTGGCCATGGATATGATTATCCTTGTACCTTCCCCCGAGATTTTGCGTAACGCCCTTACCGTATCTTCTACACTCCGCAGATGCTCAATCACATCCACCAAAATGATATAATCAAATTTCTGCTTGAGCGTGAGATCCTCGGCAGCCATTTTGAAGAATTCAAGATTAGGACTATTTCCATGCTTCTCTTTCGCAATCTCTATCATCTTTGCACTTACGTCTACCCCTACACCCTGCAAAGGATTGAGTGAAGCCAGAATATCTCCCGTACCACATCCAATCTCCAAGATATTCACCTTGCTCGCATCTGGAATCAGATCTCCATAAAGCTTCTTGAGCCAGGAGTAATAGTACCAATTCTTCTTTTTATAACTATCATACTCTTTAGCAATGCAATCGAAATGCTCCTCAATCAAGTCAGTCATTTTTTCATCCAACCAAAGAAATTTATGACATACTTTGGGACACTTAATAATCTCTGCAATGAAATGTTAGTGAGTAAAGAGTAAACAGCGTACGGCCTGAAATAGAAATTAACGTAGGCCTTGTCTTTCCACCTTTTGATGTCTTCCGCAGAAAAACCCGGATAGGATACAGCAACGGTCCCTTGTTCAACTTTGTCCCACCCTTTATTGACAAACCAGCCTTCTTTGACAGCATCTTTGTAGAACTCACTTCCTGGAAAGGGAGTTGCCACATAAAACTGCGCAAAATTCAGCTTAAGCTTTTTTGATAGCCTGATCGTCTCCTTCTCTGATTCGGGGGTTGACCCTGGTAAGCCAACAACAAAATGGCCGATTGTCTTCAGGCCATACTTTTTCGCAGACTTGACCGCATTGATCGACTGCTCAATTCTAATACCTTTCTTATTCCTGTTCAACACTTCCTGCGAACCAGACTCAACACCAAAACTGATCATCCTGCACCCAGCAGCACTCATCCATTTGGCAAGCTCATCATCAAAACAATCCACCCGAGTAGTACAGAACCACTTACACTTCTTATGCAAGCCCGTATTAATCATCTTCTGGCAAAGGTCCAACATCCTCTGCTTATCAAAAGTTGACAATTCATCCCAGAACATATATAACTTTATGTCCAGATCATGCACCAGCCAGTTTATCTGCTTTATCATATAATCAACAGAATGATATCGGACATTCCGGTTTGACATCATTGACATTACACAATATGTGCAACGATAAGGACATCCCCTGCCGCTCCTCATAAAAGTCCATTTCTCTCCAGTCATAGGATATTGGTAGGCCGGTAATAGATCATAAGCGGGGAAAGGGAGTTTATCCAGGTCCGGTTCCTGCCAGATCCCACCACAAAAATCTCTCGTAGCAACACCTTTCACTTCAGATTTACCGGATAGTATGCTCATAATAGGAGTTTCAGGTTCACCCAGAACCGCAAAATCCAATTGGGGAAACTCTTCTATCATCTTCTCATACCGGGCAGTGATATGTTCCCCATAACTTATAATCTTAGACCCGGTCCTATCTTTGATAGCCTGAGCGACATTCATGTCGTTCACTATCGTTGGAGTGGAAGTATTGATTATGGTAAAATTCGGCTGAAAGAACTCGACCATCCTCATACACTTATCAAAAGAAATCTTATCTCCCATACAATCAATCACTTTGATGGGATATTTTTCCCTTACCACACCAGCTATGCTGGCAAAAGTAGTCGGGGGGAAGGTATCCAGCCATGTATTTTCCTCGCTCTGGCATCTCCCATCCCTACTAAAGCGCACATCCTCTGTAGGTGGATTCAATATTAAGACTTTCATTGTCACATTAAAATAAATTCTCAAACACGGTCCAAGCATAACGCCAGCCATGCTTCCATAAAGAAATGTTAGAAGCACCTGCTGCTCTTGACAGTTCCATACTAGGCACCTCCAATATCCTGTATCCCCTCTGGAAGCACTTCATGTCCATCTCAGTCTCAACTTCAGTATGCTTAGACTTTAACGGCAATTTCCTGGCCACATCCGCCCTTATTGCCCGAAAGCCATTTTGTGTGTCCATTATTGCAGTCTTAAATCTCCAGTTGATGATCTGCGCAATACACATCGAAAAGAACATCCTGAGGAATTTCTCAAAATCCCCATGCAACTCCTCTGATCCTCCCAAGAATCGGGAGGCAATTACCATCTCAGCTTTTCCTTCCTGAAGAGGCTGGACAATTTTTGGGATATCTTCCGGAATATGGGAACCATCAGCATCAATGAACACGATAATTCCTTCCGTAATACAGCTTATTGCACACCTCATCCCATCCCCTTTCCCTTTCCCATGATCTCTGATGACTCTGACACCATAAGAACGGGCAACATCCGCAGTACCATCGCTGGACCGTTTTGCCAAGGCAACAATGATATCATCACAAAATGGTTTCACCCTTTCAATAGTCTCACCGATAACCTCTTCCTCATTGAATGCAGGTATTACCACCGTCACCTTATGCTTAGTATTTTCCATTAAAAAACTCCCCTCTTGTGAAAGGTCGTTTATTTAAATATTTTATTCTTCTCTAGAACAGTATAGAAACACTTAAAGATTTGACAATACATCATACTCTCCGATAGATTGCCAGACACTTATCAGTAATTTTACCTACACCATATTCTCCAACCATCTCCAACCCGTTACTTACAAGTTTCTCAACACAAACCCCGTCGCTTTTTGGATCCTCTCCCCCCCCCATTCTTTCACAACTCAGAACCACATTTACGGCTTGGGCAAGAGCCTTAGGATCGTTCGGTTCAACCAACAAAGCACATCCCGCAAAGACCTCCATTATTTCAGCGATGGAAGTGGTCACGACGGGGGTGCCACAAGCGATCGCCTCAAGGAGGCAGGAAGGGTTCCCTTCTGTTCCTTCTAAATGTGGATAAGGGATAGCTACAACATCAGCCATGTTGACATATTCCTCGATAGGGATATCTTCTTCAATGAAATGAACATATTCACTGACCCCCAACTCCTGAAGCAAAGGAAAGTACTTTTGCTTTGCCTGGGCGAAGTTCCTGGGAGCAAATACAAACAGTGTATCTGGATGCTCTTTGATAACATAAGGAATGCTCTTTATCAGGCAGTCTGTCCCTTTAATCTCCCACATTGCCCCATAATTAAAAACAATCTTTTTCCCAGAATAACCATGTTTCTGCCTAAGCCCTTCTTTCTGCTGGGGAAAAAACTTACTCAAATCTATGTGCGACCTTACCAGATGTACTTTTTCTCTCTTCACTCTCTTCTGACACAACTTTTCTGCAAAGATTCGTGTTGGGACAGTGACAGCATCAACATGATTTAACAACCGGTATGAAATATCTCCAAGCCTGCTCCACAGCTTGCTCCCACTTTTCACTGATACGTCTCTCTTGATAGGATAAGATTTCAGGCTGTGTACAATAGAGGCATTTGGAACAAACAACTTCGCTGCCAAAAGGCTCCTCAATACCAAGAGCGGTGCCGCACTGAAGCCGTGAATCACATCAATTTTACTCCTCTTAGCAAGCTTTCTTATCGCCCAAGGAAAAGCTAGAAGCTTGTTGAATACAGCAGACCTGCCAATTCTTTTTGTGCGCAGGAAAGTAATACCTTCCTTCTTTTCACAAGCAGGAAGACCCCACTTATTGCGGGATACGATTGTCACTTCATGACCGCCCTGTATTAACTTACGAGCAAAGTTGAGAGTAGTGATAGCAAGCGATTCCTTGTTGCTAGGCTGGAGTGCCGATACAATGAGAACAATATGCATCCAACGACGTAACTCTAGAAATTATTTAAAACTATTGAAACCATAACAAACAGAACTAAACCTCCATAAAATATATAAGCACTAAACTGTGCTGTTTGGTGACCTCAAGCTACAAATTTCAGACTACAATTTTGAAACACAATAATTGTACGCTGACATTCATAGTATAAAATGGAAGTATTACGTAACGAACTAAAATATTATATTTCACAACCCGAGTATCGACTATTGGTAAATGTCCTTGATTCACTTCTGCCCCCAGATAAGTACTCACAAAATGGCTGCTACCATGTACGAAGTCTCTACTTTGATACTCTTCATGATAAGGCTTTCTATGAAAAGATGTATGGAGTAGGTCGGAGAAAAAAATATAGGTTAAGGATCTACTCTGTAGACGACCAGAAAGTGAAGTTCGAAATAAAAAATAAAGTTAAAGAAAAAATCAACAAAGAAACAGCAATCATCTCCAGAGAGGATGCACTCAGCGTAATCAACGGTGATGCTGATCCCCTTTTGAAATACAACAACAAGATTCTCAACAAAATCTACTGCGACTTCAAGAGGGACCCATTCAGGCCGGTCGTCATGGTAGATTACCTTAGAAAAGCCTTCACTTACGACATCAACCGGATAAGGATAACTTTTGATCAGGAATTGTCCAGCGATATAAGTAACTTTGACATTTTCCGCAAACCCATCAATCCAAAAAGCATATTAAAAGCAGGTCTTGTGATCATGGAAGTAAAATATAATGATTATCTTCCTGATTGGATAAAAGATGCGCTGGGGATTGTGACTTCGACCAGAAGCGCTATCAGCAAATACTGTCTCTCTAGGATCGAGACAGGAGGCGATTCATATGCCGCATAGGACCAGGGAGAGTCAGTACTGCAAGATATACAAAGGAGGGATTGAAAAATGCAAAAATTCACTGTGAATGATTTCCTGGAAGGGATCAACTCTCTAACAAGGAGCAGTCTGACAACCCAGGACATCTTGCTGTGCCTTTTCATAACATTTCTGACGGCACTTTTCATTTTCCTTGTCTACCGTAAAACCTATGCCGGGGTACTCTACTCCCGAGAATTCAATGTGACATTGATTATCGTCTCCATGGTCGTAGCAGTCATCATGCTTGGAATAAGTCGCAACCTTGCTTTGTCTCTGGGGATGATTGGAGCATTGTCCATCGTGCGCTTTAGAAGCGCCATCAAAGACCCTAAGGACATCACTTTCCTTTTTTGGTCGATTTCCGTAGGTATTGTAAATGGAGTTCAGCTTTACAAGCTCTCAATAATATCTTCTATAGTCATTGGCCTGTTACTCATCGTTCTCTGCAAGAAACTAGCTCTCAGTCCCCCATTTATGCTCATATTGAAATTTGAAGAAAGAACGGAGAATGCTACTTTTGACAGGATCTTGAACCGATACTGCAAGAAACACAAAGTAAGAAACATGCTTTCCACAGATGACGGAAACGAGGTTACAATTGAGCTGAAAATGAAACGAGGCAAAGAAAACGAACTGATGAAAGAACTGAAGCAAATAAAAGGAGTGAGTAGAGTAAACATGTTTTCTTTCACAGGCCAGCTGGGAGATTAAGCTTTTTTTCAATTTATCTCCACATCACTCACGAGAAATGAGGGAACAAATGAAGTTGATCAGACCATTTTTCAAATATGTCAAACAAATAAAGCACAAGAAAGCATACTTGAGCCTTCTTTTTGTGATCCTTTTCCTGACAACAACCAATTTCCAGTATTATGCTATCTTCAATTCCATATACTCATTCTCAGACAACATCGCCAGTAGAACCGACCTTGATCTCAGGTATATGCTTGCCAACGGTGTAGACCGATATTACGATCGCCTTGACATGATCAATATCTTCCGTCTGAAGAGGAATCTCTTTGATGGTGAGCTCCCAATATATGATTTGGAATTTTCTGCCAATGACCTTGCCCATTTTGAAGAAATTTCAGATAATTTCGTGGCTCAAGGGCATAGAGACGAATCCAATACCTGGAGAACGGCCAAGCTAAGGATTGGACAAACAAATTACGATATAGAAGTCAAATTGCATGGCGACAGCAACTCGCACTGGAGAGATGAGGAAAAGTCTTACCGAGTAAAAGCCACTGGCAAGTATATAAGCAACATGAAAAAATTCAACCTTATCCTGTTCGAAGACCGCTTCCTTCGAGGAACCACAACAAGGTTGTTGGCAAAGCACTTCAGTCTGCCCGACATCAGAGACGATGTAGTTGTATTAAGGATAAACGGAGTCACCCAGGGCCTGTATTATCTGCAAGAATTTCTGGATAACGCCTACCTGGAAAATAATGAGTGTTCCAGCTGTGTGATCTTTATGCGCAGCGATGAATATCTAATTGATCATGCTAAAGGTGGCGACCATGGTCTGGTAAAAGACAATGCTGGCCATATAACCCATTTTGACTATGAACTTAGCAGCGTCAAAGAACCCAAAACCTCACTGAACCCTCAAGCACTCTTCTTTCGGTTGGAGAACCTATTTCAGGCTATCGAAAGAGGTGATGATAAAGAAGTGTTAAGTTATTTTGATATTGAACAGATTGCTACATATGAAGCGATGCGGCGAATATTGGGGTTTATCCATGACGCAGAGGGAGATAACCCCCGATTGGTTTATAGTGCATCTACCGGTAAATTCTCCTTTGCTCCCCTAAACGAAGAAATTAGAAAGCTACGGCTGCTAAATGGAGGCTTTGAACATTTCATGAACTTTGACCGCAAAGAAGCTATCCCTTTGTTTTACCTGCTAAATAGGAATGACCAGTTCAGATTTGCGAGAAATAAGAAATTGTATGATTTCATCATGAATGGAAAAGAAGAATTCACAAAAGAACTGGATAGTACATATTCACGATACACACCCTATGCAGTTTCTTATCAAATGAAAGAACGCAGCTCCAAATATGCCCGTTTCCTTCTCGAATACGAAAAAAAAGCAGTGAAGTCCAACATCAAAGTCTTAAAGATGAATCTGGAATATTCTAAGATGTACCTGAACGTGCTTGTTGAAAGAAACAGGATCAACATTGAATTGCTCCCAGATTCTATCTCCCAGCTGAAAATTGAACGGATGGACCTTTCTCTTGCATCCAACTACTCTGGCCGGGTGGATGCTATCCTAAAAGACCAATATGGCAACATCATCTCCTCATCAAGTTTCAGAGTACACAATTCAGATGTCATTACATTGGGCGATGGAAAAGAAAGACCAGTGGGACTCTTTAAAGATACCCAGTTTGCCGCAGGATTGGACAAACTTCTCTATCCCACAAAAAGGGTATATTCTTTAGAAGTTCACCTTGCTGACAAAGAAGATGTGCAACTCCTCAACCTGTCCACCTCAGTCAGAAATGACGTGACGGGAAATATTCTTCAAGAAGATGAGATCCATTTTCAGATTGCCAGTGGAGAGAACCACTATCCTGGTCACAAGGAGATGAGTTTTGAGCAGTTCAGCACAAAACACCCTCATTTGAAGTGGAAATTCCAAAACAACATACTCACTCTGCTGCCTGGAACTTATGAAGTAAAAGAAACCATCATCGTACCTCGTTTCTCCCGCTTCATCATAGAAAGTGGTACCACTCTGCTTCTTGGTGATGGCGTCTCAGTCGTCTCCTACAGCCCGCTGGACATCCGGGGTCTGGCCGATGATAAAGTAATCATCACCGCTTCCGAACCAAAAAAGCCCTTTGCTACATTCGCTGTCATGGGCGAAAAAGGTGACTCCTGCAACATAGACTGGCTTGAGATCTCCCATGGAAATGAGAAACTCATCGAGGGCATATACTTCCTGGGCGCTTTATCAATTCACCAGTGCGATACCCGGATGTTCGATTCAGAGATCAGTAATAATCACGCTGATGATGGATTAAACATCAAGTATGCTCAAGTCGAACTTGTCCGTAACAAATTTTATGACAATTTCGCAGATCAGGTCGACTTAGATTACACAGAAGGAGTAGTGAAAGATAATGGGTTTTTTGTTGGATCAGTCGAAGATAATAATGGTGATGGTCTAGATATGAGCGGCTCAACACTGTTGGTAAAAGATAACCAGTTTAAAGGTTTCTCTGACAAAGGAGTAAGCATTGGTGAAAGGACCAATGTTGTACTGTCCAGCAACTACTTCACCAATAATAACATAAGCACTGCTGTAAAAGATGCATCAAACGCTTTTTTGCTTGGTAATACCTACCATAAGAGCAGTATCGCTGTGAGCGCATATCAGAAAAAGCCTCTGTTTGGAGGAAGTACTGTCCATGAGCATGAGAGCAACGTCTATGCTGACAACGAGCAAGATTTCTGGAGTGACAAATATTCAAATAGGCAAGAACTGCTGCTTCCAGACAAGCGGGTAGCCGTCATCCACAAATTGATTGATGATGAAAATATTGAGCTGCTTTTCAGGGTGTTGTTCAGTGGATAAATCCATGCACAAGAACAGTACACATTTCTATTTATCACAGTCATACAAAAAAGAAAATAATTTAGCAACGTTTATATAGGGCTGATAATGCAAAATGGCCAAAATGTTTCACGATCATCAAAGAGGGACCGTTAGATGAAAATCCTGTTTTTTGGGCTTGGATCCATCGGACAACGACATGCCAGGCTGCTCCAGCAGCACTTTGATTATGATCTCTACGCTTTCCGCTCCGATCCAAAGGCTGAACCAAACCAGCTGGGTATTAAGGAGATATTTGCTTTAGAAGAAATTGATAGTATATCTCCTGACGTCGCTTTCATAACTAACCCAACGGATAAACATCTCAAATATGCGTCTTTCTGTGCAAAAAAAGGGATTCATCTGTTCATTGAGAAACCACTGTCTCACTCCATGGAAAAAATCAGTGATTTTTCCAGGATTGTCAAAGAGCAAGGAATAACAGTATACGTTGCTTACTGCCTTAGGTTTCATCCGGTTATCCGCTGGTTGAAAGAACACTTGCAGGAGGACTTGGAGAAGAACAGGCCACTTCACGTGAAAGTGAACGCATCCTCATACCTACCTGATTGGAGACCTGGAATCGACCATCTGCAACATTACAGCGCGTACAAAGGTCGGGGGGGAGGGGTCATAATGGAACTGTCCCATGAATTCGACTATCTGCATTTTCTGTTGGGAAAAATAGAAGATACTAAAGTGAACGCAATGAAATTGAGTGATGTGACTGTAGATGCTAATGACTTCGCCGACGTTCTATTCAATGCCAATGGAACAAGATGCAATCTGCATATAGATTTTCATAGCCGATTAAACCGCCGTGAGATCATATTGGATTTCTTGGACCATACAATAGTTGCAGACCTTATATCCAACAAAATCACAATAATACGGGAGCCTGACAACCAGGAAGTGATTGAATTTGACTTTGAGAGGGATGAGATGTATCTCTCCCAACTGAAGTACTTTTTTTCAAACTTAGGAAATCAATCAATAATGAATGGTCTGGATGAAGCACTTGATGTCTTTAAGATTGTATCTAGTGTGAATGAACAAGGGCTGGTGAATGAAAATGTAATAAAGACTGCAATGGTAGCCCCTAAGAACATCCTGATCACCATCTGTGCCAGGGGAGGATCCAAAGGAGTAAAAGACAAGAATATCCGAGAGTTATCTGGTAAGCCCCTGATTTCTTTTACGATCGAAACAGCTAAGAGATGGGGAAAAGCAAAAAGAATCATCTGTTCTACTGATTCTAACCGAATTGCAGATACAGCACTGAAGCATGGAGCAGAAGTGCCCTTCATTCGCCCAGTGGAACTGGCTACTGACACTATCGGAAAAGTCCCCGTGATTAGGCATGCTTTGCGTTCATGTGAAAAAAAGTATGGAGAAACATATGATATTATTATCGATCTTGATGTGACCAGCCCAGTGAGAACAATAGAAGACCTGAACAAATGTATGAAAACCTTTTTGGAGAAACAAGCCGATGTCCTCTTCTCAGTAGTAGAAGCACGCAAGAACCCGTATTTCAACATGGTTGAACTCAACAAAGAAGGTTATGCTGAAGTCTCCAAAAAACCGGCCGAGGGCGTATTCAGGAGACAGGATGCTCCGAAGACATATGACCTTAATGCTTCAATCTATTTCTTCGACCGCAAGTTTCTGCTTGATGAAAAAAACGATTCAGTATTATCCTCAAAAAAAACTGCCATCCATATTATGGATCAAATTTCAGCGGTAGATATTGACAACGAACTGGATTTCAAATTCATTGAATTTTTAACTGAGAGGGGATTTTTTCAACCATGAACGGCACCGTCAGACACAATTATCTCACAAAATTCAGACTTGATGGTAAAGTAGCAGTAGTCGCTGGAGGTTTGGGATTACTAGGAAAAGAAACTGCTGTAGCCCTTGCTCAAGCTGGTGCAAAAGTGTTAGTTTTAGATATTTCAGTGGAAAATGGGGCTCGCTTTCAACAAGAATCTATGGCGGAAGGTCTTAACATCATTTTTATTCATTTTGACGTCACAAAAACAGAAGAATACAAAAATCGCCTAGACACAATTTTCAGAGATGTGGGCCTGATAGATGTCTGGGTGAACACGGCCTATCCCCGCACTGACGATTGGGGTAATAAAGTAGAAAATGTCCGAGCTTCTTCCTGGCAGGAGAATGTAAATACCCAGATGAATTCCTATTGTCTCCTCACAGTACGTGTGGCTGAACTTATGAAAGAGCATAATGTAAAAGGGAGCATCATTAACCTTGGTTCAACTTATGGTGTTGTAGGTCCGGATTTTGAAGTTTATTCAGGAACAGAAATGACCTGCCCGGCAGCATACGCCGCTGTAAAAGGAGGAACCATAAACTTCTCCCGCTACGCTGCATCGTATTATGGGAAGTATGGTATTCGCGTCAATTGTCTTTGTCCTGGGGGTATCTTTGATAATCAAAATCCAACTTTTGTAAAAAGCTACGAACAGAGGACTCCTTTGAGAAGAATGGGAAAAGCAGATGAGATTGCCGCAGCAGCTCTCTTTCTTGCTTCGGACGCAGCGTCCTACATAACGGGAACCACTTTCATGGTCGATGGGGGTTGGACCTGCATTTGAAGATGAAAAAAGCACGGGTGATCGCCAGACTGGACGTCAAAGGACCTAATGTAATCAAAGGTGTACACCTAGAATGCTTGAGAATTGTTGGAAAACCAGGGATGCTTGCAGAGAAATACTACCTGGAAGGGGCAGATGAACTTATCTATATTGACATCGTCGCCAGCCTCTATGGGAGAGACAACCTGCTGAATGTCGTGCATGAGGCTTCAGATAAAATATTCATCCCTTTCACCGTAGGTGGAGGAGTTAGAACACTGGACGATATCAGGGAGTTCCTCAAAGCAGGTGCAGATAAAGTTGCCATCAACACGGCGCTGACAAAAAAACCAGAGTTTGTTGATGAAGCATCACAGATGTTCGGTTCGCAGTGCATCGTCGCTTCAATTGAAGCAAAAAAGGTCGCTGATGGCAAGTGGGAAGCTTATACAGACAATGGAAGAGAAAGGACCGGTTTGGACGTTGTGCAGTGGGCTAAAGAGATTGAGCGCAGGGGAGCTGGTGAAATACTTCTAACCTCAATTGATCAGGAGGGCACACAGAAAGGCTTCGACCTTGAAATAGTCAACCAGGTTGCATCCGCAGTCGCGATTCCCATAGTTATCTCTGGAGGAGCAGGCTGCTTAGAGGACATATCCCTGTGTATGAAAGAATGCTCCGTGGACTCCATTGCTATCGCTTCCCTTCTACATTACAACAAGAACACAATATCTGAAATAAAGAACCACTTATCAACCAGGGGAATCGCATCTAGAAAATGATTAATAACCAAATTACAGATAAGAATCATGAAAGATCACTAGCTAGCAGCCTCCCAGACATTAGCATAATCGATTACGGTATCAACAATCTAAAGAGCGTCAGCAAAGCATTCCAGAAACTCGGGAAAACAACCAAGGTTATTGTTACCCCTGAAGAGATTTATGCTGCCCGCTGCCTGATCCTACCTGGTATCGGAGCGTTCAAAGATGGGATGAGCGGACTCCGCCAACGCGGATTAGTGGAGCCGATTAAAGAGAAAATCCGTTGCGGGACGCCACTACTTGGAATATGCCTTGGTATGCAGATGCTCTTCTCTGAGAGTGAAGAATTCGGAACTCATGAAGGCCTTAACCTGATACCAGGGAAAGTCGTCCACTTCAAACCACCGGACGAAGCCCTAATCCAAGGCTATAAGATTCCTCATATGGGCTGGAATGAATTGCATTCCAAAAGCAATCCTCCTCCCCTTGGTGTATGGGCCGGCAACCTGCTTGAGAAGACAGAACCAGGAAGTAATGTTTACTTTGTGCATTCCCTTTTTCCCATCCCAAGAAATCAGGAGGAGACAGTGGCAGTGTGTAGATATGGAGAACAAGAGTTCTGCGCTGTTGTGAAAAAAGCAAACGTAACTGGTACTCAGTTCCATCCAGAGAAAAGCGGCCCGGTGGGGCTAGGTATGCTTAAAGTTTTTTGCGAACAAAACGGAGTGTAGCGTCACTGTGTCAAGAGAGGATGGGAAAACACAAGATAATGCCACGAAAGTGAAAGAGGTGTGTCTATAATGGTAAGTCAAAAAATATTGGATAAACAGCTGCCAATCTTACCCAAAGAGATCAAATTTTGTAAAAGATGCGTTGTTTCCAACCAAAGACCACGCATCAGGTGGGATGATAAAGGCGTATGCGGTGCTTGTAATTTCACTCACATTAAGGATCAAGTTATCAATTGGACTCAGCGAGAGCAGGAATTGAAGGAGTTGTGTGATAAGTATCGTAGGAATGACGGAAGATTCGATGTTGTCGTTCCAGCAAGCGGGGAAAAGGACAGTGCCCGGGTCGCCTGGGAACTGAAACACAAATATGGCATGCATCCGCTTACCATCACCTGGGCTCCATTCGAGTACACCAACATTGGGTACAAGAACTTCAGACAATTCCTCAAAATTGGAGGTTTCAATAATCTGATGGCCTGGCAGAACGGACGTTTCCACCGGAAATTGTCTAGAATTGCCTTTGAAGCGATTGGAGATGCCTGGCAGCCATTCACTTACGGTCAGGTCTGTTATGCGTTTCACATTGCCCAGAAGTTTGATATCAAACTAGTATTTTTTGGAGAAAATGGTGAGGCCGAATACAGCGGCGACCCGCGAGTGTATAACCTCCGGGGTATGCCCCTTGAAATCTGGACAGAACAATACTTCAAAGGCGTTACAGTAGATGACTTGATAAGATATGGCCTGGAAGAGACAGACTACTTCTCCAGGGATGATTTTGATGAATCTGACTTGACTTTCTACCGTCCCCCAAATATTGAAGACTTACGGAACAGGGGGATCGAATTCCACTGGTTTTCTTACTACAAGAAGTGGGTACCTCAGGAGAATTATTATCTTGCTGCCGAACATACTGGCTTTGAAGCTAATCCTGAAGGGAGGTCAGAAGGCACCTATTCCAAATACGCTAGCCTGGATGACCAAATGGATGGATTCCATTTCTATCTAGCTTTCATCAAGTTTGGGATAGCCAGAGCCACTTCAGACGCCGCACATGAGATTAGGGATGATCACATCTCCCGAGAAGAAGGGGTCTCTCTTGTGAAAAGGTATGATGGAGAGTTTCCCGCCAGACATTTCAAATTTTTCCTTGATTACCTGAATATCACAGAAGTGGAATTCTGGAAAATCATCGACAAATTTAGATCACCCCATATTTGGAAAAAGGTAAATGGAGTGTGGAGATTAAGGTCAGCAGTCTACGATATAGGAGGGATCAGTGATGAATTGCCGGCGTATGTATCGAGTCTCCCTGAGAGTGTGAGAATAGCAAGTGTCACCAATGCTCCTGGTTCATCTCCATTGGAGAACCAACAAACAAATATATTAGATAGTGAGGAGGTAATAAAAAATGATAATATTAGGGATTGAAGAAGGCCATAATTCTACTGCCGCCATTATGAAAGATGGAAAGATTGTCGCTGCAGTCAGTAGAGAACGTCTTTCTAGGAAGAAAAACGACACGGGGTACTCAAAACAAGCAGTTGAAAAATGCTTGGAACTTGCGGGCATCTCTCCAGATCAAATAGACAAAGTAGCATTTTCGACTCTCCACACAAACATGGCCTGGCTCAGAATAAAGAAAATGTGCACATACTCTATCAACGACCATGTAAGGGAACAGCATGAGTATTTCAAACCTTTACTCATTGATAAAAAGCCCGTAAATGAATGGGAACATATCAAAGGAATCGAAGAAAGAAAAGGTGTTCAAGAGATGGACTATGATTTCAGTTTGATGAATGAAAACAACTTTTCCGACCCCAATTTGTCAAAAAAGATGCGGACGGTAGCGACAACCCGTCATCTTAACATCTCTCCGGAGAAGGTGGAATTCATTGACCACCACGAGTGCCACAGCAACTATGCTTATTTTAGCTCTCCATTTAGAGCAGATACCCTAATCCTTACAGCTGATGGGTTTGGTGACGGTCTCAACGCTACGGTCAGTGTAGCCAGAGATAACAAGATCACCAGAATTTTCCAGACCGATAACTGCCAGATAGCACGGATCTATCGGTACATCACCTTACTTTTGGGGATGAAACCATTTGAACATGAGTACAAAGTGATGGGTCTCGCACCTTATTCAAATGTAAAAGAACTGGAGCGAGCGTATGAAGTTTTTTCAGAACTGATGAAAGTGGAGGGCCTTGAATTTCAGTGGAACAAAAAACCTAGTGACCTTTACTTTCACTTTAAAGAAAAGTTAGAGGGATGTCGATTTGACGGAATTGCAGGTGCACTACAAAAGATGGTTGAAGAAATCTTTGTGCAATGGATCCGTAATGCAATCAACAGGACGGGAATCCGCAGGGTTGTCTTCAGTGGTGGCGTCGCTATGAACATCAAGCTTAACATGGCAATTTCTAATATGCCTGAAGTCGAAGAATTTTTTGTTAGTGCCAGTCCAGCTGACGAATCCAATGCTCTGGGAGCTTGCTATCGTATGATGAGTAAGCATTGTGAAGATAATAACATCGAAAAAAGTACTATTCAACCTTTGCGCGACGCATATTTGGGTCCGGATATTACTGAAGCAAGTATACTTAGCGCTTTGCAGGAAACGGGTGCAGCGGATAGGTACGAGGTACTTAGGAATATTGACCACAGATACATCGCAGAAAGACTTGTTGAAGGCAAAGTGGTAGGTATTTGCCGGGGCAGAATGGAATTTGGAGCGAGAGCCCTTGGCAATAGGTCCATCCTTGCCAATCCAGCAAATCCACACATAATTCAAAAAATCAACAGCCAAATTAAGTTTCGTGATTTCTGGATGCCTTTCACTCCCTCAATTTTACATGAAAGGGTTAACGATTATGTCGTCAATCCAAAAAACCTATATTCTCCTTTCATGACTCTGGGCTTTGATTCTACTCCACTTGGCCGCAAGGAGATTCTAGCTTCATTGCATCCTGCCGACTTAACTGCAAGACCCCAGATGGTCAAGAAAGAGATTAATCCGCAATACTACGACCTGATTAAAGAATTTGAAAAATTAACTGGTATTGGAGCTGTATTAAATACTTCTCTAAACATACATGGGTCCCCAGTAGTGTGTTCTGCTCAAGATGCGATAGAAGTTATGGACAATTCCAAGCTAGACATGATGTATTTTGGAGATTTATTGTTGATCAGGAGAGAAACAGCTGGGACAGGTGGAATGGCATGGAACAAATAAACATAGCTGATAGGATCGTTGGTAAAGAAAAACCGATTTTTATCATTGCAGAAGCAGGAGTGAATCACAACGGTAGTATAGAAATAGCTAAGAAACTGGTGGATGCGGCTGCTGAGACAGGAGTAGATGCTGTCAAATTCCAGACATTTAAATCTGAGAACCTTGTCACGACAGGGGCTCCTCGGGCTTCATATCAGGAAAGAAATCTTGGGGGCAATGAATCACAATTAGAAATGCTGAAAAAACTAGAACTCAGCTATCATCACTTCGCTGAACTTAAAGAATATTGCGACTACAAAGGCATTATTTTTTTGTCAACACCTCACACTGCAGATGCAATTGAATTTCTAAACGATTTGATGCCTTGTTATAAGATTGGATCAGGAGATTTGACCAATCTTCCATTCCTGCAAACAATTGCACGTTATGGTAAACCAATAATCCTAGCAACAGGAATGTCAACGCTACCGGAAATTAAGGAAGCATTACAGACCATCCATAATGTTGGAAATAGAAAAGTAATTGCGTTGCATTGTACAACCAATTATCCCTGCCCATTAAATGAAGTGAACCTAAAAGCGATGAAGACAATGCAAGAGGAATTAGATTGCTTGATCGGCTATTCAGACCATACAATGGGCCTTCAGGTCCCAATAATGGCTGCTTCTTTAGGAGCGGTCTGTATTGAGAAGCATTTTACTTTAGACAAGTCGATGAAAGGGCCTGACCACGCAGCATCGTTAGAACCTGACGAGCTAAGAGAGATGGTGACTTCTATCCGTAATATTCATTCAATACACGGGATTCCGGAAAAAAAGCCAAACAATTCTGAACAAAGCATGATCAGAATGATAAGAAAAAGTATTGTCGCCAAAAATGATTTTCCTGAAGGGAGCATCGTTACAAAGGAAGCAATTACGATCAAGAGACCTGGCACGGGCCTACCTCCAAAGTATTTTAGTTGGTTGATTGGGAAAAGGCTCGTCAAACCTCTCCTCAAAGACCAATTATTGCGGTGGGAGCACATCGGAGAAACACAGAATTCAAAAAAAATAGTCTGGCTATCCGCCAACAAGCTGGGGCAAGAATTATTAAGTGAAACAGTGAAGCAGGGGATAGAAATCAGCGCCATCATCACTCTCAATCCAAAAGCAAAAACGGTCATGTATGATGGGATTGATGTTGGAAAATGGAATGAATTTGGTATTCCAGTCTACGAAATAGAAGATATTAATTGTGAAAAAGAGTTGCTTTCACAACTTACGCCGGATCTTGTTATGATGTGTGGCTGGCGGCAGGTGATTAACAAAGAGATCTTATCTTTTCCCAGTGACGGATTCATAGGATTTCATCCCACTCTTCTGCCAATCGGCCGAGGCCCCGCCCCCATTATCAATTCAGTAATTAGTAACTTCACTAAATCCGGACTGACCCTGTTCCATGTATCCGAAGGGTTAGATGACGGCGATATTATTGGACAGGAGCATTTTACAATTGAAAAGAATGACCATGCTCAGGACATATATGATAAAGTGATTGAAGCTGGCAAGAAGTTGGTTGTCCAGTATTTCCCCCTCATCGCTTTGGGAAAGGCTCAGCGCATTCCTCAGAGTGAAAATAATGTCTTGGTTTTTGAAAAGCCAAGTCTGGAGTGCAATAGAATAGATTTTGAAAAAGAATCCATTGAGCAAATTTACAACAAAATACGAGCTTTATCCAAACCTTACAAAGGCGCTTACATAGAAAGAAATGGGAAAAAGCTAAGGATTTGGAGGGCCGAGTTAGAAGACTCTTCTTAACAGGCCCAAATAGTCGTAACTGTTGACAAGGAGACATATCATGAGAAGAATCGGTGTTGTAACTGGAACAAGAGCAGAATATGGTTTACTTAAGCCGGTAATGGAAGCTATTAGAGAGCACCCGCTGCTGGAACTTCAGACCATTGTGGCAGGTATGCACTTGGATAAACAGTTTGGACTTACATATCGAGAAATTGAACAGGACGGTTTTAATGTAGATAAAAAAGTTTTCATGCCAATTGACGACGATTCCTCGTACGCCATGTCCAGTTCCATCGGTAAGGGTGTTACTGAATTCAGCAGCTGTTATGAAGAACTAAGACCAGATTTTGTTTTGATTTTGGGAGACAGGACAGAAGCACTAGCTGCAGTGATAGCCGCGTCTTATATGAGGATTCCCGTCGCTCACATACATGGGGGAGATGTTTCAAAAGGGGGTCTTGATGAGTCAGCTAGACACGCCATCACTAAATTTGCCAACATCCACTTCCCAGCAACAGAACTGAGCGCAGAACGAATTCGTATGCTGGGGGAAGACGATTGGAGAATTCAGGTGGTTGGTGCTCCAGGACTAGATCCAATACTACATGAAGAAATAATTAGTAAAAGCCAGTTGGAAGACAAACTTGGATTCAAACTGCAACATCCAACAATTCTTGTTCTTCAACATTCTGTCACAACAATGCCAGATAAGGCGGCCGACCAGATGAAGGAAACTCTGCGGGCAGCACTTGCCCTTGGAAAAAAAATAATTGTTGTTTACCCCAACTCAGATGCTGGTGGAAGAGCTATCGTTGAAGTGATAGAACAACACAATAATCAATCAGACAAAATCCATCTTTTCAAAAGCCTTGAACACTCAATTTTCCTAAGCCTCCTGAAACATGTTGATGTAATGGTAGGAAATTCAAGTTGTGCCATCATTGAAACCTCATCTTTTGGACTCCCTGTAGTGAATATAGGAATACGACAGGATGGACGGGAGAGGGCACAAAACGTGATTGATGTAGATCATGATTATAATGAGATAACAACCGCCATACAAAAAGCCTTTTCACCCGATTTTAAAAAAACTTTACAGAACTGTGTCAACCCTTATGGTGGTGGTAACGCTGGCGTGAAAATTGCTGATACCCTAAGCAAGGTCGAAACAAACCTGGATTTGTTGCAGAAGCAACTGTCCTATGACCTACCGATCAGTTCTAAGAAAAAACCAAATGCAAAAAAACCTAGAAGAATTCTGGTGATTGCTCCTCACCCTGATGATGAAGTACTTGGTTGTGGAGGAACAATTGCCCGAAGAGTGAAAGAAGGCCACGAGATACACCTTTGTGTAGTCACTAAAGCCTACCTTCCAGAATGGTCTAGAGAATCGATAAAAGAAAGAAAAGAAGAAGTGTACCGAGTTGCAGAATCTTTGGGCATCCGCAAGGTTTTCTTCTTGGATTATCCTACTGCCAAATTGGACACGGTACCTCAAAAAGAACTGAATAGCGCAATCAAAAAAGTAGTCAACGAAGTAGAGCCGGATGAAGTCTATCTTCCTCATAAAGGAGATCTAAATAGAGACCACCGATCAGTTTTTGAGTCCGCACTAGTTGCTATGAGACCAATGCAAAGCAGTGTGAAGAAAATTCTTGCTTATGAAACACTGTCAGAAACGGAATGGGGAAGACATTTAGATACATTCGTGCCCCTCGTCTTTGTAGACATTACAGATACCATTGACAAGAAGTTGGAAGTCATGAAACTATATAAGCAAGAGATTAGGCAACTGCCGCACCCACGTTCATTAGAAATAGTCAAAGCACTCGCCAGGAAGCGGGGATCAGAGAGCGGTGTCCATTTCGCAGAAGCTTTCTCTCCGGTGAGAGAAATAAAATGAAAATACCTAAAAATTCACCATCCCAATCGCAGCAGAGCAACGGGGTATTAAACCCAAGACGTAATAAAATGATAATGATTCAAATGACGGAAGAACGATGAAAGACAGATTTGATGCTTGGAATCCTCCAATAATTGAGGAAGGAAAACTTACTAAGTGGAACTGGATGGTGCAAGGAAAAGAAAATCTCAATCTAGGTAAGAAGACTGACATCGGGGCTCTTTGCTACATAAATGCTAGATTTGGGGTAGAGATCCAAGATGAAGTGCAGATTGGTAGCCACTGTTCCATCTATAGCGAGAGTACCATCGACTGCAAAAAAGGAAAGATCACACTAAAAAGGAATTGCCGCATCGGTACACACAGTACAATAATGCCGGGGGTGACTATCGGCGAAAATTCAATCATTGGCGCCCATAGCTTTGTTAACAAGGATATCCCCGATAACGTAGTCGCTTTTGGAACACCAGTAAGAGTAGTAAAAAAAATCAGGGAAGAGAATCCCGACATTACTACGAAACAAAAAAGTATAGGCCCAAATAGCTGGAAAGTGCCGCTTTTCAGAACTTACTCAGATCAGCACGATATCGACTCTGTTACAGAAGTGCTGAAGAGGGGAACATTTTGGGCAACTGGTCCGGAGATAGATGAATTTGAGAAGAAGATCATCAAATTGGTCGGGACCAAGTATGCATTGTCTTTCAGTTCAGGAACATCTGCTTTACTCACTCTTCTACTAGCATGTGATGTGAAAGGACACGAAGTGATAATCCCTTCATTCACATTCATTGCTACCGCAAATGCAGTAGTCTTAGCTGGAGGGATCCCGGTTTTTGCTGAATGTGAACCAGATACATTTGGACTGGATGTAGAAGATGTTAGAAAAAAGATTGGCCCGCGGACAAAAGCAGTCATCCCCGTCCACTATGGCGGTTGTGCTGCCAGAGACACTGTGGAGATAGTGAAACTCTGTGTAGAAAATAACCTGTTATTTCTTGACGATGCAGCTGAATCACTTGGCGCTAGTATCAACGGAAAGAAAATTGGAACATTTGGGGATGCTGCCATGTTTAGCCTCTGCCAGAATAAAGTGATTTCCTGTGGCGAGGGAGGTATTGTTGTTACCGACGACCAAAGAATATACGAAAAGATTAAATTATTGCGCTCTCACGGAAGATTCGATCTGTCTGATAGTGATTACTTTTCCTCAACCCAAGATGCCGATTACCTGGAAGCAGGCTACAATTTTCGGATGTCGACAATTTCGGCGGCCCTGGGCTTTTCCCAGTTAGATAAATTGGATAGGGTTGTTGCAATCAGGAAAAAAATGGCAGAGTTTCTTAATCAAGAACTATCTGGATGCCGGGAGATAAAGTGTCCTTTTCCCCCACCGCCCCATGAACATCTGTATCAGATGTACACTATCACCCTACCGGATCAAGCCACAAGATATGCTCTGCAAAATTTCCTGCGTGAAAAAGGCATTATGACAAAAGTCTATTTCAACCCGGTGCATCTGAAAACATTATACCAGACAAAATTTGGCTATAAAGAAAACGATTTGCCCATCACTGAAAATCTATCAAAAAAGGTCCTAACTCTCCCCATGTCCGCAGCAATAAATCTTGAGGAATATAATTATGTTGTCAGATCAGTGAAAGAATTTTTTAAAAAGATAGGTGAACAAAATGATAGCTTTGAATGAATTACTTGTAAACAAAGAAGCTTCAATAAAAGAAGTTATGCGTACCATTGGAAAAACCGGGCTAAGAATTGCTCTGGTCGTAGATGATGATAGAAAACTGCTTGGTGTAGTCACTGATGGAGACATCAGAAGAGGAATCATCAAAGGGAATGACATCTCTGATGAAATATCCTCTATAATGAACCATCACCCAATATACTGTTTCACCGATGCAGAAGAAAATTATCTAATTGACCTTATCAAAGCACAGAAGCTCCTGGGTATCCCTATAGTGAATAAAGATAAAGTTGTGCAAGATTTTGCATTGATGGAAGTAAACAGGTTATCATTTCTCTCCAGGAGCACTCTGAAAGTCAAGCCGGTAGACAAAGTCCTGGTGATCGGAGGTGGGGGATACATTGGTTCAGTGTTAGTAAAGAAGTTGCTGTCAAAAGGATACAAAGTAAGAATACTCGACATTTTTATTTACGGGAAGGAACATCTGCAGGACATTCGTGATCCAAACCTAGAGATCGTCAAAGGGGACACACGACATGTGGAAACTCTGACCAACTGTGTCAAAGATGTTGATGCAGCAGTACATTTAGCCGAACTTGTAGGAGACCCCGCTTGCGATCTAGATCCAAAAACAACACAGGATGTCAACTATCTTGCAACCATGCTTGTAGCTTCAGTCTGCAAACATTACCAAATCAATCGCTTGGTATACCTTTCTTCCTGCAGCGTGTACGGGGCATCCAAAGGGGAAGAACTTCTTGATGAAGAATCACACGTGAACCCGGTTTCGTTGTATGCAAAGATGAAGTTGAACTCTGAAAACATCCTCAGGGAGATGAGTGACGAAAATTTTTCTCCGACTATTTTAAGGCTAAGTACAGTCTATGGTTTATCACCTAGAGCACGTTTTGATTTAGTAGTTAATACTCTTACCGGAAAAGCGGTTAAGGAAGGTAAGATCACCATCTTTGGAGGTGACCAGTGGAGACCTAACGTCCACGTCGCCGATGTGGCAAAAGCAATAATCTTATCTCTAGAAGCCCCGTTGGAGAAAGTTGCTAATAATGTTTTCAATGTGGGAAGTGAAGTACAGAACTACACTATCAACCAAATTGGAGAATTGGTGAAGCAGCAGATTCCAACGGCATCATTACTTATTGAAGATCGTGATGTGGATAAGCGCAACTACCGTGTATCTTTCAAGAGAATCAGGGAAACGCTTGGCTTCCAACCTGATCACAGCTTGGTTGACGGAATACAAGAGATCAAAAAAGCCCTTGATGAAGGGGTCATCTCAGACTATAAAGATCTCCGCTACAGTAATGTCCGGTTCCTGGAAGAAAAAGGGGAGCATATTTGAAATGCCGATGTCACTAGATATTAGGCCAGAGAATCATTGAGCTTGTGCTCTTTAAAATCATTGATCAATTTCACAACATTTAGATAAGCTTTCCCATCAACAACTCCACATTTTCTCTGCACATACCTAATGCTGTTCCTTCGATATTTATCCTCTCCCAACAATGCTTTTTCCACTGCCGCTTTCAAATCATCTTTGTAGGTGGCAAACACACCCAATTCCTTGTTTGCCAAGGCTCCCGTCATGAAATTACAATCCATCAGATTTATCATCAATGTAGGTCGATCAATAATCATCGCTTCCAATGCAGTAGTAGAGCCGAAATGTATCAGAACATCGCACCATTGTACTAATCTATAGTATTGTTTTCTGGGAGAACTCCCAAGCACAATCTTCCCATCCATTACTCCAGCTTCTCCCATTATCTGACGATAACCATCTATTGCCCTATTGGTAGTCTCTACAGGATGAAGTTTGACGATCAACCTGGCACCTTTTATTCTTCCAATTGCCTTAAACAACGAGCCCATGAGAGAAAAATACCTCTTTCTGCTCAGCAAACTTGTTTCCACAAAAGGAGAGGTTGTGATCAATATGTTTCTACCCTTTCTCTGCTTTTGGCCAACATATGTACTGATCCCATCAAATATTGTTGGACCAACAACAATCACCTTATTCTCCTCCCAGCCCGCTGCGATAAGTTTTTGACGGACATCATCACTGAATACCAGTTTGTAATATTTATCATATTTACTTGGTGGTACGATTTCTTCTCCAATCCCGTGTTGCAATCTTAGTACAGGGACACCCACTTCTTGGGCAGCAGCGATTATGCACCGGTCAAATATCCCATTCTGTGAAGTGGTCACCACAACTTTAATATTGCCATCAGCAAGGGCCTTCTTTGACATCTCAAAGTACAGTATAAGAAAGTGAATAAACTGCTTTGAGAAAAAAAACGAAAACGCCGGCTTGAGATATGGCCAGAGAGACCTGCCTTTGTTAACGAACAAATCCGATTTGGTGCTCTCTTTGATATTTATCCATTGATTATGTAGCCTACTGGCTGAAATCTTCGCTTTTTTATCAAGAGACTTTCCATAGTGACAATATAATGCATAAAACCCGGCCAATTTCCTGTAATCCCTGCTAGATAGAGGATCTGCAAACAGTACTACGGGTTGCAATCCTGACTGTTTCATGAGACCATTCAAAATATTCTGTATTCGAAAAATTCTCCCGCCTGAAAGCATATGATTAGTGTAACTTAAAAAAAGGACGTTGCCGCGGGGGGAAACCTCACAGCGCGAACTACTCTTTCGCAGAAATCTAATTTTCCTGAATTCATTAAATGAGAAAAAATGCTTCATAATGATTGCTGTAGACCCAAGCTTGGTCCTACGTAGTAAGTTCAGTTCATCACCTTTTTCTATCTCAGCGAAAGTATTTAATGATCTGGGGACAATGTGGGGCACAAAGATTCTTTGAAAGAACCACCCCATGGGCACTTCCCCGATCTTAAAGAGATCATCAAAAGAGGATCCATCAATAATCTTTCTTTTTGACCATTCACCCAAAAAAAACTCATCTACTTTATCCATTTCATCCCCCACAGTTCTTCTTTTGCACCAGCGACTTCCAGCTCGAATTAATAACTGTCGTTACCGAATGTTCAATACCACAATCAGTATTTAATAATTCTGAATACAAAGTCAATCTTGATTCTGTATTCAGTTTTGAATCACCGACCATTTTGTTCAGCCGATCATGCAGTTCAAGATACCTCTTCCTCTGCCCCACCAGATATTTTCTAGACTTGATTACTCTATTCTCAGCAGGAACAACATTAGTTTCGTCAACATCTATCCCCCTTTCACATTTCTTTTCCAAAACATTTGGTTCTTTTGCCCTCCCAGAAATGACCCCCAATGGAGCATCAAGCACATAAACAAAATCAGGCCTGGGGAAAAAACGCAGTAATGTCCCGATGATAATACTCTTCTGTGAATAATTATATTGTCCGTAAACGTCATAGAAATATCTGTCTGTGACAACAAGCCCCCCTGCCCTCAATTTTGGATAAATTTGCAGGAAGAACCGAAGCATATACTCAAAATAATTGTAAAATAGAACTGATTCATGGAATACACTAAACTTTTGTTTCCTGGTAGAATCCATCTCCTGACCCTCTTTGTCCTTGTTCATCTCTTCAAAGAGCCTACGGTTACTTTTTCTGAGAAGCGATGAAATCAATTTTGAGATAAATGAAAAGGGATACCATCCAAAATAGTAACCTGTTTGCCCACCAAAATGCTTAGTCAGTGGATGATACGATTTCAAGACTTCTCCTGCCAACGTCGTTTTTCCACTCCCATTGACTCCAATCAAAGCTATCAAACACCCTTTCCTCCTCAAACTGATCTTCCGTAAAATGATATCAATGAATTTCTTTGACAAAGTGGGCCAGCTGACAGGACTTCGCAGGGCCCTTTGAACAAAGCACTGCAAGAAAGTCCCTCTCCTAGTATGCCGATCTTTCTTAGCGCACTTTAGCACATAATAAAAAACGCCTTTCCATCCGTACTCCTGCAATCTCCTTCTTATGTAATCCCAATCAAGATCCTTTTGCATGAGACCAACCATCAACTTCTTTATGTAATCGCTGATTTCCCAGTTCTCAAAAATCACATGTGCAACATGAATCAACAACTGGTCCTCATCTGAAGGGACAAAGATACCCTTGCTCTTCTCTTTAGCTCCAGCAAAAATGTGCTTTTTATCCATCACTTTCAGACCATGCCAGGCAATCTCCCTGTGCAGATGGATTCTGGTTAGCTGTCCATGGTCAAAGCGGACATACATCTCTTTATATTTTTCAACTTTCTCTGGAAGATAGAGAACAAACCCTGCTCCCTCAAGCAGAAGAGCAGCTTTGTCATAATCTTTCCTGTTTGCAAACAAGATATCAAGGTTCTTATTCATACCTGCAAAAATATGTTCGCACTTGAAAAGATTGTAGGAGAGATTATTCTCGTGAAATAAAGATATTACCTGCATAATCTCTGGAGGAGCATTTAGATATTTCATATGGTAAGGTCCCTATACAAACTGAGGTAATCCTCAAACATCTTTTCCTGGCAAAATTCATCCAGGATTATTTTCCTGGCTCTCTCCCCAAATCTCTGCCTGATGCTCCCATCCTCAAATATTGATACGGCCTTAGCAATTTTCACAGGAGAGTAGGGCTTGATGATAAGCGCAGAACCTTTTACAATCTCTTTCAGATAATCAAAATCAGTAGTCACTATGGCTTTACCACAAGCCATTGCCTCAATAAGTACAAGAGGATTGGCTACTCCTGCCAAATGGCTTCTGTATGGAAGAACGATGACATCCATCCAGTTGTAGGCATGTGCCATGTCTTCTATATGTCCATGCACCTGCAAGCTGGGATTAATCTTCTTTAGATTTCTGATCATTTTTACAGAAGTATCGGATATATGAATATGACTCTCATAATGCTTTGGAAACAACCTTGTAGCACGGGCAAAATCAAGAACCCCTTTATAGGCACTGGGATGACCAAAATACCCTACCCTCAGCTTCTTCCCCCCATCTAAAGAATCACGAGGCAGAGGACGAAACTTCTTGGTGTCAATACCAATCCGGATCAGACAAGCATTGTTATGCAGCCTTTCCTTGACAAAATTGGAAGGGGTAACTACTGCATCCAGTTCATTCAACCGGAATCCCCTCAACCTTAGAGGCAATATGGCCGAATAACTAAGAACAAAACTGGTCTTCCTTGGTCTAAGAAAATATCTTTGAGCAAGATGGTTCCTGAAATGGTTGAATGGCTCTGTCTTTGAAAGTGAGTATAATGAGTACACTACTGGAACCCCATATTTTTTCTTCAATTTAGCAGCTTTGAATGAATCAAATATCCCGCTGCTATGAAAATTAATAATATCTGCTTTAGCTGGGTGATCTACAAAAACGAATCCTTTCTTCTCAAGAAACTCTTTGAGCAGTAAAGAAGTTTGCGACCTACCTTCATACTTCCTTTCTTCAACATCCGCATTATAAAAAATTCTTATATCCATCATCTGTGTTCAATCATCTTTCCCCAATCCCACTTCCTTTTAAATACACAAGGACCACAATAGTAAGCCAGTAAAGATTCATCACAATCATGAAGAACCAGAGGATGAACATCAGCTGGTTAAGCATGATTGCTATGTAGGTAATGAAAAGATAAGTATCAGCCTGCAGAGCAAGAAACTGCGGCTTAATTCCCAGCTTCCTGGCCAATTTTACCAATAGGGTATCTTCCTGCGTTTTCTGCAGAATCTTCTTGTCCATCCGCCCCGTGTGTTCCAGGACTATCGAAAGCATGTGAATGGAGATGATAGCGATAAAAGCGTAATACCAGACAACCACATTACCAGTCTGGTTGTACAGACCCAGCGCAATTCCAAAAAAAATCAGGTTCTCCTTGAAACGGTCTGAGATCCCGTCAAGCCATGCTCCCCGTGCAGTCTCCATCTTCTTGAGGCGGGCAAGTTCACCATCAACTGCATCAAATATTTTAGAAATGAAGATGAGTACACCCGCGATAACCAGATTTACTCTTCCACCCGTTGAAAGAAAACACACACCCGTCAATCCTACGAGCAAAGAGAAAAAAGTGACTTGGTTAGGCGTAATTGAGGTCGATGCCAACCAAGAGCTGATCCTTGTCGAAAGGTATCTGCGAGTGATTATCCCAATTATCCCATTCTTTTGGTACTTGATCTTATTGATTTGATGTAATTCTTCTTTTCGGACTCGCATATGCCCCATAGAAAGCACCCATTATAAAAAATTATGGTACTACAATCTGTTTTTTTCTCTGGATAACAGGGAGAACCGACCAATAGAACTACATTCAAATTATCCTCTCTTCTTGTCTTCTTCAAACAAGATAACCCCTTGAGAGATTAATTTACGTAAAAACTCTAAAGAATGAATAATTGCATAAGCCATAATAGCATAATGTGCCAAATTAAATAATATCAAAAGAAACAAAAGATTACCCATGTGTTCAATCCTGATAAAATCAAAAATCAACTTTTTGATTAGTGATTTTCCGTCCCGAATACTGGAAAATTTACCTAACAAAGAGATCATTTCTCTTTCTTCCTGAGATTTGTACCAGGAAGGATTCAGCGCGAGTGCTTTGTTCAATAAATAAAAAAAAGCTGCAACTAGCGAAAAATAAAAAATTGTTTGACTGTGATGAAGTAAGCCAAAACCTAGACATAAGAATAGGAACGGGTTGTTAACAAAATGGCCCATACGGTCTAAGTATTTTGGGAATAATGGCTTAAGATATGTCTTGCCGGACTTTCTGAATCTAAAAAGTTTTCCATCAGACAAATCCACAATAAACATGAACTGAAAGATTATTATCCCAAACAATGAATAATAATAATCTCCTTTAAGAAATAATAGACATGAAAAGAATTGGGCAAATACCCAGAAAAAGCTAAGTTCTGTTGGACTAATCCCAAAAAATAAGGATAGTCTAACTATATAATTTGCGAAATAATCTAAAACGTATTCATAACCCTAACGTCGTGTCTTGGAACTCTCACGAATCTGCTTAATTGTCGGTAACATGCTATCAGGATCAATTAAGAGCGAGATTTAAATACTTTGCCAATCTAAGTACGTATTAAGTTGGGTGGGAAAACAACACCGCCTGGGCCAATGGCGAACGAGCTAGGCCATTCGTAAGAGGCAGGTCAGATGCATTTTCCCTCCCAAAACACGTCTTCTTATACGTGAAAGGAAACACTTTAGAAAATGCCGAGTGAGCGGCCAAGGTGATGTTTTCCTCAAAGAAACTTAATACGTACCAATCTAAAGTGCTGTCCAGAATGAACAACATAGACTCCATCTATATTAATTATTAAACAATTAAACACTTTAATTGACATTGCCGAAGAAATCCAAACCATTTTTGGAGTTACTCATCAATACCTATCTTCCACAACGTTTTTAAAAAGGTTTTAAGCAGCTTGACACAGTGAAAAATCCTACTGTAGGCAGTGAGGTACGTCATAATAGACAAAAAAAGAGTGAAATGACACCAAAAATAATTGTGACTCTGGGTCCAGCTACCAGCATTGAAGCTGATATTAAGAAAATCAAGGACAAAGGAGTTGATTTTGTACGAATAAATATGTCCCATTCTTCCACCGAAGACTTAAGACATTTCATCCATCTTGCAAAAGCAGCAAATATACCTTTCATTATCGACACTGAAGGGTCTCAAATTCGGACTGGTAGTCTTGAGAAAAATGAGATTCAGTTTGATGAAGGAAATGTCGTACGAGTTTACAATACACCAATAATTGGCAACAAAGAGAAAATCTGTCTAACGCCCCCCCCAATTTTGCAGCAATTGAAACCCGGTGATCTGATTTTTGTAGATTTTGATACTTTGATATTCAAAGTGTCCGACGTTTCCACAATCAAAGAGGGATATATCCAAGCTAGGATCGTCTCCAGTGGAAATCTTGGAAATAAAAAAGCAACAGTTATAGTGTCTGCGGCAAAGAGCAACTTCCAGCTTCCTGTTCTTTCAGAGAAAGATAAAGAATCCATCCGCATCGGTCTGAGCGAAGGAGTAGGCCACATTGCTGTATCCTTTGTCCGAAAAGGAGAAGATATTGATGAAGTGAGAAGGGTGACCAATAATGCCATGCACATCATCTCAAAAGTAGAAGCACGGGATTCGCTCAGGGATATTGACAATATTATCAAGAAGTCAGATAGTATCCTGTTAGATCGAGGCGATCTGAGTAAGGAAGTACCTGTAGAGAAAGTACCCCTCATTCAGAAAATCATCCTCAAGAAAGCTAAAGAAAGTGGAACACCCGTTTTCGTAGCGACTAATCTTCTTGAGACTATGATTAAACAGAAGAAACCCACAAGAGCAGAAGTTAACGACGTAATCAATACTATACTAGATGGAGCGGATGGCCTCATCTTGTCAGCAGAGACCGCCATCGGCAAGTATCCCATGAGATGCATAAATATGATGAACAAGCTGATTGAACATTCAAAACTGCTCCAAGGCATTGACAATATGAACTATCTTTCTGAAGATCTTGAATCTGATTCGCTGATCGAACCCCATGGAGGAAAACTGATAGACAGGTTCATCGGCTCATTACCGGAAGGGATCGGTAGCTTTCCAAAAATCCAGTTAACAAAAGAACAACTGATGGATATCGAACAGATTGCCATCGGCACTTTCAGCCCGCTAGAAGGATTTATGTGTAGAGATGATTTCCAAGGAGTGTTGGATGAACTTAGGTTAAGCAATGGGATTGTCTGGCCCATCCCCTTAGTGCTTGATATTACCGAGGAGATGAAGGTTTCTGTTGGTGATGATGTGGCTCTTACTGATGAGAATGACAAAATCATGGCTATCATGCATGTTGAAGACAGGTATCATTTCGACAAAACAGAGATGGCCAACAAACTCTATTGCACCAATGATCAAAACCATCCCGGAGTCAAAATGGTTACAGAGATGAAGCCTGTTTTGTTAGGAGGTAAGATTGACCTGCTAAAAAGAAACGATTCCTCCTACAAAGAATATGAGCTTGCTCCAAAACAAGTAAGAAGACTTTTTGAAGACCGAGGGTGGGTAAAAGTAGTTGGTTTCCATACGAGGAATGTTATCCACAAAGGTCACGAATTCATCCAGCTTCAGGCGATGGAAAAAGAGAACTGTGATGGGCTGTTCGTCCACCCGATAATCGGCAAGAAAAAATCTGGGGATTTCAATTCAAAGTATATCATCCAAAGTTATGAGAAAATGGTGAAGGATATCTATCCTAAGAACAAGGTCGTATTTGCCACTTTCTCAACTTTTTCCAGATATGCTGGGCCAAGAGAAGCAATTTTCACAGCTCTTTGCCGGAAGAATTTTGGCTGCAGCCATTTTATTGTGGGGAGAGACCATACAGGAGTGGGCAACTACTACCACCCTAATGCCTCCCACCAGATATTTGACAAGTTCCCAGAGATAGGAATTAAACCGGTAAGATTCGGCAATGTATTCTATTCAAACAAGAAGAAAGAATACATCCATGGGCCGGAAACAGAGGAGGGAGAGGAACTTGAAAAGATGCACATCAGCGGCACCCAGGCAAGAGAAACATTAAACAAAGGAGAGTTCCTACCAGAGTGGTTCATGCATCCTGAGATATCAAAGATTATTGTGGAAGCGATAAAAAAAGGAGAAGAAGTGTTTGTGAGGTGACATAAGATAGGCCAAACAGTATGGTTCACGGGCCTCAGTGGCTCAGGAAAAACCACCTTAGCTCTTCAAGTGAAGGAAAGGCTGGAGAACCAGGGAAAGAGAGTTTCGATTATAGATGGTGATGTGGTTAGGGAAACATTACATACAACTCTTGGATTCTCTCGTGAGGATATTAGAAAGAACAACCAGTTGATTGCTGAGATGGCAAAAGAAAAATCAGCTGAATTTGATGTCATCCTGGTCCCTATCATTTCTCCTTATACAGAGGACCGACAGATGGCTCGTTCAATTATCGGTACAGAGTTCACCGAACTGTTCATAAACACCCCACTAGTAGAATGTATCCGGAGAGACCCAAAAGGGCTGTACAAGAAAGCTCTGAGGGGAGAAATCGAGAATTACATCGGACTTTCTGAAAGTAATCCTTACCAAATGCCTTTAAATCCAGACTTGAAAATTGATACACTATCAAATAAAGAGGAGGAAAATGTGCAACAGATTCTTACCCACATCATGCAATATCAGTCTACGGTCATCCCAAGCGGGAAACCTGTAAGCAAAAAACATAATGAAAAGTCTGGGGGAAGGCATAGTGATAACCCAACTCCAGTCAACAATAAAACCATTGGAAAAATTCGCAGTCGCATATTAACCGCCGCACTGGTTCAGAAATCCTATCACTATGCTGTCAGTAAAATTGCTGATGCATATATAATATCCTTCCCAAAAAGTGGACGAACTTGGATAAGGATGTTGCTGGCTCAGACCATATCCCTCAAAAAAGGAACAAAATTAAACCTTGATCTTTACAAGACAACTCTTGGAGATAAATCCCTTCCCAACATTGCTACCGACCCCAGAACTGCAATAAGCAAAAAGTTAAGACCAAGATCTCTGGAGATCGAGAGAAAGTTCAGGAACAAGAAAATAATCTTTCTGGCCAGGGACCCACGCGATGTGATGGCCTCATTCTACTTTGAATGGACTAGACGACGTAACTTTCGTTATCAGAAAGGCATCTCCTCTTTTATTAGAGAAGAATCCACACTCAAGCAGGCAATCGGGTTCATGAATCTCTGGACTGCCGAGATGCAAAAAAGGAAAGATGATTTTGTCTTTATCACTTACGAAGATTTGCACAATGACCCAAGCCGTGAATTACGGAAAGTGGTAGATTTTCTAGGGATATCAATAAGCGACGAAATCATCGACAAAGCCGTTGAAAACAGCTCATTCAAGAATATGCTGGCTATGGAGAAAGGAAATAGATTCAAAGGAGACCACCGACTACAAGCTGTGGATCCAAATGATAGACAGAGCTACAAGATGAGACGTGGAATAGTGGGAGGTTATAAAGAACACTTCAGCCAGGAAGATATTTCTTACATGGACCAGAAATTACAATTGCTTAATCCACTACTCCCCTACGGAAATCCGAAGATGAAGATACAGGATGATTAATGGGAGAGCTATCCACTATTCAGTATTTTCTCATAGAATCCAATTATTTTTTTGGTGATTACCTGCTCACCATATCTCTGCTCTACATACTTCCCACCATCTTTATGGGCCACTTCATTTGCCGCGATGATTGCCTTTCTTAACTCTTCAACATTTCCCGGTGCTACAAGGATACCCGAACTAGCAGCTATCGTCTCCTTAATTCCCCCTATTGCAGAGCCAATCACTGGCTTCCCAGCAGCTATCGCTTCTATAGCAATCCTGCCAAACGGTTCCGGCCATATCGAAGGGAAAACGACAATGTCGCTTCCAGCGTATAGGCAAGGCACTTTTTCATAAGGAACGGGAGGATGAATCTCTGCATCAAGACAAAATCTGTCAATCATCCCTTGCAGCTCCTCTTTCATCTCTCCCTCCCCATACAGGTCGCACCTGCAATCGATTCCACGGACTGCATTCAGCAGGATTTGAGGACCTTTGAACTTTGTTATGCTTCCCAGATAGATTACCTTCGGCTTATTCCCCCTCTCTTTCTTCTTATCTGGTCGAAACTTTCCCACATTGATGGCATTACCTACCACCATACTGGAAAGACCATGCTGCCGCAATACTTTCTTTACATATTCACTTATGGCGATCAAGTTACATTCTTTTAACGCACAATTAAGCCTACGACAATATTGATATACAAACATCAGGAATAAAGGATTATACTTCAAATACCACTTATTCTTCATCTTACCTATTTCAGTTGATGATGCCTGACATCCTATGAACCTGGAAAATGAGCAAATGAATCTGCATTCTCTTTTTCCAAAATATATCCGATCCCCCTTAGGACAGAGAGAAGGATAACTTTCAATGGTTGCACAGAAGGGTTTCCGAATTTGCTTCAATCCAGCCGCCGCAATAACGCTTGTACCAATGAAATGTACCAGATCAAACTTGATCTCTTGATTAAGCCTCTTCACTTCTCTTTCCACTGATTGAGGAAAAAGTAGACTCCGTTTCAGATTATCAATTATTCCATCTGCACGTGCCCCCGTCTTCAGCCTACGGTAAATATGCACTCCCTTCTTCATTTCATAACGGTTCAACCCCTTATGGAAAGAAGTAAGCACAGAAACAGTTAATCCTTTGGCTGCAAGAGAGTTAGCTAGAAGAGACAAGTTAATTTCCCCACCACCCATTATCTTTGGAGGATAATACTCGGATACAAAAAGAACATTCATAAAGTAGGATTCCCAAATATGGTATATAATGTTTATGATACTTAATTACCTATTTTTTATTGAGTTACATAATTATTACCAAAAAAATCCAAATATATGTCCAAATATCTTTGTACACTCGTCTCCCAGTCAAAACGCTTGATGGCAGTTTTACGACATTCCCCTTTTGCAGCTTTTACAACCCCATCAGCAAGCCCAATTACATCCTTACTCCTGAACAGAAGATGTCTACCACCAATGACTTCCGGAATAGATCCCGCGTCGCTTGCTACTACCGGTTTTCCCATAGTCACTGCCTCTACAGTTGTGTAGCCAAAACCCTCAGCTACGGAAGGGACCACTACGCAGTCAACGGCCGAAAGGTAATTTCCCAATTCCCCATATGGAACTGATGGAATAATTTTTATGGAGTCATCCAACCTTAATTCTTTAACGAGTCTAATCAACTGATTATATTTCTTTTTGTATTTGTTTGCAGAGCCCAACATTAAGAGAAAAAGCGAATTTGGCAGCTTCATCTTAATTATGGGCACAGCCTTGATTACATACTCAAATCCTTTCGATGCACCAGGCCGACCCCAAGAGAAATAAACAAACTTTTCATTTAATCCCAGTCTTGTCCGAATCTCTTTTATTCTTTCTTCTTTAAAATTAGCTGTATCCCACACTTGGTAATCCATTCCGTTGTGTATGGTGACCGCCCGGTCTCCGGAGATGCCAACCCCGGCCAAATCTTTCCTAGTCGCATTCGAAACGCACACATACTTATCAAATGGTAGCATATAGATGCATCTCTCCAACAGATCGTGCATCATACTCTTCCACCAATTGAAGCCGGTGACCTGCTTCCACTTTCCTACCCATACTTCATGAACGGTTAGTACTACCGGTTTACCGGTAAGCTTTGCCGCCAGCCAGGCAGGAAAAGCACCGTTGAATGTGGTAGTCTGAACTATATCGTGCTGCCGAGCCAACTTAAGTGCTTTAGGTATAGAGAAGAATGTAAAGATGTAACGGGAAAAGAACGAATTTACTCGATGAACATTTACCCCCCCAATATTTTCTTTCTCTCTTGTTCCTTTAAGGCGATGGGTGATCAGAGAGACCTTATGATCCTTCTTTACGAAATTCTCCGCCAGGTTCTTGAATACCACCTCCGCCCCACCATAGTGCGGGAGATAATTCTCGCAAATAAAAAGAATTTTCATCGTATTTCGTGCTCTTTTTCCACTTCTTCCCTATGTCTTCTCATCGCCTCACGTCTAACGAACTTCTCCAGTTTCTTCTCCATTCCTTTAACCAAACCATAATTATAGAAACCCAGTAGTAGCAGAACAAAAAATCCTAAGACTACAAAGAAGTCAAGCCTTCGATAAAAATTCAGCGGTTCGATGACAAAATCAAGGATGGAAGGGATAATCGCCACCAGGATAAGGGCAACCCACCCCGAGAACCATAATAACAATTCAAAATTGCTCAGCTCTTTCCTCTTATACCTCACATAAGTAAAGTACATCATACCTGCTCCAAATATCATTCCAAGAAGCTGTATCCAAAATGTAGTGCTAAGTCTCATTTGAAGAACCTCCATAGTGCAATGCTTAGAACAATCTTCATCCCGTCAATCACGGTTGTTCCTTTGTATCGGTCAGAGTAAATCGTCTCAGTTGGCATTTCAACGTATTTGAGATGATTCTTCCCTGTCTTTATTATCATTTCTGTTTCCATGTAATAATCGCTTGCTGACCAGCGAACCTTTCTGTAAGCATCGGCTGTGAAAGCCCGGTAACCACATTGTGTATCTGTTAGCTTAACGCCAAACAGGGAATTCATAGCAGTATTTATGAACCCATTTCCAAATCTTAGCACTAAGGGCATTGAACTTGACTTTTTGCGATATCCAAAAACAATATCCCTATTCTGTAAAGCTTCCAGAAATTTTGGAATCTCCTTTGCCTCGTGCTGCCCATCTGCATCCATCACAACCAACTTATCCGCACCCAATGTTAGAGCATAGTCACAACCTGTTTTCAAAGCAGCCCCTTTGCCCAGGTTTACAGTATGCCTCAATACGACCGCCCCTCTCTCTTCTGCTCTCCTTAAAGTATCATCCACGGAACCATCATCAACTACGATAACATTAGCACAATGTTCCTTTGCAGCTGTGATAACTGGCTCAATATTTTCACTTTCATTATGGGCAGGTATTATTACATAATTACTCATCTTTTCAGAAAGGGACTAAGAAATTGCTTTATAAAAATTATGGAATACCAGTTTCAGTTGTACCATCTCCAGGTTCCGTTGTTTCATCCCCCATTCCAGTCGGATCATCTTCAGGTTCAGTAGTCTCATCCCTGGATTCTCCTATGCTTGGTACAGTTTCAGGTTCCTGGAAGAAAACATTGTTTCCCTGCTGACATTCATAATCTACCTTCCAGGTGATTATTCTTCCAGTATTGATTGCTCTGCGATCGTCAAATTTACTGAAACATTTCATGCCATGCCCTTCCAGGAAGAAAAGTTTTGTAAATGTTCCTGCTGCATGTAAAGGGTCAGTCAGCATTAGCTTATAACTGTCTCCAGCTGGTGCAATTACTGCTGAGATTCCAAGATGTTTCCCTTCCAGTTCTTTCTTCTGCATACCCTCCAAAGTAGCATATACCAACGTGTCCGGAACAATACCCTGACTCCCTTCCACTTCAGCAGTCATAGAATTCAGGTTTATCCTAATGGAAATAGGTTTGCCCTGCAGGAAATTTACGCACCGAATATCCTCATCAGAGAGCTTCTCACAGCCTTTGAAACCTGAACCGTATCCAGGCCAGGGAGCAATCCACCGGTCTCCTTTAGTAGCTTGAATTTCATTGTGAATGCTGTCTGCTTGCTCCTCTGTAAGCCCAAAATTTTCAGTCAGGTAAGCGACAGCCTCGGCTCGGGGAAGTTTCTTTGTTGTCTGATACATAGTAGCTTTCTCAAAGTCCCAGCTGCCAAAATGACCCCACACCCCTGCTTTACCTACCATATCCTCAGAAGTGATGTAATAATTTGGAATAAGATTCTCACAGTGGGTGTAATCAAGCATAATGGCAGCTTGCTCTTTGCTTAATCCCAGTTCTCTGTACTTCTGGTATGCATTACTTCTATCAGAGATCGGAAAAACTTGGTAGAGTATCTGGACCGACTTCAAGCTGTCCCCCGTGAATTCATCCAATTTTTTTGGAGCTGTCTCCTGGACGCAGTTGAGCATTCTCAGAATTCCCACGGCCTGCGCCTCATCATCAGTAAGCAAAGTACGACCAACCCAGTGAATCCTTTGTCCTTGATCACCACCGTCAAAAGTGACCCTCCTTTCTGAGATTGACTGGAACCAATGGCCAAAGTCCCACCAACTTGTGATTATCCCATCAGTACCATCATTACGTATCTTAATCAGGGCATCATACCAGGCATCATTCATGGTTGGAACCTCATTCCTGGCAATCCCTCCAGCTGTTGTGAAAGGACTTATCAAGAACATGGCCATTACTCCAATAACCAGGGCTTGACTGATACGCAGATTAAGCTTGACCCCTTTGTTTATCCAAAGGCTCAGCTTTCCATAAGCCCAGCCAAAAGCCGAACCAAGAGCGATAGCAAAAGGTGGCGCCATCAAAATAGAAAACCTCATCCCTTTGGTAAAAGCATAAGCACTTCCTACAAACCAGACGGTTAAGAAACAAAAAAAGGCAAAATCATTTCTCCCTTTCCTATCACGTCTGAACAAAGCTATGACAACCCCCAATAAAGCTATCACAAAAAAGAGGTTTCCGCCCATCTGATCAACAATACTAGAAAATGGGCTTGTGTTAAACTCTGCGACGGTAGTCAGGACATTAGGCCAAATATTTTTTATCCCCACTTCTTTAAGAGCAGTAAAACGGATGATTCTGCTGAAACTGCGCTGAAAAGCAGCAAAATCTCTGAACACAGTGACAAAAACTGTGGAACTAACAAAAAAGGTTATCAGAATTAACATGCTTTCCCATAGACCGATTCTCTTAATCAGGCTCACACTGAATTTGAATTTAGTCTTGTACAACGTAACAAGCAGCGACAAGAACAAACTCCCAACAATTGTGATAATTACGAAGAAGAAAATATAGGAATAGGTCCAGAGGGCAGAATATACGCCCACCAGAAACCCAGAAGCTGCTGATAAGAGCCATCGAAGGCCGTTCTTTTCCGAGCAATAAGCTTCTAATGCAAGCCAGAAGATGAGCAGCGGCATCAGGATGTTGTAAGGATCAGTATCAGCAAATCCTGCAGGAGTCCTGCTCAACAGTGGACCGTTGATAGCCAGGAACACTGCCGCAAAAAGACCTCCAACGTTCCCGCTTATCCTACGTCCGATAAAGAAAGCTGGAATAAGCGACAAGCCAATAATTATGGCTGGCAGCAGAAACAAAGCTCGCATCAAGGAGATGTTTCTGTCAAAAATGCGAAGAAACTTGTACAGGTAAGCAGCAAAATAAGGATGCAATTGAAAAGTGGACCCTTTGTCCAGCCTTCCGTCACGTAAAGAGAAACGAGATTCTCCATCAACAAACTTGTCACCCTGATGTCCATGCCGGACAACATTCCTGGCCTGACTCCACCAAAGATAGGGATCAATCGCCAAAAGATATGTATCTCCATTCTCATCCTGGAATTGTGTCTTATATTGTTGTGACAGCTGACTAATATCCCTGTCAATCTGTTCCTGATTCTGCTCCAGGAACTTATCCCACTCTTTCTGGACGAGAACATTACGGTTTTGTTCTGGAAGGTGCGGATATTGCTGGTTAATTTGATTAACAATGTTGCTCCTATAGAAATCAGAGACTGTATTCTCTGCCCAGCCATCAGTAATCGGCAGATGAGAGGGCATCATCCTGAAGTAAGTCGATACTCCAATGGCCAGCAAGATGAATAGAAGAGGGATTAACCACTTTGCATTTTCCTTTGCGAAAGAGGTAGCTTTTGTGATATCAACTGAAACATCATCTTCCGAACTAGTATCTTCGTCTGAATGGTGGCCCTTGTCTTCCTGGCCGGTTTTCCTTTTACTAAAAATACTTCTCAGATTCTTTTTTATCTTAGAAAAATCAATAGCTATTTCATCCTCTTCATCAATTCTCTTTTCACTTCCCTCAACCACCATAAGCACCTTTTGCAGGTGAATTGAGGTCTGTTTAAAAAGTTTATGTGAGCAAAGGATATAAGATTTATAACCACTATCTCATAGCCTGCTCTCAATGTACACAAAATACCCATACCAAAAAAATCTCACCTTCTCCATCTTTCTGACATTATCCCTACTTTTCATACTTGGCTGCAACAATTCGACCAGCATTACCGTCGCCCCAGCATTTGAACTACAAGGCAGGGGAGTCAACATAGATTCCCTTGCTATCTGGGAAGCACCAAACCTAAATGAGACTTTACTATTCGTGACTGCAAAAGACAATAATCTGCTGGAGGTGTGGAAATACCCTTTCCAGGAGAACGAACTTCCCAAAATAACGTTTCCTTCAACTGTAAATGGCGTTGTTGTAGATCAGGAAGTTGACAGGCTCTATGTCACCGAATCAGGAAAAAGGAGAGTGAATGTATTCTCTTTGCCAAATCTATCGAAAATAAAAGTATTTGGAGAGGGTGAAATTGGAAAAGGAAAAACCAATATTGATCTGCTCAAACATAATAATGGTGAGACGTGGATATATGTCACCAGCAGCCAAAAAGTATACGCTTTTAGAAGCAATGACAAATCACTTGCCACCCAATTCAGACCAGATGTAGGAGGTATGGAGACTGTACTGGCAGACGATTTCTACCAGATAATTTACGTCCCGGATGAAAGTGGGACATTCATAGACAGATTGGGAAGCAAGCTTCTTGGCAAATCCATGGACAAAGGTATCCATGCATTCTCCCCAAATGGGACTCCATACCTGAAAAAAGGTACAAACATACTCGGCAGGGAACATTTTCAAGCTGATGCAGAAGGAATACTGCTTTATGTATGTCAAGATGAGGAAATGCAAGACCAGGGGCACGGTTTTATTATCGTCAGTGATCAAAGAAGATTTCAGACGGAATTTGAGATTTTCGATAGGAAGACCTGGCGGCATCTTGGTGTATTCAGCATTACAGGCATTAGCAATACGGACGGAATCACTTCAACTCAGAAAGCACTTCCCGATTATCCCATGGGACTGTTCCTTGCTGTGAACGATGATACGTCCACAGTCGGAGTGGGATGGGAAAAAATTATTGAAGCGACTGGTCTGAATTGTGATACCCTTTCTACAAAATCAGAAAAATGTCCAAAATGTTGGAGAGAAACAAGGAAATCTCTTGCATATTGGAGCACAAAGGTACGTATTAAGTTTCCCTGAGGAAAATATGGGCAAGCCGCTCGTTCGACCGAGCCCGGCTTGTATTATTCAGCATAATAGAAATGATTAACTGGAATGGCTCGGGCTTGAACTTCTATCTTACGAATTGAACAATCTCACTCACCCCATGGCGCAGCCCATATTTTCCCACCCAACTTAATACGTACGCACAAAGAATATTTGAACCAACATTAATTAGCAAAATTATCCGACAAATAACTCTAGATATATGTGAATCATCCGTTAATTATTAATACTAGACCCCATTTATTCTTATAATGACGCTCTGTGAAATGTGCGGCAAGGAAGCAAGATTAGTGACTGCAGAAGTGGAAGGGGGAGAACTCAGGGTCTGTTCTTTGTGTGCCAGGTATGGCAAAGTAAAGAAAGAAGTAACTTCTTTTGGGGTACACAAACCCTCCCGCAGGAAAATTGCATCAGAAATCCCTCAGTTCAAAGTAGTCGAAAACTATTCTTCCTTAATCAGATCCGCAAGAGAAAATACTGGTATGAGTCAAGAAGTTTTTGCCAAATTTCTCAATGAACGTGCCAGTGTTGTTGCTAAATGGGAGCAGGGCCATCTTAAACCAAAAGTGAACGCCGCCCGGTCAGTCGGTAAGAGATTAAGGATAAATCTGGTGGAAAAAGAAGAAAGAGAAGAAGGAAAATCTGTCCAGGTACCTACACAAAAAAAAAGTGATGAATTCACTTTGGGAGATTTCATCAAAGTCCGGAAGAGAAAATGATAGCTAGATGAAAAGAGAAACCCACCACGTGACCACTCCCAGCACAATCCCTCCCGCTACGTCCCATTTATCATGCTTTTCTAAGAAAATTCGGGAATAGGTAACCAGCAGGGCGACGACAATCAAAAATAGTGCAAAATAAGTGTTCTGCAAGAGGTTACCAAAAGTCAGCGACAGAAAAATTACCCGTGCTGCATGCCAGCTGGGGAAAGAAGAAGCATCGATCTTTTGAAGATAATTCCGAAAATGCTGCTTTTTTGGCCTGTCCCTATAATAAAATGTTCTAATCAGCACAACTATCAACAGCGAGAAGAAGAATCCGAAAAGAAGCCGCAGACTCAGCATGAACCCACCGGTGACCAGTACAGCTAAAACCAGGAACATAAAAAAGAATGATCCGCCTAAGGCAGTGGCATCCCTTAAAGTTATATCAAAGTATTTGAACCGCATAGAAGAGGTATGTAAAGGACAGTTATAAAATTTTCCTGACAAAGTTTTAAATATGACCTTGTTTTTTCATTCTCATGGTCCTTGAATCTCTCTTGAATCCTTTCTCCCTAAAGAAAAAACCATGGGAGATGTTCTTCGCCGGTGCTTTCTATTCCATCATCGCACTGTTCCTTTCCTATATCGTTGTGCAAAAAGGTTCTGGTTTGGTAATGGTCTTCCTGATAGTCATTGCCGCTCTCCCTATCCTCTACACCACTGTAAAGAAAGAAGAGGAGCTTGATGAGAAATACAAGAAAGAATGGAAATTATTGAGAGAGCACACAAAAGTGATATTCTTTCTTATCCTTTTTTTTGTTGGAACAGCCTTTGCTCTGGCAATTGTTTACATCGTCATGCCCCAGGAAATGGCTGCAAGATCATTTGACATTCAACACACTGTAATGAACGGCTCTTCAATCAACCTCCAAGGAGACTTTATGGCAAAGTTGCCCTGGTTAGGAAAAATATTGATAAATAATATCAGGGTCCTTTTTTTCTGCTTTATCTTCTCTTTCCTCTATGGCACAGGAGCTTTATTCATACTAACCTGGAATGCCTCAGTAGTCGGGGTGGCCCTTGGATATATGTTCAAGAAACAGCTGGCAATCCTGACCTCCATCTTCGGCCTACATTCTTTCTCTTCCTATTTTGGAGCAGCTTCAATAAGCGTTCTCCGCTACATGACCCATGGAGTTATGGAGATGGCCTCCTACTTTATAGCGGGATTGGCCGGAGGGATTATCTCGGTCGCAGTCATAAAGCACAAATGGTACAATGACAGAGTAATTCAGGATGTAATCCTGCTAGTCATCATAAGCGTTATTTTGATAATCTTCTCAGGACTTATTGAAGTGTATATCACTCCTGCTCTTATACCCAGTTGGTCTTAGGGATTGTTTGGCAAATACATCAGATATGTACAAGTCCTCGCTTCTCGACCCACTTTCTTCCTGAACCTGAACTCTTTGAAAAAAACTTCCCTGTTCTCTTTATCTATCATGGTCAACAGTTCCTGCTTCTCACCCTCACAACTAATATCTCCCGGCTCACAAACCAGATCACAATCATTAACAAAAAGCAGCTCATACTTTCCTTGCTGCTGCTGATAAATCGTAGCTGCAAACTCCATGCCATCCAATGTGACAATCCGTAGATCCAGAAAAGAGACAAATGAAGGATCTGAGGAAAGAATCGTACCATTGATATGGTGATCCATTACAATCTTTTTCACCTCTTGCTCAAAAGTTGGAGCACGCTCAATGTGCAAAGTAGTTGGCAAGGGAAGCAGTACCACAACAGCTACAATTACCAGGAAAGCCTTGGCAGTGATGATGGGCTTTGCTCTTCGTTTCAGCGCCTGATAGATTTCTGTTAGAGCAAAAGATGAAATCATGGCCAGAAAGGGCAAGGCTGCAGCCAGGTAACGCACTTCTTTCCTGGGGACGGTCAGAAAGTACAACAGTACAAAAAAAGGAATGACAAAAATGAGAGTCCTAGCAGGTTTTTCCCACTCTTTTCTCTTAAAGAAAAAATATGCGTATGAAAAAAAGAACAGATAAATCGGATTCACTAGAAAAAAATGGGTGAAATAGTAGAACATACCCGAACCATATAACCAAGTGGCTGTACTCACAATCCAGGAACCGGCGATGAATGGCTCCAAGATATTCTGATAGCGAAAGTAGTTAAAAACAAGATACGGCAGAACTGGTAGACAGAATCCTAAAGAGAGTACTGCCAGACCATAAAACTTCGAGCCCCATTTCTCTTTTCTCCATAGAAATGCCAGAAAAACTGCACCAAACCAGATGCCCTGTGGAAAACGGGTAAGGAAAGAAAATCCCAGCAGAATTCCTCCAAAAAACGAGGCAGTCCTACTTCTCCTGCTGATTAAGAGGTATATCCCCCCCAATCCAACCGCCAGTGCTAGAGGATCTGCCAGGATTAAACCAGTAAACATGATGTACATGGGTGTGAGGCTGAAGACAATTGAAGCAACGATGGCAGTTCTCTTGTTGAATATTCGTTGACCAATCAGATACACAAAACAGATTGCCAGCATCGAAAAAAGAAGATCCAACAACTTGCCCATAACAAATGGATTAAATCCCAATTTCCAGAAAGATCCCAGTACCAAAGGATGTACTAAAGGACGAAACGACTCCCAAATTCCCAGCTCTCCCCCAGAGAATATATATTTCCCGATTCCAATGTACACGTGAGCATCCCACCATAACGGGTAGTCGAGAGCCAGATAGGCCGCCCTAAGCAGAAATGAGATTATAAAGATGAAAAAAAGCGGTCTGGTGGTAAACTTATTGAAACCCCGACTGAACAAGTCTTTTTTATGGACCATCTTGTGAGTTATCTTTGGAATCACCCTGTGCACCAGCATCAGAATGCTCCAGTTGACAATGTTCTGATTCCCCCAACGAATCACAGATTATCTCCTGCAGCTGATCCCTTATCACAACTCCTTCATATCTCTTGTTATCCACAATTATCGTAGGCTGCTTGCTGACATCAAACTGTTTCACCATAATCTCGATCATCGGCTCCTCAAAACGGAAATCAAGGTTGATCGGAAAAACTAATACCTGCTCACCAAATAGCTTTTTGAAATAGGTGAGGATCGTTCCCTGATTGGGACAGGAAGGACATTCTGTAGAATAGAAGTAAAGGATTGGTACTATGTCCAGGTCGCATTTCTGTTTGCTTTCCTTAGCCAATATCCAGTACCGCAGGTTGTCTAGGATGTAACGACGCATGACAATCTCTTGCCTCTTATCCGAAAATTCCTGCTCCTCTTCAAAGGCAATCACCTCACTCAGTGAATCAGAGAGATCTTCAACCGTCTCCCTGAGCGTCGTTGAGAGGATTGGGCAGTTATCATAGTTACTGAAAGCGTTGAGATAGAGATATTGCAGCTGTACACTGATATACTTCACTTCCTGCTCCATATTCACTTCTTCGATGAGGTTGTAACGATGATCCTCAATGATAAAGCCGAAGGCCAATCCCAGTGAGAAGATAAGCAGAGTTATCACTCCGGCAATGATATACTTGTCCTTGCTGATGCTCCTGTATTTGTTCCTCTGTCCAGCCATATCACCACCTCACCTTCCTCGTACGGGAAAACTCCAGAAGAGAAAGGATAAGAATCATTCCTTTCAGTACATAATAAAAAACAAAATATGGAACCAGCGGAAGCCAACCCCATTTATTCATCTTCTCGTTGGCATTACGATGTGCCTGGTAGAAGAAAAATATCCCCACGCAAAAGATAAAGATTACCATCCATCCTTTACCAAAGTCTGTCTGCAAGAAGGTCAAAAAATTAAGTTTAAATTGAATATCCATAATGTATGGGATAATGTTAAATTTCACCAGGATCATATCTCTCAGCCTGAAAAAAAGAGGTCTCAAAGTGAAATAAAGAGCGATAGAAATTCCCGTCAGAGCGATAAAATAACCTGCAACACTCTTAACCATCTGCATTATACCAAAGTCACCATATTTCCTGTTACCAAGAATCTCTTTATACTTATGAAGACAAATGATACTGCCCAGGTACCACCTCCTTCGCTGTGCATAAAACGGCTTCACTTTGTGGGGAGCAGTTGTGTAGACGTAACCATTATAACAATGCTTGATTCGGTACTGATGCTTCTGCACCCGATAAGCTATCTCCTGATCTTCGGTGATGTTTTTCTCATCAAAACCACCCAACTTGCGAATTATATCAGTGCGATATAAGGAAAATGGGCCTGGAGCAACGTACAAAGCATCCAAATGACTGGACAATCGGGAGATAAGGATCAATACCAAGTACTCTAGCCACTGCATCTTCTGTAACATGTTCTGAGGTTTGTGTACTTTCATCGCCGGGGTGATTATTGCCAATTCTGGATCATTCTCTTTGTAATACAAAGACAGCATTTTCTTCAGCGTCAACGGATCAACAAAGGAATCCGCATCAAGGCAGGCAAAGAATTTCCCCTTAGCCATCTTCAGTGCTTTATTGAGCGATGCAGCTTTTCCCATGTTCTTATGAGAAATCAAATGAAAATGTGGTTTATCTTTGATGTAATCCTCTACCACTTCCTTAGTTCTATCCTTGGACCCATCATCAATAGCGATTACCTCTATCCTATCCTTCGGATAGTCCAGGTTATAGGCAGATTCAAGGGTCCGTACAATTGTCTCCTCCTCATTGTACGCCGGGACTAAAATAGAGATAAAAGGTTTATTGCGTAAGCGAAATGTTATCTTATCCTTACTGAACAGGTTCTTCTTATCAATATACACCAAAAGCAGGAAAACGGAAAAGTATAAAGAAGCCACATAAACCATCCACATAATTATACTTACCAAAATTTTCATCAGAGGCAACCCACCTATTTTTTATAGTCTCCCATCAGTCTTCCCTTTTCTTACTGAACATCCACACCTCTGCCTCTTCGGAAGAGTGGACTAATTTAAATCTTTCGTTTTTCAGAAGGAATAATAAACCCTGCTCCTCTGGTAATTCCTGCCTCATCTCTGCTGTAATATAGATAATGGAAATGTTATTTTCTTCCAAAAGGGGGAAAAGGTCCCCAATGTAGAGAGTAGACATGATTTCAGATGTCTGATTTGCAGTACTTCCAACTGTCGACGCAAAAGGCTCCCTACGACCAAAATAACGGATGTAGTGACTGCCTACCGGAGCAGAAAGGATTATGGCATCACTAGCAGTATTTTCCTTGATCCAGGTGAGCGCTTCTCTATCTCCCATCAATGGACTCATCTCGGTGATGCGGTCAATATAAGTGATGGAGGAGAAAGCAATCCCCAGAACTAGGAGTAGGAAAGTATATTTTTTCAGGCTATCCAATGTCCAGGATCTTTCAAACATGTTCATGAAACTGACGGTGGCAAAAAATGTGCAAAGCACCGTAAAAGGAAAAATGTTCTGGCTGCCGTACACATAAGCTGGCAGCAGTAAGGGGATGAACAGATAAGCGAAGTAGAACCCTTTTCTTTTCCAGGTGACCGCCAAACCGATAAGAGCAAGAAGTAGAACGAAAAAACCCATGCCGCTCAGTCCTCCAAAATCAGATATTAAATCTGCTATTGGGTGCTCTAAGTGGAAAGGACCATAAAAGAAAGGGATTCTAAGAACGAAAGCATTGAAGAGAATTATTATGACAGATAGGAATATCATTGCCACCAGTGGGGAGGACCTCCAACTAGACTCTCGCTGAACCTTATCTCTTGTAGAAAGATAATAGAAAAGCAAAGAAAAAAACACTAAAACCGCGCTGAAAAGATCAAAAAACAGAGTAGCAAAAAAAGGCAAATATGAAAAATATTTAGCTTGTCTTAGATTAGTTGACATTAGATAAAATGTCAGCAGTAACAGGAAAGTGAACAAAGAGTAATTGGAGATTGTAGTAAAAGTGAAGATGAATGCTGGGGACAGGATCAGGAAGAGCAGGAAAAAAAAGGTAAACTTCTTTGAAAAAGCCATCCTCTCAGCTAGTTCATGGAAAAGGATGACAGATGCTATAGCCAGGAGAACGGGAAGAAGAAAAGAGAATCTCTCTGGAAAAAGGAAGAGGAAAGTCTGCCAGGGATTGTAGGGGACAGGTTGTATCCCCGAGGCCGCATTATGAAGATGAAAGTAACTCTCACCACCTTTAAGAAGCGGTTCCCCATTCACCAAATTGATTAACAGAGGCAACATAAGAACAACCAACAACGACAGCAACAGATATGCTTTGGGATATTTCAGAAAGTGAGCTAAGTAAGGGTTCCTTCCACTTATTGGATTCAACTCCACTTTTTCGGGTTGGTTTGTCAGTTTCATTCTGTTTTGCTGATAGTGCATTTCACATAGAATATCTTTGTGTCATCCTCAACATTCTGCTCATAAATCTCATCAAAACAATCGCCAGTAAAATACTTTGGTTGGTTGATACCATACTTATTTCTAGTGCGTGGACTGATGATAATGTACTGTATCCCATATTCATCCAGCAAACCTAAAGCTTGCGTCTGAAACGAGGTCACATACAACGAGTTCAGAGCATCAAAGCGCTCCTCTACATCTCCCACCAGACTAAACTGATCGTCTATGATGCTTTTCCTCCGGCCAAAATAACCGATGAGATGCCCTTCTTCTAGAGAAGCCAATACTCCCGCCTTACTGGGAGTGTTCTTGGCAATCCACTTGAATGCAAGAACTTCATTCCTGCTTGGAACTTCCTGCTCGTAAGCCGTCACGATGGCCGGATAAATCATGGAAGGAAGAAGGACCACCAACAGTCCAATGGAAAACAACTTATGCAGATGAGAAATCTTTGTTTTCCTGATGAAACCATTCAACTCTTTGTAGAAAGAAGCAAACAGAACAGCCAGTATCATACCAAAGAAAGTTAAGGACAGTTCAAATTGGATCAACCTGAACCAAGTCAATAAAGTGGTAGAAATGGCCAGGCTAATCAGTAAAAACGATTTCTGGCTCTTCAACTGAAATAACGAACGATAAACGACAAATATGCCTGCCAGAAAGGGAACTATGCTGACCAACAAAAGAGCCTCACCAACCGAAGGGGCCGGGAAGTACTGCATTATTATCTGAGAAGGTATGTTCTGCCAGATAAACTGGATCCCTTGTTCAAGGAGGACATTCTTAAAAAATAGAAATTGCGTCCAGATGAAGAAGAATATTGAGAAGAGGATCAATTCAATTTCTGCCCTGCTGGTCCTCTTACTCTCCAAGACGGAAAGCAGCAGATAGATGCAAAAACCGACAAGGAGCAGGAAAGTGGCCGTGCTGGTAAGAGAAAGAAAAAGGAAGGCAGCAATGTAAATGTGGACATACCGCCTTTCTTTGATTCTAAGGAAAGCATAGATGCAGAGAAAGATCAGAGGAAGGAACAGCGTTTCTGGAGTGAAAGAGTTAGTGTTGTAAAGGATTGGCAGCAATCCCGCAACCAAAGCTGAGAGTAGGGAAGCCTTCTGATTATGAGTTATTTGATTACTTATCATAAAGACAATTAATACCAGTGAAGCAATCAGCAGATTAGGTAAAACCTTAGCGATGAATTCCAAAGGTAGGAAGAGGTCAAAGAAAGCCATAAAGTAGTGGAAGAAAGGAAGAAAGATCAACTCCCGACCACCGTAAGACAGATCATCCTCATATAGGGGCAGTCCTGTCTCAGCGATATGTTCAACGTGCCTAAGATGAAAATATGATTCATAAGTGAAATTTGGGATATGGAAAGCTAGAAAAAGCCTGATAACGATTGTAGCAAGAAATATGACAAAGAGCCAGGTCTGGATTTTATTCTTGAACATCTTTCGGACAGTAAGGGGGTTCGGTTTATAAATTTGATTGGAAACTTTTATATTCCCCAAGCCCCCCCAGCAGCAAATGCATAAACAATCAACTGGCGCAGACATATTGGATAACTTCTTAAGCGGAGGATACGACAACGATATCATCACAACAATCTACGGTCCTTCTGGTAGCGGCAAGACCAACCTTTGCCTGATTGCAGCCGTTAGGATGGTAGAGAGCGGGAAAAAAGTAATTTTCATCGATACAGAAGGAGGCATCGCTGTGGAAAGGATAAAGCAGATTAGCCAGGATCATCAAGACGTACTGCAGAAAATTATCTTCTTTCATCCGGTGAATTTTGAAGAGCAGAAGGATATCTTCGATAAGCTGCGTGGGATGGTCAATGAACACATAGGTATGATCGTGGTGGATTCCATCTCGATGCTCTACCGCCTGGAGTTAGGTAAGAGCGATGAAGTGTATGAAGTGAATTCCTCTTTAGGAAAACAGATCGCCTACCTTGTCGAAATCGCTCGTCGCAAGAAAATTCCCGTCCTGATCACAAATCAGGTGTACAGCAGCTTCGATGAAAGAGACACCATCAAGATGGTTGGTGGGGATATGTTAAAGTATGGTTCAAAGTGTCTGCTGGAACTGCAGAAACTCAGCGGTAATAGAAGCCTTTTTCTAAGGAAACACCGTTCTCTTCCTGAGGGTGGAGAGTGCAGGTTCAAGATAGTCCAAGGGGGAATTGCAGGAGTAGAGTAAGATAGTCAGCACTCTGTACCGGTTCATGTCAATCAATCTCTCAGACCACATTTCCCTAAAACTTTTTAAGGTAGCCGCTATTCCATAACCTAATGAACTACCTTTACACCAACATCCTTGGCAGTTTTGTACTTGACGACGGGCCAAATATCCTTGACTCAGGTGATGAAAAAAAACTGCAACGGAAACATAAAGCTCTCCAACAGCTGCCAAAGGAAAAGCTTTTACCAACCTTGATGCTGTTTAAAGACCAGAGATACCATTATGAATTCTATAAAAAGAACATCAAGTTGACTCAGCTGGCCATCAAGGAATCAGTGACTGAAGACCAGCTGATAATCCAGGCCATCTCTAACATCAACGAACTGGATAAAGTGTGCAATGTCTTAGCAAAAAGACTCAGAGAATGGTACAGCCATTACTTTCCTGAGCTTTCCGAACTGCTGGTCAACCATGAAAGATTTGTTGAGTTGGTCGCCACTGAGACCAAAGAAAGCTTGCTTAAGAAGGAAAAGATCAAGTCAACGATGGGTGCTGACATTGGTAAGATTCACATTGATGAAATAACTAACCTGGCAAGAAAGATAGGCCAATTGTACCAGTTAAGACGCGAACATGAAGAATATCTTAGAAAAGTGATGCTCAAGTATTGCCCCAACCTATTGGAACTAGCTGGAGTGACTATCGGAGCAAGGTTGATAGAGCTAGCTAAAGGGCTGAAGCGTCTGGCTTTGCTACCTGCTTCCACAGTTCAGCTATTGGGAGCTGAAAAAGCCCTGTTCAGGCATCTTAAGACTGGCAGCAAGAGCCCTAAATACGGCGTCATCATCAGCCACCCCCTCATCCAGAATGCAGGGAAGAAACAGAAAGGTAAAGCTTCCAGGATGTTGGCAGATAAGCTTTCGTTGTGCGCAAGACTTGATTTCTTTAAAGGCGAATTCAAAGCGAAGGAATACAGAAAACAGTTGGAGGAGAAACTGAATGAAACAAATGACGGTACAAAAGAAAACAGGAAAAAAAGTAGGGAATAAACGTAAGCACATCATTGTCATCGGCATTCTTGCGATTATTTTGCTGATAGCCGCCTATGACCTTTCCACCATCCCTAAGAATAATCCTAATCTTCCAAAACCATCAGAGTTCGCCTGTTCTTACGACTCAGACTGCCCTCAAAATGAAACCTGCAGAAGAGAGATCAGCAGTATGACAAAACATTTCTTTGGCGAATACAAGTGCAGGACAAAAGTATGGTTGGGAGGGAAATGCGAAACATGGAGCAACTGCGAGTCAGGAATCTGTAATATGGGGAGGTGTTCTGGATGAGCCAAAAAGTAAAATCCCACAAGATATTCGAACTGTACCAGGAAGCCAGGGGCAGGAGACTCTTCACTAAGAGCATCTTCCCAGGAATAGTCCACTTTGACGAGAGGATTGTCAAAGAGAAGACAAAAGATGAGAATGAAGGAGAGAAAGTAGACGAATACCGTGAATTGGATCCCACAAGAAGCAAATTAGCGGCCATGGTCATGAAAGGATGCACCAATGCAGGGATCAGAAAGGATGATGTCGTCCTCTACCTTGGGATAAGCCATGGCTACACTGCTTCTTTCATCTCGGACATGGTCGGCCGGGAGGGACTTATCTTTGGGGTTGATCCAGCTCCCCGCGTGATGAGAGATCTAGTATTTCTCGCTGAGGAAAGAAAGAACATCGTACCCATCCTTGCTGATGCCAATCACCCCGACGAGTATGCTGACAGGATATGTGGAGCAGACATTATTTACCAGGACATCTCACAGAAAAACCAGGCTGAAATTTTTATCAAGAACTGTAATCTATTCCTAAAGAAAGGAGGGTATGGTTTGCTTGCAATAAAAGCGAGAAGTATCGACATCAAGAGAAAAGCAAAACAGATATTTGTGGAAATACGCAAGGAACTAGATAAAGCTTTTACCGTTATTGATTATAAGATTCTTGAACCGTTTCAGAAAGACCATGCTTTTATCATAGTCAAAAAGAACTGACGGCAAATGCTTCCGCAAAAGGCCCTGTAGAATTGCTTACTTTGTCATTCTAGTGACTCCGTATTGCCGTGGCTGCTCGGCTTACTTTTAAGACGAGCCTCACGGACGCCACATATTGGCAATGACAGCCATTCTACAGAGCCTCCACAAAGATGCTGGGTACTTAAGCTGGCCAAAATGTGAATTATTCTTATCTGCTTCTTTTGTGAGCGAGGCACGGCGCCCGGGATTTGCTCACTTCGTTCTCAAATGCGCCTCATTTGGCCATGCTCACCCAGCAGATAAGAATAATTCTGAAAAAGGCCAGAACAAAGACCCATCATCTCCACAAAAAATAAATTTATAAACATCAGGTTCTTCCTTCTTCAATATGTCTCTTGCCAACGAAGCTGGTTACCTCTACGTACTGTCTAAGAAACTGACTAAGATAAACAAACTCATTAAGCATTTCAGTAGGAAAGCGCATAAACATAAGACAAAGCATTATAGGATGGATAATGAAACGAAGAAAGACAAACACAGAAAAAAACATGCCCATGCTGCAAAGAACATTAAGGAATTGCTGAATGAACATAACAAAATACTAACTCAAATAAAACACCACTCCCTTGCCTTTGCCCACCAGTTACAGAAAGAACATAAATTAAAGTAAGCGATAATTAATATTATCCTTCGACTTTTTCTACTTTTATTACCTGGACCGGACATACATCGGCCGCTTCCTGATTCGCAACACGGTCTTCCTCTGTGTCAATATCTTTCTCCCAATGCTCACCGTTCTGGGTTGCCCCCTTAAGTCTGGCCATTCCCTCCTCGTCCATATCCCAATGATCAGGAGCAATAGCAGCGCAGGCCCCGCAGCCGATACAATCCTTCTTGTGATGAATAACTTTATGTTTTGTCATGATATCCCTCCAGAAATTCTTCTGAATTACCACCAACTTATAAATATTTGCTTCCAAATGGTCTGTCCAGAATGGAGTCCTTTTGTATACTGGCGCCAATTGAGGCGCATTTA
>CAZWBB010000001.1:0-109320 GCA_964632045.1 uncultured Methanosarcinales archaeon | reverse complement strand
TGCCGTAGTGATGGCAGTGAACAAAACAAACGAAAAAATATTAGGACACTACAGAAAACCTTTAATAGAAGAGAATTATCTGGATCGTGTAATGAAATTAAAACTGCCCACATTAATGGAAAGAATAAAAGAAGTCACGGGTAGTGAGAGAAAAATCGAAAGCCTAGTAGAATTGGAAAGTCTTGCCAAGAAACACAATCGGATTCCGTTAGTGTTCTATAGAAAAGACGACGGCAAGATTGAAGTTTTAGCAGCCGAACGATCAATGGGAGAGGGCTATGCCAATTATGTTGGAAGGACATTCAAAAAACATCGTCAATTCCGTAACCTATCCCAAAACAGATTTGCTCCAAGAATGGGGTTGCGCCCACAATATTATTCCAACATTGAAACAGGGGAGAGAAAGCCATCTATTCCCCTCGTCGAGAATATCTCCAGAGCCCTGGACTTACAACCAGACTACCTTCCTGATGACTTTAAAAGTATAGAATGGGATTATGAACTATGACCTGGATGAACCTTCCACAAGAATACTGCACTGAAAAAAGTAAGTTTGTAATCCTGCCCATAGAATACGAAAATTCTCCTACATTCGGAGACGGGGCTTCTTTAGGTAGTAAAGAGATAATCAAAGCATCACAACATCTGGAATATTATGATGAGCAGTTTGACTGCGAAGCTTTCTCAGAAGGGATTAGACTTCTGGAACCGCTAAGACTAAACGAAAAAACTCCGGAAGAGATGATTAAAGTTGTTGCGGAAAGAGTCTCTTCACTGAAAGACAAATTTTCCGTCATCCTGGGAGGAGATCATGCAGTAACTATAGGAGCAGTAAAAGGCATGGAAAAGCTGCACCCAGAATTCAGCGTCCTGCTCCTTGATGCTCATACTGATCTGTTTCATTCATGGAACGGTTCAGAATACAATCATAGATGTGTTGCACAAAGAGTCTCAGATAAGCATGAAGTGGCTTTGATTGGTGTCAGAAGCATGGATAAAGATGAACAGGAGAAAGTTAATAATGAGGATAATATCCACTTGATCAAGAGCTACGAATTGACTAAAGAGAAATTCTTTGAAACCCTTGCTCATCTGAAAGAGAAAGTATACATTTCCATCGATGTAGATGTCTTTGATCCTTCCTTTATCAGGAATACCGGAACCCCAGAGCCAGGAGGATTATTTTGGGATCAAGTAATAGGAATTCTAAGAAGAATATTTGAACTGAAGGAGGTTATTGGATGTGATATCGTCGAATTTGCACCAAAAGAAAACTTCCGCTCGGAAGCGTATGCTTTGGCCAAATTGTCTTATAAGATGTTTTCTGTGAAGATGCTCAGTCAGAAGATCTGATCTTCGCTCTCAATCTGCGATAATTCCCTGTAATGAACCTTTTCGCCGTGGTCAGAAAACCGCCGGCCGCTCCTAATTGCATCATCTCCCACTGACTGAAGTCTCCTTCATGTTGATGAACTGCTTCAGGAAGATATCCTTGCAGCGGTTCCACCTGGCCATAAAGATAATGCGCTCCTTCAAGACCTTTTTCAATCAGATTTGGTCCGACCCAGTCGATCACATTCACTTCCAGATCTACTACAGCGGAGGCAACCAGAAGACCAAGCGCTCCAACAGTCATATTGCTAAGTGCCCTCCTGATGGGTTTGCTGGCGGCGACAACAGAATGCCAATACTCGCTTTGGATGCGGTTGTGTAACATCCGGTCTGGATTTCCAGTCTGCTTAGAATAGTCCAGCCCAAATTTAGGTTTGTAAGCATGAAATCTTCCTTGTTCTCTTCTTGTTTGAGCAAGATGCGCCTCTCCGGTGGTTCCATCTTTAATTCCATTCTTGGTTAAGCTAAGCAACCCTTTGAGTGGCAAATAAAGTCCCACTTGTATTCCGGCCCATAACACACTGGCATATTCAGCAGACTGAGTCGCTGCATCCATGTCCCCTCCACTAACCACGTATCCGGCCAGGTAACCAGCAGCCGTTATCTGCAAGAAACCATAAGCGCCGCTGCCGACACTTCTCATCTTACTCAACCACTTACGCTCCTGAGCGCTTTTCACTTTCTCTTCAAGTATCTCGGTGTGAGCATTTGCTTCTTTCCTGTTATCTCTTAAGTCTGTAACTTCCATTTTAAAATATCCTGTATAATTCTTCCTCATCCATTTCGTACAACCCATTCACAGATTCCCTGCCGCCTTTGAGGTATTCCCTTTTCACTTTCTTCTTTCCATCAACATACTGCTTGGCCTTTCTCATTAGAGGGTTCTTCCCATTCAGACCTCCTGTCACCAGAAGTCCGATTCCCAAGAAGTTACACAACCAGGAAGTCTTGTTCTGCGCATCCTGGTAGAACATCTTCTTCAGCTGCTCCTCAACAAAGGAAGCATCTCCTTCCACCAAAGTCATATAGGACTCCAAATATTTCATCACACCCTTCTCTTCATGTCCATCAATATCAAAAGCGATAGTCCCTTCTTTTCTTTTGATGAAATCTCCATACATCGAGGCGAAATGGGGATTATTGATGAACTGACATCTGTGGACCAATTCATGACCCAGCGTTTTCACTAAACCAGATTCGTTTGTTCCCAACCGGATATTATCGGGAATTACGATCATCGTTCCTGTCACGGGCTCATATTGGGCGATTAGGAGCAAGGGAGTTAAGAATCTTGTAGCGCTGAGAGCAGATTTACCTTTTTCGGTTTTTGGCTCTGCATCAATACCTAAAGCCTCATACATGGCCTTGGTAACATACTCCCAGTGCTGCTTGCGCTCGATAAGCTTAACATTCAATGTATCAAGATGAGGATCCCAGCCAGTCAGATAAGTAACTCTTGGAGCAACCTCCTCAATCATCTGTTCAACTGATCTTTCACTAATAACTACCATCTGGTAGTTTTTGGGTGAGGGGTCGTTTATAAATGTTTCGTTCTTATTTACTCCCCAGTAGAAAATCCCTCTTGATGGTTCCACCCGGGCCAACAATCAAAAACCCCACCGCTTACAAAACGAGGGGGTATGTCATCATAAATCATCTCCGCTTCTGAAAAAGCATCCCTGGATGGTAAGACTGTGGAAGTTTGTCTTCACTGAGATTCCTAGCTGCATCGATATACTCTTTCATCGGCCTGTTCAACAGAGGATTAGGATTATGCATCCCCTTTAGGTTAGGTATGAAAACCTGATCGAAATAGGCGATTCTTCTCAAAACAGGCAATTCCCCACCGGAAAAAGGAACAGTTGCTAATTCTACCAGATCTTCAAAAATATTCACGGGGGTACGATCAGCAGGATTTTCACCAGGGTACAACTGACTCGCATTCTTTGTCAGATCATGGCTGGCTTTCATGACAGTACCTGCAATTTTCTGGGTGAGTAGCTCCCCGTGCTTGAACATTGAAAATCTGGACATGCTGTGGATAAAAAACATTTTCTCCTGCGCTTCTTTGTCCTTCGGCTGTAGAGGAAGTTCCTTCTCCTGCAGCTTCTGCCTGAGTGAGCTATAGATTTGCACATCAACATTATTCATGCCATAACCAGTCGCTAATTCAGCCATAACATGCCTTGGCCTGACAAAATCACCTGTCAACTCTGAATTCATCCCTCCTATCAAAGTCACATACAGATCACGCAACCTCTTCATACGTACCTCATCAAAATCTTCCCTGCAGACAGGACGATCACTTCTGATAAATTTCATGTCATAAGCAGCATAATCATCTGTAATCAACTGCATGATGTCCCAAGTGATGTCATTGACCTTGTCCGTAAGATCCAACCAATCCCCACTTACTGGACAGACATCTGGCAGCTGCAGGTATGGCGTGTTCTCATCTATTTTCCTCTTGGTGATCGTGTAGTCTGGTATTTCAAATTCGGCCATTATTAATCCCTCCCTGAATATTATACTGGTCATGAGAAACCGGGTTTTATAAACTTTGTGGTAGTAACTGCGGAAATAGGATTGTGATTTTAGAGATTGAGAAAATTTAAAATGAGAATAGTTACAGCAAAACTCGTGAGGGCGGAGAAACAAGTGTCAAACGTATCCAAATTTAAGGTAAAATACTTAAAGCGCAGTATCTTAGCATTAGGGTTAGCCTTATTTTTTATAATGTATACAAACTTCCTCATATGAAAAATGGGAAAAAAAGCAGACTCAATATTAGATGAATGGGACGACAATCAAGTTAGGATGGATGTAGAAGAAAAAGAAATCAGAAGAAAACGTAAAAAATAGTCATAACCTATCCGGCGTAGCATAAGGCGCCATCGCTCCCCTGCTACGAAAGTATTCAAACAGATCCATTCTAGGCAACAGAATTTCCACTTCATACCTACCATACACCCGATTCTCCCTGAATTCTCTTTCTGCCCTGTCAACCAAAGTATGGTTGATCATGATCGGTCTGGCCTGGATGTCATTATACACGACTTTCACTTTCTTCAGAAATCCTATCGTATAGTTCTGACACTGAAACCTTCTGTCCGAAACTGCCAGCAAGGCAAAGGAAGCATCTACATCTACCCCTCTTTCCATCATTTCCTGGGCAAAACTTTCGTCCTTCCTCAGATGCAACTCTCCTTCAGGTACCAGGTCAGAAGAACCCAGCAAATCTGCCAATTCTCCTTTCTCCACATCAATCTTCATTCCATCTTTCATTCTATTTGACATTTAAATCCCCTCCACAATACACATCTTTAACTTTCTTGCCAGAGTACAACTGACCATAAACCTCAGCGATACATCCTCCCCGGCAACTTTCATAAGAAGAGCAGCCTCTGCAGTCTAGGTTTTCCTTGTTGAGGAAGAGTTCCCTGAATCGTACTGCTTTCTCTGAACGAAAAACATCCCGGATGGACATCTCCGAGATATTTCCCAAAAGATAATGCACAAAGGAACAAGGATAGATATCTCCATTTGCTGCAACATGAAGAGAAGTGTTGAGAATATCACACTTGTAGATCTGGTTGCTCTGTATCGGTCCTCCGGCAAATTCTTCTTCCATACCAAAAGTCGGACCCACGATGATTCTGAAATCTGGTCTGAGTTCTCTTGTCTGTGTATTTAGCTTGTAAAGGAAATCTCTGTATTTCTGTGGAGATAGTTGCAGCTTTGTATCAGACTTCCCAATATCCCTCACCGGCCAGATATTGATGCTGTAAATGCTAATATCCTCTTCATTTGTCAACCTGTCTAGTTCCCACAACATCTCCCCCACAGAATGCTCATTCTGCTTCATCACAGTCGTCCTGACTATCAACTGCTTCTGCTGTTCGCTGATCTTCTTCATCGCTGTAATTAGATGGTCATACGCCCTCTTATTTCTTCTAATACTGTTATGTACTTCTCTTGTCCCGTCTAAAGAAACTCTGAATCCCAAGTCATAATCGAAAACAAATGAGAATTGGCCAAGCAGAGAGCTATTTGTCGACAACTTTGTGGTATGAGAGTTTCCTTCTGCTATTTCCAGAACATCCTCTAGCCGTGGGTAAAGAAGAGGCTCTCCTCCAGTGAGGATTAGTTTCCTTCCACCCGCAGCAGCAAACTCTTCCAGCAGTTTTTCCAGATGAGAAAATTCCAAGTGTGGCAGACCATTCTCATTGCCACAATGGATGCAACTAAAATTACACCCCCCGGTAAGCTCTACATAAAGGACGTCCAGGGAATCCTGCGACAATATCTCTCCCATTCTAGTGGATGTACTTTTTCTCCGGTTCAGGCAGTTTGTATTCTTTCTCTTTTGGCTTTTCCAAGACACCCAAAACTTTCATCTCTAATTCGCCTGCTTGTTCTTTCCTTTCAGGCAACTCCACAAAGTAGGCATAATGCCCGCTCAAAAATTTATCCGCTCTCACTTCCATTTTTTTCACCTCCTTGTTTTTTCAACGATTCTCTCAAACACGTCTTATCGCTCTCCCACAGATTATCATAAAGTGAGTATGCTATTCCGCGGCACCCGGCGCGACAATGATCCAGCCTCCCACACTCCCCGCACTGCCCGTCCACTTTTGATTTCACCTGCCGTAATTCCCTGAGAGTTTGATCATTATCCCAAACCTCCTCCAGATTATCTGTAAGCGCATTTCCTATCCTGAATCTTTCTCCGCTCAGAGCGACGCAGGGATAGATGTCACCGTTGGGAGAGATTGATAACAAAGTATGTCCCACCGGACAACCGGCTATAGGGACCTTACTCAGCTCTTCATCTGTTAAAGTATATTCAAGATTGCTTACCGAACCGCAATCAAGCGTGACACAAGGATTCTGATTATCGCGGTTGCAGAGCTGCTCCACCAGTTGGCTGTACTCAAAATAACCGGGAAGCAGCTCCTTGAACCGCTCCAGGGGTAGATCGCCTTGTTTGATTTTGATCAGAGTAAGGTAAGGGACTTCCCGGTCGCCCAACCATTCCACAAACTGAGGGAGGTAAGCGAGGTTGTTTTGCGAGACTACACAGTCGATTCCCACCGTTATCTGATGTTTCTGCAACAATCCTATCGCTTCTTCTACTTTCCTCAGAGAACCCTCAGCCCGTAGGGCATCATTTATCTCAGGGAGATGACAGTCCAGGGAAAGCTGCGCTTGTCGCATACCTGCATCCTTAAGCTGCTCCACTAAACTCTCATCCAGTTTCCAGCAATTGGTAGTGAGATTGAATGTACAATCCTGTTCTGAAACATATTGTGCCAGTTCCACCAGATCTTTTCTCAGTGTCGGTTCTCCCCCGGTAAAACCGATCTGAAACACACCGAAACCCGACAACTTACGGATCACCCCTTTCCATTCTTCCGTAGAAAGTTCTTCCATGTTACCATACATCTCTCTCACAGAACAATACTCGCAACCCATGTTACACTTCTGTGTGATCCCGAGATGGGCGATTATCGGAGACTTAAATGCTGGCTCAGCAGAGTTGTGATGAAGTAACTTCTGCGAATACTGGACGGGAACATCTTTTGCAGTGTAATCCTCAAAGTCCAGCATCTCATAGCTGCACAACTGATTGAAGAACTGCTGCTCCTCGTCGGGGAAATATTTTTCATCTGCGTACTTTTCAAAAAGCGCAAACTCTTCACTGCTCAACTCCAGCACCATACCCCTTTTGTTGAAGAGAAGGTAATCATCTTCTTCCCGCTCAATCTTTATTAGATTAGATTTCACCCTATACTTTTAATGGTGTTTTAATGTAGTTAAAATCTCTCTTTGGAATATTATGGCGGTGTTTCATAAAAAAGCTTAAATAATCAGACATTTTCTAGACATACTATAAACGGGGTGATACACATAGAGGTAGAAAAACAAGTACGAAAAGCTGAAAAGAAGCAACGAGAAGTCTTTACCTCCCTTCTTAGAGAAACATATGAACTGGAAAAAGTGTTCCGGCTGGCAGAGAATGTGAAAAAGGGAAAAGATAGAGTACAAAAAGTTATCCGTCGTTTGCGTAGGGAAGAAAGAATCGAACGAAGGTTGGCTAGAGTGTACACCCGCATGGAAGAGATTGTTAGAAAAACTGAAGAATCATTACAGGACAAGAAAAGTCAAATTGAAAGTTTGTTGGTAGAAGCAAACACATTTAACGGATACCTTGTAAGACTATGTTCCTGGGACGGTGAGATCCATCAAAAACTTAACGAAGCTGAGAAGGACATCCGTAAACTTGACGAGGCAATTAAGCTTATTGAAGATTCCATAAAGTACATCGCAAATTTGGAGGTGATTCTTAAGAAACTGGAAGGGGTAGAGGAGCAAGCCATTGTTGAGAATGAAGGCAAAGGGACTCCCGCTCTCACTAAAGTCTATGGTATGTCCAAAAGGTTCCTGGACGAGCATGGGATGAAATTTAACCTGTTTAGCTCGGTTACGAAACCGAAATACAAATGGAACGATTATGACAAGATATTTATGCAGATATTTTTTCCAGAGGGAGTCAGTAAAACACTATACCTTATCCATACCACCTCCAGTAAATTTGTCTATGGAGATAAGAATACATTCAACAGGATCAATAAGCATTTTGCCATCTTTTTCATGTACCTCAATCCTCAGCTCCTCGTCGATCCAAAGACTATTGTGCGAGCGATGCTCATCTTGAAATCCCATGCTGACTACTTTGCTACAAAAGTACAGCACAAAGCTCAACCAGGAGACAACGCTGCAACCATACTTGTTACCGAAAGAGAGATTGATATGTTTGGACTAAGAAACCAGCTTAAAAGATATCAACCAAATGAACCGGACGCATGGTCGATAAGCGCAGATGCCTTAAATCGGAATAAGGTAGGTAAACATAACTTAATGAGTTACATGGTGAATGAAACCGACAATTATTTCAGGCACGATATCGAAGATATGGAAATGTTTATCAGGAAATTTTTGAAGCTCTTGATAACATACAGGCTGAAAGTGTTCTTCAAGGACGAGCAGTTGCATGAAAAACTTTTCAATCACCTCTCTTTTTTGGCTCCGGAAGAGCAAAGTTTAGCCAAAGTGTATAGAAGCAAGCTTATTGAATCAAGAAGCTCTTCCCGAGAAACTAAACTGAAGTACGTCTTAAATTACTTGGAAGAATTTGTCAGACAGGGTTATATCGCCGAGAATGATTGGGGGGACATTTTTGGTATCAGCATCTCACAAAAAGTCCATCATCTCTGGGACAGTATTGCATCTCACCTGCATAAAGAACAACCCGTTGAGGTCGATTCTTTAGAGGTGTTGAAGAAAGTAGAAGTGGACCATACTAACTACCTGAAAAACCTCTTCCAGAAGAATCTCTTTGAGCTGATGCTCTCTTACTATAAATTGATCTACCCCAAGGATGAAGACAAGGCCAGGGTAGTACTCTTTTTGAAATTTGACACTTATTTTCGGATAGCTGATAAGATCAGGGTAATACTAGCGATTAGGATCAACGACCGCTGGAAAGTCCCATCTGGAGAGGAGATCGTCTCCAGCATTCTCTATGAGTCATTAGTACGTTATGGCTCTCCCACTTTACTTATTAACTATTATTCCGAACTGGCAAAAAGGGAAAATGAGTTTAAGGAAACATTTGATTTTGGTTTTCCAGACAAACTGGCCAGACATTTCAGGGACAACATCTACCCTGAATTCTATAAGAGATTTAAAGAAAATAAGAGTGACCCAATCATCCAACTCGTCAGCGGTCAGCTCAACAAGAAGCTGTTGCATGTCTTTAAGAAATTTGAAGACCTGCACTGCCTAAATTATCTGTTTGGTATCCCTCGCCATCTTTCTACTCACCAGAAAAAACTGATACTGGGCCTCCTTGAATGTTTCAAGAGAGAGGAACTCCCGACGGGCAAAGAACTTAAAGACATAACCAAAGATAGAGTACTCTTTCCTAAGCGAGTGAAATTTACGACCTGTCAAGAGCAGGGATTTGATACAAGTAAAAAAAGTGTGTATGGTTTGGTCAGGGAGTTCTTGGACAGTAATCCAGATTACCTGGAACTGATAACAAGATTGGGCACCCTCTACCAGAATGCCCTCAAGTTTGAGGTTGAACTAAGAAGAAATTCTTACCTTGACATCAAGGATATCAGGAGCACGACCATCGATAAAAAGACAAAGATAAAAATGCGGAATATCTTTGACAAAACATACGATAGTTACGTACAGAAGTCGATGAGGAAAGTAGCATGAAAGAAACTATAGAACAGATAAAGATATACCTCAATGCCCTCAACATTGAGGAAATAACTTCTTTGCGTACACTTGTGGAGGAGTACCTGATTCCTCTTAAAGAGAATTCCCAGATCTCCTCACATCACGCGGGGGAAAATACTCTACAACATGTACTTTTGGTAATAGATACTTTGTCCCATCTGCTAATTTTTCTGAAAAGGGAAGAAGGGGAACAAGTTGAGCAGCTAAACAATTATCCTGAAGTGGAAAGTGCCCTCCAATCAGAGCTGAAACCGGAAACACGAGCTAAGATGCAAGCGTACCTGAAGGAGAACATTGATGGCATGTCAAAGGAGGTCCTACTTTTTTATGCTTCCCTTCTGCATGACGTCGGAAAAATCAACCTCCTCAAAAGGTACCGGAAGAGGATCGCCAAGTATAGCCATTACTCCAACCATCATCTGTTTGGGGCATTGGTTGTAAACTATTATGGGGATTGTGTCAGAGATATAGAAGAATATAGGCAAGAGTTGACTGAGAAAAAAGCTCGAGTATCTAAAGAGGAGAATCTACAAAAGATAGAAAGAGGAATAAAGTACCTACAGTTAGTAGAAAGATTTCTTAATGAGCACCGCCAATTGCTTGAAGATGTTAGCTTCACCCAAAAGCAGTTCAACTTTATCAGCAGCTTAATAAGGTTTCACCACGATTTCTCAGGTTCCTTCAATGAATACAAGATCAAAGGGAAGATTCCCAAGAAGACCAAACGGTTGCTGCGTTTCCTGAACAACGAGAACATTCTCATCGGTGAGTCATTGCTCTTTTATTCTGACGTCATGTCCTGCCTTCACCTATTTGGACATAGAGAATTAAAGATTCAACTTGTCTCTTTTATCGATCTTGTTATTGATACATTTTATACCACTCGTGTGTTCACGAGTGGAACGAAGTGCTAAAAAATGTGTTCAAGAGGGAGTGACCCAAGGCGAAGCCGAGCATGTTTGCCGACAGGCAAGCCACGAACGTAGTGACCTGGCCACCGAGTCGTTTTCGGTAGAGAACTCACGAACGAAGTGACTTGATATTGACCGGTAGTGGTCACGGACTTTTGACATTGTGGAAAGATAGACCTGTAATATTTTGCAGCATCTCACTGGTCGCTTTCGAAGAATGCTCGAATATACTCCACCTCCTCATCTCTTGAAATGGTAGGATTATTATTTTCAATCTGCCGCAGGGCCTTCTTGACCTTCCCAATGTCCTGTCCCTGCAGCTCTAGGCCAAGTTCGCTGCCGATCTCTCTTATCTCATTGCCATTGACCTTAGTCTTTATGCCGCAATGTTGCCTTTGTTTGGCCATTGTCCGTTTGATGTGCATCTGTATAGCTGTCTCCTCAAAGGTCAATCTCTCTTCTACATCCATAAAACCAATTTGCATAGTGTTCGGTTTGCGCTGTGCAACCTGATCGGTTAACTCAAGTAAATAATCATGATTACGAATATACTTCAGCTCATTAGGAATCTTCATATATCCAAGATGCGCCCCTATCAGGCCGCCAGTGAAAGCGGCGATTGAATCTGCATCTCCACCTAAGTTAACAGCGTTAAGAACTGCTTCACGATAATCCTCCCCGGTCAAGAAGCAATGAAGAGCAACTGGTAGTGAATGATATATCCTGGAAGAAGTACCAATCTCTTTGATACTAAACTCCGGAGAGAAAGAGGATTCTTTCAGAACTTTTTGAAAATTTGATAACATCAGTTCAGTGTCTCGCCACTCCCTGATTTCCATCTCCACATCTAGTTCCTCAAATATTTTACTCGCCCTGTGCAGATTTCTTTCGCTTATCACTTGTTTCTCTGAATCCCTATCATCAATCAATTCATGAACAAGAGAAGAGTAGAAAAAAGCGCCCAATTGTGAAGACAAATTCTGATGAGTTAATCCAGATACAGACGTTATCATCTCAAAATCCACATCATCACAACCTAACATAAACGGGACTGCCCTGAGAACCGCTCCGTTTCCGGGAGCTAATGAAAATCCTTTTTCTTTGTTACTGTTACGATAAGTCCTTAGTGCCTTGCGGGTGGTTCTTCCCATACCCCTCAATACAACATAAGCTTCTGCCATCTCCCCAGACATCTTTTTTCGGTCAAAGGAATAATCATTATTCAACAGATGCTCCATACCCAAAAGGAGATTTTGAGTGTCGTCAGTGTATGTTTTGCTCAAGCGGAACCTTGCTTGCGGTTTTTGGTAAATTTCATTGGGAGAAATCGGCAGGTCAATATAATTCTCGACTTTCCCATAGACGTTTTCGATTTCATAGGAGCGCATACCTTCAACAGGTGCACCTAAAGCATCCCCAATAGCTACACCATATACAAACCCCAAGTATTTGTCAAGGCTGTCTTCAGCAACTCTGTCTTTTCGTATATTCATCTTGCAATACTTTCTCCAACTTTCCCCTCTCCGAATGAATCTTAGAGACAATAAACTCCCCTTTGTACTTCAGTCTCTCGATATTATCTTTCAGCGAAGTTAATAAAAAATAATCCGTATCATCAACTTTTACGTAAAGCCCTTCCTGCATCAATGACAGGTAATGTTGCAGAGCTTCATCTAATCGTTGAGATCTGCTCAGATGTGCAATATTCGTCCCGTCCGTACCCACTATACCCTTAAAGGCTGAAACCGCACCATCATACACAGCAAAATACTTAATATCAAGCGAAATGACTTTCGCAGTTGATTCTTCCCCCAAATTCATCATTAGTCAAAGATAATGGAAGATCATTTATAAATTTTTCCTCCAGAGTGGCGACAATATTTTAGTGGTGGCCAAAATCTGGCCAGTTTGACCTAAATAATTCCAAAAAATCTGCTCCTCTTAACGAGATGGAGTACCTTGCTTGATTCAGCGACTTTCCCCAGAAATATGTTTTCTTCCTTCCCCATGTAGGGGCCATGACAATCGCTGCCATAAGTCACAGCTAAATGATATCTCCTGGCCAGCTGCAGAAAAAGTTTATTGGCAGCAGCTGATTCCTCAACACTGAATTTCTTTCCGGGGTAATAATACAGCTCTATTCCTTTCAGACCGACCTTAGCCAATTCTCTGATCCATACATTTGGAGGTAGGCCATCTTTATGTTTAGGGTTCACTTTATCTAACCATGCGGTTTTGATACCGACAGCAAGAGCAGGATGGGCCAAAACAGCAAATCCTCCAGCGTCATTGATCGCTTCAATAACTTCGGCATAAGTGTACTTTCGGGCATTTTCCTTCTTTTCAATCTCTTTGATCTCTTTAGCTGTCAGGAACAGGTTCTTATGAGCCATACGGATGGCTGTACCATAGATTGTCCCGTCCACATGAGCAGCGATCTGGTCCTTGTTTTCTAGGAGATGGTCAAAGATGAACTTAGCCAGGCCAAAATAGGAGAGATCAGCGTGATCCAGAATCTCATCCAACTCTTCCAGGGTCCTTATCAGGTTCCCTCTGGAGCGGTTCATAGAATAGTTCATGAAACTCAGAGGAGTGATCGTTAATCTTCCGACATCCTTCTTCAGGTCAAACAGATTCCTGTTGTAAAAAGAACTAATTTCATCATCTGAATGTCTTTTTTTAAGTACCTTGATCACGTCACTCCTGTTCTCATCCGCGGCAATACGGTTCTGTCGAGCTACTGAACTAGTAGCGAACACTTGCTTAAATCTCTTCAGCGTTTCCACGATCACAGTCATCTTCACATTTCTGGTGGGTTGAGTGAACTCTTTCATTTTCTGGAGGAACTTCTTGGTGTCAGTTGTTCTTATCCCATATCCCAAAATTTCGCTCTTCCAGATCTCAATGCCATCTATGTTGGTCTCACACCCCAATTCTATCCCAGGGATCACAGTTATCCCTCCCAATTCCCTAGCCTTCTTCAGGGCCCTCTTAACACCTCCTACTGTATTGTGATCTGTGATGGCAATAGTGGTTAATCCTCTCTTCTTAGCCTCCTCCACCAACCGTTCAGGTGACCATATGCCATCAGAAAAAGAGCTGTGCAGGTGGGTGTCTGAAGTGATGACCTGAACTTCTGATTTTATATCATCCAGCAGCTTTTTTCCTAAGTTAAGCAGCTCAAGCTCTGCCTGCACCGATTCCAAAAGAATATTTACCTGCTGCCTTTCTGACATCAACTTCTCATCAGTCTGCTGGAAAAAGTGAATCTGTCGAGCGATTAATGGTGATAGTCTATCCAGTACCCTATCAAATTCCTGTAATGTAGATAAAAGCTCCGACTCTTTCACTGAATTCTGTCGCTTGCTATTTTTCTCATCGATAACTCTCTTGACAATTCCCTGCAGTTTCAATTCATATCTCTTCTCAATATACGCTTCTTTCTCATCGACAGTTACCAGTTCTTTTACTTTCTCCATGAATCCTTTGAGTTTGTCCAGAGATTGCTTGTCCCAATCATGTAAGAAACGCTGAACCAGACTAAGCTTAGTATGATTATCAGCTGCAATCCGTGAAAATTTTCTTATCTCAGTATCAAGGTCATGTGAGACACCTTTTAGAAGTTCAATATCTAGCTTTGATGAATCAGTAGCCATCAACCCATGAATAAATTTCGTTTTTATAAATGTTTCATCAACTTTATATATCTACATAACATCATGCCATCACATGCCCCTACAAGAAGAGCAGACCAAGCAGATCGTCAGCTTTGTCAAGAAAGAACCGCGAACAGTCCAGGATATCGCTCAACTTTTGGGTAAAAGCTGGTTGACAGCGGATTCATACGTAAAACAGATCAAAGAGAGAACAGGCCTGATCAACATCAAGACTTTCCGCAAGGGAACACAGGGGGCTCTTAAACTGGTATTCTATAACTACTCTGATTCTCTGGCTACTGACGATGTTAAAGAGGAGCTCTATCAGCTTATCAAGAGCGGCAGGCGCAAGACCGATTTTGACTTCATGGATATCTTCCAGTTTGTTCCCCAGGAAAAGAAAAAAGTGATATCGCAGGTTATGTCTGTGAAAGAAAGCGTCCATTTCGCCTCTCTCCTTAAGCAGGCGAAAAGCAACATCTACTTCTTCTCCGGCAACCTGTCTTTCCTCAACCTCAGGGAGAGGGGAACTTCGATGATCGAAGTGATTGAGGAGCTGCTGGGTAGAAAGATCCGGCTGAAAATAATATGCCGGGTTGATGCTGCTTCTATCAACAACCTTGCCAAGCTAGACATGTTACTTAAGAAGTTTCCGGACCTCATCGAGATCAGGCACAGCTACCAGCCCCTTAGGGGATTCATTGTGGATGATTCCCTGGCAAGGTTCAGCAGTGAAGCCTTGGTGGAACATTACAAAGAAGGAGAACTACAGAAGGACATCAAATTCTTCTATGAGATTTTTGATAGCGAATGGATTGACTGGTTGCAGAAAGTGTTCTGGAACATATTTAGGTTTTCCATTGATCATAATGTACGGTTGAACGAAATTAGGAACTCACTGGCAAGGTAATTGTTGTTTTCAGACTCGGAAAATTTATAAACAACCCCCCTCGCCCAATAGGAAAGCATCAAAAAAAATAAAAGGTGGTTTGAATGACAATTGTGAAAATAAATCTGCATAAAATCAATGCTGAGAGAAGTCTTGCTGCTAAAGGTGGTCAAGTTAGTATAAACAACAATGTTTCTGTAACTGATGTTCAGGATATGAAGTTAGAGGTTGAAGGAAAGAAAGGATTGAAGTTCAACTTTGCTTTCAACTGCAAATATTCCCCAGACTTAGGGAAGATTGACGTTGAGGGACAGGTAGTCTATGTCAATGAAACCAAATTGGTGGACGAGATCAAACAGAACTGGACAAAAGAGAAGAAGCTGCCTACTACCGTCATGGAACAGGTAGTCAATGCTGCACTTCACAAAGGTAATATACAAGCGATTAAGGTCAGTGAAGAGATTAGCTTGCCAAGTCCGCTTCCTTTACCTAAGGTGAAAACGCAGACTGCACCGCAGGGGAAGTGAAAACTCAATTTCTTTTTCTATAATTATTTTATCTTTACTTTTACTAACGGAACCATCATCTCTTCCTCACTCAGTCCACCATGGTTGCCTTTAAGGAATCCTTCTTCCTCATCAGCTAGGAAATCAAAAAAAGCATAATTGCCCTTGAGTAACAGGATGTAATCTCCAAGACGGTCATGCAAGCGGGGATGCTCCTTGCCCAAACCAAAATAGTGTTTCCTGATCAGCTCCTCTGTCTTATGCAAAGTGCAATATTTCTTCAGATTGGTTCTTACATAACTTTCAAACTGCTTAACTTTATGAGGATGGACATAGCAGAAAGCCGCCCGCGGCTCCCCGCACACAGGTAAGGTAAGACAATTTTTAAACATGCGACGCCTGTTGAGGATGATAGATCTTCTTGCTGAAGTGGTAACCTGCCCATGATCAGCAGTGAGCAGCAGCAGTGTGTCCGTACCTCCCAACATCAGAGCCAGGTGCTGCATGGCATCATCGATCTCTCTCATGTGAGCGATGGATAATTTATCTTCTTTGCCGAAGTAATGAGAAAAACTATCAAACTCCGGCCAGTAAGCATGGATATACTTCCTGCGGTCATTACAATTCACTGCTTTCCTTATCTGCATATACATGCCGCGTAGACTGCTATATCCCCAGAAACGGGATTTTCCTGCAAAATGACGATTGTAGTCGCTCTTGCAGAGCTCATCCTTGATAACTATGTGTGAATCCGCATTCATCTTGTTGAAGATTGGGGGAGGAAGGGATAATACCTTTGCATCCACCTCGATCGGCTGCCCCTGCCGGGTGCAGGTACGCAGTATCAGGACGACACCACCCACCTCTTCCATGTACATATACCAACCCATGACCCCATGTTCCTGAGGAGCCAATCCTGTATAGAATGTCGTTATTGCAGAAGCGGTAGTAGAAGGAAATACCGTAGTCATATTTCGCAGGAAATGCTGCTTAAGGAAACTTGTCTTTTCCAGCTTGTCGAAGCTGTCCGCCCCCAGGCCATCTACAATCAACAACACAACATTTTTGGCCCGTTTGATATCCATAGTCAGCTTCTTATCCAGCTGAGCATACTTGCTTCTACTTCCGTAAGCGTGCATGATGCAGCTCATCAGATTGACGATGCTACCTCTTTTGTAATCCGGAAGGATCATCTGGAGAAGGAAAGGGGGAGCGTTTATATGTTTTTGCATGTAAGGGCGGTGTCCAGAATGACACTGATTCGTATACTGGCGCCCATGTAAGTTATTCCACCACTATGCGAAAAACTTATAAAAAACCACTGCTACCATATTCATCAGGGGGTAATATGAGTAGTAGCTTAGAAGGGACTCTACTGGAAGAGGAACGATTACGACCGGAGTTGATTCAGCTCTTTGATGCGCCAGCTCTGACAGAAGAGTATCTATCACTTTCTCCGGATAGGAAAGACCAATTGGAGTCTTTTAGAAAAAGATACCCAAAGTTCATGCTTGGAGAGGGCGATGGTTATCCTGCTTTCTCACTGCGTAGCAAGCCGGAGATTGGTGAAATCGCTTGGAAAGTTCGGCTTAAGAATCAATTTCTGATTGTCTTTGATCACTACCTGGAGAACCACCAGGAGAGATATACTTTCAATCGCACCTATGTAAGGGAGAATAAAGAGTTACGGGCCGACTTGGGAACAATCGGTAACTGCATGATCAATCAAGCCTTGAAAATTTTTGGAGATGTAGAAGATATTGTTCAACTTGCTGCCTGCAATCGCCCTGAGATTATGGAGCACTGGAAGCGTCAGAGCTGGAAGCGGTTCAGCGTCGATGATGCTATAGATGACCTGTTCAAATGTCTTGATTACTTTCTGGAAAACAGGAAAGAAGGGGAATCATTCAATCAGCACTATCTGATGGAGGGAGGAGAGCTCAATAATGAACTCAACAACATCGGCCAGAACCTTAGAAGTAACGTTAAGAATAACCTCCCTGGTGGACTTCCTCAATTGGTGGGACGTGCTGTCAAGAAGAGACCCGAGCTATCAGATTATTGGAAGGTTGATTCCCGGGAAAGATTCTATATCAAGAAAGGAGTAACTCAACTGTTACAGTTGTTTGATCATTACTTAGAAAATGATGCTGGGAAAGAGATTTTCAATACTGCTTATCTTTGTGATAACGAACCTCTGAATGAAAAATATGATAATCTAGGACAGCAGCTGTATGATGCAGCAAGGTCTAACCTAAAAGACGAGGGAGGTATCTCCAGACTAATCCAACTGGCGGCAAGACAGAGACCCGAAATTGACGATCATTGGAATATAAAAAGGAAATGGGATATTCAAACTGCAATTTCTGAATTGGGCCAAGTATTTGCATTCTACTTGAAGAATGATGTTGACATAAAGACATTCAATCCCAGCTATTTTCAGAGCGACAAGGAGGTAAATGGACATCTTTCCAACCTGGCTGCAAGTTTATATGATCGTGCTAACAGGAATCTTGAAGGGGGCCTGCATGAGCTTGTGCAGATCGCCGCTGAAAAAGAACCAGAACTGCTCAACCATTGGGAGTGTCAGCGTAAACGTGATAGTGATTTTATCGTAACCAACCTGTTAAAAATATTTGATTACTTTCTAGCTAACCATCATGGAAAAAGGAAGTTCAACTTCCGTTATCTGGAAAAGAATCAGGACGTAAGAAAAAAGTTTGGCCTGGAAGGTTATCGGATATACCAGTATGCTTATCGACATTTTGGGAAGGGGAGGACACACATGATTGTTGAGTTAGCTGCTGAGAAAAGACCCGAGATACTCGAGTATTGGAAGGGCCTAGGATGACCTTAGAGAAAAAACATATAAACAACAAGACTACAACCACATGAATGTACGACGTAATCATCGTTGGAGCCGGCCCCGCCGGTAGCAGCACCGCCTACAATTGTGCCAAAAGAGGACTAAAGGTTACTCTTATCGACCAGCGGAAGAAACCGGGTACTCCTAAGCAATGCGCAGAAGGCATCAACGAAGCGATCCTGCCCGAACTGGATATCCAGCTGAGACCAGAATGGATCTCCAGAGAGATCGACTCCATAGTTTTCTCTAATATCAAACATCATCTGCTGCTTCGAGGCAGACGCACCAAAGGATTTGTATTAAACAGGAAGAAATTTGATTATGGGTTGGTGGAGCGGGCTGAAAAAGCCGGGACCGAATTGAAGTTAGGAATGAAAGTAATTGACCTGCGGGGGAATAAAGTCCTGCTTGGAGACAAATCAGAAGTGGAAGGAAAGATAATTGTCGGGGCGGATGGACCTCTCTCCACAATCGGAAAGAAGAGCGGATTAGGCAATCCAAGATGCGGACAAGGAATACAATATGAAATCACATCACAGAATACCACCCACCCCAACTCTTTGCAGATTTACATGGTTTCCGAGTTAGAGGACGAAGGCTACCTTTGGCTCTTCCCAAAAAAAGAAACTTTCAATGTCGGCTTAGGTTCACAGTCAATCAAGAATCTTAAACCTGCCCTCCATAAGTTTGTGAAAGAAATAGGGTTAGAGAACGAGAAAATTCAGGAAACAAATGCGGGATTGATACCGCTGCACGGCCCTGTGCAGAGATTCTATACTGAGAATGTTCTTTTGGTGGGAGACGCTGCCGGTCATACGAATCCATTTTCAGGAGGGGGCATTCCCGTAGCCATTTTTGACGGGATCCTTGCAGCTGAGGTAATTGAAAAACATTTGAATTACGGCTACAAACTAAGCAACTACCAGAAGCTTTGGTGGAGCAGCAAGTTTGGAAAGGCTGTAAAAGCCTGCATGAAAGTGGAGAAAGGTTATCGAAGATTGCTTAATAATCATAAGCTTGATCTTTTTTTTGAGAAAGTTGATGGAATTGAGGTAAATGCCGTGAAGAACCTGATTCTCGTTGGCTTGAAGATACCCGGTCTGTTGAACAAGATTAGACTATTCTGGATGTTCAGGAAAGTGTTGAAGTATTATAAGTATTGTTGGTAGAATGTCTCTAACTTGCCTTAACTTTCCTTATTCTGAGTTCCTTAACCAGCTCTTTATACCGATTCCTGATCGTCACTTCTGTAACTCCAGCAACATCTGCAACCTCACGTTGCGTCCGTTTTTCTCCATTCATCAAACCGGCGATGTAAAGAGCAGCTGCTGCTAAGCCGGCAGGTCCTCTTCCAGAAGTCAGTTCTTTATCCTTTGCCCGTTCCAGCAGCTCAACAGCTTTTGTCTGCACTTCTGCGGGTAGTTTCAATGATGCTGCAAACCGGGGGAGGTAATCAGCAGGAGAGCTTTGCGCAGCGTTGAGTTTCATCTCTTTCACGACATACCGGTACACCCGGCCGATCTCTCTCTTGCCGATTCCCACAACTCCACTAAATTCATCCAGGGTACGGGCCACTCCAAACTGCTTGGCTACAAAGTAAAGTACCCCAGCTACCAATGTTTCGATCTTCCTTCCCTTAGCTAACCCTTTGCATGCGCAATCATAATAAAGTTGCAGAGCCTGTTTCTCCATCTGTTTTGTGAAATGCAGTTGACAGCAGATCCTTTTCATCTCTTCCTCTGCTACCTGCAGGTTCCTCTCCAATGCTGTCTTTGATCCGATGTAAGGCCGATCGACCCAAACCATACCTCTTCCCTTTTCCTTGAACGCCCTCCTTTCTCTATAGTTGCCTATCTGGGTCGCCATCTTAGAAGGTGTTCCTATTTCAGCCGGTCGCCCTGTTCCTCTACTTCTTCTGTCCTCACCACTTTCATTATTTGCATAGCCCTCAACAGAAAAATCAATTATGTGGTCCTCTACCACGATCCCGCAATCCCGACAGAACAACTCTCCTTTTTCAGGACTTAGGAAGAGATTCTTGCTTGCACATTCAGTGCATTTCTTTGCAGTTTTTCTTTGTATCATCTGTCTTTATCGTATTTTTCTTATATGCAAAAGTTACAATAGTCTGATCTATGGTGATGCCCCTCTCTATTTCATCATCCTTGTTGTCAGTAATCTTCTTGCTCCCTGCTTCTTTCGGGTTGATGATCCCAGCGTGTGCAAGCAGGTTGTCGCAAAAAGATGTCTTACCATGATCAATATGGCTGATGACACAGATGTTCCTGATCTGACGCGGTTTATTCATCAATCTCTCGATTTGTTTTTTATCCCGTTTCATTGTGTCGATTATTTCCTACCCTCCATTATATTACCTGTTTTTGAGATTTATATACTTTTCGGTTTTGTAGAAACATTTATATATGATTAAACCAATTCCATCTTATAATCGCAATTTAGGGTGGGATCGTAGATGGATCTGGAAGATGAAACAGAGTTGAGAAGTAGGATTAGGGAGATTGATAACATCTGCCTGCTGGAGAAGATAAATCTGCTTATGGACAAACTTAATCTACACAGTCAAGAGCAGGCGCTTCAGCTGCTGGAAAGATACAAGAACACATGGACCTTCACCAGTAATGTTTCCAAATCAGGAGATAGTTTTATGGTGACTCTGCCCAAGAAGAAGGCCAGGGAACTGGGAATCGACAAAGGGACCCCTACTTTAGTTTCTGTGAAAGTGCTTAGGTTTCATGAGTAGAATTAAATGAAGAAAAAAATAAAAGTATTCTATTGACCGGGCGTATCCAGTGCATTTAATGTACCCAGATCTCCTCTGCCCAGATTGCTCGCTCCGGAAATAATCTTAAGGTTTCCTACATTAGCACTTCCCAGATTCTCTACCATGTCATAAGTCACCTGTGCGCTGAGGAATTCTGCTGCGGACTCGTTGTTACCAATCTTTGCGATTATCCCTTTCAATCCTTCCAGCCGTGACATCCTTCGTTCAGAATCTGACTGAGCAGCTTCCAAGTCGCCTTTCGCTTTTTTGATAATCTCTTCTGCTTCAGGATGAGCGTTCCTGACGTATTCGGGAGGCCTGATCCTGCGCGGCGTCACTTCAGTTATGGTGATTCCCCATTCATCCTCTAGAGAATAACCGTCCTGGAAACCGATCACTTTCCCTTCGGGGCCAAGTTGAGGTTCACCTCCTACTTTGAAATTCCTGATGTACTTCAACACCTCTTCTCCCAAAGTAGACTGGTTTGCTTCAACCCAATCCTTAGTTTTTGTCTGGAGATAAGTTCTTACCAACCCAGCCATGTTCTTTTGCAATAGATGCCTGTCTTCCGGCCGATGTTCAATGAAATATCTCTTCACAGCTTCCTCTTCAGGCTTGAGGTTGTAAGCTATCAACATCTCCTGGATCATGATCTCATCATCCGCCGTAACTATGCTCTGTTTTGTTTCCACGGCCAGCTGCTGGGATAGGGAGAGCCCTTCTTCTGTCTTAGTTATCGGAAATTCCATCACTTCCCGGCGGTGGGATATCTTCTCCAGACTATGGGTGATCCCTAAAGTTCTCCAGTCAGGGCCCACACCGTCCCATCCAAATTCATTGTCCCACTTTATCCGATAAGTCGATTCCTGTTTCGTCGGCCTTTCACAAGCGCTTATGCCGACAGCCACCCCTAAAGCCAATCCTGCGTATAATAGTCTTTTCATTTTCATTCCCTCCTATGGTACCACCAAAGTGATGTCGACATCCTGGCCTTTCGCTTTTCCAACTGCCTCGACAGTTTCAGCCACTTCTAAAGTTCTCAGATAGAGCTGGTGAGCCGGTTTTAGATTCGTGATAAAAGCTGCGTAGGCTCCATCCACTTTTGCCCGTTCATCAGTAGCCAGTTTACGGAACTTCTGCGCTTCTGCCCGACCCTCCCTGAGTATTACTTTTCTCTGTCTGTCCAGGTCTGCCTGTACCGCCCTTTGCAAAGGAGAAAAGTTTTCCGGCCAAACTGCGTAAGAGGCAGCATCTACTCCATACTTTCCATTTATCGTGGAGTTGCTCAGATCAAGAGCAATCTGCTGGGGCAATGGCAATTTCTTATTTTCTCTAGCTGCTTCCTCGTTAAGAATTTCCCTCTTTGTGTAACTTTTCACGGTCGAACGCACAATTCCTTCCACCGATTTTGGAAATTCATACTCTACATTCTGTACTTTGACAAACCATTTCTCCCTGTCTTCATTAGTTTGGGCTAATCGGTAAGCAATGTTAATGTCGATCATCATGGGACCGTCTGCTGTTTCATAACTCTGCGTTCTCTCTGATCCTCCTCCCAGAGGCAGATCAATCACCCTACGACCGTTCCACTCCAATGAAGTCGTACCCATACCCAGGTACTCGAAAGATGGTCCCTCATGAAAAAAGACATTTCCTCCAGGAGTTTTTCTCACCCCAAGCTGGTTCTCTCCGACATCGGTACATCCTGCTCCCAACAGAGCAGCTGCTCCAACCAGCAAACCTAGACTCTTATATTTCATTTTATTTTCCTCCAATTCACTTTATTTCTTATACTATCGACTTTTCCAACTGTCTCAACACATAACTCTTATCCTTACTGATGAAATACTCGTGAGCAAGCATATACAGCTTATCCCATCTCATCCTGCGGCGCTCAGTAGTGAAGTCATTATAGATATGCGATCCTAAAAAACCATCAAAAGCAGGTAGCTTGAGCATCTCAAGAGCCACTTCATTGGTCGGATCGGCAATCCTTGCTTTACGGTAATCCTGCCAGAACCTGTCAGAGGTTTCATACTGCTGCAGAATTGCGATACTCTCTGCGTCCATCAGGTCGTCTCCTAACATATCAAAGTGGGCTTGGTAAGCATGTTCAGTGCTCAGCTTCTCATTGATCGCTCCAACTGTCCTGAAGAATTTCTTTTTCAACTTGCCGATGCGCAGGTCATCCGTCCATTTGGCGACCTTGTATAGCGTTGCCCCGACAAATGCTTCCACAAAAATGGTTGGAAACATAATCCTTGGGTGAAATGATCTGCCCCTGGTAATAATAGCTCCTGCGACCTCAAACAAGGCAACACTACCCACAGCATACTTCCAGATCTTACGATTATCTCGTTTCTCGATTAGCATGCTTCTCTCCCGGCTGTAAACATGATATGCCGGCAGTATCTCCTGTTTGACAACTTTCGCTAAACTTTGGTTCTTCTTGACATCAACATGTTCATTTAGCAGTTCTGTCTCCCTGGCCCGTTCGGTAAAATACTGATCGACTCTCCGGTCTCTGTCCAGGACGTTTTCCTTCTCAAAGATGTCAAAGAGATCAGTACATACTGACTCTAAGGTAATCGGTTCTGCTGCTCTAACTAAATCTCCCATTATGTCTATTCCCCCCTCTACTATCGCGGGATACTCCATTTATTAATCTTGTGTAACAACTTATTCTCTCCCCGCACCAACTCGCCCTCTGTTCCTCTCCACAGATAGCAACGGCGAACATATAATAAATCTCCGGCAAAAAAGTACGTTTTTGCAGAAAAATATTTAAATGATTATCCACATAAGCTTGTTTATGGCAAATCAGGCGGAACAAACTGGTAAAAAGTCTGAAAAACAAGCAGCTAAAACACTTGCACCATGTGGAAGGATCAATTACGACAGCCTGGGCAAGGAGATAAAGCTTGATATGAAAGACAGACGTATCCTTACTTTGCTGGCTACAGATGCCAGGATGCCCCTCACCCGGATAGCCAAGACCGTCAAGCTTTCCCGGGATGCTGTTGATTATCGTATCAAGAGACTGCAGGGGCTGGGCGTGATACAACAATTCTTTGCTGATATCAGTTATGCTAAACTTGGTTATTATCTGTTTCACGTGTTTGTCTTGATGGATGAGATGAGCTCCACTGAGCAGCAGAAGCTGATAGACCATCTTAAGGAACATCAGAATGTGGTTTCTGTCCTTGAGTATTCAGACCGTTGGGATTTGGAAATTGTATTGATCGCCAGAGACCTGTTGGAATTCGATCAGATCATCCTTGGGATAACAGAGAAGTTCTCCCACATCGTTCTGGAAAAGGATAAAGTAGAGATAATCAAGAAATACCGTTCCAATTTCCTCCCCCCATTGCTGGAGGAAAAGAAAGTAACCCTGGAGAAGATGCCTCAGAAGAGAGAGGAGATGGTGAAGATCGACGAGACTGATTACAAAATATTGAGGTTGCTCAGCAAGGATGCGCGGATGACAACGTACGAGATGGCCCGCAATATTAAAATCAGTTCTGATACTGTGAGTTATCGGATCAAGAAGCTGGTTAAGGAAGGGGTGATCCGTAGTTTTAGCATCGTGGCTAACCTGTCATTGCTGAAGTTTCACTGGTACACTTTTACCGTTGAGATGAAACTGTTCAATACCAGTGCCGAGAAAAAATTTGAAGAATTCCTTAAGCAGCATCCACAGATTCTTCGTTCAGCAAAGACATTAGGTGGTTGGGATCTGTTGTTATACATCGCTGTGGAACATCCAAAAGATTACCACAAGATCATCAAGGACATCAAAAGGACTTTTTCTACAATCATCAAAAACTACGATGCCTGGATCGCGTATAAGGAACACATCTACAAACCTATGCCTGAGGTTATTGGGCGAATGACCTGAAAATTCTAATGTCCACCACTCGCAAACAGCATTAAGACCATCAATCCGATTCCTACCAAAATGGCCAGTAGGTGCAGGACTGAATTCTTTAATCCGCATTCTTTATGGATTTCAGGAATCAGATTGGAACCAGCGATGTAGATGAAACCACCAGCAGCAAAAGGTAGGATCAGATGGACAAATGATTCCGATCGTGCACCGAGCAGCAGGCCGACAATCGCCCCGACTATTGCCACAGCAGCTGAAAGGAAGTTGAACAACAATGCTTTTGTCTTGGAATACCCAGAATACAGCAATACGCCAAAATCTCCCAGTTCCTGGGGGACTTCATGCAGGACCACAGCGATCGTAGTAGCGATACCCACATGGATACCAACAAAATAACTTCCTGCGATAATCAATCCGTCAACAAAATTGTGGATCCCATCACCAATCAGGTTTATCAGACCGATGTGATGTGGGTGATCATGAACAAGGGGATATTCTTCTTTGGTTACATGTTTACAACGACGCATATGTATCAGTTTCTCAATGATGAAGAAGAAAACTACCCCTCCCAGCACCAGCAATGAAGTCTGCAGACCAAATCCATGCTCATGGACCGCTTCCGGCAGCAGGTGCAGGAACGCTCCGCCAAACAATGACCCGGCAGAAAGACTGACTAATGTCAGAAGTATCTTGCTGAGGTCCTTTTTACTGAGAAGCAGAGAAAATATCCCCACCAAGGAGACGAGTGAAACTATGATTACGCTGATAATCGTATAAAGCAATACATTAGCCATTTCTCGGAGTAAGGTAAAAACATTTATATGTCTTATTGATTCTCGTTCTCAATAACAGAAACCAACACCCAGAACATTTATATAATAGTATGGTTAATCCATACTAAAATGAAAGCAAATGAGGCTATCAAAGAATTTTTCTTCAATCATCCAACTAAACATTGGCACTTTGAAGAATTGCTTAGAACAAGTGGATTAAGTAGAGCACAGACTAATCAATGGTTGAAGAAATTGAAAAAAGAAAAAATAATCAGACGTGTTAAGCCAAGAGGGAAAATGCCTTACTACATCTCAGATTATCAACATCCCCATTATCAAAACAGTAAACGCATATATGGATTAACTTCTTTGCACAAAAGCGGCCTGCTTGATTATCTTGCCTCTTTAGAGAAGGCCAAAACAATTATCCTTTTTGGCAGTTTTTCCCGATGGGATTGGTATGATGAAAGTGATGTTGATATCTTTGTCTATGGAGATATTAAAAATGTATTTGTGGGGAAGTTTGCCAGCAAATTGAAAAGGGAAATTCAGGTTTTCACAGGAAAGAACAAGCGTGATCTGCGACAATTGGGAAGTCCTTTACTTAAAAATATCATAAAAGGCATTACACTTAAAGGGAATATTCCTAAGGAGGTATTTACAAATGCGGCAGTTTGAGACAGTAACGGAAGCATACGACCTTTGTTTAGTAGATGGTAACATTATACCGCGAGATGATGTTGATGAAGATATAATTAAGTCTTGTCTTAGTATCGCTGAAGAGGATTTACAAAGTGCGCAAGATTCTATCACAAAGAAGCGCTGGAATTCTGCCTATAAGATGTATTATGATGTCCTTCACCAATTAGCAGAGGTATTCCTAAGATTTGAAAAAGTGAAAGTGAAGACGCATCTTTGTTTATTTGCCTACCTATGTGTAAAACATCCTGAGTTAGAATTTAATTGGGACTTCTTTGAGAAAGTTCGTACGAAGCGGAATGGAATTAATTACTATGGCACTCTAGTCGGGGAAAAAGATTGGAAGGAAATTGCCTTAGAATTTCAGTTGAACATTAATTTGTTCAAAGACAAAATTAAAGAAAAATTGAGGTGATATTCATGAAAAATATAATGCCTCCTATATACTTCTTTGTCTTGCTTGTAGTTTCAATCATCGCAGACTGGCTCTTTCCCATCGTAGGAATATTTGAACGGCCGATCCATCTTTTGGGATTTTTGTTGATCATTTTTGGAATCGTGATCAGTACCTGGGTAAACCTGATCTTCAAGAGAAGAAAAACAACGAGGATCCCCGGTGATAAACCTTCTTCCCTAGTGATTGAGGGTCCATTCAAGATCAGCCGCCATCCAATGTATCTAGGAATGACAGCAATACTTTTGGGAGTAGGAATTTTGTTAGGCTCACTGTCTGCATTAGTAGGTTTCCTTGTTTTCTTTGTCATAATGGAAAGTGTTTTCATACCGATGGAAGAAGAGATTCTGGAAGATAAATTCAGGAAACGATATCGGGAATACAGAAACAAAGTTAGAAGGTGGATCTGATTGCCACGCCGGACCAGAAGAACCAGACAGAAAGGACTGATTAAGAAAGAGATCGACTGTTGCAACTCTTTCTTCACAGCGGAAGAACTGTTGGAGAGGATAAGGAAGACCGATAGCAAGATCGGCCTGGCCACCATCTACCGCCTCCTGAAGGATATGAGGGAACAACGGGAACTGCACTCTTATCTATGCAACAGGAAAACAATATACTCCAGAGATAAGAAAAGCCACAGCCATTTCATCTGCCAGAGATGCAACAAAATAATACACTTCGACGTAGATAGTATCGATTTTCTTAAGAAGAAGATTCAGGGAAATATATGTCATTTCCAGCTGGATGTCACCGGCGTCTGTGAGGAGTGTGTTGGGAGCGAAAAGTATAAATAATCTGTAGTCTGCTGGCTACCATGGTTTGCATATGGGGGAGGAATACAATGAAAGATGAAGTTGCTGTTGAAATGGGAAATAGGCTAGACGAAATGGATCAAGGAGGAGATTTTCAGGAGGAACCATGCATGTACGCTAAGGAGGAAAGGATATTTCGGTTCGTAGGAGACAAAAGAACAAGTGAAACTGAGGAATGGCTGGCCGTGCCGCCCATGAATTATACTGCATTTTTGACATCTGCTAGGGAAAATATTGAAAAATTCATTCTGGAAGTGAACGGTTGTGAGACACTTGATGAAGTTTCGCAGAGATATTACCAAAAACAGAAGAAACATATGCCCGAGCCACATGAAGAGCTTCCATTGACTTCAGCTTTATCTGTCTCCACATATGGGAAATTGACCTATCTGAGGAGCCGCCCTAGAGCCATGAGAGCTAACAGGGTGTACCGTTCTAGCAAGTACGAAGAATACCTCTGCCCAAAGGGAAAGAGGAAGTGGATATCATTGGACAACCATGAAGGCCATATACAAAAATTCGTGACTTCCATCAATAAGAAATTAGACAACCGCTTCCCAGAGAGACAGCATAAGCTGACAACACAAGCGCTGACTGACAGAAAGAAGGAAGGTGAACTTTCTACACGACAGCTGCTTTGGAGTTTTGATTTCGGGCTGGAGTTCTTTTCCCAACCTACCGGTCTGCTTACAACGAAGGTCAGCTGCATCAATTACGGCAGCATTTCCTTTGAAGGAATAAAAAGTCCTCGTTATCAGATGCCAGCGATAAGAGTGCAGTCAGAGGCCACCCTGGGCCCACGTTCATTGGTTAAAAAGTCAGTCGACGTCCTGGAGGAGGTTGTGAGGCAGAATTATGACATTGGAGCTGTCGCTTATCGGGTAGGATTTGAGAGGGAAAAATATAGAATATCTGATTAAATCCAAAACCATAGACAAGCGATTCCCTATTTCCTTGCCGTCTCTACAACAAACCCGACAATCAGCTCCAACAACCTCTCAAAATCTTCTTCTTTAGAATAGAAATGATCGGCTCCTTTGATGACATCTAACCGACAATCATTCATCAAGCTGCAAGTCCTCTTACTCTGCTCTATTGGAACCGATTCATCATTGTCCCCATGAACAATCAGTACTGGAATCTTTATCTTCTCCGTCGCAGCATATCCATCCACCTTTTCAGCATTCTCAAAGAAAGAATAATTAAGTTTTGGCCCCTCATAATTAATGTAACCCTGCTCTTTCCACCTGGAAATCTCTTCCGTACTCATCTTCGCAACCAACTTCCCAAGATAATCAGAAACCGGCGACTTAAGTGCAAGGACAAACAAATCATCGGTTTCCGAAGCAGCAAGGATACTGGCCATGCCACCAAAAGATGAGCCGATGAGCCCAATCTTCTTATAGCCCAGCATCTTCAGATAGTCGATGGAGCAAAGAATGTCCTCTTTCGCTTCAGAGACAGTAACATTTTCAAACTTACCTTCACTTTCTCCGTGCCCATAAAAATCAAACCGAAATGTGGATAGCTGGTGATCATTGAGACGCTTTTCCAATGCTAAGTATGTCTTACTGTTCTTACTGGACCTGAAACCGTGGCAGAGAATGATTATCGGTTTCTTCTGGTTCGAGGAAGGATTGGATAAAACTCCACTTAACTGATCTCCCTTTTTGTTTTTGAAGAATAGTTTCTGCCGCATTTACTGCATGCCATACTAATAGTATAAATAATTTACTGCAAAGCCAACGTCTTATACACCTGCAAGACTGCTTGTGGAAGGTTTTCCGGATGGTCAACCTTCTTGAAGTGACCTGAACCGTAGACGGCCTGCAAAATCTCTTTGGGTACAGCCTTGTCTAAACACACCGCATACAGATCGATACCTCTTACCCTTTCCAAGCGGGCTCCTTCTATCGTATCGATGATCGCATCCTGGTCATTATAATCAACATCATTAGCCAGGTTTGTAACAAGATCTATGTGGATCTTCCTTTGGGAGGATCTTTCTCCAAATATCTCGGCAAAATGTTTGTACACTACCCCTGTCCGGGATTTATAGAGAGGAGATAACAGGCCGAGAGCAAAATCGACAGATTCGTCCCTGCTTTGAGCAAAATCTTTGAATGATGTGATAAATCCTTCTTTGGCTCCCCGGCTGGTATAGCCCATGATAGCATAAGGATCACCGACGGCATCCAAAGCTTCGCAAAAATATACTCCGACCAGGCGGACGTAATCAACTGCTCTCTTTTCTTTGTCCAGCCATTTTCCCAAGCCCTTGGCCTGGTCTATCGTCAGCAGCACTTCCACATCCCTTTCACGGATTCTTCTGTTGTTAAAGACATTTGTATCAGCGACACCACTGGTCTTCAGTTCACGTAACGCATCCAAGTATAGGTCCGGGTCAAGTTCTCCGTCGTGTACTTTTCTTTCAATATGGACCCGCATCGGACGCAATGACTCAAATAATCTGGTGATGGAAGCTAGCTCTCTCTGCTTCTTTTCCTTGATCTTCTGTACACGATCGTTCTGCATAGAATCAGCTACCCGTCCGATCAGGCGCGCTCTTCTCTTACCACCCATCTCTTCATAAAAAAATACCTCGCTGTTCTGGTAAGATGCTCCCGTCTGCTCGGGAAGAACCTTCTGTTTTTCATCGCCGCCTGCAATCGTCAAGTGGAACTGGTGTTTCTCTGGTTTTGGGATCTCAAACTTATAGTCCATGTACAAGTATATCTCCTTCACTTTCTCAAGAACTTGTCTATTAGATAGTTCTGCCAGATTACCCATCTTTGCAGAAAGCTCTTTCTGCATATCTTTCAGGAATTTTCTTTTATGCTGCTTTCCAAAAAGCAGCTGTTGTTCCATCGCGTCCAACATCCACCAACCTTCACGACACTTCCATTCTACTGTTCTCCGATTAGGAATTGCTTCTTCGGCAACCGCTTTTACATCTTTAAAAGAATTCTCGATCATCTCGGCCAGTGCGGGGTGGTGGGATGCAAGACCATCTCTGGACCTGGCATAATTGAGCAGGCTAAAAATTCGGTATGCATATTCTGGCGCTTCGAATGAAGAAAAAAAGCTAGTCAGATGCTCTTCACTTTCTTCAAAGGTATCTCCATAATCAAAATACCCAAAACGGGAGAAGGCAGCCTGCAGATAAAGTACCATCCTATATAGGGATTCATTCTGTTTCGCATCGTTAAAAAGACTGATGAATTCGGGCAGATAGATATTATGTGGCGAAGGAGAAGGCAGACTGATACTGTTGGATAATCCTTCTACCTGATTGACCATATAGTTGGTTCTTCCAAAAGCGGAGGCGATCTTTTGATAGAATATTCTGCTATCCTGTAAGTTGGCACGGAAGGAGGAAACAGCGTAAGTATCCTGCAGGTTGCTGGCGGTTACCTGTCTGACCATGCGAGGTAGGCTCTCACACTTGCCCAGATCTTCAAGCCAATTCTCAAAGTGAGCTTTAACAGATTCATCGTCATCGCTATGCATCATCCTGCGTAGTTCCCCTGCTGTGTCTATGAACGTCTGTAGACTGTCCACAAAATTGCTACCCGTAAATTCAAAAGGTCCATGCAGCTTCATGTAATCCATCAGATAACCGTTGGTCATCAGGAAATCAAGGTTTTCACTTGGTTCGGCGCTGTCATAGAACATTTCCCTTAGACGCAGATAGTTAATCTCATGATAAGAACGTCGGACTTTTTCAACATTCTCCACTGCTCTTACCTTGGTCCCAAACTTAGTGCCAGTGCTATAATCAAGCAGGGCCTGATCAAATTGTATGATCTTTTCAGTACCAAAAGCGGCTGCAAGGCTGACCTGATTCAGAACACTCCCGGCAAATAGATTCTGCAGAGAGACTGCTGGAAACAGTTCCTCAATATTTCTGTTTATTGAGTGTCTTATAAGCGTTAAAAGCTCTTTGTTGGGAAGAAGATGCAGATGGCCTTCGTAAGATGCCTGCAATAGGATTCGGGCAATCCCCGGCTTGAATTTCCTGCGGATCAAACTACGAACATTATCTCTTTCTGAAAAATTTTCTTCGCCCAACTCTTCATACTGCTGTCTGATCCCTTCTATCATACTGATAAAATTATACTTGCCTGCTGCTCCTGCCGGACCCAAATCGCTGATCGCTCTCATAGCCTCCCTGATCCCTGGGTAAGACTGTGGCGTCTCAGCCAGAGTTTCAAATACTATTGCATCAACATCCTCCCTCCTTCCGTTATGGAATTTACGTCCTTGCACCACTACATCCAAAGCGGGTTTGAAAATTCCTCTCACTTTCTGAAGATTTGTTCTGGCGATCTGCAGTACTTCATCTTCGGTCCCTATCTTATAATCCTTATCCGCTAGCAGAGGACGGACATATTGATGGATCTTCTTCAAACATCTATAATCTCCCGGAAGAAATTCCAGGAAGAGCTCCCTGACCACGCCGGCAATATCCTCACACATCATCTTTTCCTGATTCTTAGGCTGCTGATTGACAACCCAGTGATATCGTCCCAGAACTGATTCCAGAAAACTAGTAACATCTTTAAACTGTTTTTTGCCTTCTGGTTTGAAAGTGTCGATCAGTTCCAACAAAGAAGCATAATCGGAATAGCCATTGGTGGGATACCTTTCTACCATAGTTCCTCCATTGACTTCATCATGAATCCTCCTCTGTATCTGGTAGTAGCTCATCGCCTGCATACTACTCAATTTGCTGCTGGTAGATTTGTCTGTACCTTTGGTGACCTGATCCATTTCCACGAACTTTTCGATCATCTCCAACCTCTCCAAGTCTCCGCCCTGATGAAGGTAGCCAAAAAGAACCTTTTGGTATACTTCCCCTTTCCCCTGCTCATCAAATCTCTTTCTGGTCCTGAGTATTTGGGTTGCTGCGTCAGAAGAGTTGTTACAGTAAGCAAGAGCAGACAGTAGGCGGGAAAGATCCTTCTTGACCACTGCAAAATAATTTGTAGTTTCAATCTTCCTCAGCTTACCCAACATGATCTCTTCAATTTCCGTTGCTAGTTGAGGATTCTCGGCGAGAATGGTCTCCAGCGAACTTTCAAATTCCATACGCTTTAGCCGAGGTTGCACATCCAATGGAATTCTCAATGAATAATTACGACGGAAATCAGTCATGAGCTTTTCAAACAGATTGTATTTACGCTCTCCCAGACTATGTTTAAAGCAGAATTCACTGGGCAGATCGATTAGTTGTTCTAACCTCTGCGAGAAAGGGATTTTGGGATGACTTTTTTCAATTTTTGGATCGGACATTTTTATGTTCAAGATTAAGGGATACAAAAGCTGGGAAGTAATGCTGTATGCTGTCCCGCTACCAACTAAGCATCTCTTCCAATGCTTTTTTATCGGTCTCCTCAGTAGAAATCGGATTGAAGATGGTGATCCTGGCAATATGGGCAAGATCCGGTTTCAGGCCCATCTTCTCGTACTCAAGATAGTATTCCGCTGCCATCAGCAGCAACCTTGTACTGGCACCTTCCTGAAGGTTAAGAGTGTCGCTGTCCTTAGATTCCCGGATAGTGTTTCCCAAGGAGACTAACCTTCCTGCTATCTTCTCATCGATTCCTGTCTTCTTCATCAGTATCTTCTTCTCGATATCTTGCGGAGGGTAATTCATCTCTACTGTCGGAAAACGTTGACGGGTAGAAGGCTTGAGATCCTTTGCCTTGATCTGGTAACCAGGGTTATAGCAGATGACCACCATAAAATTATCCGGCGGCAGCACAACCTCTCCTTTTTTGGATACGGTAAGGGCTCTCCTGTCATCCGTCAGACCATGCAGCAGCACGATAGCATCCTTCCTTGCTTCGACGATCTCATCAAGTACAACTATGCCTCCCTGTGTTGCTCCGATGTATAGCGGTCCAGGGATCCAATTGTTGCTGAAGTCGTATCTTCCAACCAGATCGTTAGTATTTAGATCTTCATGGCAGGGAATCTCGATATAAGGGAACATAATTCTGCCGTCCGGCTGCTTCTCTGCTTCGGAGAGCTTAGAAACAGCCATCCCATCTTTGCCTTGATAGATAATATCTTCACTCAGCTTCCAGGCCATGTAAGTTGTCAATGTGGTCTTTCCGCAGCCGGTCGGACCGATCAGAGAAAGAGGTCTTTTCCTACGATAGGCGATCTCAAAATCAGTAATCTCACTACCAACAGGTTCATAATAGGGTTCTTCGAATATTGCATAATCCCCCTGTTTGATGATGCTAGAATGGACAGCATTACCTTCTGTACCCTCAGGGCGACCACCCCGATCTGTATTATCGATTTCCATCTGATAAATCAGTACTTACCCCCTATTAAGTTTTCCTCAGTTCACTCTTGTCTGCCAGATGTATGTTTTAGGAGCAATCGATACTCGTACTTCTTCAAAAGCATCCCTTAATACTTTAGGATTTTCTCCCAGTTCTGCCTCTGCTTCAAGTATCTGTTCCAGTTCGGCAAAATCAGCTTCATGAGGTGACATCCTTGAATACCATAATGTAGCTGGTACATTCAGTTGCAATGAATCGATCTCAGCATCGTATACAAAAACCCGGAAAGGCATCGCTTTACGCGGCAGAGCTGGATGGATAGTATAGTTATCATTAAAGTACTGCCCTAACTCCATATTAGAACTTCCTTCAAAAGATTTCTCCCACTGCTTGTGTTTAGAATAATCAAATTCAGGTACGCCTGCCCTGCTGACAATCTGGTCCATGGTGCCTGGCATATGTTCTTCCTGCGTGTTCATCATCCTGCAGCCATCTTTCATGGCGCTTCGTCTGTGCATGTCATTGTTTTCTATGCTCCGCTGGACCGTGACTAGGTCCTTGTTTCCAAATTCTCTATTTGATTTATTTCTGTGTCCCATCGTAAACTCCCAACTATCAACCCCTATTATCCTCAAGCACTGGCATATTTATAAATCTTTCTGTTGTTGATTACTAAGAGGTAGGAAACCCCCTGCAAGGGTTATGATTTTCTTTACCACAATTGTTGCGTAACTTCCTTTAGGTAAGGTAAAAGCGATCTCTATCCAATCACTAGATCTGGCTGGGAAATCAAAATCCGTCACTTTTACATATATGTCTCTGAGCTCTCCCTCAAGAGTCAGCTCCGGTACTTGTTTGATGACAAAGTCTGAATAATCAATATTTTCTTCATCCATCAATCCACCGATAATTTTTCTTACTTCTTCGTCAGTGACCATCTCCTCGCTGCCAAAACCGATCAGTGGAACTTTTAGATCTCTGAATTCGTCAACGTCCTCTACAAAGACAAACTTACCAAGTGAGTAATCAACCTCTTCAATTTCTTTTCCCTTTTCTCTGATATATCTGGCTACAGTCTCGTTCCAAAGATAACTCTGGTAGGCATTGACGTACATCCTTAACAGACGGATGGGCAGTCTCTTCAGCGCACCGATGAAATCGTTTGCTTTCTGCGAGAGATGATCATTACATCTTGCATCGTCGATCAGCTGCAAGGCTTCTTTGAACTGTTTCTTGATGAGATACTTACCGATGTCTCTATTGCTACGACTGAACCTTTGTTCATCAAAATAGTTTTCAACTTGGTGGACAAAACCGATAGCTGTATCATCCATATTCCTGACAGTGATCTCAAAGCGATTCCCCTGCAGATCTCCCAAGGAGATGGGCTTGTCACCGCAGCCTAGAAAATCCAAATGTACGTTTTCGATAGTTGCCCCGAGAACAGATGATCTCTTTGCTCCATAGACTGAAATGATCTGTTCTGTGATTGCCCTCTTATCCTTGCTCCCTGCAAAGCCGATCTGCTTCTCTTTTATATGAAGAGCTTTTGCCAATTGTTTGACAACATCCAAGGTGTTCCTGTTTTTCTTTTTCAGCCTGAAATAGAGATATCTACCACTATCCTTTATCGGGATGTTACTTATTTCCTTTACTATGAAATCTTCGGGTTGTTGTTTGAGTACATACATAATGTATTGGTTAGGCACTTTCTATAAATAACTTTCCAGAAACAGCTGCGTTTCGCCTCAACAGTAGCAACCTCGCCGAAACTATTAAATATCCTTCTTCATTTTTGCACCATATGGCAGTATTGATCGAGGGGGATATGTGGGAGGTGGAAGTACAACCAGATCTAGAAGCGATCATGACTGAAACTTACCATAAGGAAGACCAACCTTCTCAAAGAGAAGAGGAAACTCACTTTGTTCCACCTGCGGCCGATCAGGTTACTGCCGTCCACTCCAAATACCAGTCACATTTTGACAGTAGAAAGAAATCCGCACGACTGGTTTTGTATGAGGGAGAAAGAATATTGGAGTACGTAGATGCAAAGGGAGATGTCATATTGTATAGTGGAGAAACAGATAATGACCATCATAAAATAGAAGGATTTGACATTATCAATCCTGGAAAGAACAGTGGAAGATACCACTTGCTTCTCCGGTCGAGCTGTGGAGGGTATGTTGCCAGGTGGGGTGCAATTTGGTACCTTCTTGACGAAAAACGGAATGAACTCATAGAAAAAGCCCATAAGCTCAGAATTAAAAGAGGGAAATTGATTAGAGAAATTGGTGCAAGTGTATTCACAGAAAGATTACCAGATCCTTTCAATACAATACAAAGAAACTTCATCTCTAGATTATTCTCTAAACCCTGAAGCCGATCCTACTTTCATTTACCTTTTTCTCTTCCTCACCGATCAGACCATAATATGCAGGGGCTAGTATTTCCCTAAGATCTTCGGTAACTACCTGCATATTGACGATAGAATAGTCTAAAGGTGGATCAAAACTTTTTCCGTCACGGAGATACTCCCCACCGAGAGAACAAAAGATTGTCCTGCCTTTCTTTTGCATATCAATATAATCGGCAGCAAAGGAGATGCCTTTCTCAATATAGACCTTTCTTCGGCAGTCCTTCGCCAAAATATCACTTATTTCTTCTTCAATTTCTGTCATTTTCCGGTTGGGAAGCTCTGGGATTTATAATACTTATTGTTGATGGGTAAACTCACTTCTGGTCGTACCAACAACCTGCTGGAGCAAAATTGCCACGTGGATCCACCTTTGCATACAATAGTTGATAATTGGAAGATAACTTCACGTGCAGGAAATTCCTCTCGAGAACACCTTCATCTTTCCGTTCACTCCTCTTTGCCAATATCCTTCTGAAAAATGGCTGGATCCTATACCTGAAAACTTCCTCTTTCTCCGGACCATAAACCTTACCAAGCAATAACCTGTCACCAACATCTTTGTGGTTGTGGACAGGTTCAACTTTCATCTCTTGACGTATAGTGAAGTTCCTATTATCCACTGTCATCGCATCAATAAGCTTCTTCAAATTTGAATCTTCCTTGTGCCAAAGATGCGGGGAACGGATTTCTACCAGCTCAAACTTATAGCCATTTACAGGAGTGGGATTTTGGTAGGCGCAATCAGAATGGTGGAAATTCCCCATCTGCAGCAAAGAATAAAGGCGCTCAACACATCCCAGAATTGCAAACATTCCTGTATAGTCCTGACCAAAATTTCTTGCCATCGATTCAACATTGTTCTTCTCAGTTTGATCAAAGCGGGGCCCTCCCCACAGATGTACTTTTCTCATTAGTTCTCTTTTTCTCTTTTCTTCTTTGCTGAAATATGATTTCCTGAATGTCATTCTTTTCCGTATTCAACCCCCTTCCAACGGAATTTGGCCATTTTATTTAATGATTTCTCATTTTGATTTATGATGGCATACCCCATCGCTTGCGGTGGGGTTGACAGCATGACCAAAAACTCCATCGCAATCTGGTGGCATTGTAACATCATACCCCACTGCTTCCGCAACGGAGTGAGGATTGAAAACGCGTAGTCGTTTTGTAAGCGGTGGGGTTTTTGATTACAACTGAGGGAATCAGGTAACTGCACTTGTGGTGAGGCACTTCGCCCCCACAATTAATATACTTCTAACAGATAACTACTAAAAAAGAGCAAAAAGATTAAATATGACCAAAAAAACCAACTAACTTTGGGAGGAATTACATAATGGGAATTGAAGAATTACAATCTGAAAAAGCACAGGCCTTGCTCAGGGGAGCAAAAGATCTGGAAAACAGGAAGAAACTTTTTGACACCTTATATGCATACACAGATGCCAACAACGCCGCTGGATTGAGGAGACTGTACGCACTTCATGGAGTAGCTGTTGATGGTGATATCACTCAGCTCAAAGTATTGTCGGAAGAGGAAGGAGCTGAAGGGCAGGAAGGCTTGTATTTCCATCATTATGAAAAGATCAAAGGGGATGTACTTGAAAATTGTGATGGCTGCGGTGGTAGGATCAGACATGTCTATAAGATTTGTCATACCCAAGATGCAAGCAACTCGATGAATCTGGGGCCGGACTGTCTGGTCGAACTTGCTGCTGACCTGGCGCAGTTTGATAATGATCAGCTGAAGAACTTTCTCAGCGAAAACGAGATAGAAAGACGGACCCGAAGGAAGCAAAGGGAACTGGAGAAGCTGCTTGAAGGAGAAGATAGCGATGATGGTAGTGAGGATGCCTCGATGCTTCAGGATGTTGATGCTGCGCTTGATGAACCTGGAAGACTGATCGCTCTGGAAGCGAAGAAAGCTGAACTGGAGCAGGAGAATTTCCACCTTTCCGACGAACTCAAAAGGAAGTTCACATTGCTGCAACGGTTTGAGAAGGACAACCAGAAATTCTATGAGTATGATTCCTCTGGTACCATAAAAGCTCTTGATCTGGGCGGATCTTCCGTCGGCTGGTTCAGACGGGAGGAGAAAGAAGGGAAATTACCGGGGAATATCGGACGCATCTTCGGTAAATTCGAAAACAAGTATATGGACGTAACCTTAGCTGAACTGCAGGCTCTACGGATCTACCAGGCCACTTTCCGTCCACATGATCGGCATGCGGAGATTGGGATAGACGAAGATGATCTACGTCTCTTCCAACACGTTTCCAGATTGCAGGAATCGGGTTTGAGCAAGCAAGATTATCTAAAACTAGCTCGTGAAAAACTGAAGAAAGACAATGATGCTCTTAGCAAACAGGGAAAAGAACAGGAAAGCAAATTAGAATATCTAAAAAAGGAAGAAACACTTCTTAACTACCTGCATTTGATCGATCCTTCTTTTGCAGAGACTATCTTTGATGAAGCAGAAGAAACTGAGATCCCTTCAGATGTAGACAGACTTTTCTTGCACGGTTATGTTACAAAGATGGATGCTCTCAAAGTATGGATGGCCAAAGATGATCTGAAAGAGATAAGAGCGAGAGTCAACAGTGCTTATTTGTTCACTTTCCAAAACGGCCCTGAAGGAGAGGACATAGAAAAAGTAATCGATGCTGCAATGCCCTTCTTTGACAAAGATAAGTGCTTATGGCACAAAGAACTTTCTACAGGTGAGTTTGTATATGAGAAGACGATGAATCCACGAGACTATAAAGCAGTCAAAGATTTCCTCTTCCTCAGCAGTATCGGTGGCGGCGAGGTGCTAGATAACTTTGTAAGAAGGCTTTCCGTCGTCCAATTTAAGGATATGGCTGAACGCCTGATCTCTATCGGTAGGAAGATGAACTACATGGACGCAAAAAAGGATAAATCCGTCCTTAAAGGAGATAAGTATCGCCCCGTAGAGACTTTCTCCCAACATTCGCGTGTCGGAAAACCGCTTGATGAGATGATGGATAAACTGAGGAACACTGACCTTCCTGAGAAGGGAACTCATCATCTAAGGAACTTCATCACGAAGTATCTTCCTTCCATCGAAGAGCAGCGGCAGTTCGGTCTTTTTGACAAGAATCTTGTAGACAGGATTGATTATTATTTCTGGCAGCTGTCCTCTTACAAAGCAGTTGAGGAAGATGAGGAATTTTCCGTTACCCATAAACTTCTAAACCTGGTAAAAGGCATGCCGCTTGTCAGTTGTGTTGGCCAGATACCGGACTTTGGCAAGAAGTTCTATGACAAAGCAGCCAAGAAAGTGTTGCAGGGAGCAGAAAAGTCTGCTCAGGCCATACAGGAGATCTGGGAGAAATATGACCCCGAGCAAGCCGCTGCCGGATTTAAGAAGCTGCAAGACTATGCTGAGAAGTACGTGGGGATCGAAGGTCGACTGGGAAGTTCTTTTTCCCTGAACACAGCAACTTTTTCCCTGAGTCATGTGAAAGAGAGAAAAGGCTGCTTTGAGACATATCATCCAGAGAAGATTGAAAAAAGGCTGCGGTTTATCGGAGAGAACTTCACTCCGCTGCAGGAGATTGAGGATGAGGACGATCAATTCATGCACAAGCTGGAAACAATCGCCGATCTCGAGGACATGATCAGCTTCATCCTTGAGGATACTTTTTATACGAACCCTGTACAACTGTCTGGTTTCCATAAGCAGTTCCTTGACGAGAAGAAAAAAGGAATGAAAGTTCTTGTATCTAACGATGCACGGGCGGCGATCGATGAGATGTTCGATCGGATAATGAAACCGGGCGGATACAAAGACATGAGAGCTCAGTATGACAAGATCATGGGTCCGGCAGGAATGCATACGGTGGAACATGCCATGGCAGAAGACCGAAAGTTGCGCTTGTTTGCAGTCAATGCTGCTGAGGAAGATGAAAAATTCCTGCAGGAGTTGGGGTTATGTGAATTCCATCAAGAGAAGCGACAGCAGTTTGCTTACGCCTTCACACCCAGGGACTGGGCAAAAAAGCTCCCTCTATTATCCACAGCCAAGAAATTGGCAGAGTACAACCTGCAGAAGAAGAGGAACATCTCCCTGAAGATCGAGATTGATGATGAAGTGAAGGACCGGTATGACCAGATAGAAAAAGTGATCTTTGAAAAAGGGAGGGAACTATATCACCACTTTCCAGGAGAAGGACGGATAGTCGATGCAACCCTTGTTAAAGCGATCGATGGAACTAGTGAAGAGGACCGTCGCCGTTTCAGATGGGACGAACTGGACCAATACTCCACATTCAGACGGGAGGGATCTACCGGTAGACGCTTAAAGCAAGGTATTAAAAGATGGGAACTGGACCACGTAGCCCGTGCTTTGCAGAGATACAACCTGCAACACGGTACACGTTACGAGATCGAACTGAAAGAAAGGGAGCTGACAGTACTGGAAGACATATTTCGGGGAAGCAGGGATAAAGAAAAGTACGATGCTGCCCCTGCCGACAGCAGAATCACGGTCATCCTCGAGCAGATAAGTCCTGAGACCAAGAAGAGGCAGTTCCCTGGTGAACACATCCATTTCTTCAAGCAGGAAGGATTGCGTTTTGACGGTGCAAAGAAAGACTGGTACAGAACTTTTGGAAAACATGATGTCGCGCTTCTTTCAGAGAGGATCGAAGAGTATAACACTTCGGCGGAAGGATATAACATTAGGATGCGTGTTAAGGATGTAGAATAGTAGAGATTGCATAGCGGACTCCAGTTTACTTCCTATCACAAAATTAGTCCTTCGCTGTGATCTACTAAATACTCAGCCAGATTAAAGTACCTTATGTCCGGGAAATCAGTAAACGTCTGCACTTCCACTACTTTTGGGCTGCTGAAGGAACCATCAAACATCATATCCACACCGATAAATCTCGATCGTAAAGTTACTGCTGCCTGTTGAGCCGTTTCTTTTACAATTCTGCTACTTTTTGCAGGCATTATTTTTTCTGGATTATGTTTAACCTTTCCACCTTGTGAATAATTTGTGATTATCCTGCCACTTTCATTTAGACGGGCAAAAAAATATACAACCTCTTCTTCTACAACATAAGCCCTCAGGTCAAACTTCTTGCTCTCAAAGAACCTGGGACTGACAATCTCTCTTTCTATCACCACCTCATGCTGCAGCAGTTCTTCCAGCAACTCTTCTCTCCCAGTTATGTCTGTGAAAAGCCAGTCATCATTTGTACCATAATTTGTCAGCCTATCACCATCTATCCGATAATTTGTGCTCCATCTGTTAAAACTCAGATAAGTGACACCCTTGCCTTCTGCTCCATAGCGGCACTTGATGAAAACTCCTTTCTGGGGTGTTATCTCGCCGAGAATCTCCTGCAGATTAGTAGAGTCGATCGTCTCACTTGTCGGCACTCCCTGAGAGCGTAGTTTCTTGATGATGCCTATTTTATCCCTGTCAGATGCTGCCGTTCTTGGATCGATAACATAATTTATTTCGTGTCTGCCACTTTCATAGTACCGTCTCAGTATATCATCCGTTTTCAGGAAAAAATCATCCAATAGATCACATACCTTTCCAGAGGTGCCATACAACTCTGTATCCTGTGGAACTTCACAGATTTCATTCCAGAATTGGTATGGAAAAAATAGGAACACGTTTATTATTCCGTCATCAAGCTTTGGAGGAGCATCGCCGTACTCTAATCGATGAACCTCAAAACCTTTCTTCTTTGCCTGCCGGTATAATCTTCTGGGATTTCTGTCTGAGTAATTCGTATCTCCTTTCCCGATGATCAATAGATTTTTCATTATTAGAATACCAGATCCAGGAACGCACCTGCTACATTTTGGGATGGTCCAAGATAAGGATAAGTAGGAGAGATCAGTCCAGGCATATTATTCAGTTCCAGAACTGCATAATCCTTTGGTACTTCAGAAACATCTTCCGTCATGATATCTACACCTGCATAAGACATCCCTGGAACTGCCCTCAGCGCGTTAACAGCAATTTCTTTATACAGAGGGTGCACATCTTCGGGGGAAATGGCTATTGAATCGCCCCCGGTACTTGTATTCGCATTCTGTCTAAGGAAAATCCTTTCACCTTTCTTTGGGATGTAGTCGATGGAAAGGCCTTGGGCGTTTAAGTAATCTTGCGCAATAACATCAAGGTTTATTTCATAAAATGGAGAAAGTCGGGGAAACTCATTCTTTATCTGCCTATCAGTATTCTTCTCTTCAATCAAAGATTCAATATTCTTTTCCCCGTCTCCTAAAACGCTCGCCGGACGTTTCCTTGTGACAGCAACAAAACCTTTTATGGTAGTTGTAAACCTAAAGAAAGATCCTGGCACCTGCTCTTCAACGACCAAGCGGCTATGCTTTTTCCGAATTTTTTTAACAACGGCATCAATATTTGTAGAAGAAACACCACAGTAGACATCTCTTCCTTCAGAACCGCAGTCTGGTTTGACAACAGCTTTCTCAAAACGCTTCACATATTCCTTTATCTCTGCTATAGACACTAGAAATCTTTTCCCGATGGGAACTTTTATCCCTGCCCTCTGCAGGAAGACTTTGGTATCCATCTTACTGATAGAGATCCTTTGGGCCAGATAGGACAAAGAAGTGTTGTCGGAGATGTGAAACAATGCTTTCTTCCCTTTGTACTCCAATTCTAAGTATTTGCCGAGTACGAATCCTGCTTTGATCCCTCTCTTTAATGCTTCATCGATTATCTGACAGGTGTTCAGATTGACATTGACAAAATCAAAATCTTTCCTCTCATGAAAAGTGAGCTTGTAGGTGTTGTGTTCTTCTACCATTTGCGATAATAGAATGTCATCATTCAATCTTGCTTCCCGTCGGTTCATCTGAAGGCTTATGCTGTTCCCACTCCAACTTTTTTGGGTCACGTATCGCTTTTTTGATCGCTGCCCCCAGGTCTCCCCTGTTGCCGATTCCTCGCAGACCGTTGTTATTGGCGATAAGAAGTGCCATCGGCAGTACCTGCTCGCTGTAGATTCTTGTTGAAGTTATAGGAACCAATCCTGGGTAGCCATACAAACTTACGTGCACTCTTTCTTCTTCCAGGTAATAAGGTTGTGAATATGATGTAGGATGGATCGTCTCGATGGGATTAGGAAAATCTACTGAAAGATCCAGTATGACCATCCCTTCATTTGATTCTTGAATATGCTCCCTAGTAACGACATATTCTCTCTTGCTCCGAGCCCGGTCCGGCCAGGCGATGCCGTTAATCAGCAAATCTGTTTCCGGAAGATGAGATTCTACATACCGAAACTCTGACTTCCTAAGGATCTTAGTCTCCATGCCCAATTTATGACAGGCTGTTATTGCTCCCGTAGATACATTCCCATATCCTAAGATAAGAGCTTTCATGTCCCAAGGCATCTTTAGACTATGACGCAGGGCATAGTGGACACCTGCCTCCCCAGTTATGTCCGTCTGGTTGATCAGTCTCTCGTTTTTCTTGTCACGGATGCTCTCCATCTCTACTACGATAAGCTTCTGCAATCCAGCATAGTAGATATGCTCTGGGTTCTGCTCACTGTGTAACATTGCAAAAAGAATTGCACCTTCCATCAAAGTAAACTCTTCAGGAGACGGAGCCTTAAGCTTGATGATCATATCAGCGCGTTTATACAACTCTCTTGGGTTTGCCATAATAGCAGCACCAGCAGCAGTATAGTTTTCATCAGAAATGTGGACTCCAGCTCCCGCCCCTGCTTCAACAAGAACCTCATGTCCTTCTTCTGCTAGGCGCTTCACTGCCTGCGGAGTTACCATAACTCTTTTTTCCAAAGGATACTTCTCTTTTGGTATACAGATTCTCATCAAACCACCGAGGCATATAGGTATATACTCCAATATTTAAGCTTAATGCGTTTGTAGTATATATATCAGCGGTAATAAATATTCGAACAAAAATTGCCGTCGGGATATCCTAAAAGCACGATTGATTTATGATGGCATACCCCACTGCTTCCGCAACGGAGTGAGGATTGAAAACGCGTAGTCGTTTTGTAAGCGGTGGGGTTTTTGATTGTTCGAAAAGTTAGTGCTTTCAGTATAGATTATTGTAAGCATATGGATTCAGGAGAAAATGTGTTCCATAAATACGATCCGTGTGTTTTCAACATCATCAAAGAAAACTGTGTTCTTGCATCTATCCAGGAACTGAAATCCAGCGCCTTCATTCTGTTTTATGTTCTGTTGGTAGATTTCTTCGGTATTGAATCCATCCCCTTTCTGTTCTATACCAACAACGAAACCTTTGCTACCCAGCCACAGATGGAACTTGCTGGGAGTTTTGAATTCTGAATAGTTGAGGCAGTTTGAGCCGATCTCATTGAGGAAGTAGGCCAGTTCATCCTCTTCATTATTATGCAGCCAGTTGTAAAGGTCGAACTTGTCCCCCAGGACGGTGCTGTATTGTTGGTTGAGCATATCGACGATCTTCCACTTGGCTTTTCCGTAGCGGCTGATGATTTCATCTGAGAGAGCCCGTGTTCTCAGCTCTTTCTTGTCATGGATGGTTAACTCGTAGTATTGGTTGTCAAGGCCATTTGTGGAGAAACTGATCCTCTGCAACGCTTGTTGCAGGGTTTTTTGGAAGTTGAGAGTCATTTCAGTAACCTATGTGAAGTCACTATTTCCTTTTAAATTTTACCACACCTTCACCCCCGACCACTCGCAAGTAACAACCCACCAAAAGATTTATATATAACCCTCATTTTCCATGTGTCAGGTGGTTCTGTGGGGTGTGTTAGAGACACATCATTTATGTGTTGGTGGTGTAATATTGAAGCCGATAGTACTGACTAAGAAGATAGCCAAGCACGGAAAGCAATCTGTAATAATACTTCCTTCTTTCCTAAAAGATAAACTGAAACCACAGACGATAGTACAGGTGACGATAGATGTGCTGGAGGAGGGAGAATGAGCTATTCCATCCATGAAGTAGACAGAGGACTTGGAAAACTGGTCACGGAAGTTATTTGTGACAATACGAGGATTGCCCAGGTTGCTGTAGATGATAACGTCTATTTCCGGGCGTATGATGATGGCCGAAGTCACAGAGGGGTCCTATTCATTCCCAACCTAACGGTTGATGAGAAGAAACATCAAACATTCAAATCCCTTGTTGAGAGAATTGAAATCTGCACAGGAAAGTCCAGTGGATTGAAGACAGACGCTCCCAGCTTCGTCGACTATGTGAAAAGGAAGGGAGCAAGCGCAGATGTTGGCTACTTCGATCTCAGACTGCGCATCCAGGATAAACGTATTACGAAGCACGTCTGGAATTCAGGTTATTACTCACCAAAAATGTACTCGTATCTGCGAGAAACACCTCATATTATGGGGTTAATGACCTCAATCGGAGGTATTTTAACGTCAGCGAGTGTGCTTTTTTCCGCGCCAGATATTCCGCTATATATTTCGTTGCCACTCATAGGCTGCTCTACCTTGCCTGAAATAATCGGAGTCAGAACATATGCTGATTTGTGTATGCCAGCACAGAATGGCCGGCGAGGTCCATTATTCAGCTTGGGACATGCTCCATCATTCTTTCACCGCCTCAAAAATCTAAAAGACCCCCAGTTTGTACTTGGTAAATTCCTGGAAGCACATAGAGAAATGGAATCTTTGGGCAACTGTATCAAGCAGCAAAGGAGATACACTTCTCTCCTTAACACACAGGATTATTACTTTGGATTTCTGAGAGAGATATTCGGCTATACAACTCTCCAAAAAGGATTCTCGATCAGTCTCAAGAGTCATGATTTTGATTCTTTATATGATACCTTCGCAGAGATCTTGCATGGAAGCGGGCTAGGAGAAGCGGAGGATGCAAATCCTTCAGAACCCTCGCCCATCATCGACCCGTGGGATGTAGAGATTCCTGAGATACAGAATGTACTGGAGGTGGAAGGATGAGCATTTCTGTAGACACCAGAGATTGGATCAATGGCAGCAAGGTAGAGGAAATCAAGTACGATGATTCATATCTAGCCCGAGTCACATCTTTGGAGAGAGATCTTGAACTTCGGATATATGGAGGCCGAAACAGTTCGGATTATCAAGGGGTACTCTTTACCCGACCGACAAAAATGGACCAAGAATTCTACCATACATTTGAGCTTCTGGCCCGAGGGATGGAGGAGCAATCAGGCCGCTCTAGCAGATTGGACATCACTCCAGAAAATTTCGTGGGTTGGGCCAAGCATCCAGGGACCTATCACAAATTAGGACCCCTAAGATGGGAGCTCAATACAAATGACAGAACCCAATATTCGCCTAACCGCAATGAATATATCAGAAAGAAAGGCAGTATTCCTGGTTGGTTGACTTCTTCTGCTGCTATCTCCGGGATGAGTGTAGGTGTCGGAGCTGCCCTAGCAGTAGGTCTTTTTGCAGCCTTAACCGATTGTAGTGTGGGATTAATTAGAGGCCTGGAACTCAGAGAAGGATTCCACGGCCTGGCACATTTTCCAACTGAATATGTCCTAAGTAAATACTACAACACTGATAGAATCTTGAGTGAACTAACGAAAACCCACCAGAAAGCCCAGTCCCTGCAGGGTAATATCTGCAACATGAAGAAATATCATTCTTTATGCAGAAAGATGGAGGATAGTTTTGCCGTCCTGGAAGAGACATTCAAGAATACTGAACTAGCCAAAGGGTTTTTTGTCACTTATAGCAGCAGGAGCCTGGATGATGTTTACAACACTTTTTCCGGCATACTTGCAGGAATAAATGTTATAACAGAAGAAGAACCAGAAATCGTGCAGGACCCATCCCCCATAATCGACCCATGGAAAGTAGAGATTCCTGAGATAAAGAATGTACTGCAGGGAGGCAAGGAAAGATGAGTTATTCCATCCATGAAGTAGACAGAGGACTTGGAAAACTGGTCACGGAAGTGAGATGTGGAAAGAAGATGCTGGCTCAGGTGGAATTGGATGATGGATTTTTTTACAGGACCTATCATGGACTGCAGGAGAATAGAGTGCCTCTTGCCAACAAGGACCATCATGGGATACTTTTCAAGAAGGTTGGAGCTAATGCTGCTGGATACCAGGATTTCCTGACGATGGTAGAAGCTATTGAAACTTACACGGGAAAGAAGAGTGGTATCGATACTTCGCCTGCTGCTTACAGGATGAACCTGATGGGTGACCAGTATCTCAATGCCAGTGTAGATGGAATTGAACTAAAATTGGAACGGAATTCACATAAGTTCTGGCAAGGACAGTTATCACAATGGTTGGATAAGAACCTCAGCTGGAAAGGCAGAATCCCCGGTCTGCTGACATCAGCGATTGGTACTGCTGCTATTGGAGGACCATTTATACAATCAGTCGGATTTCCAGGTACTATGTTAGAAGGGATGATGGCCATGGGAATCTTTGAGATCTGCGCCGGCTTCCACAATTTCAAAGAGAGAGGATGGTCAGGCCCATTCCACTCCTTAGGCTGGGCATTCAGCCATATGTACATGAGAGAAAGGATTCTCGGCCCGGCAAAAGTATGGGATGAATTTCTCCACACTAACGACAAACTACAAGGCAGCAACAGAATAAGCAGATACTTCCTGCAAAGAAAAGCAGACAAATACTTTTCATATCTTACATCAATCTTTCCTTACACCCAAAGACAGAAAGGTCTTTCCATCAGCTACCGGGATGGTATACTGGACAAAGTAAACGAAACTTTCGCCGGAATAGACTGCTGCAGACAGAGCGTACTCGCGAAGGAGGACTCTTTTCCGATCATCGATCCGTGGGAGATGGATATTCCAGAATTAGATGACAAGCCAAAGATCACCAACCCATGGGACGTAGATGCTCCTGAAATCAAGAGTTTGCTGCAGGGGGTGAAAGGATGACATATAGAATAGTCACCAGAACTCATCCCATACTTGGAGGAGGCTGCCTTAGTGATGGCAAAAGATCCCTACAGCAGACCACCTTGGAGGGAGACTGCCTGAGGATATGGGGCCACAAAGATTGTGCTTATGGAGTCCTCTTCAGACCGCTGCAAATTTTGCCCGCTGATTATAAAAGATTTCAAAACTTAACAGCCTTTCTGGAGGATTATCCAGGGATCGAAATTGATAATAGCATTGGCACCTATCCCAAATATCTACGGGAGGGACTTGTTAAGTACTCTGATAAGACAATTCTAAGAATCAATCATAAAAGTACCCGTTTTACCCCCTACGGCTATGATGATTATGCCCGCGATAAATCATTGCCTTTGGGCATCGCTACCATAGTAGCAGGAATAACTGCCGGGGCCTGTGTGCTGAATCAAGTTGGCCTTCCTGCACCTCTCGCCTTCCTCATGTCCACAACCCCAGAATTATTAATCGGCATTTATCTGGGTGAAAAGAGAGAATCCAAATACTGGCTTGGTCCACTTAGATGCCTAGGCCACCTTCCATACAAACAATATTACTCCCGCAAGTTCAGCCACCCTTCCTGGTTGTGGGAAAAAGCTGTAGGTATTGCCCTGAAGGCAGAAAATTCTACGAACTACGGAGAATGTCAGTCTCTAAGAAACAGATTATGTCCTTTGATTCCACTCCTGGAAGGACAATTTCACCAGACTCAGGATTATCAGGGCCTTACCATCCATTATAAAGGAACCCTTGATGAAGTACTTGGTTTTTTCTCTTACCTAAAGACAGGAAATCAAAAGCATCTGATACAGCCAGAGGATTCAGGACAACCATTGCCCCTAATCAACCCATGGGAAGTAGACATTCCTGAAATCAAGAGTTTGCTGCAGGGGGTGAAAGGATGAGCTATTCAGTTCAGGAAGTAGACAGAGGATTTGGAAAACCTGTAACCGAAATTAGATGCGGAGATAAGATGCTGGCTCAGGCAGAACTGGATGATTGCCTGTTTCTAAGGGTCTACAAGATGGAAAACGGTATTCCCCCAGTCGCCCAATACCTTGGAACTCTGTTCAAACCAGATTTCACGGATGATGAAAAGGACTACAACCTCTTTAAGCTGTTGGTTGAAAGAATCGAAGAGAAGCAAGGTAAACCGTCCGGGATAGATACCTCTCCAGCAGAATTTATCAATTTTGTAAATCGAAAAGGCTTATCTGTCGACACTAAATACACCGACATAACGATCCCAGAACCAGGTGCCGAGGACATACTAGTTGAAACAGGAGACGAATTGTGGAAAGAATTCCTTCAGACGCACAAAGAATACCACACCCTTGGCTTTAACCAGAAGGATGAGGCCTTGCGTTTGGGTCAGGAACTGGATCAGCATTTTTCCCTTCTTGATAAGATTTTTTCTGGTAAACAGAACGGTTTTTCTTTATTCACCAGAAGCAGGAATCTATACCTCCTATACAATCATTACAGCAAAATCCTTCGGGTGGCTGAAGAATCCAAAGAGGAAGTTGTGGAAGAACAGCCCATCATCGCAACAGTGCCAACTGAAATCATCGACCCATGGGAAGTAGACATACCAGAGATAGAAAACGTAGCACAGGGGGGAAGAAGATGAACTACAAAGTAACCACAATCGAGGATACTGTAAAAGGTTTCAAAAGGATATCCATCAAGAGAGATGACGAGTACTACTTTCAGGACCGTCATGGTAACGGCTTGTACTCCCGATTGCATCATGCTTTAGGTCAGAAATATGAGGGTTCTGTCTTTTCAACAGAGAAGGATCCTGCTCTGTTCAAGCTGCTTACGGACAGGATGGAGGATATCACGGGGGAGCATGTTGACAATGATGTCGATGATTATTACGGTTACATCGCCAGAAAAGGGATGGTGAAAAATTATTCTGACGGTTCTGTATTGAATGTAAACACCAAAGGATATCCATTCACTGGAAGACTACACAGAAGAGCGGCCAACATCGCCCACATTCCTGGGACAGTATGCACGTTGGCGGGTTTTGCGGGAGTTATTTTGGCGGCATATAACGAGCAGTTTGGATCAGGTGGTGGTGACATGGTGTTAGCTGGAATGATGTACTCAGTTCTTGAAGGGATGGGCGGTGCATTTACATTAGTGGAAAGGAAAGAGTGGGTAGGTCCTGTCCATGCCCTCGGCTACGTTCCGGCATGGTTCCTTGCCAAAAATAAGATGATGCATCCGGATTATGCCACTGAAAGATTTATGCGGACTCATAATGCTCTTGAAAAGAAAAAGAAGACAGCTTCTCCAAGAAAAATCATGAAGATGATCAACAAGATGGACTTATACTATGAGGTTATCAAGGAGATATTCAAACAAACTTACAAACAGAAAGGATTCTCCATCACTTTTGTCAACTCCGACCAAGACAGAGTGTTTGAACGCATCGCCTATCTCAGCACAGGGATAAATAATTGGGTAGCGTGTGGTGAATCTCCGGATGAGACAGCAGAACCTATAGAGAGAGCAGAACCAGTAAAATTGATCGACCCTTGGAGTGTAGAAATCCCTGAGATCGAGAATGTGTTGGAGGTGAAGAGAGAATGACTCTTCAGGTAACGACCATGGCAGACCAGGTAACTGGAAGAAGTAGATTAGAGATCAGGAGAGATGGTGCTTTCTACATGCATACTGATTTGGGAAGGTATAGATTTTACCGGCTCTATAGAGAGGCAGGCCAAAAGGATTTCCAGGCAGTGATCCACTCTCCTCAGAGCTTCTCTCACTTTTTCAAGGACATGACCAACAGGATTGCCAATGCAACTAAGCGGGGTATAGCGAATGACTCAGATTCATTTGACGAGTATTTAGCCAGGGGTGGATTGAAGCTGCACTATGACAGTCATAACCTTACCATCCATCTCAACCCGGAACAGACGAAAATGCTGCCTGCAGGAGTTAGGGCAAAAGCCGGATTCATGTTGTCATACTACCTCCAAAAGAACAAAGCCCTGCATCCCAATCACATCCCTGATAGATTCCTGGAAGCATACACCAGATTTGATAATAATAGAGATTCACTAAGCCTGAAAAAACTTGGCAAGATGGAGGAGAAAATAGATTACTATTATGATCTGATCACAGATTTATTCCCATTTACAGCATTTCAGAAAGGTCTCTCTGTACAGATGCGTAGTCCACATCTGTTAAAACTTGAGCGTGCCGTGTACTACGCTGCTTTAGGGGTACATGCAGAACTCGATGAGGACGCAGAGGAGCCAGAATCTGTGGTAATGGTCCCCACTGGGGTAGTCGATCCGTGGGAAGTAGAAGTCCCTGAGATAGAGAATGTGCTGCAAGGAGGGAAGGAAAGATGAGCTACACCACCATGAGGTTCTCCCAGGGAATCTTTAAAGATATCATTGAAGTGAAGAAGAGAAGGAAGTATATGGCGCAGACAACCTTAGACGGGTATATTGTCCGCCTATACAGGAACCTTGGCAGTTCCGAAAACGACTATTACCAGGGTGTACTTTTCAGACCCGATCTTGAAGAGAAAGATTATCCACTTTTCCGTACTCTCATGGAGAGGACTGAATCTGCCACAGGGCAAAAGGTACCGCATGAGGAGGAGGATTATATGGAATACTTAAGTGAAGGCCACTGGAGAATCTGGCATCCAGGCAGCGTCGAGGTCCAACTCACCCGGAAAAGAGGATACATCTCTCACTGGGACTCGTATCTGCGTAGAAGCCGCCTTCCTGGATTCGCAGCCTCTATTGCAGGAGTCCTGGGATTGACAGAAGCTTCCATTTATCTTGGGGTTCCTGAACGCCTCTATCTGCCCGTCGTAGCAGGATTATTCGCAGCGGAAATGTTGACAGGTCTCAAAGGCTACAAAGGTAGCCCCTGCGGTCCACTTCATGCAATTGGGTACATTCCCACATATAAACATCTCGAAAGAAAACTGAAGAACCCTGATTTTTTCCTTGACAGGTTCATGCGTGCTTACGAGGATATTAAAAGCGTGAAAGGACCATTCAGCAAACAGAGAATAAAAAGGCTAAGGAAAAAACTAGACAAGCATTTTGAGATTCTTCGAGAAGAATTCAAAAACACAGATTCCCAAAGAGGACTCTCCATAGGATATACCCGCTCCGACAAGAACATGATCTATGAGTTTTTTGAATCTCTGATCACAGGAAAGAAAGCAACCCATCAAAAACAACAGCCACAGGCGGAAGAAGACGAGACGGAAGAAGTAATAGAACAAGAACCTTTCAGGCTTATCGATCCATGGAGTGTAGACATTCCAGAGATAAAAAACATACTAGAAAACAGATTTGGAGGAAAAAAATGAAACAATATACCATAGCTTTTCAGGAAAAAGGAGTTGTGCTGGTCAATACGGACGACCAAGGTGACAAAGTGGCAGTGAAGACGCCTACTCTTGAGGATGAACTGGAACTGCCCATACACTACGAAGTGAGTTCGATGCAGGATGATAGTGAACTAGGAATTATCAGTTCCCATCTGCCGGAAAAAGACCGTGTTCAGCTGAAGAACGGTGAATTTCTCTCCATCCTTACTTTTGAGGATGAAGACCATTTGACTCTGCGTGTCAATGGCCGAAAATACGACATCGACCGGGCAGATGCCGATGAGCTGCCTGAAGAAGAAGGATTAGAAAAGTTGCAGGAGATGGGTATCACCCACCGCTATAATATCCGCAGCAAGGAGGAGCAGGGTGTATTGGATCTCTTTGAAAGCGACGGAAGGAAAAGGGCCACTCTAACCACCACCTCTTCAGAATGCAAAGCCTTTCTGCCTTTGGTGATGCTGGAAAGGATTATGGCCGATGTTGAAGGAAAAAGTGTCAAGAAGAAGGAAGTGAAGGCTCCGACCGTCATCACGCCGCGAAAGAGCATGGAAGAGACAGATTTCACCTGTTTTGTAAAGCAACACTTTGCCCCCAGGATGATCAAAGATGCTTTCCCTTACCAGGACCAGAAAGGAGAAAAGGACAGGTTCTTTACTTACATGGATGAATACACAAGACCGATAATCCTCAACGGACCGACCGGAAATGGAAAGAGCGTACTTACCAGGGAATATGCCTGTGAGAGAAGTATCCCTTACTTCTACGAGAAAGGTGGAAGCTCTTTCCGTGTCTCACGGACGATCGGACAGTTTGTTCCAGGTATAGACAAACCAGTCTTTTCACCGGGAGCACTGACCCTCGCATTGATACACGACGGCGTTTATGCTTTGGAAGAAGCCGCTCCGATTCACCAGGATGAGTTTACAGCATTGAACGTTTTCCTGGAAACCGGCGAGTTGCCAGTAAACACCCATTTTGGTTACGAGCTGCTCAGAGCAGGACCAAACTTCAGGTTTGTTGCGCTGGGTAATTTCCACGCCAACTATACCCACAATGAATGGAACGACGCAACATTACAGAGGTTCAACCAGCTAAAGATGGGCTACCCCTCTAAAGACAATACTACAGACATCCTCATGGCCCGTGCACCGGGAATCGAGTATGATACAGCAGAGATGATCTCCAGTGTGCTTGATGAGATGCGCGGCAAGGTACACACCTACAACAAGGATCTTGGACTGAAAGGAGCTGTTGAAGTAGCGCAACGGATCGCTTCTGGAACGAACATCACCCAGAGAGATCTGTTCAGAGACATGGTTATCAATCCATTGGTGACCTACGAGAACGACATCGCTCATGGAGGAGGCCAGATGGCTAAGGAGCTGATGGAGGTTGTGGAGAAATTTGTATGATGAGGTAGGCAAAAGATGAAATACAAAAATATAATCAAAAAAAGTATTCCACTTGCGCTGGCAGGTGGCTTATTGGTAGGCAGCGCTCTTTATCCAGCTCACGAAGCTGCTGAAGAGCCGACAGTAGAAGAGACGATTGCTGCTGCTGGGATAACACTGCCGGAAAGGATGACTCCTGAGAAACCGCTTCTTGGTGATCCTACAAAAGAATATTCGGTCTTCAGTGAATTGTACACTGCTTTCACCAATGATGGAGAATTAGACACCCACGAGATCACCGCCTTGGAGCACGTGCTAAGTAGAACCATCCTGGAATTGCAACATAAGACTGAAAGAGCTTATCAAATGAAATCGAAGCAAGGAAGGGATCATTTCTACTTAACTGAACGTATGGCCAAGGACCTAAAAGAATTACGTAAACATCTAAAAGCAAAGGAAGAATGGATATCAACTACTGAAGGAAAATACTGGCATCACGGATTTGGGGCATCAAAATACCTAGCTGATCTAGACGAGGGGAATATCCGTGACCTTGAATCAGTATTTGAACCAAAAGGAACCTATCTCCTTAACGTTGTTTACAACAAATATCCTGATGTTGTCATAAAAACATTCAAGGAAGACCATCCCTGGGAAGACAGAATACCTTGGGGAGCAGGACTGCTATTAGGAGGATTCCTTCCAGTATTGTTTGGATATGCCTCGCGAAAACTACGTGGTGAGAATTTATTTGATGCAAGAAAACAATCCGCTCGATACTCAGATATAATTAACGCTGTACTTAATCCAGCAGCCGGCATCTTTCTTCTTGATGGCATCCATCCTCTAGTCTACCCAATCCGACTAGCTGCATCTATAATTTATCCTTATGTTTTCCATACTAGAAATCGTAAACCGAAAAAGTACAAGAAGCCGCTCATGAATAAGCCCAAAGTTAAACCAAAGATCATCAATCCCTGGAAAGTAGAGATCCCTGAGATAGAAAACATCCTCAAAGACACAACATGAACTACAAAAAGATACTTAGGAAAGGAACTCCACTCATCCTAGCTGGTGGATTGTTGACAGGAAGCATCATGTTAAGTGGAAGTGAACAACCAACCGAGGGAGAAAATGCAGAAGAAGGCATCCCTGCCAGCATCGACTTCCCCCTACCAGAAAGACTGACTCCAAAAGAGCCTATCTACGATAAGCCAAAACAAGAATTCCTTATCTACAGCAGAGCTTATGAAAGATTCACTACCGATGATGAACTCAGTACTGGAGAGATCGAAGCGCTAGAATATATCCTGGACAGATTGGTGGAGGAAATAGGTAAGAAGAGCGAGGAATTGTGGGACATCAACGCAATCCGTTCAGAAGCAGAACAGAAATATGTAACTTATGTTCTTGGAATCAAAAGCACTGATCTTAAAGAACTTCGCCTGCATCTTGAGAAAAAGGAAGAATGGTTGGCTTCAACAGTGGACAGATACTGGCATCATGGTTCAGGTAAGATCGTCAATCTTTCTACACCGTACACTGGAAACATCCATAAGCAAGACCGCGGTGACCGGAGAAAAGGAGAACCCGTATACCTGAGGAACCTATTCAATCCAAGCAAAGAAATAGAACATTTCAAGAGTGGTCTCTACAACAGCAGAGAAAACCTTCTGATTAGAGACTTCATCGACGACTACCCCTGGGAGGATAAGATACCTTACTCCCTGGGTCTTTTTATGGGATTACTGCTGCCAGGACTTTTTAGTTATGGAGTAAGGAGAATTCGTGGCGAGGAATTTATAGGTGATGGAGAAAACGGAGGCACAAGTGATTACATCAACATTATTGCAAATCCCGTCGCGGGATTCATACTTCTTGATAGTATCCATCCAATGGTCTACCCAGTAAGGATCGCGGCAGCGTTAGTCTGCCCATATATTTTCCCGAGCGAAAAGAAGAAAACAGGAAAGGTGCAGGTAGAAGAGCCTGAAACAGAACCTCCTGAGATCGAACCTCCAAAAGCAAAGATCATCGATCCATGGGAAGTTGAGATACCAGAGATAAAAAGTACATTAGAAGTGAGGAAAGATTCAGAATGAACTACAGATACATGCTTAGGAAAAGTACTCCACTTGTTCTAGCTGGTGGATTGCTGGTGGGCAGCGGCTTCATGCTTGCTGCTGAGAGAAAACTGGAACCGACAGTAGAGGAGACTATCGCCAAAGCTGGCATCTCACTCCCGGAAAAACTTACTCCAGAGCAGCCCACTTTCGACGACTCAAAAAAAGAATATCTTGTCTACAGCGATCTATACAATGCTTTCAGCGCTGATCGTGAACTGAACACCCATGAGATCACTGCTTTAGAATCCGTCCTAAGCAGGACCGATAAAGAGATCCGCCAGAAGACCTCAGAGACTCAAAAGAACAGTCTTGTCCACACTCCAGAACAGCGGGAATATTTTGAATTTGTTAGAAGTGTGGCCGGAAATGATCTCAAAGCGATGCAGACGCATCTTGCAGCAAAAGAAGAGTGGGTCCGTGAGACACACTACAGATTTCTGCATCATGGCGCGGGCATCACAAAACAATTAAGACTGGACTTAAATGGAAATATCTGGGACCTATATGGTACTTTCAGACCGCCCGAAGATATTAAACGCTTCAAGAGCGGCCTCTACAAAAGAAGGGACACACTTGATATAAAAAGAATTTCTGACGATTTTCCCTGGGAAGACAGGATTCCCTGGGGAGCAGGAATACTCCTGGGAGGAATCCTTCCCTTATTGTTTGGATATGCTTCACGAAAACTGCGGGGCGAGGACATTCTTGACAAAGCAGGAAAAGGATACTCCCCAGAAGCAGACATAGCCAATGCGGCACTTATCCCCGTGGCAGGATTTCTTCTTCTGGACGGAATTCATCCTTTAGTCTACCCTGTAAGGTTAGCAGCATCGCTAGTCTACCCCTATGTTTTCCCCACCGGCAGAAGTACCCTGAGACCATACATGAAGCCACCAAAGAAAAAGAAACCTAAGCCAGAAGTCAAACCTAAAAATGTAAAGATTATCGATCCATGGAAGGTTGATATACCGGAGATAAAGAACACACTAGAAACAGATATAAAATGACCACAGTAAAAACATCAGAAGTGCTTGGAAAACTGGAAAGGATGGTAGATTTTCGTATCGGTAAAGGCGCCTCTCAAAAACATCCCATCGAGATTCAGGGCGGTTCGATGATCGAAGGTGATAACGGCTGTCCTGCTACTGACGGAACGAAGATCTTCCTGCCAGCAAGAGAGAAGCTCTGCAAGAAAAAAAGAGATAATGAGATGAACATAGCCAACTCCACTGCTCATGAAGCTGACCATATCAGGGAATATGAAGAATATTTCGGAGATGAGATCCATTCTATTAGGAATCAAGGAGAAGGTGTGGTCGGAGTCTACCTGCAGAGGAACCATGCAGACCTCACCGAGAATCCTGCCCTGGCCGGATTCATAGATAACATCGTCAAAGACAGACGGATCGATGCGCAGCGTTGTGAGCAGTTGCCTGGATTGGCCAAGTATGACAAGGAAGTTCATCACGATGCCATAAAATATTTCCGGCCAAGCATAAAAAAAATGTCTGAGCTGGACGCTTTCAGAGAACAATTCCTGCAGCAGGCTCTGCTGGGCTGCACAGTTGAACCTGTCCCTGAAGAACATCAGCAGATACTGGAAGAATGTGTAGAACTGTGTCATTCTGCCGATTCCATCTATGAAGACAAAGAAGCCGTCGATAAGATCTACCAGATATTCAAAGAGAATTTTGACATCAAGCAGAAGATAAAACGTCTCCCCCAACAGCAGGGAAAAGGCAACCACAGCAAGACTCCTGGCAGCCCGCAGCAGGGTTATGGGGGGGAAGTCAAACCCAGAGAAGGACGTGACAAAAAGGAGAAAAGACCCAAACGGCTCAAGAAAGGCAAAGGTAAGGAGGAAAAGCCGGACCCAAAAGGGAAAAAGACTAAGCCCAAACCATCTAAGCATGACAAAGATAGGGAAAGTCTCTATACAGAAGCATCCGAGGATGCCGACATCTCCATCGTCAAAGTGAATCCAGATTACTCCGACTGGGTCATTCGTAAAGAAAAAGAGCTGCGGGACAAGTATGCCTACGCCATCGGCTCCATGAAAAGTATTTTCCGACGCCTGAAACAGACACATCGTTCTTCACGCCTGGATTTTTCCGGTCAAGACTTAGAATATGAAGAATTTTTGCAGACCGATCTGGAGAGAGAAGTGACCAGCATCAGCAGGAACGGCCGCCACTTCGTCTCCAAAAGCCGCTTTAAGCACAGACCGGCCTGGGCAGTCCTGGCTGACATCAGTCCATCTACAGATCTGGATCATTACAATATCATCAATGAGATAAAAGCAGGATTACTTATCCAGGGGGAAGCGTTAGGAGTTACTGACTATCCATTCGGCCTCTTTGCTTTCAGCGGTAACCTTTATAGGATCAAAGACTTCCCTGAAACCTACAATCCTCAAGTGGCCAACAAGATCATCTCTGTATGTAGGAAAAGTGATGTTGCAGGAACTCGTCTGGCTGCCAGTTCAAAAGCGGTCGGCCATGTGTTGGAAAGACAAGGCGAACGACCTCGGGGGATCACCATCATTACTGACGGGGAATCGACCGATAAGGGGGCTCCTGAAGTCCTCAAAGAACTGTACGACAACAAAGTGTTTCCCTTTGTCATCGTTATCGGCAAGGAGTTCGACGGTTATGCAAAAGAGCTGACAAAACACATCGGACCTAAGCATTACACTCTGCTGGGCAGGGATGAATTACACCGACTGCCGGATGAGATGCTCAGACTGTTTAAGACCTATGGAATAGCATAAAAGAGCGGTAACCAAAAATGACACAATACCTGATAAGAACGGAAGATGACGGAACCCACATTCTCAAGCTAGGTGAAAACCCCAAGAGATTAGGTTTCATCTACACAGACTACTACCTGCAGCCTGACTCAAGGGACATCTCCCTGGAAGACATTCTTGATCCAAAGAAAAGAAAAGTAATCGCCCAGGCAAGACTTTATGACAAAAAGGACTATCTTTCCATCATGCGGAAGAAGAGATGGGGAAGGATGGATCCTGTCGCTTCATTCAACAGAAAAGGTGAATACCAAGAGAATGGCAAGGTTATCCCCTTCAGAAAAGTACTCCGGAAAGCTCTTCTAAAAAAAGAGGAATACAAAGGGCTGGAGGAGATGGGAGTGACTCATGCCTACTTTGTTGAACACCCTTCACCCCTCACCCAAGTCTTTTGCTTTGAGAGGGACGGGAAAGTCTCAGGAACTGTCCATACCAGAGAAAGCAGTGAGGACGACCTGGTCATTGCGCTCAAAGGGTTTACCTTAGTGATGGCTCAGACGATTGAGAACCAGGATTACATCAGGGCTTTTATGAAAGAATAGACCATACAGCTCTCTAACTACACCAACCTATGGGGCCTTCCTTCCAACAATAACTGAAGAGATAACTTCCCTTTTGATATGTTTATGTATCCTAAATCCAGAAAACTCCGCACGGAGAATCTGCACTTCCTCGATGAACTGCAAACCTGCCTCAGCCAACTCTTCTTTTATCCTTGACACAGGTACATTCACATAGTGGGTTGGAGAGACTTTGAATTCCTCCTCACTAGAAACCGGATAAGAAGTCACTACGATTACGCCTCCATCCGCTAAGACCCGTTCTGTCTCCAGGAAAATCTTATCCACTTCCAGATAACCTATCGCTTCTCCTATGAAAACAATATTAAAACTCTCATCCGTCAACCGTGGTAGTATCTTATGAACATCCCCGACTTTCACCAGGATTCCTCTCTTTCTTGCCTCTTCCGCCTGCACTTCTGACAACTCTATTCCCTCAACCTGAAAACCATTCTTCTGCAATTCCTCTTCGATGATCCCATTTCCCAGACCGATAGAAAGAAGCCGGGGAGAGGATTGATTCTCCACAGGAAGAAGCTTGCGAATCCTTCGAAACTCTTCTAACAGCCGCTTCCTCAGCTCAGGAAATACTGCAGCAACAGAAATCACTGCTGTCTTGCTTGTTCCATCATCTAGCTCTACTTTCTGCAGACCGCTTGTGTTGAAATGGTCATGGAATGTCTTTATCCTTTGTATATTTTCAGTCATACAGGCAATTTAAATGTCTTTAGTATATAATGTTTTCGCTTCTAATTAGTGGTTACACTGCCGGTGCTTCTTTTCTATCTGCCATAGAGCCTCTTCACTCGGTTTGACTTTTGCTTAAGATGGCAAAAATGATTTAAAGAAGAGTGGCCTACGTTAACATATGACAGAAGCTATATCAATGAATCAGATTCTAAAGGAATTAAAATTCATAGAAGAGAACATGGCAACAAAAAAAGACGTAAAGGAGCTGGCAGAGACTATTGAGATAATGAGCCATCCTGAGACAATGATGCAAGTGGCTGAAAGTAGTGAAGATATTAAATATGGTAAAGTTAAGACAGTAAATTCTGCTCAAGAATTATTGAGCGAGATGTGAAAATGTCTGAATGGACAGGTAGTTTCCGACTGATTTTCAAAGTTAATGAAGAGAATAAAGTGGTATATCTAGTGGCCTTGGACCACCGTGGAGAGGTATATCACTTACGATAAATGCTCAACCCCCTCTCTCCCCAACAAACTCTTCCATAGGTTCCGCCTGCAGAAACCGATTGCTCTTCTTCTGATTTCCCAACGTTTCAAAAGGAACTCTTCCATAGTCATGTCCCGGATAGATGATCGTATCGTCAGGTAGCTGCTTAATCTTCTGCAAGGAATTGAACATATCTTCTACATCCGCCCCCTGAAGATCGACTCTTCCGCAGCCGTCGATGAATAAAGTGTCAGAAGTGAACAGTTTCCCTTGCACTAGGATGCAGATGCTGTCATAGATGTGGCCGGGTGTGAACAGCACTTTCAGTTGATGATCTCCCAGCTGCAGTTCATCGCCATCTTTTAGTTTGATGTCAATTTCCTTCTGCATCTTCTCGGAAGCGGCAAGTTTGATTCCTTTCTCCCGATAGCGATCGATTCCGACCATATGATCAAAATGGGAATGCATGATGACAACGAATTTGAGCTGCAATCTCTTCTCTTGGATAAAGCTCAGTAGAGTGTCTGGTTCTATTGATGTGTCGATGATAGCTGCTTCCTTTGTAGAGTGATCATAGAGGATGTAGCTGAAGTTGCTGTCATATCCTCCTTTGAATGTTCTGAGATGTAACATGTAAAGGGCAGGGAGGCGGCATATAAATATTTTTTGCGAAATGGTTGCCATTCTGGAGTGACAAATTCTCCGAAAGTTTTATAAATGAATGGTAATTTCAGCATACTATGTTGGATAAACTACTCAAAGGAGCAGAAAAGGTCGCTGCTAAAGCGGAAAAAGCGATGGATAAGGTGGATAGAGCTCTTCTAAGAGCAGATGAAGCATTATTCGGACCTCTTCCTAAGATGCCAAAAGGATATGATCCACTCGATCCCCGATGGGACCCCAACTGGATTCCTCCTCCTCCGGCTCCTCGACCGACTCCTCCAAGACCAGCTCCTAAACCAGTTATTTTGGGACGAGAAGGGAGTGAGATCGCTGCTTTCTTTGAAGTCAGGGACATCACGATCCTGTTGCAGGAAAGAGATGTTCAATGTGACAGAAACCGATTTTCTTTCATCGATCATCTTGATCGTAATACAACCCTGACGCCGGGAGTTCAGACCAGGGCCATTTTTCAAGTTACCAAAGATGGACGTTATATCTTCCATCATCCTCATGCAACAGCTGGAGAAGTTACCAGGGAGGCAGTATATGCCCACCACACGATCGCTAATCATTCAATCAGGACACTTGAAGATAAAGTTGATCTGCTGGATACTGCCGCTCTGCAACCGTCATCTAAGGAACTGCAGCAATATTTCAAATCCCTATGGGCATACTTTAATACGCGTGTTGTTCAGATGATGGCCACGGAAGCACTGGCCAGCGGTTATGAAACGTACAGAAAAGCAGAAGCCGGAGAAATGCCCGATACAACTTTACGATTTTCGATTGAATATGGTAGGGAAAGCGAGAAACTTAAGGAGACAAGATTGAGTGCAGCTTTGCTGGAACGAGATGCCCAAGCCATGAAAGAAGCGTTAGCAGAGCAGATAAATGTTCTTCTTGACCCATCGGCTATTGAAGAGAATTATCAAGGAGACCTTGATTACTTGCTGCAGGACAAACTTGATGCAGCTTACCAGACGGCGCAACGGATGGGCCGGTTTCTTTTCATGGACACATCAAATGGACCGGAAATTGATATCTCGCTGCAGGATGTTGGTGAAGATAATTTTATCGTCCGTGTCAATGTAAAGTATCCCACTCTGCCTTTGGAAAGAGTGAAGAGAAGGTTGAGAGCTGCTTTCCATGAAGACGCTCAGCAGATGGGAGAAAGGTTGGTTTTGAAAGCGGCTGAAATTGAACAAATTTTTGTCTCGCGTGCTTTCAATGAGGGGCATGTTGATGTACTTGCTGACGCTCACAAGTACATGAAGGAGAAAGACCACATTGGATTAGGAAAGTTGCTGGAAGAGGAAAAAGGATTATTCAGTTCGACCAGTGATGCAGGATTAATCAGGACATATGTTTTAGCTAGCCTTTTCCTGAAGAGGAACGAAGCAGCGTTGCAGGAATATTCCAAACTGACAGATAGAACTCCCAGGGAGGAAGCGGTTGTCGGATACCTCAAACTGGAACTGGGCGATCGTGAGGGAGCTTTGGAACATCTGGGTAAAGTGAAAGGAAGAAGTTTAGATGTCCGTCTGACAAGATGTTCAATTAAGTATGAAGAGATGGAAGGCAATATGCAGGAGTATGAAATAGATTTGGCCAGTCATCTGGATACTTCTTACCAGGCCAACTGGTTCTTGGGAGCGGTTGCTTTCAATGCAGGCGATTATCCAACTGCGGAAAGATATCTAAGCAGAGCCCTTGAGTTGGACGGAAAAAACGAAAAAGTATATCTTGACCTGCTTCGTCTGAAAGCAGCAAGTGAACAGCTGCAGAATGAGGATATCAGCAGGTTCTATCTGGAGACCGGCAGTACGATGGAACCGGAGAAACTTCAGGAAGAGTTAGAGGGTATTTGGATAGACATTCCTGTTCACAGGTACGAGGGATGTTTGTATGGGTTGGCGAAAGGGTAGTATTTCTGAAAAATGTTAATCAGACGGGTCAAGAATTTTCTGGAACAACGAAGAAGAAAGAGAGAGTGGACACCATTGGCAGAGGATCTGGTAGCGAAAGCAAATGCAGAACTTTCTGGTTTGCTTGGATTTCCTGCACTAGAGTTTGAGTATGAGTTTCCGATTAAGCGAGATGAAAACCTGTTGCCTTCATATTTGGCTGAGCGGGCCGGTAAGCAAAGTGTTGATACAGAAGCTATCTATGAAAAGCGGGGGGACAGGAATGTAATCCAGTTCTTCTCAGAGCCGGAGGAGGACACGGTTGATCATGAAGTGATGCATGCTTTTCACGAGCGGTATAATCCGTCTCTGGAAATTTTTCGCAAAGAGAGAGAAATACTTAAAGCTGCTTGGGAAGAGGAAAGTAAGAAGTTGCCAGAAGAAGAGTATCGCCGGGCAAGAAGTGCATTCGAGGCAAAGGACTGGGGTAAAATTCTTAGAAGGAAATTCGCAATGGAACTGGTAGCTTATTCATACAACCAACTTAAGGAAGCAGGGGTGCCAGAAATTGAGGCTTTTCTGCTTACTATCCCGGTTCCAAGAGAGACAAAACTGGAAGATGTTGCAGAAAACTACTTAAGGAGACCCTGGAAGGATTACATCAGAAAGATGACAGATATTCTACTCAATGAAGGAGAGATAGAAATGGAAGAGCTGGATGAATTGGGCAGATTCACCAGAATGAGAGCAACGAACAGTCATCTTCTGGGCCAGCAGCTAGGGAGGCAACTTTACCTCAATGAGAACCTGTGTCAGTCAATTACTATCTTCATGTATGACATTGATGATGAGAAATATACCTTGGGAGTAGGCATAGGATACAGGAATATCAGTGATGAGCAGGCAGAAGAGAGGCTAAAGTCGTATTTCCATGCTGATATTAATGAACTTGCCGACAGTAGGGTTGAGGATGTAAGACAGACCTGTAATGAAGTCATCGACTACCTGGCAGATAAATTGGAAGAACACATTGAAGTGGGCGGCTGGGAGAAACTGGTGGAAGGTTATAGTGCAGTACGGGGGATTGTTGAGGAATTGAAGGCTGGCAACATATCTCCGACTGCTACTTAAACACCGCCTACGTCGTTCACCTCGTGTCCCTTTGATGTGGGGATTGCCCCAGTAGAATCTGTCATAATAGACCCGGGGCATCTACACTCTATTTCTTACGAGTAGCGGCTCTCGGTTCACCTTAAGACGTAGCCGGCGCTGTTTACTGCACCATCGGAGATACTGCACAGCAGAAACCTTTAAAAAAAACATGCTAATACTGGGTATTGGAAGTAGGGATAGCTAGGCTGGCGCGCTGGTCCTGCGCTGTTACCGTGAACGGACCTCACACGGAGCCGAAGCCCAAAGAAGGGCTGATTTTGTTTTGTTGGTCCCGATCGTCTTTGCTGACGGTTTGTCCTTTGGGATGTGCTTACTGGGAATCAGGTCAGGCCAGGAATGGAGCAGCCTTAACTTTTAAGTTTCATGTTCAAAGGGTAGCAAGCTCGAGAAGCTTTCGGGATTAAGCCAACGAGGCTTGGTTGGTTCGACCGCGGGTGTGCCCCTAAAACATAAAATTGACAGGTGATAGAGAAATGAAAAATGGGGAAGCAGAAGTTAATGGATTTAATCGGGCTGCTGAGTCTGTTTCTCATTCCCGCCGGTTTCATAGAAGGACTGCATCCTTATGTTCGGTATCCTTCATTCATTATTGGGATAGTGATTATTACTTTGTATCTTAAGAACAATTATGATTCCAAGATACAAAACCTAAGAAAAGAAATTAGTCTGTTGAAACAGGAAAATCGAAAGATGATGGAAAACCTCAAAGAAAAAACATCAAAATTAGAAGGTTGGAAAGAAGCCGTTGAACATTTCTGGATGAACAAGAAAGCTCAGATTGATCCTTATATCCTCATCATCATCATCATCATCATTGTAGCGCTAGTGGTATTAGTACAGAAACTTAGTTGATTATTTATTGACAAACAAGATAGAAAAACAGTTAACAATGTTTGATTTACTGCTTTTTCAATATCTCAATATGAAAAAAGAGACGCTTCAACTCATCATCTTCTGTATCACTTTACCAGTATTTCTTACCCTCTTCTCGTACAAAATTGTCCTTTTGTTTTCCGACCTGGATCCTGCGCAACAAAACACTATTGACTTCGTGCAAGGAGAAGAAGAGCTACAACTGAATTACACGTCAAAAGAGATTTCTCATCTGCAGGATGTCAAAGAAGTGATGAGATGGACGGAGATTGTATTTTTCGTTTCGCTGCTATTTTCGACGTTGATTATCACGACTCACAGGAAGAGGAAAAAGGCACTGCGAAAATTATTCTTTTTCGGAGGACTGACGACAACGATTGGGATTCTTATGGTTCTCTTCTTTTCCCTGGTCAGTTTCCCACTGACTTTCACCATCTTCCATCTTCTCTTCTTCCCGCAGGGCAACTGGATGTTTGCAGCAGATTCGATGCTGATACAGACTTTTCCAGGAAGGTTCTTCTTTGGTTTGAGTGTGAAAATATTCTTGTTGACGTTGCTGCTGGGGATTATTTCTGTATTCTTTAAGAAAGGGAAGCTATAATATTCGCAATTTTTTCGCAATAACACAGTAGTGAACCCCTCGCACCACAACGCAGTGACAAAGCCAACCGAAAAGTTTATAAACGAGTACGTTTTACCGGGTAGTATAATGATAAAAGAGGTCTCACAGCCGAGATTTTACGACCCCCCAAATCGTTAAATCATTATTCTTTCGGCTGCGAGGCTTTCTTTTTCATTCTTCTGAATCAGAATTTTCGTCAGAAGTATCTGGGAAGCATTCTTTGTAAAGTTGTTTGAAGTTGACGGGGTTTGGTTTGACAAGGTTGACCGTTGAGTACATGGACCTTATTCCAATATCTATCAAACCGTGATTGCGAGAAGAGGAGTCAAGATCCTGGATCAGTCCTGGTCGGTTTTCCCAGACGATGCGCAAGGGAAGTTCATCTTGTTTATTTATGCGTGCCACGATCCCTTCCGAGCTATCTTCCACGTAGAAACTATACTCAGTAATTTCATCTCCCGTATATTCAACAAAATGATTGTGGGCAAGTCCTCCGGGAAACTTATCTGCTCTCACTTCGTCATCATAGGCTTTGTCCCCCAGCCACTTACGCCTTTTGCCCGTTACATCCATACATTTATGGTTTATATGCCAGACTTTGGTACCTTTGACAATTCCGCTGTGGAACTCAACTCTTGCTTGTGTATCATTGTGATGAGGGTCAAGTACTATCCCTTGAGCCCCTTTACTTATTCTGTTCTTAATTACAGTCCCTAAGTCCTTTTTTATTACCCTGTCACACTTTTTGATATGCTGCTTCACAGCTTCATCTCCCTCTACTATGAACCTTTCCTGGGAATAGATCTTTTCTAAGTGTTCCAGCAGAGCATCATCATCGGAATTGTTTCTCATCACGACAGGAACATTGTAATCAAACAGTGTATCTTTATCCTTCAATTTAGTCAGCAGTTCCTGCATCTGTGGGCTCCTTTCAACAGTCGATAACTTATTGTCGAAGTCAATAACGGCTAGAGCATCCATGCTGCGCAGATCTTGCAGAGCCTGTTCGGCCGTCTGATATCTCAAAGCCGGGTTGTCGTGGCTCAATTTCATCAGGATGCTCTTCACCTTTTGTCCAAAATTGAGACCGTCAACGTCGATCGGATCCAATCCAGTCTTCCCCTGCTTGTCTCTTACTTCCTCGATCTCCAAACCATAACCTGCGCAGATGACTCTATTGGCCAAAGCGACCAGATCCTGGCTCTGCGTCTGCTTACCGACCGCATCGACTGGATAATAAGGATTTTCAACTAGACGGGAAGCGCTGGTCGCGTCACCGATCTTTGAGAAATTGAAGTCAAACAACTTGACATCTCCATTGAATAAGATGTTGGATGGACGGATGTCTCTATGCAGTATCTGATGTCCCTCCACCCCATTATGAACATGAGCCAATCCGGATAGAGAGCCTTCCAGCAATTTCTTGGCCTCTTCCTCGCTGAGTTTCCTTTTCTTCCTGATGCGGTTGAGCAGGTTCGGAGAATCCACGTATTCCATAGCCAGGATGTCCACGGGAATAGACACCGAATCTCCGATGGCGATCCTGTGGAAGTCTTTGAAAGAAACAATATTTGGATGTGGAGGAAGTTTTTCATAGATCTCTAATTCCCTCTCTGATTTCTCGTCCATCTTCTGTGGATCATCAAAATCCCAACTGCCAAAAAGTACGCAGGACGAGACTTTCACCGCAATCTCTTCAAGATCTGCATCACCATTAAGGCGGTGGGCCAGCCACACTTTCGAATTTGAAGATCTGCCGTCAGACAGTTCTCTGAGCAGTTCATAATTTAAACCGTCAAGTTCTTCTTTTACTATGTCCCACATACTGCTTCCCCCGATTTCTGCCATACAATTGTGGTGACAAACACCGAGGTTTATAAAGTTTTCGTGCGTAGCTATTTGGGAGTAGTACTGCACCATAAAACTTATATACTAGCAGCGATATCTAAATCCAATTTTGGGGTAAAATGGGTCGGTTATCAAATCTTGGCAAAGCATTAGGGAAGTATGTAGGTATTCCTGTCGGGGCAGCTGCTGTAGGGATTGGTGTCTGGTTTGGCGTACACAATCTGATGAAGCCGGAAGTTCTTAAGGAATACAAGATTGACAACAATCAGGTTGATACGGTCTACCTTGATGAGCGGGTCTGCTATGAGATAAGACAAGGGCACAAGAAAGTCCTCCTGGGGATGGGAGGATTATGGGAACGTGTTCAGGGAGCAGGTTTCCATTGTAGGTATCCTCAGGAAGTTGGTTATGATGTAAACGTGGATAAGGTCTTCCGCCTGGAAAGAGGTTTCCGGACAAAAAAGTCAGGGGTGCAAACAGAGTACGAAGAAGGAGATTTTAGCAAAGAATCATTGATGGTTACGGGGGATGAAGGGGAACTTCATGTCATGTACAGCGTGGAATACAAGAAGAGTGATCCCAGCGCCTTTCTGTTCAATGTAAGAAATCCTCATAAGACAGTCGCCGATGTTGCTGAATCTGCTCTGCGGGAAGTAATTGCCGGAAAGGAATATACTCAAGTATTGAAGACTGGTAAGGAACTTATCTGGCGTGAAGCGGCCATACTTGCTCAGGAAATACTGGATAGTTATGGAGTAGGTATCACGATCAACTCTCTTCTGCTGCAACCGGTAACACTGCCTACAAAGGAAGTAGAAGATGCCTATCACGATCTACAGGATGCCAAACTGGATGCAAAGAGATATCAGGAGGAAGCTCTGGCTGTGAAAGCAACAAAAGTCGAAGAGGCTAAGGGTCAGAGAGACATGATGATTCAAACAGCAAGAGGACGTGCAGACTTGATGAAAAATGAAGCTCGAGGAGAGGTAGAACGTTTTAAGCGAGCCTATGCCCAGTACGGGAAAGGAAACCTGGATCTGCATCGCTTCAGGTTGCATCAGAGAACTGTACGGGGACTATTGAAAGCGAATGTTACAGTCATCGACAAGGACATCGGAGAGGGCGGCGGATTGATGCAGCACCTCATCCATGGAAAAGAAAAATGAGCATTACAAAGTTGATCGGAGCAGGAGTTGCCCTGGGGTGTTTGGCAATCGCTTATGCTCCTTCAGTATATGAGCTGCATAAGATAGAGATTGGGGCGGAGAGACAGTTGAATGCTTTGGTTGATGTTAAAAAATCACCTGGGCCCCATCTGATCAAAAATTGGTACATCCCCTTTGCCTGGGTTGTAACTGAAGTACAAAGGGAAGACAATAGGCTTCGTGAATATGAGGACAGGGCAGAGCAGATACCTACTAAAGATGATAAGTTCATGAAATCGGACAGATTTGCTAAGTGGAGAGTAGAAGATCCTTTTAAGTACATTCCGCAGGTCAAGCATGAAGAGAGGGCTCAGACTATACTGGATAAGAATGTCTTTGCCAGGGTTTGGGCTGAGATGTCTAACCACACTTTTGAACAGAATCAGCATACCAAGCGTCAGGAGATCCGACAAAAAGCTGTGGAAGGAGGAAATGAGGCCATGGCTAAGTATGGAATTGAAATAGTAGATATAAGGATCAAGAGGACCGATATCCCAAGTGAAAGCAGAGGAGCTATCCACAAAGGGATGATCGCTGAGGTAAGGAAGCAGGCTGCTTTTACCAGAGCGGAAGGAGAGGCGGCAAGAAAGAGGATCCTGGGACAGATGGAAGCCAAAGTGCAATTATATGTCTCTGATGGGCAGAGGCAGGTTGAGGAGATTCTGGGAGAGGCTGAAGGGGAGGTTGCCAAGTACTACAATGAAGTGTTCAGTCAGGACCCTGAGTTCTATAAGTTCTGGGAGACTTTGCGGACGTATGAAGTTCTTGCGGAATCTAAACCCAACTTGATAATTTCAACGGGCAATCCTTTGTTAAGCGGAATACTGCAAGGCGGCGAACCATCTAAGAAGGCAAAAGGGAAGCGGGAATATAGGAGAAGTAAAGCAAAAGCCCTTGAGTTGGAGGAAGGGATGGTTGATGGAGAAATAGGAACGAAGAAGCCAAAAGAAGAAGCTAGGAAGGTTGAAGAAAAACCTACTGCTCCGAAAGTTGCTCCTTCCGATGGACAGGAACCCAAAAAGTGAAAACCTACAAAGTCGAAGATATTGGGTTGGAGAACAAATTCTGGAGAGGAAAGCGGCAAAAGCAAACGGCCGGCAAGCCATTATCAACTATTTAGTAGTTACATTCCGAAAAACTTATATACTGTGGCTGGTTCTATGTAGTAAAATGGGATTATGGGACAGACTGAAAGAAAAATCGAGAGAAGCTCAGGGAAAGATTGCGGAAAGTTCAAGAGCAGCTTCGGGAAGGATCGCAGAGAGTACAAAGGTCGCTCAGGAAAGAATATCAAAAGGATCGAGAGTAGCCAAAGATGCTATCCAGGAAAAAGCAGAAGTTGCCGGACGCAGACTTAAGAGAGGTTATGATATTGCGCAGAAGGACGTAGATGCGAGTGTCAAGACAGGAAGGAAGCAGGCCTATCTTCATGATCCTGCTAACAGGGAAGAGGTTATGGCTACACAGAAAGATGCACTTGCCATAGCAGGAGTTCTTGCAGGTTATGCCAGACGCGCTCCTGACCTGATAGCTGTTGTTTCAGCAGAGAAGATAAAAACAGAAGAGAAGAAACCAGCTGCTGAAGCAGTCGATGTTGATTATGATGATGGGATCGTCTCCCTTCTTGATGAAGAGAGCTTCCCAGAGGCGCTGAGGGGTAATGAATATCTTCTTGTTGATTTCTACCATAACGGATGTCACCCTTGCGCAGCCTTTGCTCCAGTCTTTGCAGCCGTTGCAGAGGAGCATGGAAAAGTGATCCAGTTTGCCAAGGTCAACACCAGGGGGAGCGGTAGTGTTGCTGAGGAACAGAAGATAGAGAAAGTTCCTACCACCGTCCTTTATGTGGCGGGCGAGGAAAAAGCGCGTCTCAGAGGAGCGATGGGGAAGGAAGAGCTGGAAAGGTTTCTACAAGGGAATTGTGGATGAGTTATTGATGTAGACAAAACCATTTTTGAGTAATACAAACATCTTTTATACTATTGGATATTCTTCAACTCATGCTCTACACAGTAAGAGGACTCAAAGCATGGATCATCGCTCTTTTTGCTATCCTAGTCGTCGCCGTAATATTGGTCCTGGTATTCCACCTACTTCTATTCCTTCTACCGATAGCGATAATCATCCTGGTTCTGAGTTACCTCTTCAAAATGCTCAACAAAGTTAAAAAAGAGAAACCAAAGGATGTCATCAACGTTAAGTATAAGGTGAAGAAATGAATAAAAGTCTTAATATTGACAATCTGTTGTTGTGGATCGTTTTAGTTTTGTTTTTGATCTATCTGGCGAAAATATATCTGTTTTAGGCAATGGAAACAAAAAGCTTTTCAGAAACCATCTCTAAAGTGGTCATGTACCTTGGTGCTTTGGTAGTCATTGTCCTCTTGTTATGGGGAATCTTTGGAGACAGCCCCACGGTACAGCAATTGATTATGGGGTATGTGGTCATGCTGACCGGTTACCTTATCAGTCTGAATGCTAAGACTGCTAAACTAGAAGTTCATTCAGAAATCACAAAGAATACGTTGAAGAAAGTCGGCCAGAATCTGGAAGAGATAAATAGGAAGTTAGGAAAATGAAACCATTAATCCTTATCAATTTCAAGACATATAAAGAGGCTGCTGGAGATAAAGCGCTTCCTTTGGCCAGACAGATAGCTAAAGTAAGGAGACAAAAGTACCAGATTGCTATCGCTCCTTCCATGTTGACACTTAAGGAAATTACCTGTAAAGTAAATATTCCGATCTATGCACAACACGCTGACCCAATTATCGCCGGAGCACACACAGGAAGCATCTCAGTACAGGAACTGAAAAAAATGGGAGTAAAAGGAACGATCCTTAACCATTCTGAGAGGAAAATTCCTTTCTCGATGCTACAAAAAACAGTTGAGTTGTGCAAAAAAAGGAGGTTGTCAACGATCATCTGTGCCTCTACAATCCACGAAGTCAAGAAAGTAGCTCAGCTCCATCCTAATTTTATCGCTTATGAACCCAAAGAACTTATTGGTGGGGATATTTCTGTTACGAAAGCCAAACCAGAAATTGTCCTTAAAGCAGTGGAAGTAACCAGGGAAATAAGTAGGCAGAGTAAAGTACTGTGCGGGGCAGGGATTCATTCTAAAGAAGACCTGGGACATGCCCTGCTGTTGGGAGCAGAGGGCGTTTTAATTGGGCATGCTGTTCCTAAAGCAAAGAATCCAGTGAAGTTTCTTAGAGAGATGTTGATGTAGGAAAAGCATAACTTTATATGTTTTAATGTCTCCAAGCTTTTATGGGGATGAATATACTTTCAAAAGGAATTGTCGGATTGCTATCTTTGTATACAATCTCCTCCTATGTTAGTGGATGTAAAATAATGGATGACTCCTGCGAATTTGACTTAGACTGTCCTCAAGGTGAGGTTTGTTATTATTCTGTATGTATCCCCATGGATCAAACTGGTCAATGCAGCAATAACTCAGACTGTATAGGAGAGACCATCTGTCAGGAAGGAGAATGTGTTGGCGTTAGCCCTGATTCTATAATTACAAAATCAGTTGCAGGGATTCCTGTTTACTCCGGAAAAACTGATAGGGAAGGAAAAGCATATTTCCAGGATGATGAGGAAGAAGTAGTTGTCGAGGTGAAGAGCCAATTTGCTAACGCCATACCTGATGTTAATGTTCTATATTTCAATGGAGATGGTTACGAGGCATTCCTTTTAGATCATCCTGATTACGCGCCCCAACTGGAAATTGCTGCTCACCACAGCCGACATCACTATCGTTTGACAAAAATGCCGCTTCAGCAAGTGGAATACAATAGCAAAGAGAAAGAGAGAAATCAAGCATCGGCTGAGAGTTTTGCTAGTTGGAATGGTTGGGATGATAATGGTTGCAGAGATAGAGCATGGTTGGAGACCCATATTGATTTTGGTGCAGCTATGGTTAAGAAAACCACTGGCATGGATGGATATTCCAGCTTGATGGCTGATTATTTAGCCCATAGGATAAAGGAAGAGATGCGTGATGACCAGACGGCCCGGGTCCGAAGTTTCCGACCGATGGAACATGGATTTCCGCCTACATCTACTCTTATGGGTTTGGATCTGACCGAGCAAAATGGTTGCGATGAAACCTGCGAGGACGAATGCAGTGTTGAAGGAAAAAATGAGTGCTTTGATAATGGCTGGAAAAGTTGTGGAAATTGGGATGATGATGCCTGCTTTGAATGGAGCATCATAACACCCTGCACCGATGGGCATAATTGTAATGATGGACGCTGTATCGAAGGAGACCCACAGTGCTCATCACACGTCGATAGGACCTGTCATGATGGGAATGTACATTGGAAAGACAGCTGTGGACGTATAGAAGAATTTATTGAATCCTGTGAACTAGGTTACTGCCGGGAGGGGGAATGTACGCAATCAGATCCTTGCCGGCACCTGCAAAGGGTATGTCACGAAGGCAATGTATGGCATCAAGATAGTTGTGGTAATCTACGCCGATTAGTAGAGGAATGTGGAAGGCACAGTATTTGTGAGGAAGGTTCGTGTTTTGGTGATGCTGGCTACTGTGACCCTTGTGAAGGAAATTGGGATTGTAGAGACTGGGGTCTTTGTCTTTCATCTGGAAATTCTGATCATTGGGTTTGTGTTTCTGATTCCCGTTGTAACTCTGATGCTGATTGTGATGAGACAGCCACATGCAACGATTATCATGATGTTTGTATGCCAAGAACCTCAAATGTATGTAGGAATAACGACGTATGGTCAAGGGACTCCTGCGGAAACTGGCTGGATGAAGAAATGTGGTGTGGTGATGATAGGGTTTGTCAAAATGGAGCATGTGTGGAGGAGGAATCTGAATGCGCGTCGCATACCAACACCACATGTCACGATGGAGATGTATATTGGCAGGACAGTTGTGGTAATAGGGAAGAAAGATTGAATGAGTGTGGTGAAGACCAACAATGTGTAGATGGAGCATGTGTAGCTAACAGGCCTGATTGTTTTCCTAATTGCCTGTTAGGAGATGAGTGTATTGGATTAAGAGATTGTAGAAATTACTCTGTAGGTGATGATTTTATTGATGGTCATTGTATCTCTGAATGGCCAGGGGGGATGTGTGTATCATCCGGTTGCCCGGGTCACGTCAATGATAGTTGTGAAGATTTTGGTGCTCATTGTTGTCAGGTAGTCAATGGTAATCATAGATCACTATATTGCATCATCGGTTGCGATTCTGATAATGATTGCAGACTTGGGTATGAATGCAAATTGGATTCAGATAACACCATCTGTCCAGGTAACACTTGTCTTCCTAGATAGTAACATTTATTATCTGCCACAGAATCCTTATCCTATGAACAAGCTATAAATTCTGGCATCCATCTACTTTAGCCCGTTTTGTAAAAAATGGTCTGCAACCGCCTCGCAGAGTCGACCTGGGAACACACCGGGGGTCTTATTTTCCGGATGTTGTATCACTTGATATTGTGATTGATCCAAACAACGTGGATTTTTGGGGTGACGCTGTCGCTTTTATCATCGATCCGGAACTTGTGAAAGAAAGCGGATTCTTTGTGTTCAGAGGTAGTAATATCCACGAAAGAGAGAAGGCTGCTTGCCAGGCAGCAGGAATAAGTATAGAGTACACTACAGGTGGCCTGGCTGGTAGGATGGCTGAAGTACAGGCCCTGAGGCCAATTCCTCTTGCTTCAATCTATGGTGGAATCCTGATGGACAAAAGACTAAAGAACAGGATGATACTTTTCCTAACCAAACTTGCTGCAAAAGATCCTCAACTGTGTTTCCCTCTTTACAGCAAGAGGATGAAGATCATCTGGTCCGAGTAATCAAACTACAATAACAGTAAACTTCTGCGTGTTGCCGTACTGCACTTCTTCTCCACTTTCCTCCCTATACACGCGAGCGTTGAAGATATACTGCCCCTTGAGAGCATCCTTAGGAACGATCACCTGGATACCTTCCTTGCGATGCTCATTCTCTCTGATAGTGTGTGGGCCAGGATCAAATAGAAGCCAGTCATAGACGTCATTAGTCGATAGGGCGCCCATTTCACCGTTTTCTTCAACATTTCTAGAAAGAGTCACCTTGATGGTGAACTCTTCGCCTCCACCAATATTAAGGATACCAATGCCAAAAATATGGTCCTCTCCTCTGTCTATGGTCTCCCTGTGCAAGGGCAAAGCAACTTGTTTGCCTTGATCGACAAGGAGACGGTCCAGCTGGTCGGCAGTCCTTTGGTCGAGTCCTTCTTGTATGTCAGTAGCTCCCCCTATGAATTTATACAGCAGAGTGATGCCGCTGGAAAGGATGACCAGAGAGATGATGACGACTACAAGTGTATTTATGGAAAGTCCGATCGCTGCTTTTTTATCAACCATCAGTCGTTGAAATGGGGAAATCTTTATATATTTTAGTGACTATTGTAAAGTAAGTTTCTTTCGGCTCTGTAGAATTGCTGTCATTGCCAATATGTGGCGTCCGTGAGGCTCGTCTTAAAAGTAAGCCGAGCAGCCACGGCAATACGGGGTCATTAGAATGACGAAGTAAGCAATTCTATAGAGTTGTTTCTTTCTCAAAGTTTAAATAGTCAATGATTATGTATGTTTTGTGGAAATCGAACCAGGGATAAAGAATCTTGTAGAGTTGCTCAATAAGGTGCCGTATATAGAGACCTCTTCCAGTTGTGAGGGTCATTCTGAAGATTTGGAAGTAGATCAGTCAGAGAAGTATGCTCACATAATCTTTGAAGTACCAAAAGAGAAAGAGGAGGAATTCGAAAAACTTGCATCTCAAATATTGTCAGCTACCTCTCCTCACTGGACTGATTTCTTGGTCAATCTGCACAAACGCTACTTTGTGGTGCCTCATGGCGGGGAACTGGAGTTTAACTGGGTCCTAAAATTTGAACCGTTCCCGGAAGCTGGTTATACTGCTGGGCAGAAAAGAGAGATTACTAACCAGGCGATTGATATCGTAGAGGGAGTGTTGAATAAGTATCTGAGTATGAACTCCTACCCCATCAGAACAATAGAATAAGAAAAAAATGATTACTTGAATATCTCATACTCTTTCACGATAATCACAGCAAACAGCACCAGTAGAACAGCTCCTCCGATCATGTACCATAATCCAGGAAGGACCGTTCCATCCTTGATCGAAGTAAACATCCCCCAGCCCATGACGATAAATCCTAACCAGAGAAACTTATCTAACACTAATTTCATTATCTGAAACTCTTGCTCTTCGGTCATCCGTTTTTTTGAACTTGATCTTTTCATTCTATCACCTCTATGATGTTCTGACAAAGAAAGTCTTCTGAGCGAAATCACTTCCATCCTCTTTCATAACTTTCACTTTGTACAGATAGTTGCCGAATTTGCTTGGAGCGGTTAGTGTAATCGGAATAGCTCTTCCTTCAGTAGGACCAAACCGCTGTATCGAGTCGTCCCAAAAGATTCCTGCAGTAAACTCCGAATCACCTTCACCAAAAGTTCCGACTTCTCCTGAGATGAAAGGAACAAAATCACTTCCAACACGTACCTCAAAGACAACCTGCATTTGCAGAGGGACATCCCCCGTGTTCTTAACACCAACGCCACTCACTTTTTCCTCTCCTGCTTCGACATTCATCTTCTCTTTTGGAAAATAGAGAGGTTCATTACTTTTGGCGATTTGTCCTTTGATATCAGATGATACCGAACTGAATATTTCATCTGTCTGACCTCCAATATCATCAAAGACTCCACGTACAAAACCTAATCCTAATCCTAATACTACAAAAGCGATAACTACAATCACTATCGCTTGTATAGAAAGGTTTAATGATGCTTTCTTATTCATTTTGACACCTCTTTTATATTGTAAAGTATTAGTTAAATTTCTATCATTTAAAAATGTTACCCAAAAACAACACCCCAGACCCAACTAAACATCTCTCCACCAATAACGATGAAGACGTATGCCAGCAGAAAAGCAGGGACGAAAGGGATACCTTCCTTAACCACTACTGAAGATAATTTGCCCTGCCTTTTCAGATGTTTCAGCTTCTCTACCTCTGTCATTTCCAGTGTCTTCTTAGCAACTACCGTCTTTCCTTCAATAGAAACGTCTTCCGCCAGCCAGTCGCCAGCAGTAAGTTTCATCGGATCGATTGCAGAGATGAAACAGCTCCTTTCCACGGCAGTCACGAAAGTAAAAAGGTAGAAAAAGGCGATCGGTAGCACTGCCATGGGCCACAGGGGCATAAAGCCAAAACTGATCATAGCAAAACTCAGTGAAAGCGCACCTGCTCCAATATGCACACCTCGATATTCACCCAGGTTGTTCTTGAACGATTGCATGAATTGTTCCTTCCGTTTCATGGCCAGTACGCCCATCCACATCACTCCAAAAAATGCTCCTAAAAGTAGCAAAGCTAGGAAAAACCACAATAAAAGAAAGCTGCTGTTATTCAAAGGATAAGTAATTCCGATAACAGCACCCATCCCCATAAGCAGTTTGCTGTCGCCTCCTCCCCATTGATGTGTGTAATAGAAGAGGCAAGCCAAGACAAAACAGGCCACGAATCCAAGTAGGCCACTTAGGATAATCTGCCAACCCAGGTCAAATGAATAAATAAACCGGATGCCTAGTGCAGCGAAAATAAGTCCGTAATTCAGCCAGTCAGGGACTTCTCTAGTTTTGAGGTCGGTAAAAGAAGCTATTACCAAAGTAGCCATAGCCAAAGCCATCATCACCAGTTCAAACAGCATATTACCCAGTAGTTTATTAATAGTATATTAAGGTTTGGATGAAAAGTAAAGAAACATTTAAATACAACATGACTATTGTTTATGATATCTCTCGGCGGCAATAAATATTCGGACATTGCTGCTAGGATATCCGAAAGGCACGATTGAATGTTCGATAAGTTTGTGCTTTTGGTATACAAAGAAGGTGATATTCATGGCCAATGAAGAATATGAAATGATTCCTGAAGGTCTACTTGCCGATTTGAAACATGATGTTGAAGCTTTGAAGAAGAAACTTAGTCAGCCAGACAATAAAATTCAGGAATTGATTCTAGAGATTGAAAGTCTTAAGGATTCTATCCATGAACTGAATAGTATCTTCCATAAAGCATTGGAAGAATCCAAAGATGAAGATTCGGGTAAAGTATTGGCGATCGTTAAGGAAAAAATGGAGGCGGTTGTCAGTCAGAACGAGACTATCGCTAAAGGAATGATTGCCATCTCAGATAAGTTGGAGGATTGGATGAAGAAAACTTCTCCTGGGCTAGGGGTCCCTCCCGGAATGGAAGCCCCACCATTACCACCACAGCATGCAATGAGGTCTCAACACGAAATGGGCTCACCAATAGGTGGAGCTCCTGCAAGAAGCGCTCCAATGCCGGAGATGCCAGCGGCACCTCCTATTGATGATAGTAATGATTTGCCACCTCCACCTCCTACAGGAGGGAAGAAAAGAGGCGGAGTATTCAGATAGGTGGAACATATGCCTTCATTCAAAGCAAAAAATTTTTTAAGAAAGGCGGCAAAGATAGCCAGGAAGGACAAGGAAGCCTTCAACAAAGAGGAGATTACTAAGAAGGTCAACGAAATCAAGTACCTTGCAACGCAGAAAAAAGTACCTAAGCTTTCTATCAGAAAAGAGATTGTTCACCTGGAAAATCTTCTTAAAGGAGTATTTGAACTAGAGAAAAAGTTATTGAAGAAGGAAAAAGAAGAGTCTGTCCACATAAGTTCTCTAAAGAAGCAGATTGATTTCATGAAAAAGAAGCTGGGAGCAGAAAAAGATAACGATCTGCAACAGAAAGTAGAGAAACTTTCACATCTTCTGGGAGATTATCTGGCCAGGAGAGGGACACAGGAAGATATTGCTTTAAGTAAGCAGGTAATGCAAATCGGCGGAGAAAGAGTTGTAGGCCGGAAGGCAAGAGCGGAGCAGTTGAGGGTAAGTTTGGGTCGACCGGCTCAACAGTCTACACAGAGACCACAACAAGCAGCTGTCCCCCCCACTCAAGAATCCATAGCCAGAATCAACATGCTGCAGCAGCGTTTAGATGCTTTGAAACATGAATTGGGTATTCACCGGCATCTGGAGAAAGATCCTGCAAAAGTCCAGATGATCCAACAGCAAGTCGCCTTGTTGGAAGGGAAGTTGAAAGAAGCTAAGCAGAAAACGATACCGCCAACAATTCCTGCAGCAGTACCGGGTCAGCCAATTCAAAGGCAGGCAGTACCATCGCCTGGTGCACAGGCTGCTGGGCCAGAAGTCAAACACACGATGATGCTAGGTAGGACACATACTCCCCCACCACCTGCTCCAGGAGATAAGAAGACTGAGACTAAGACAAAATCGGGGTTGCCGCCGCCACCTCCCCCTCGATATAAGTAGGTGAGAAAACTGAGTTTAGCTTTCTGTTTGGTTGGTCAGCATTTTCCTGTAGAATCTGATAATCTCTGGTTTCCCTGGCTCATGACCATTCTTTGAGGTGTAGATCATACATCCTTCGCACATGTCAACAAGCAGCAGATGGTGCTTTTTCTTATCAACTGGCAACAAAGGAAGGCAGGTATAAAGGAGAACTCTCTGATCTGGTCGACCGGGTCAATCCCATGCTGCTGACAGCTCCACCTGACAAGAATACGTCGTTGCAGAAAATGGTGAAGCGACAGGAGGATCAAAGGCGGAAGGAGATCGCCAGGGAGAAAAAGCATAAACAGTTGGTTGGGCGGCGGATCAAGGAATTGAATAAGTACACTCCCAAACTGATGGAGGCTTATAGTAAGGATGCAGGTGATTTTGATGATCTGGACAGGATGAAAAATGCAGTGGCAATAACCAAAGATGCTTTGGCGGAGAATGATATCCCGGCTGAAGATGCGTTATGGCTTATTCCCTGGCTCTATCTGGGAGATTTTACAGATGTTGGAGATCTGGCAAGAGCAACTAGAAGGGTTCTCTACAAAATGGGAGAGTTACCCGAATATGATATTAACAATGTGATGGATATTGTCAAATCAGCGAGAGACCATGCGGGTGATTTTGATGACTCAGAATCTCTTTCTAAGTCTGTGGTTAAGTTGTTGGGGTAAAAATATAAAAAAAATAAGAAACTATTTTCCAGTCACTCTCTTCTTTTTCATTGATTCGAGCAACTCATCTCCGACTCCGAAGTAGATTGTAGTGGCTGGTGACTTAGCGATCTCAGTCAGTACCTCCATCTGCTTAAGCTGCAGTGATCCTTCTTTCTGCATCATCTTAGCGATGTTAGCGTTGATCCTTGCAGCTGCCATCTCTTCTCTGGCTCTGACCAGCTTAGCTTTACCTTCTCTCTCAGCCTCGACTACTTTGTTCATCATCTCCTGGATTGCTCCCGGCAGGATGATGTCCTTCAGACCTACTTCCATCACCTGCAGTCCGATGGCAGTAGCCAATCCTTCAACTTGCTTCTGGATGTACTTACCGATAGTGTTCTTGTTGGTCAAAAGCTGATCCAGGCTGTTGGCGCAGGCGTAATCTCTGATGATCATCTGTACTTGCTGGTAAAGTCTGTCTTCATAGCTTACAACGCTGGTTAGAGCTTTCACTGCGTCCTTAACTTTGTACTGGACAATCACGTTGATCCTGATTGAAACCTTATCTCTGGTCAGCATCTCCTGTCCGGTGATTGTTAGAGTAAGCTGTCTGGTGTCGATAGTCTTCACTTCAATCTTGGGTACTTTGTTTGCATCTTCAATCTCTATCTCCAGCTGGATTATCTTTTCTCTAACCTGCACTGGTAGCTTGTTGTAATCACCGTACGCTCTGATCTTTGCATCCTTAAGTTCATCTTCATAGAGTCTGCCTAGTTCCTTTCTTTCTATTCTTGGGACCCCGAAAGGGATCTTAGCCATCTCTATCAGCTGTCTGGCAGTGAATCCATATCTGATGTTTCTCAGCTTTCTCTCTAGCCTACGTACATTCAGCGCTACGCCCAGAGGTACATTTGTCAGCTGAGGGTAAGTGATGGTCTGGAACTCTTCTTTCTCTTCCACTTTCTTTCTGACCGCTTCCTGGCGGTCAAGGATGTTAGTTCCAAACTTATACTTCCCTGGTTTCAGTTTTTCCTGCAGCTGTCCATCTACAAAAACAATTCCGATTTCGTTCTCTCTAATTACATATTCCTGTTCCATTTAGGTTACCTCCGCGTCTCCGCTGGTCTGTCAAGGTGATGATCTTTAATATGGGGGTAAGATCCGGCCCAAGTTTGTCAAGATGCTTTGGGAGTTATGGTTGATGCCAATGTTAGTCCAAGGTTTCCGGTACCGCGACGGGTACCATCTTGCCCCTCAGACTTTCTCAAAGGCAGGTATCCCCATGACCACATACGCCACATCCTTCCTCACAGAGCCAGGCTCTGCTCGGCCAAACCCAGGCCCAACCTTACTTTGTAGCCGGGAATCGAACCCGATGACTGGTTTCAGACCAGTGCCTTCCATAGGCAGCACAGTAAAACTGTGCTTTATCACCGCAGCCAACACAATATACCAATATCCTTTGAGTAGGGCTGTATTGCGGCGCGCCAGAGGCGCAATGAGGTGATTGTGATGTAACAAAAATTCGCCGCTCCTCGCTATCCACGGGCTAAAGCCCGTGGCTTTACGCTCCTCACATTTATTGGCGAATTTTTGGAACAGTAATTTAGCGCCCTAAAGGGGGGCTTTAAACCCTGCTAAATTCCTGTAACACCTTCCCCCATACATTCATGGGAAAGTGGGTTTTATATGCATTCTTCTGGTATCTCCAGAAGATTTCCGTTCCTATGATCTCTCTTGATACCAAATTCTTGGGGCGAATATAAAATCTGCCATTTTATTCTTTCCATATTCCAAAAATCTTATAAAGTGGGTCTTGTAATGGAGAAAATATGCCGCGAAATGTCACCAAACTGGACAAGAAAGATAAAGAACTCTTGTATCTGCTCAATGAGAATTGCCGCTTGACGCAGACACAACTCTCTAAGAAAGTGCACCTCTCCAGGGAACTGGTCAAGTATCGCCTGGCCAAACTGGTCAGAGAGAAATACATCCTTGGCTTTAATCTTGTTGTCAGCAATAAGAAACTGCACTTTGAGACGTATAATATTACTGTCAAGCTGCAGAGCGCTACTAATGAGCTGTTGCAGGAGATAGGTGATTTCATAAAAAACCATCCCAACATCAAGTATCTGGACAGATGCAGCGGAAGTTGGGATTTCATCATGACTGTTGTAGTTAAGGACAAAATTGGCCTAGCAATCTTTCTGGACGAATTAAATGAGAAGTTTGGTGAGATCATCGCTGAGAATTTCTTGTTGATGTCTGTCGTCCCACTGAAACACGAAAAGCTGAATTTTCTGGTGGATGTTGATTATAAGTCGAAAGAGATGGAGAAGTTCACTGGGGGGATTGTTCCGGATGCAAGAGACAAGAAGATCCTTCAGGTGCTTTCAGATAAGGCAAACATGAGCATCGCTGAACTGGCCAGAAAGACAAAGATGAATCCCGAGACCTGCTCTGTCCGTTTCAATAATCTGATCCGGAAAGGGATCGTCAGGAAAGGAAAGGCGATCGTGAACTATGACAAGTTCAACCTGCAGCAGTATGTCCTTCTGCTGAAAGTCAACCGGCTCTCTCGTGAAAAGAGGAAGAAACTCTCTTACTTTTTCAAGACACAGAAAAATATCCTCTATGCTGAGAGAATCCTGGGTAACTTTGATCTGAAGGTTGTGATCGTAGCCGGTGATCAGAAGGAGTTCGATGAGCAATTCACTGAGTTAAGAGCCTATCTGAAGCAGGACATCCAGCAGTATTCTTTTTCGTTAGTATTAGAGAATATCAAGAGGCTCTCCTACCCGGAAGGGATGTGGTAGTGGCTGGTATGATGTGGAAATTTGCTAATCCACACACTGCTATAAGCTCAGCGTATTACAGTCCTCGTGGAAAATTTATTGTCAGAAATACGACACCCAAAAACAACCTTCAAACAGAATCCTCTTACCAAACAATCACTTCACTCCATACTTTTCCAATACAGCTCTCTTACAGGGCTGCAGGTCAGGAAGGTTGACACCTGCTCTCATCATTTCAGTCATTTCCATCTCATCGGCAAGGTACCTCTCCATGCGCTGCGTATTTCTGGCTGCAATTACACTCGCTTTTTGATAGAAAGCGGCGATGTCCTCTACTTTACCCGCCAGTTCATCGTTTCCATGTTTCCGGAGATATTGAACGTCCTCTCTGAAATCATTTGCACCTCGTTCAGTGACTGCTTCCAACACCTGCCAGGCCAGATGGTGCTCAGCAATTCTTTCAATTCTCTTTCTAATTCTGTATCCCACTAAGCCAAGAGTCAGGAAGTTGAGCACTTTATAAGTCCCTTCTCCAGCTTTGGATGTGTCCATGAATGTGGAGATTTTCTTCAGTTCCCAAGAGCTCTCTGAAGATCGCTGAATCTCTTCCAGATTACTTTGAGAAGTGAACTCAAGCATATTCATTACACTATCTCTTAATTCAGGGAATAATGTAAGCGAATAACTTTCTAATATTTTGGTAGTATTATCAATACAGGAACTGAAGAATTCATCCTGTTCTTTCCTAGCCTGTTCAAAAGTCTCTTGATCAGACTTGCCTTCTTCGGCTGCTATTGTTAATTTCAGTCTGTCTTCTGGGTCAGAAGACTTGGTCTCATGCTCCTCAAATTCGTCCTTCTTGACGACATATTCAGCTTGTTCAAACGCTTTCCTGCTTGTCTCAAAAACGAGTAAGCTGTAATGGGTCAGAAGCATTATCTCTTCTTTTTTCTTTCCTTTGCCTTGAACGATCAAATGGGTATCGGGAAGACTTGCATGTTCAGAGTTGATCCTTACTTTAGTACAATGGTTCAAGAGAAGACTTACGTCAAATTTGTCTTCATTCAGTTCAGTAAGTATCCCCTCCAGTCTTTTGAGCCTCATTAAAATATTGGGAGCATGTCTTATTTATAAATGTTTCTTTTCTTGGAAGTAGTGACACAAGGGTTTGATTAATGCAATTCTCCTTGTCTTTTCTCACCTCCACAATCAAAAACTTCTTAAACAACTCCCTTTCTCCAAAAACATGCAAAAAGAGATGGATTATCTTTTCATATTGAAAGCACTGCAGGAAATCCCTTTTGGAGTTGGAAAAAAACTTCTGATACAGTTTCTGCAGGGGAAGGAGGAACATAAATCAATCTCCAGGAATCAGCTGCATCGTTGTGTCAACTTTGGCTGTCTGGCTTACGAAAGAACAGAGTTAGAGGAGATGATCAATCATCTGGTACTCAACGGGTTAATCAAGATGACCAGTGTAAACGGGAAGCAGTACTGGAAAGTTCTTGAACTGAGTGACAAAGGTCGGAGAGAGATTGATAATCCATCCCTCTATAAGAAGAAACTGTCGTTCAATTATAAAGAAAGCAAGACCAAGATCACTGATGAGGACCGTAAACTGTTCGCTTCCCTGGGAAGTTACCTGGAGAAGTACAATGACCCGCAAAAGAAGGCAATCATCAGCGATAAGAAACATCTTCTATGTATCGCCGGCGCGGGCAGCGGTAAGACGACTGTTCTTACGAAGAGGATTGAGTTTCTGGTGAAATATAGGTCTGTTCCCCCGACAAAGATCCTAGCCATCACTTTTACAAGGAAAGCAAGGAAAGAGATGATGACACGTCTGGCTAAGATGGGTGATTATGGGTCGTTGCAGGATGTGCAGGTAGAGACATTCAATTCCTTCTGCGAGAAGATTCTGCGCCAGTATAATGATCTTGTCTATGAGAAACCGGTGAGAGTCATCACTTACAAAGACAAGATAATTATGATTAAGAAGGCAGTAGCAAAACTGAACATGAGTCTGAGTACAGCTATAGACAATTATTTTAGTTTTGCGCAGAAGCGAGGGAAGATGGAAGAGCAGCTTGCAAATATTTTCATGAATGACTGCTTCTTTTTGCGTGATTACTGCAAGTTCAAGAACAATTCACTTGACAAGAAGCGTGCACAGGATAATTTCACAGGTAAGATGGTCTTTGCTGTTTGCAATTTCATCGAAGCCCATATGAAGAAGCAAGGCTTGCGGGATTTTGCTGATCAGTTGCTCGATGCCATCGCCCTTTTTGAAAAACGTCCTGATCTGCTGCCCGAGTATGAACATATTCTCATCGATGAGTATCAGGATGTCAACTCCACACAGATTAAGTTGGTCGACCTGCTTGCGGCTCCAAACCTGTTTGCTGTGGGCGATCCCAGGCAATCCATCTTTGGCTGGCGCGGTTCTGATGTTAAGTATATACTGCAATTCGAGGAGAAATATCCTCAATGTGAGACCGTCACTTTAACCAAGAATTATCGTTCATCCAAGCACATCGTAAATTTAGTAAATGAATCTATCCGGAACATGAGGTTAGCGGATCTGGAATCTCCATTGGATGGAAAGAAGGACATCCATCTGCTAACCTTCAATTCAGAAGAGAGTGAATCTGAATTTGTCATCCAGCGGATACTTGCCTCCGAACTACCTCGGAATGAGATCTTTGTATTGGCGAGAACCAACCGGCAGTTAAATGAGCTGTCGCAGAGGATGCGGGTGCGGAGGATTAGGCATGTTGTCAGAAGTGATGAGATGAAAAACAGTATTATGGCAGGGGAGGATGAGATTACCCTGGCCACTATCCATGCTATCAAGGGGATGGAAGCTGAACTGGTCTTTGTCATCGGCTGTCATGGGATAAATTTTCCCTGCAAAGGCAGCGAACATCCGGTCATGGAGTTGGTTGATATTGAGGAGTATGACAAAGAGGAAGAGGAGCGTCGGCTTTTTTATGTAGCGATGAGCCGGGCCAAGAACAGTCTCTATCTGAGTTACTCCGGTGCCAAGCCTACTTATTTTATCACAGATAAGATGCTGGGGATGATTGAAGAGAATGAGGTTAAGGTAAAACCTGTATCTCTGGTGAAGAAGAGTGGTGTGAGTAATCCGTCGACGGATGTTTTGTCCCGTCTGAAGGAATGGAGGACTGAGATGAGCCGGCAGTTGGGAGTTGCTCCTTATATGATCATGCATGACAAGACCATGTTTGATATTGTTGAAAAGGTGCCTATGACAAAGGTTGAGCTGGAAAGCGTGTATGGGATGGGTCCGATGAAAATAAAGAAGTATGGAGAGGAATTGTTGAGGGTTGTTGGGGGGTAGGGATTTGTAGAGTATGTGTTTTTAAAAGTTATTGTTTAGTCTTTGCTCACGAAAATCACCTCTCCTCCGGGGGCAGCGCTCACGGATAAATTTTTGGCAAGTCAATGAATGAGCGCCAGCCAAAAATCTTATCCTATCCGTCAGAAATTTGTACAGTTCTGGATGAATGATGGAGTGAACTTACAAATTTCTGTCTCCTCAGCGCGCCACGGAGAGGAGATTTTCTTGCAGAAATATCTTTTGTAGAAGTAGTAGTTGAGATGCAAATCATTCCTTAAACCTGAACAACCGGGCTGGTCTGTGGGAGACGTTCTCTTCCATCTGCTTGGTCTCTTCAACTATTCCTGAAGAGATCATCTTCTTTCTGAAGTTTCTGTTGTCGTGTTCTTTCTCTTCAATCATCTCATAGATGGCTTGCAGTTTGTTGAGTGGGAAAATGGTGGGCATGAATTCTTTGACGATGGGAGCGGAAAGATTTTCTTTGAGATATTGATGAGCTTTTCTGATGATCTTGCTGTGGTCGAAAGCCAGTCCGGAAAGGGCATCATAGTCATGCCAATGTAATACATCATTCAGTTTATCTTCATCGATCAAGGCCAGAAAGCCTATGGAGACTGTCCGGCCCCGGGCATCTCTCTCCGGTTCTGTGAAAGTGAAGAACTGACGGAAGAATATTCTATGATGGCCGATCAACTCCTGCAGCTTCCTCCTCAAGGTCGCTTCCGCAGTCTCATCCGGGAGCAGTAATCCACCGGGCAATTCCAGTTTCCCTTGGTCGGGTTCCTTTTCACGTGTATGAAGAAGAACTTTCAGTTTGCCTTGGTGGATAGTGAAGATGACAGGATCCACAGCTACTTTTGATTTTTCGTAATTTTGGCTCATTTTAACTAATGAAAGTTTTCAACCTTTATAAGTGTTACGTACAAATTACGCATACTTAACGTAACAAAAACGCAAAGTTTATATACTAGTTGTGTTTTCCACCAGGTGTTAGCGTTAAACAGACGTTAACTAACAAGGAAAACAAACGAAATAAGCAAAACTGGAGGCAAAAAAATGACTGAAAAAATTGAGATTTTAGCAACAGAGAAGATGAGTGACATGGCAGAAAGGGTGTACCAGCAGCTTAGTGGAGTTTCCTACTCGGAAGCTGAATACATCACTTTCAAGAGTGGGGAAGTGAAAGTGAAGGTTCCCGAAACGGTACGGGGAAAGGATGTTTATCTGTTTCACTCTTTGTACCACGACAATCCCAATGATGGATTGATGAAATTATTGTTGACGAACGATGCGCTTGCTCGGTCAGGAGCACGAAGTATCAATCTGATGTTGCCGTACATGACCTATCTGCGGCAGGACAGGCAGGATGAGCCTGGGGTTCCCATCTCAGCAAAACTGATGGCCAACCTGATCGAGGCTAATCCAAAAGTTGAGAAGATAGTCTCGCTGGATATGCATTGCGCGCAGGCGCAGGGATTCTATGACCGGGAAGTACAGAACCTGCCTTCCGCTCCGGTACAGGTAGAATATTTTAGAAGAGAGTATGCAGGATCTCTTGAAGACGTGGTTGTAGTAAGCCCTGACTTTGGTGGCTCCAAGAGGGCCCGGAAATTTGCCAACTGTCTGGATGGCAGGGAAGATATTGGGGTGGTAGAGAAACAGAGAAGCGGTAAAAAGTCAGATAAGGTAAAGTCATTGCTCTACATCGGGCCAGATGTTGCAGGCAAGACGGTTGTCATCTACGATGACATGATCGACACGGGTGGTACTTTAATCTCTGCAGCAAAGATGTTGATGGAAAGAGGAGCAGCTGAAGTTTATGCAGTCGCTACGCATGGAGTATTTAGCAGAGTGAGTGAATCAACAACCGCGGAGCAGCGTCTAAGAGATTCGGGGATGAAAGTTGTCGTTACAGAATCAATTCCAAGAAGCAAGGAATACTGCCTGAGGAACAAAGATTGGCTGATCAGCTTACCACTAGACAAGTATATGGCAGAAGCAGTGGGAAAATCTGCACAGTTGGATAGGGATGAAAGCTATCAGCTTGCAGCTTAGGAGGTAAGGCGATGACACAGATGGAAATGACAACAATGACACCAAAAAGCGAAAGATTTATATATTGCCACTTGCCAGGAGTAACATTAGCACTGTGTGCGGAGAGAATAATGAGAGATTTAGAGTATTGTGCAGACACGATAGCCTTGTATCAGGGGAAGCTGGTCTTAGTGGAACGGCTGAAGTTTCCATTAGGCTACGCCTTACCTGGTGGAAGGAGAGATCCAGTCGATGCAGGAGGTAGAATGGACCTGGAAGACACTCTGGAAGGACCTGTAGAATGCGCAATTCGCGAGTTTGTTGAGGAGACTGGCTTGGAGTTGACAGTGCAGGGAGAGTTGGGCAGGTACGATACTCCGGGCAGGGATCCTCGTGGGCCTAAGGTGTCGACTACTGTCTATGGGACCGCTCAGGGAAAGATGAGAGACGAGCCTGGCAAGACACGCGTCTTTTTGATGGATCTTGGTGATGTGGAGAGGAATAAGAATAGGTTTGCCTTTGACCATTATCAGATGTTGCAGGATGCTAAAGAGAGGGGTATAATAAAATGGTAAAAAACAAGATGGTAAATAAGACGATTAAAAACGGAAAGACCTTGGCAAAGGGCATGGATAACTTTGCCAAGAGGATCGAGAAGAAAAAAAAGCTGTACATGAAACTGTTGCAGTTGGCTGAGAAAGACAATCCTGAAGAGAAAGTGTGGAGAATTGAGGAACCAAAACTGTTTAGACAGGTGATCAGGCAGTTTGGGACTATGCTTGACGGCAAAAATGCACAGGCAGATCTGAGCCAGATCTACGAGGCAGCGATTCATAGAGAGACGGGAGCTTTGATCATCTGCAACAAAGGAGCAACTCTATATTCCATCTCTCCCAACACAAAGACACCGTACATTACCCGCCATATCGGTTTTTGTCTCTACATCCCTGGATTAGGGATCGAGTTTGTCAATGTGGGTTTAGTTGGAGATGTCTACGATGGGAAAGTTGTCTTGCGTAGCGAGTCAGCTTGTACACCTTCATTCATCTTTGGTTCACAGAGATGCAACTGCGCCCATCAATGGGACTCTATTCGAGAACTTGCTGCCCATTTTAATCCGGTAGAAGCTCCAAAGATCGATGATGGCTCGCTATTTGAGAAGTGGGTACAGCAGCAAGTTCTCCTGAAGAACCACCAGCATCTTGCACAGGACAAAGGGCCAGGATTCATCCTGATGCACGTGGATACTCAGAATGGCATGGGTAGCGGTTACACAAATAAAGAATTTGCCTTCGACCTTTTCTCAAGAGCATCGATCAGACACCGGGGAGAATATTCTTCAGAGCAGATAACCCAAGCTACCATGTGGGGCGGTTTCGAAGCGATCGGGATAAGGCCTGATCCAAGACGGGAAGGAAACAATGTTGGATATAAAGTTACTTTCCTGGTACTTGATTATCTGGGAACAAGCAAGGACATCATATTCCTGACAAATAATCCACTGAAGATGAAGCAGATGCGTACCAATGGCTACAAATTGACCAGGGTGAAGACTATCGGTGCAGTCAATCCGGCCGGAGCTCAGGAAGCTGAACAGCGTGGAACGGAATTTGAACACTTTGACATCACAGGGAAATGTATCAGCTTTGAAGAGGAGCTGGATCGCCTGAAATCGGAGATCGGACCGTTAGTAGGAGTGGGTGGTACGAAAAGATGAAGATTCGATACCTGACGGCGGAAGTCTCTTCCAGATGCGACATGGACTGCGGTTTTTGCTTTTCCTTTTGGAGAGAACAAGACCTAGCCCAGGAGATGGATACAGAAGAAGTTATCCAATGCTTAGAATACTTAAGGTCGAGAGGATTGGAGGCGATTAATTTCACAGGAGGAGAACCTCTGTTGAGAGGAGATATCGATGAGCTTCTTCAGTTTGCTCACGATTCTGGTCTGACTACCGTCTTATCTACCAACGGAACATTGCTGGCGGAGAAGCTGCCATACATCGCAGACTACCTGGATTTTGTCAATCTTCCATTGGATTCTGTTCTTCCGGATGTGCATAACCAGATGAGGCCCACCAAAGCGGTACCAGATCATTATCAGCATGTAGGCGAACTGATCGATTTACTGAGTAGGGATTATTCGAGGATCGGGGTGAAGATAAATACTTTAGTCTCTGGAAAGAATAGAAATAGTATTCAGGGAATCGGCGATTTGATTGACGGAAATGTGATCGCCTGGAAGTTGTCTCAATTCATCGCTAGTGGGTATGGAGAGCAGCATGAATCTGAGTTTGCCATTTCCGGGCAGGAATACAGAGATGTTGTTGATGGATGCAGGAGGGCTTATCCTGGACTGAATATTGTCTCAGCTGCTGCTCATACCTGCGATGATCGCTGCAGGATACTTTCATTTGCAGGACATCTGTTGAGACCTACAGATAGTGGTCTGGAGGACCTGGGAAGTCTTTTGACCGCTCCGGAAGCAAGGTTGATGGAAGGATTTGATGCGACGATGAACAGACATTACTTTGACAGGGCTTATGGAAGCAGGCAGAAAGAGGGCCAGGATGTCAGGTAAATTTGTTGTTGTTGAAGGACTCAACCGCGTCGGAAAGACTACTATACTGAATGCAGTCATGCAGATGGCGGATGAAGAATTGCAGGAGAGGCTTCATTACAGCAAAGGTTTCACTCATGATACGACTTGGGGAAGATGGATCAGTAGTCGTCCTCATTCCAGTGCTTATTACCTAGATCTGGCCGCAAAAACAGCCCGCATCATCAAGCCAAAGCTGGCTACAGATAAGATTGTCTTACAGGACAGGTATGTGCAATCAGTAGATACTTACCTGCCAGATTCAGAATGGATACATAACCGTCTTTTCAGGAAGTTGTGTACTCCTTTTCTGCTGCAACCAGGCTTCTATGTCCATGTAACAGCTTCAATTGATGAAATTGTGGACCGGCTGGCAGAGGATAAAGATGAGTATCGGAGAGGACTGAGACAGCACCCGCAAAGTATGATTGAAAGGGAAAGAAAATACAAGCAAGTATGGGAGCAGTTCACCTGTCCTAAGCATCTGATTGATACGACGGGAAGAACAGCGGAACGCTGTGCGGAAGAGTTGTTGGAGTTTCTGCATAGGAATGTGTATGGTAAAAATGAAGATTGAATTAATGGAGGAGAATAAAATGTTAGTAAAAATATGTGGAATAAGCAATTCAATTGATGCGTTCAATGCAATAAAGCATGGGGCGGATGCAATCGGTTTTGTGATGGGAGGTAAAGTACTGCCGGTCGAGGTAGAACCTCATGCTCAGCATGTCAGAGAGATGATTAAGAAGTTTCCAGAGAAAGTGGATAGTTTTATTGTTACTCATCTGACGGAAGCAGAAGATATTGTTGCCCTGGCTGATTATGTCAAAGCAACTGGGATCCAGGTTTCAGAAGATGTTGGAGTTGACGTTCTTAGAGAAGTAAGGGAGCTTACGGACAAGAAAATCATCAAGACAGTCGTGGTTGACGATGAGAAAAGTTCTGAGAAGCTGAAGGGATATCAACCATATTGTGACTTCATCCTTCTGGACACCAGGTTTGGTGGTTATACAGGTGGGACAGGAGTAACTAATGACTGGCATCTTTGTAAGAAGTTAGTAGAGATCTCTGAGAAGCCTGTTTTTATCGCCGGCGGACTTGATCCGGAGAATGTGAAAGAAGCCATGGATATTACAAAACCACAGGGCACCGATGTTTCTACGGGAGTCAGTACTCATTCGTCAGAATACCTTAGGAAAGACAGGAAGGATGAGGAGAAGATAAAGAAATTCATTGATATATCAAAGAAAGATGATTGAAGTGACGGGCATTTATGGAGATGTAGATAATCTTTCAGGTTTTGTGAGTCCGGAATACGGTCAAGGATTTGATTTCATGACGGATGAAAGAGTAATTCAACTTGCTCAACGGATGGTAGATGCAATAGTCGCCAGTGATTATCGTCAAGTTGCAGTATCAGAAACAGGTGCAAATCCATTAGCATATGTCTGCGAAAAGTTACTCAAAAGAGAAGGTGTCGATGTATGTTGGCATTACCTTAAATTTCCCAGGGAACCATTAACAAACATTTTTCCACTTGTTGCGTACCATCTTGCTGATGAGGAGAAAGAAGAAGTTCTACCAACGCAGGAGGTCCGTGAGGAAGCAATAAGGAATCTTTGCGCAAAGATGCCAGCTTCTACTTTTCAACGTGAAAAACTGCCACTGCCTCAGGTTTTGAGGGGAATCGGTCAGAATGACCCCAATCCATGGCAGGGGAGGATGGCGGACCGCCTGAAGGGGACCAAGCTAGCAGAAATTGTTGCCCAACCTTTCCTATTCTTTGATGAGTATGTAGATTCGGGAACCACCTTACGAAATGCTGAAATGTATCTTAACTTTTTTGGCAAAGCAAACTTTAAGATATTGTCTTTTTTCATGCGGACGTCAGGGAGTGGGCAGTATGATTCAGTTTTCTTATCTACGTACGACGAGGACACTCAGTTGGAATGCTTTGAATCTGGTGCTTATCCTTTTGAGAATCGGGTAGATCTGATTGGCCATTTCTATTTCATGAATGACGAGAATTATCAAAAAGTTACTCTGAAGGAGATAAGGGAAAGATATTCTGGGGAAGATGAAGTTGAATTTCCTGTATTACTGGAGGAAATTGACAGACTCATTGGCAAGTCTGATTTGGTGACAATGTATCGGAACAATTTTACAGTTCCTGAAGTTATTGATTTTGTAGGTAGAGAACATTTATTGAGACAGTTTCTTCTGGTTTTAGAGGAAGAAACTCATGGCAAAGGAGCAATGGCTGAGTTTCTATGGCAGTTGGCGGATATGTATGGTCCCGCTTGGACTCCTATGCCAAAAGCAAATCATCTAGACTTTTTCAGTGGGACAGATAAAAGTAGAGAATTGATTAAATGCCTTCCTAATTTTTCTGCCCTGAAAGAGATGTATCTCACAGAAAGAGCTCATATCCTTACTCAAGCTTCAGATGCATGTCTAGGGAGAAAGTATGAGTGGTACGAGAGGATGAATAGGTTACTGGAGGAATAAAATGTCGATCGATACAAAGAAGATAATTGATATCTCAATGGAACTTAATGAAAGAACAGTTGTGTGGAAAGAGGATCTCCCTCCCCAGCTTGAGCCAGTAGCAAGAATTCCAGATGCTCCGGTTAATTTCACCTGGCTGAATTTTGGCTCCCATGCAGGAACACATGTTGATGCCCCTTACTACCTGTTCTCTGACAAGTGGACTTCTGACCAAATCCCTTTGGAAAGGCTAATCGGCAGGTGTCAGGTGTTGGACTTAACACACATAGACGATATGATTGATGTGAAGCATTTTGAACGATGCAGTATAACGCAGGCTAAAGTGTTGCTGAAGACACAAAATTCTTATGATCCAATGGAAGAGTACAATCCTCATCATGTAGCGATGACTCCAGCTGCTGCCCATTACTTAATTGGTCAAGGCGTGACTACGATAGGTTATGATTATCAGAGTTTTGAAAGGGATGGGGCAAATGAGATCCATCGCATCCTTCTGGAGAAAAGCATTACAGTCATCGATAACTTGAGACTGAAACAAGCAGAAGCCAAAGAGTATCAACTAGTTTGCCTGCCCATTAAAGTAACCGGAATAGACGCAGCACCGGTAAGAGCGATCCTGATCGAGGAGGGAGAAGAATGAAGAGATTTGGCGAAAATGAATTTGATTACAAAGAATTCATAACATCACAGCAGGATTTTCCCAAAGAAGGAGTCCTCTATTGGGACTTCACTCCTATGCTGAAAGATCCCGCAGCTTTCAGAAAGGTGATCTCCGACATAAAAGAACATTTCCAGGAAACAAAAGTGACAAAAATCGCAGCGATCGAATCAAAAGGATTTACCATAGGATCGGCCCTGGCTTATGAGATAAACCTGCCTCTTGTACTGATCAGGAAACCTCATCTGACGCCCGGAAAAGTCGTCCGTGAAGAATTCATCAAAGAGTATGGAAAAGGAGAATATCAGGTGAAAGTGGATTCTTTTGGTGTGGGAGATAGGGTGTTGATCGTCTATGATATCATGGCTGGGGCAGGGGCAACAAAGGCAGCCATCAATCTGGCAGAGAAGTGTGGAGCAGAAGTGGTAGGTTGCGCTTACGTTATTGAACTGAAATATTTGGGTGGAAGAGATTCATTGGATGGATATGATCTTTTCTCTCTGGTGAAGATCAGGGAGAAAAAAGCTATAGAAGATCATTCGGAGGAAGAGGAATGAAATTCAAAGTGATCAGTTTCGATCTGCAGGGAACATTATCTGACAGTGCTTTCTCCGATGAGTTCTGGATGGAGATCTTACCTGGATTGTATGCGGAGAAGAGAGGTATAACAGATTTGGAAGCGAAGGAACAGTTGAAGAGGAAATTCAAGGTTTTTGGAAAATATGATTCTCGTTATTATTCTTACAATTATTGGATGAAAGAACTGGGGTTGGAACAGAAGTTTGAGGATGTTCTGAAGATGATGAAAAATGGACCACATTTCTTTAAGGAGGTGAGACCGCTTCTGGAAGAACTGCAGGGAAAAGTAACTCTTATCATCACTTCCTCGACGACGAGAGAGTTTATTGATGTTGAGTTAGCTGAGAATAAGAATTATTTCCAGCACGTCTTTTCTTCTCTGGACGATTTTGGAATCGCTGGCAAACCTGCTAGACTATATCGAATGATAGCCAAGAAGCTTGGTGTTGATTGTGCAGAGATTCTGCATATCGGAGATTGCCAAGAGATGGACATTAAAAATGCAGGAGAAGCTGGAGTGGGAACGTTGTATTTTGATCGTATGTTGTCAAGAAAAGAGTTGTTGAGAAGGTTCAGAAAATTTCTTCCTGACCTCAGTTGACCAACTCACCATAAAAAGAATTAATCTCCCTCTCGTCAGGATCCTCTGACATCATCTGTCCCCAGGCTTCCGAAAGAGAATGTGAAAACCCACTTTTCCACATCCGTGACATGAAGATCTCCTTGTCGATATCACAATAGTCTCTTATCTGCCGTAATGCGGTCTCTTCGTCGCCGGAAAATGGCTCTTTCTGCATCAGCACTTTGTAAGCCACCAATCCAAATGAGAAAATGTCATTCATGGGACTCATCATCCTGCTACGGACCACTTCCGGTGCAATGTATCCGAGGGTTCCGGCAGATAGCCTGGAGCGGAGGATACTCTCATTAGTTAGCAACTGAGCATATTCGTGTTTGATGGAACCGTACCCTCTTGTGGCAAGACTGAAATCTATCAAAGTAGCTTTTCCCTCTCCCGGAACTTTGTCCTTAGTATATATTATATTGGCTGGCTTGACATCCCTGTGAATTATCTTCTGCTTGTGAATGTCTGATATTGCATCTGCCACGTCGCGAAGAGCCTTCAGTTTGTCTTCAAGGTTGCTTATAGTAGCGTCATGAAGAGAGTCTCCTTTGACAAATTCCATCTCGATGACAGAATATATGTCTCCCCGACATTCTACATATTTATGTTCATTAAGCCTGACTACATTCCTAGCATCCGCTTCTCTCAGCATGTTAGCCTCATACAATGATTCCCTGAATCTCTTCAGCTCATCATCCGTAAGCTGCAGAAGATTGTCGTCGACTTGTAAGATATGACCCCCCAAATATCTTACATCATGCAACCTGCTGACTTTTGGAGAGATGTGGTCTTTGTAAGCAAAATCCCTGATTAGGGTAATCTTCTCGGCAGTATTGTCACCGACTTTATATACCTCTCCAGCCGCTCCTGCTCCAAGAAAGTTCTTCATATTATAGCGCTCACTCTCGCAGAATTCCTTTTCTCCGAAGTAATCGATTTCTGGCATCTTTCCCCAACTGGCAGGAGAAGTATATGCTGTATTTATAAATTTTGTTGTAGTGGAGAACAAAGTTTATATGATTCTTCATATTGGCAGTATCATGAAACGTACTCATCTTAAAAGCAAAGAAGCGAATCGGCAACTGGAACACTACGCAATCCATCTCAGCAAAAAGGATCAGGTAGAACTTCAGGAGGATGAAGATAAGAAGATAATTCTGATCAATAAGCAACCATCATTCTTTTTTTATGAAGGCAATCCTGTTCCAACATTGAAATACTTACAGGAAAATGTCTTTCTACTTAAGAGAATAGTCGTGGATATGGGAGCCATAAAATTTGTCATCAATGGAGCAGACGTGATGCGGCCCGGTATAACAAATATCGAGGAAGGGATTGCTGAAGGAAATTTTGTTGTTATTCTCGACGTGGATAATAGAAAACCGCTTGCTGTTGGAGTAACCATGTTTTCCGGAGAAGAGATGAGGGAGATGACAGAAGGGAAAGTTATCAAGAACATCCATTATGTGGGAGATGATCTCTGGAAGATGGAGTGAGATTATCTTGGTTTCAAATCCTTTACTTTGACAATCTTCCCAACAGACTTTGCATGGTATACAACTTCAGCTGTGTAAGGTCTATTCAACAGGTTGAGCACAGGGGGGATTGTTTCTTCAGGATGGGAGTGTAAGTATATCCTCGCTTGTTATGAAACTTCTTCGATTCATGTTAGCTATAAGTAAATACAATATAGTGATACTAGAAATAACTAACGACAAGAACAGCAAAATATGCTTTTTCATTTGAATAGCATCACTATAATCATTATCACCGTAAAGAGTATTGCACCAATACCGACGACGTAGGCAATTATTCCAAACCAATCTCTCTCTATTTTTTTTGCCATCTACTCTTCACCTAGGAAACATTCTTATTTAAATTTTTCCTGTGGCGGGGTCATACTTATTTCAAAGTAGTAAATGGCGAAATGTTTATAAGTAAGTGGCAATTATCACGGTTGATGGGGAACAATAAATACGTATTGGAGAATCTGGCACTAGGAGCAGGTATTCTTAGAGCATATGAAGATGATGGAGAGAAGTGGCTTTTTGTATGTAAGTTCCAAGAAACAGAGGAAATTGATGATATTCAAGTGAATTTGATGACAAGGGATAAAGAGTCTGATTTCTCCGAGCGCTTTGGTGATTTGGTTATCAAGGAATTCACTGAGCTGGAAGTGGCGGAGAGGTATATCAGGGCGTTCATGGATTTCAATATGTTGGTTATGTGCGTCTGTGCTTATAAAATTCCTAATTACGCAGAGAGAAAGGTTACTACTGCTAACCTTTTTGCAGAGACACGTCAGGAGATGAAGGACAAAGGTTATGATGTGTTGTTGGAGGAAAATCCTCGTTTCGCTAAATCAGATCTGGCAAAAGTTCTGCATAGGGATTATGATTCGCTGGTTGATTCTGTCCGAAAGGAGGAAGCAGTGTAGTAAAGTTTATAGAATATCCACCATTTCTTCCCTTATTGTGATCATCAACAAAACTAATAATAGAACCATCTCAGAAAAAGAACTCATCTGCAGCAATTTCTTCTCTTTTGGCAGAGGGCTGATGTTTCGCCGGAAGCAGAACCTGCTGATGGTTTTCAAGAAACCGAGGAAAATCCGTTTGCACATGTGGTTTGTTTTCTTTTCCATCGATGTGTTGGTGTTGGATGAGGAGAAAAGGATAGTTGAGATCAAAAGGAACTTCCGACCATTTACTTTTTGGAATTCTGAGAAAGAGGGTAAGTATCTGGTGGAATTAGGTTCTCCTGGAGAATATGAGATCGGGGATAAGATTAAAATAATTTCTGCACAATAACACTCTCCACAAGAAGAGCGATAGTGCAGATCGTCTGGAGGGTGTCAAAGCATTCCTTGTTGAATAAATAATTGCTTAGAATAAAAAACAGAGTAATAGTTATGGCACCGAAGAAAATAACGTCCTTCAGCACCTAGATCACCCCATACTGCCTCAGGAAAAAAATGATCCCCAGCAGAATGAAGATTACCAAAGCAATCCATCCGATTATCTCTTTGATGTCCATTGTGCATACAAATGTAACTTTGTTAATAAAGATTGTGTTAATTCATCCTTTCAATCAACTCAAGTGGAGCCGTAACGATTGAGGAAACTCCATCAAGCATGCCTTCCAGAAGTGTGGACATCTTTTCCTTCTTTTTGATGTCAACTACCAGAATTCCCGGGTGGCATTCTCCACCGGCGAAGAGAATCTGTTGACCGTCATGTTCTATCGCTTTTAGACTCCATATGCCAAAGTCAGTTTCGAATAGCGTTTCAGTACTAGAATGGCTATGGGAGTAGATTTTCATATCTCCCCCACCACAGTAGATCTTTTTATCGAGGGAAGTCAAGCCGCTCATCCAGCATTTGGGATTGAAGAGAGATTTTACACAGGTTTTTACAAGCCCCCTTCCTCTATCTCCTTCTGTGTGGTATATACCGGCGCCCATTACAGTTAACTGGCAGGGATTGGTCAAGCGGAAGGAGATTCCTTCAAGCAGATGATTGACGATGGATCCTTCCTTAAGTGTAACATAAAACCTATCACCTTTCTTTGTAATACCTTCCGCCAGCGATCCAAATTTTGCGATCTGGAGATCGGGCCACTTGAAAAGAGCATTTCTTTTGGTGAAGTATAGTTCGTCCCCATCAACGTAGAGGCAGTTGAATGTATTAGGTGTTATTGCATGTGCTGTCTCATGTTCCGTTGTATCTTCACATACTGTTTGGTACTCCATCCCATCCAAAGTAGTACGTATCTGAGTGCCCTCTTCATCGATGAAGATCAATCCATAATCTGTTCCTAATCCTGAGATGAGGCAGTCTTCTGGATCATCCCGGGAATCCCTTTTTGGTGGAACGTAGTTCTCTAACTCCTTCAACACTTCCTCTTCTGTAAGTACATTTCCATGTCTCAGTGGTTTAAGTATTTCTGTCATCTTCTAACATTGTGAGAGGTATCTTTACGATCGAACTCACTCCTTCTACTGTCTCCTCCAATATCTTCTTCTTCAGCTTGTTTGCCAAATTTACGATCGTGATGCCTTTCCTGAACTCTCCTCCAACGTAGAGGAGCCTGATGTCTCCGTCCTCCTGCACGATCTCCATTGAATGGACGGCAGAAGAAAGCTGGCAGACTTCTTCAGAACCATCCTCTGTCATTGCTGTTACTTTTCCATCAGCCCCACCTATGTACAGGATGTCATCCGTTGCCTTCAAGCACAAAGCCTGAGGGATAGAAAGTTCGTATGTTGATGGAGTATCCGATGGGTAGGTCACCAGCAGTTTGCCATCTTCTGTGGTTGAGTAGAAGCAACTTTTGAAATTGACCAGGTCATGCAGTCTATAAGTGGTTCTGATGTTGGGAAAAGCATTATTATGCACTATGATGCCGTCTTCCAGAGCAACAGCAAACATACCTTCCAGTTTGCATACACCAAAAGCATTTGCAGCAAAAGATGAAACCTTCTCAGATGGCCATTTGTATAATGTTTTGTTTCTTGTGAAATAGAGGTTTTCATCAAAGAATAGTTTATGGTATCCTCTCTGTGAGGGATAAGTGAATACCGTATTGCCGTCAACAGTGGTGCAAAGATCACAGGATCCTCGATTTATGAGAGCCAATCCATAATCTTTTCCTAATCTTGTCCTGAATCCAGGAACCTGGAATTCCGTCGTGGGCATCTCTTCGTCATCATAGTATCCCAGATCGCGTAAAGCTTCCTCCTCTGTCAGTACGTTTCCTTGTTTTAGGGGTTTTAGTATTTCCATTTTGAGCCGGCGTTAAGTCTTTTTATGAAATCTATCGGAGCAAAAGTGATCGAAGTTACAATGTGTGACCATCCCGAACAGTAATTGCAGATATCTTCAGGTTTTTCTATGTTGATTGACTTTATTCCAAATTCTGTACCTAAGAAGATTTTTACTCCGTCCCTGTCTCTCATCCCTCTTATGCAGTGTGGATTATATGGAAATTTTCCGGACAGTCTGTGCTGCACTCCACTAGGTTGGTATCTGTCCAACACCTGTTGGCTGCAGCTCGTATACAATGAATCTTCAAATTCCGCAAGGACTTTCTCATGGTGGGTGTCCATCTCAGGCATCCATGTCTTACGCGTAAAATGTTTTGTATGAAGCTTGCCTTTAGAGATATACCACAGGTCGCCGCAATAGAAGGTTGCTTGTTTTGCTCTCTCTGCTTCAGCTATCGTTCTTCCCTGAAGATTGCAGATTTTTCCTGGAAGCGTTATGAATATCCTTCCATGATATTGATTGATACCCGTTACTTCATCCTCAAAAGTATACGTGTTTCCGTCAGGCCACTGGACAACCTCATTACCAGATGAGTGGTGTAGATTTTTGTTCTGATAGAGAATACCCCCACCAGCCTTACGTCGGATCTCTTTTACCTCCTGTCCATCTCTGGATGTGAAGATTCGCCCATTGCTGGCAAAGATCAGTCCATAATCGATTCCCAGGGCATGGAATGTCTCTCCAGGATCATCCGGAGATGCAACATCTACCTCCTCTGGAGCATTATTGCTATCAGGAACATTCTCTAACTCCTTCAATACTTCTTCTTCCGTCATTACATTTCCGCGTTTTAATGGTTTAAGGATGTTCATTTTATCATGTTCTTAAGGTAATCGAGAGGCACTACAGTTACTGATTTTGCTCCGGAGTGATTCTTAAGGATAGTCTTAGCTGTCAAAGCAGTTAGATTAATAACTCGTGTCCCCGGGCCCAGTGAAGCATATATTACATCTCCCGTATTATCTCGAACTCCATCTAATTTGAATATCGGTTCCGTGGAGCCAAACTTATTTCGTAATTTGAATTTCTCTTTAACATCATTTCCATCATATTGATAGATGATTCCATTCTGTCCGGCAAAGTATAATATGTCTTCCAGTACGCAGATTCCATCGGTATAGCTTCCGCATGAAGCTATCAGCTCGTTTGGTAGCCTAATCAATCCATCTGGTTCTTCCGAAGTACAAAAAAGCTGGCCTTTGTAGGAGGCAATTCCAACTGGACGGTGTGCATGATAATCAGGGCTTCCATAATCTCTCAGTATCATTTTCCTTTCTGGACAGGCTACAATTATTCTTCCTTCGTGTTTGCAGATTCCCCAAAGAGGTTTTTCTGCAGAAAATATGTTTTCATTTGGCCATCTAAAGCAGTCATTTCCAGTTGTGTAATAAAGATCATCTCCGTCAAAAAAGAAGTCATTGTATTTTCCTTTGCCAACGATGGTAGAACTTTCTCCGTCCAAAGAAGCATATAGAGTCTCCTCTTCACAGAAAACTAATCCATAATCCTTCCCCAACCCTTTCATGACAGCGCCCTTAGGTTTATTGTTCGGGGTAGACCTCTCACTGGAAATCTGCTCAATATCTTTCAATACTTCCTCTTCCGTCAGTACATTTCCGCGTTTTAATGGTTTAAGGATGTTCATTTTACAAAGGTCATGGGTATTACTGCTATCGAAGATGCAGATTTTGTATCAGGGATGTATGTTTTGTTTTTTGTATTCTGCAAGTATAGGCGGACGATATTTTCATTTGTATTTCCAATGAACAGATATTCGCCACTTACATCTTGAACATATTTTATGCATTGTATCTGGCCATCATATTGAAATATCCTTTTTACAGATTTGCCATCGTATCGGTAAATATTATGACGTCCGGAGATATACAAGTTATTTTCTGAAGTAGTGATTCCGAATAGTGGTTCGCCAAATGTTTCTATCGAAGTATTTGGAGCTTTTACAAGTTCGCCATTGTTCACGCCGGTAGCATAGTATATCTCTCCGTTGAACACTTCTATCAGATTTATGAAAGATTTCCTGTTCTCAAAGATTGTATTACCTCCCTGATCACAGACTGAAAATGGAAATGAGATAACAACTCCGTCTTGGTACGCAGCCACCCCATGTGGTGCTTTCTGAAAGTCAAATATCTGTTCTTTTGGCCATCTGTAAAGTGATTCTTCCATTATGTAATACAACTGGCTGCTGTAAGTCAGGCAATCAGTTCTCTCTTCCAGAAACACGTCTGATCGGTTTCCATCGGTACATCGGATCATATCATCTGCAAATGCAAGACAATAATCGATTCCTAATCCTTTCCACTTTTCTTCTTCAGATGAATTTGGTTGCTCCTGTAATCCTGCCAGATCAGCCAAGACTTCTTCCTCTGTGAGGATTCTTGGTCCTTTTCTTAATGGTTTTAGAGTCTCTACCATTTCTTCTTCCTCACGATAAACGGTTTTGTCAGATCAACAACAATATTGCCCAGGTTGCTGCCATCATCATAGACCACATGCAATCCTGCCTTCTCCAGATCCATGGACATATTACTCTGCCCACCTATCTGTAGATGGAAATAATGGTTGTTCCTGGCCCGTTTGATGTATTCTGTCTTTATGTCATACCAGTTCATCACATCTCCATCAGATAATGAGATTACCAACTGCTTTGTACCAAACATGTCCCTAATCTGAGGTAGTTCAAGTTGTGTTCCTCCGAACTGAGGACTCAAGGCCAGCCTTTTGGCCTCTTTCAGATTGACCGCTTTCTTGGTCTCCCAGGAATAGTTGGCAAGCTTTACGGAAGTGTGTCGCAATGTTCCCTGTCTCCGCAGCAGTTCCAGCAGCCCATACCAGGCGATAAGGGCATGATGGTATCGGCTTCGATCATCCCACTGTACACTTTCGGAGGCCCAGGGATTCATGATCTTCCCCTGGCTGCCATCGATACTACATTGCATCGAGGAAGAGGTATCCAGCATGACAAACTTTATCTCGGGCAGACCGGGCATGCTTTCAGTGTACTCGATCTCTTCGTCCTCATGATATCTCTTGGCAGTCAGCTCAAGACAACCGTCTCTTCCCAGTCGGACTCTTACCCTCCTGTCTCTTGGTGTTGCCGGCCGGTTACCGTACCACATCACTGGCATCGATTCACTGTGAGTAGAGCTTTCCGTCTTAATGTGGAGATTCCTGGCCAATCTTTGATAGAGCAGGTCAAGAGCTTCGAAGCTTTCCAGATAGGCGGGTGGTTGGAATTCAGTATCATCCTCGCCGGATTCCTGTCCTTTGCCCTGATACTTCTTCCAGACAAACTTCATCTTAGTGTCAGCGTCCTCCATCTCATCGCCGAAGGAGTCGCCTTCTCCTTTAAGTGGAAGGAAGGTTTCCTCGATGTATTGTGGATTTTCAAGTTCATCCTTGTCGATCAGTTCGCAGAACTCTTCCGTGATGATCTTGGATATTTCCGGCCAGTTCTCTTCATCTGTGTAGTGCTCCATTGCCCTCCTTCGGTCAAATACATCTTTTCTTTTCTTCTTCCTTCTTGTAACAACCTGACGCTGCATCCTGCTCATCCCTGTGCGTTGCATGACGTTTTCAACCGCCTGGTCAACCTTGTCATCTTTCGGATGGTGGCCATTTAACAGCTTCCTGCTTCTTCTCCCGCCGAAGAGAACTTCCTGCAGCTTGACAAAGGCGCTGAAGAGGGGACTTAATCCTTCTTTACAATGAATAGCATCATCATGGTAGCAAAGAAACATACCGATATGGTCCGTTTTGTTGCCAAGTTCAGAATTGTCGATGATATCTTCAACCATATTTGCCATATAGGCATAGAGTGTCTGTCCGCTGCTCACAGGTACGTTAGGGAAATCCTCCCTTTTCAGCACTTCCGAAACTGGTTCCAGAACTTTCTCTGCGTGCAGATCAATCGTCCTGGGACAGCCAAGGAATCTTCCTCCCCCTTTATGGTTCAGCTCGTGCTGCATCACTGCAGTGAAAGCTTTCCTGAAAGGTTGAGGGACAATCTTCTCCATGGATTCTGCTTCTTTCTCATAATCCGGATTGTAGCAGATCTCTATCTTAGCAGTTGTCAGCAGGTCGATCCTTCCGGAGAAGCAGGGATCTCCCATCTGCTCTTTGATACGGACATCTCCTTTGTAATCAAACTTTGCTGTTTCTTCGTCCACTATGTCTTGTGTCAGTTGTTCTAATGTCATCTTATCTGCAGGAATGTTGTTTTTTTGCTTAGGGGATAGAATGTAAGAGTAGTTCCTCCAACTCTAACATTGTTCAAGTATTTTTCCGGAGTTTGAACTGGCTCCTTCGGTGTATCCACAGTATTAGAGATATTCCAGTATGCCTGACGTAACTGCTCATCCTCAGTAAAAATCCTCCAGCGATCAGGTCCAATCAGACCACCAGGGTAGTATTCTTCGCCCTCAAAATCCTGATAGAATATTCTACGTCCACAAGATCTGTTCAGTGTTATCAATTCTTTGCAGAGAGGGTTCAGTTTTAATTTTTGAGTATGAGGATTGAACAAAACACCGGCGCAGGTGTTGAAACTTGTTCTAATCAAGCAGGTCCTCTCCTCCAGACTTCTCTTGCTGCCATCCGGATTGGTGAGCGTTTCATAATCCTCAACTCTAGCCTGTATTACTTCTTTTACTGTAGGAGGCCGTATTATCATCTTTCCATCATGCTCGTAGAGCGGACCGCTGCGTCTGCAGGCAGCATGATAAATTAACAGCGAATTAAGAGCTCCCTTATAGTTATTGCGTTCCCGTATGCAAACGTATCTGGAAGTCTCTATGGGTCTGTCAACGATCGGCGCACTCTCTATATCTTTCAACACTTCCTCTTCCGTCAGTACATTTCCGTGTTTAAGTGGTTTTAGGATGTTCATTTTATTGCCAGGAACCTTGCTGTAATATTCAATGGACAGAATACCAGTTTCTGCCCTTCAACCCGGATGTTTCTGAGGTATTGTTTTGATGGTTCTTCTATCTCCACTTCCAACGGACCATACGGACTGACAATCTTTTGATATGCTTGATACAAAGAATCATCACTAATAAGAATCCTCCAGAAGTCACGTCCTTCTACTTCCAATAGACTGAATACATTCCATTCAAGCTTTGAATACCTTACTTCTGTGCTTTTGTCCAGTGTTATAAGTTCATCGGAGACTGGGTTTATTTTCCATTTATCAGACCAGAAACTATTGATGGTAGCTGCGCAGGTATTCCACTTACTTCTCAGCAGGAAAGTCCTGTCTTCGACACTTCGGTTGCTACTATCAGCAGTAGTTGTTGTTTCGTAGTCCTCAACGCAGGCTTTCGCGATTTCTTTAACGGTGGGCGGGCGGATCATAGTCCTGTCATTGTGTTGGTGAAGTGGACCTTTACAATATCCTTTTGCATATTCCAATCCAATGTGGGTGATTGCCTGCCCATAGGTTGGAAATTCAGGCATAGTGTTCCATGTTCCCGGCGGGCTATCCAGTACCTCAGGAGCACTCTCTATATCTTTCAACGCTTCCTCTTCCGTCAGTACATTTCCGTGTTTAAGTGGTTTTAGGATGTTCATGGGTAAGATGCTCCTCGTGATTGCCCCACACCTATAAGGGAGTAGGTATAGATATCGAGCCCCGAGGAAAAACAATTGAACCCGGATGCTCTCTGATCACTTTCAATAGGGCTGGGAGGATCGGGGATTGTGGAAATGGTTATGTCTCTCCTGTCTACACCTGCGATAAACTCGAGCGTTTGGATTATTTTGACGGTCTTGTCTTCGGTGTCAAACAGAGCTTTTAGGTATCTCCTTGCCGAATTTGTCCTGATCGCTTCTGAGAGGGGTATCTTGTGTAATACCGGTGCGACGATAGTTCTTTTGCTGATATGTTCTGGATACTTGCAGCCGTAATGTTGAATTATTTTTGTGTGACCGGATGGCAAGAGTTCGATCCTGGTGCTGGTAAGAAGATGACTGTCGCATTCTGAAATATTATTGGGCCATAACATCGCCTTAGCGTACTGTTTGTCGGTTTTCTGATCCATCTTCCGTTTGAAGAATCCGTAATAGTCGCTCATAGCAGCGAATACACGACCATCAGTGATCTTGTCATAATGTTCTAGCCACTCAGGCTGGGTTTTTGAGTCTTCTGAATTACCTTGATCGAGTAGGACGATTCCAAGTCCAGTCGGCTGATCCGCAGCACTCACTGGTTCTATGGATGGTACACCTTCCAAATCCTTCAACGCTTCCTCTTCAGTCATTACATTTCCGTGTTTAAGTGGTTTTAGGATGTTCATTTTGTTTTGTTTAAGTGTTCTATGAAATCAAGTGGTACTGTGATACCTGCTGTGCAACTCTTGATCTTTTCCTGCAATATTGCCTCTGACTTTCTCCGGGGATACAAAGAACGTGTCCATAGTCCTTCCTCGCCAAATCCGCCAAAATACATCTGGCGATCACTTGTTGCACATAATAAACGTTGCTGGCTGTTGGAGGCGAAAACCAGGCTCATGTCTACACCATCAAATGAAAAGACGGAGCCGCATTCAAGCCCCAGTAAAAGAAGGTCATCCATTTTAGCAAGCCTTGATCTGAATGTTATTTCTTTCTTTGCTTCCACTCCTACTTCCACAAATGAATATTTGCCTCTCCATAACTGAATGCTGAATAGTCTGTTCTGAAATCTGATCAAGTCCTTGACGGGTCCGGACCCATACTTTCGTTCTCCTTTTTCATTATAGATGCCATCCTGGAAACCTACTAGAGTCTCTCCATCATACTCAGTTATACCAGATGTACACTCAGCTTTCTTTTTATAATAATACTTCTGGACTTCCTGACTAGGCCATCTGTATAGTTTGTTATGTCGGGTGTAATACAAGTCAGTTCCGTTGTAGTGCAATCTGTGGTAGCCTCTTTCTCTACCGATACAAGTTACATCTTCACCATCAGTTGTACAAATCTCCTGGTTGGTCTTATTGATTAACACTAGTCCGCAATCAATTCCCAGGGTTGAGCAGGAATACGTCGTCTCAGAAACATTTTCAGTAATCGGAATATTCTGAGATGTAGATGATGCATTCTCCAAATCCTTCAACGCTTCCTCTTCCGTCAGTACGTTTCCGTGTTTAAGTGGTTTTAGGATGTTCATTTGTTTTCGCTTAGTTCATGTATGAAAGTCATAGGGACAGCTGTCATTGCCCTTATACCCTCAGGCACATGTCCTCGCAGTAAAGTCTTCCTTGCTGATGGATCATCTAATGGGATGGAGTGGATGCCTATCTTATGGAGGCCTGCTGCGTAGAGAACATCTCCAACACATTCCAGGAGACCGCAGGTTGATCCCAGATTACATACACGTTGCACCTGTCCGTCATAGCTGTATAATGTTTCATCTTCTCCCCCAAAAAATATTTTTTCCCCAGCAGCAAGTCCTAGGGCGTACCTGCCTGGCCGATGAACAAGCTGATAAGGCGTCTTCACCAGGCCTCTGCCCTGGGACGCTTCAGTGTGGTATAATTCTCCTTTGTAGGAACAGACACTGATGGGTTGCTGCAATCCTTCAAAGATTATGTTGCCCTGCTCATCAGCGATCTCACCAACATAGGGAAGAGTGACAATGAGTCTTCCGTCATGTTTGCCGATACCTACAGCCTCTTTACCACCTGTTCCGTTCACACCGTAGTCGTGCAGCAATCTGGATGGCCATTCATACAGGCTGCAATCTTTTGTGTAGTAGAGTTTTTCATCATAGAATACGTCATTGAGATTTACTTCCCTCAGAATGACTTCAAAATCTTTCCCATCGGTAATGACCAGGTCACTGGTAGCACGGTCGATGTAGATCAGTCCGTAATCAACACCTAATCTGAGATGTTTATTCCCCATTTCCTGTACTTCTTGTTTGTTATCGTCTCTGGGAATTTCTGCATCAGGAGCACTCTCTATATCTTTCAACGCTTCCTCCTCAGAAAGCAGTCCTGATGGTCTTAATGGTTTGAGTATGTTCATTTTTTCGTCGCGCCGCTTCGCGGATAAATCACCCCACGAGAACGACCTCGGCCGTAGAGGCCGCCACCAACATGGAAGTCGTCATCGCCATAGCCGAAACCAGCCGCCCGCGAGGGGTATTGTGAACGTGTATAAGCGTCTTCCACAGCAGCCGTCCACACTTTTATTACGTCTCTATTCCTATCGCTAACAAACTCCAATATCTGAATTATCTCTTCCCCTTCATCCTCAGTACCAAACAATGTCTGCAGATAAGTTAATCCTTCTCCCTCGCCGACCACCTGCGTAATAGGGACGCCACCATAATAAGGAACTTTTATTGTTACTTCCTCTCGAGCGCATCCATAATGAGGAATGATCCTTGCATCCAGATTATCTTTTGAATAGACTAATCTGGTACTGCTAATGAGCCAGTTACCTTTTTCCTGGTGGTCAAAATCTTCCCTCAGGCTGGTAAGCAACGTCTTGACTTTGTCTTCATCATTATTCCCTTTCAATTGCTTGAAATACTGATAATAGTCTGCCATGGAAGCCATTACTCTGTCACTTTTATTCCAATATTCAATCCATTCATCCTGAGTTCTTCTATCTCCTTTCTCAGCAGCATGGCAATCAAGAATGATGTTTCCAGTATCCTTTCCTGAGGGGATCGGGGAGGATGTTTCTCTCACCATTGGGATGTCCTCTAGGTCTCTCAACGCTTCCTCTTCGGAAAGCAGTCCTGATTGTCGTAGTGGTTTGAGTATGTTCATTTTTTCGTTTCGCCGCTTCGCGGATAAATCACCCCACGAGAACGACCCCGGTCGTCGAGGCTGCCATCGCCATCCACACGGAAGTTGTCATTGCTACAGTAGAAACCAGCCGCCCGAGAGGGATATTGTGAACGTGAATTATTTCCCCCCAC